>NZ_JBHSMZ010000004.1:0-673823 GCF_042656905.1 Massilia aerilata
AAACTCCGCCAAGTCGTCAAGCGATCGCGCTGGCTCTTGCTGCGTAACCGCGAGAATGTGCCGCCAGCTCAGCTGCCGAAACTTGACGAACTACTGGACGCCAATGCCAGCCTGATGACGGCTTACGTCATGAAAGCGAGCTTGAAGGAACTATGGCAAACCCAGGGCGGTTGGACTTGGCGAGCGGCCTGGCGCAACTGGCTGGCCATGGCCCGAGACAGCGGCGTCGAACCGCTGGTCCGCTTTGCCAACAAACTCGCGCCCTATTGGCGTGGCATCCTGGCGCGGGTGCGCTGGCCGATGCACACCGGCCAGCTCGAAGGTATCAACAACCGCATCAAAGTCATGAAGCGGATGGCTTATGGGTACCGGGACAGCGCCTTCTTCTTCCTCAAGATCAAAGCCGCGTTTCCCGGGAATCCGTGAAGAACCAAAAAAAATGCCGCCCAAAGGACGGCATGGCGGCGGCAGCGGCTGGATCAGTTGTAACTGGTCCAGCGCTGCGGAATTTCGATATGGCCCGACTGGGCTGCGTCGGCATAGGCGCGCATTTCGGCGAGCACGGCCTCCATCTGCTCGCTGTTCGGGTTCGCGAGGAATCCTTTCATGCGCTCCTGCAGCGCAGCCTGCTGGTCTCGCCATTCGTAACGGGACGACTTGCTCATTTTTTTTATCTCCTTGCGGCGAAATACATAAGACGTTCAGGATGCCCGAACCGGGTGGCGCCGGTCCGTGCGATGCCGCACATTGACCCGGCCGCTTATCGCTGCGGCGGCAGGATGCTCAGGTAGAACAGCTCGAGCCGGCGCTCGAGTTCGCGGCGCGCCTGTTCGGGCGTCGGTTTCTCTGCCGGGAACACGAAGCGGCACAGCTGGTCGCCGGCGATGCAGCCCATCAGGTGGCCGGGCAGCAGGTCGACCGGGACGTCGGCGCGCATCTGGGCGCGGATGTCGGGGCGCGCGAAGAAACGCGCCAGCATCTCGCGGGTCTGGCGCGGGCCGCCGTTCCAGAAGGCTTCCGCCAGTTCCGGGTTGGTCGGGGTCTCGGCCAGCACGATGCGCTGCATGTCGATCGCTTCCTGGGAGGTGAGCAGTTCGTACATATTGCGCGAGAACTCGTCCACGATCGCCTTCAGCGGGCGCGGATCGGTCTGCATCGGCTGGCTGCGGAAGAAGCGGTCGCGCTTGGCCGCCAGCACCGCGTGCAGCAGGCCGGTCTTGCCGCCGAACTTGACGTAGATGGTGCGCACCGCCACGTGGGCGGCGCGGGCGATCGATTCGAGGCTGGTCTTGGTGTAGCCGTTCTTGAGGAAGAGGGCGCCGGCAGTCTGCAGCAGCTCCTGCATGCGTGCTTCGACGTCGGCCGCCTTGGGGCGACCGGCCGCCTTGCAGGAAGCGTCGACAGGGTCTTGCAGTGATTTGTCCATGCCGTCACTGTAGCCCAGAAAAAAATGAAATGCAACCGTTTCATTTCTTGACTTAGCTGGATCTTTGTCGAATAATGCGATGAACCCATTTCATTTCTTCTTCGGAGTCGTATTCATGGCAGATTCGCAAACCACGGTCGAGCAGAAACCGTCCGCCGCCGTTCCGCCGGCAGGCGCAGCTACTGCACCGGTCAACGCCAGCAAGGGACCGCCGAAGCGCGTGCTGATCGTGGTCGGCCTGATCGCGCTGGCCGCCATCGGCGCCGGCGGCCGCATGTGGTACCGCAGCAGCAACTTCGTCGAAACCGAAAACGCCTACATCACCGGCCACGTGCACCCGGTCTCGGGCCGCATCCCCGGCGTCGTGACCAAGGTCCTGTTCGACGACAACCAGATCGTCAAGGCCGGCGACGTGCTGGCCGAGCTGGATCCGGCCGACCAGGGCGTGAAGATCGAGCAGATCCAGGCCCAGATCGCCAGCGTGCAGCAGCAGATCCTGCAGGCCGACGCTTCGGTCGAGCAGGCCAAGGCCCAGGCTTCGGCCGCCGGCGCCCAGGTCGCGCAGGCCCAGGCCAACCTGGTGCGCGCGAAGCAGGACGCCGAGCGCTACGGCCAACTGTACAACACCAACATGAAGGCCGTCTCGAAGGCCGAGGTCGACGCCGCCACCGCGGCCCGCGCCGGCGCCACCGCCGACGTCACCGCGCGCCGCGACAACGCGAATGCCGCCAAGGCCCAGATCACCGCCGCCGCCTCGGCGCGCGAGGTGCTGAAGTCCCAGGTCAAGGTGCTGCAGGCCCAGCTCAAGGACGCCCAGCAGCAGCTCGGCTACAACCAGATCGTGGCGCCGGTGTCGGGCCGCATCGGCAAGCGCAGCGTCGAAGTCGGCGCCCGCGTCCAGCCGGGCCAGCAGCTGGCCGCCATCGTCCAGGACGATGTCTGGGTGACCGCCAACTTCAAGGAAACCCAGCTGCCAGGCCTGGCGCCGGGCCAGGAAGTCAAGATCGAAGTCGACGCCCTGAAGGACAAAGAGCTCATTGGCCGCGTCGACAGCTTCTCGCCGGCCTCGGGCAACCAGTTCGCGCTGCTGCCGGCCGATAACGCGACCGGTAACTTCACCAAGATCGTCCAGCGCGTGCCGGTCAAGATCACCTTCAAGCCCGAAGATCTCAAGAAGTACGCGGGCCGCCTGGTGCCGGGCATGTCGACGGTGGTCGAGATCGACCTGCGCAAGAAGCCCCAGCAACAGCCGCAGCGCACCGCCTCGGCGCAATAAAGGATCGTCATGACCAGTTCCACCCACACGATGGCGCCGCCCGCCAACAATGTGCGGGTCGATGCGCGCACCTGGATCGCGGTGGCCGCCGGCCTGCTCGGCGCCTTCATGGCGGTGCTGGACATCCAGATCACCAACTCATCGCTGCGCGACATCCTCGGTACGCTGTCGGCGACCCAGGAAGAGGGCTCGTGGATCTCGACCGCCTACCTGTGCGCCGAGATCGTGGTGATCCCGATGACCGCGCTGTTCGTGCGCGCCCTCGGCCAGCGCCGCTACCTGATGATCACCACCGCGCTGTTCCTGGCCTTCTCGACCCTGTGCGGCACGGCCTGGAACCTGCAGAGCATGATCGTGTTCCGCATGCTGCAAGGCTTCACCGGCGGCGCGCTGATTCCGATGGCGATGACCCTGGTGATGACCCGCCTGCCCGCCTCCAAGCGCGCGGTCGGCATGGCGATGTTCGGCCTGACCGCGACCCTGGCCCCGGCCATGGGCCCGACCCTGGGCGGCTACCTGACGGAGTTGTACGGCTGGCCCTCGATCTTCTACATCAACTGGGTGCCGGGCGTGCTGCTCATCGCCGGCATGTACTGGGGCCTCGACAAGGAAAAGTCCAACCTGCAGACCCTGATCAAGGCCGACTGGCTGGGCATCGCCTTCATGGCGCTGGGCCTGGCGAGCCTGACCATCTTCCTGGAAGAGGGCAATTCGAAGGACTGGTTCGAGTCGAGCTTCATCATCACCTTCGCCGCGCTGGCGCTGGTCGGCATCCTCGGCTGGGTGGTGACGAGCCTGTCGCGCGCCGAGCCGTTCGTGAACCTGCGCCTGTATGGCCAGCGCAACTTCCTGGTCGCGACCATGCTGTCGGCGGTGATCGGCATGGGCCTTTACGGCACCTCCTACCTGCTGCCGCTGTTCCTGGGGCAGATCGCCGGCTACTCGCCGATGCAGATCGGTGAAGTCATCGCCTGGGTCGGCCTGCCGCAGCTGTTCGTGATGCCTTTCGTGGCGCGCCTGTCGCAGAAGATCGACAACCGCATCCTGTGCATGTTCGGCCTGATGCTGTTCGGCGTGTCCTGCCTGATGAACGCCTACATGGACGCCAGCACCGGCTACGACCAGCTGATGGTCACCCAGGTCATCCGCGCGCTCGGCCAGCCCTTCGTGATGCTGACGCTGTCGAACTTCGCGATGAACGGCGTCTCGCCGAAGGACATGCCTTCGGCCTCGAGCCTGTTCAACATGACCCGCAACCTGGGCGGCTCGGTCGGCATCGCGATGCTGGCGACGTCCCTGACCAACCGCGAGCACTTCCACTCGGCGCGCCTGGGCGAATCGGTGTCGCTGTTCGCGGCCGCCACCCAGGCCCGCCTGGACACGCTGACCCAGGCCTTCATCTCGCGCGGCATGGATGCCGCCACCGCGGCCAACCAGGCCATCGCGGCGATCGACCGCATCGTGCGGCGCGAATCCTTCGTGATGGCCTACAACGACGGCTTCTTCATCGTCGCCGCGATCCTGCTGGGAGCGATCATTCCGCTGTGGTTCGCGGACAAGGTCAAGTCCCCTGGCGGGGGTGGTGGTGGTGGACACTAAATTATGAACGTCGTCCCCGCGCAGGCGGGGATCCAGGTTCGTGGCGAACCACGGAAACTTGGGTTCCCGCCTCCGCGGGAACGACGATGGTTGAGGATAAAATCAATGAAAACTATTATGTTCAAACCCGTCATCCACACCGCCATCGCCGCGGCCGTCGCCGCGCTGCTGTCCGCCTGCGGCACCATCGGCCCCGACTTCAAGGCCCCGCAAGCCGTCGAAACGGCAGCTTGGCGCCACGCGCCGGCCACGCAGGCAAACGACACTGCGCGCCTGCCGGCCGACTGGTGGACCGTGTTCGGCGACCAGGCCCTGAACACCCTCGAGCAGCGCGCGCTGCACGACAACCCGAACGTGCGCGCCGCCGCGCAGCGCCTGGTGCAGGCACAGGCCCAGCTGGGCGTGGTGCGCGCCGGCCAGCTGCCGAGCGTGAACGTGCAGGCCGGCGTGTCGAACTCGCGCACCTCGGCCGAGACCTCGCAGGGCCTGGCGCTGGGCCACCGTTCGATCGAAGGTAACAACTACTCGGCCGGCGTCGGCTTCTCGTGGGAGCTGGACCTGTGGGGCCGCGTGCGCCGCATCGTCGAAGCGGCCGACGCCCAGGCCCTGGCGGCCCAGGACGACCGCGACGGCGTGCTGCTGATGTTGTCGAGCCAGGTCGCAACGACTTACTGGCAGCTGCGCGGCCTGGACGCCGAGCTGGCGATCCTGCGCAACGCGCTGGCGACCCGCCGCGAATCCCAGGAACTGATCGAGGCGCGCTTCAACGCCGGCCTGTCGAACGAACTGGACGTCTCGCGCACCCGCATCGAGCGCGCCAACGCCGAGGCCGACCTGCACGAAGCCCAGCGCCAGCGCAACACGCTGGAACACGCGCTGGCGGTGCTGGTGGGCGCCTCGCCGAGCGCGCCGGTGGTCGCCGCTTCGCAGGACGCGGCACTGCCGCAGCCGCCCGCTATCCCGGTCGGCCTGCCGGCCAGCCTGCTGGGCCAGCGCCCGGACCTGGCTGGCAGCGTGGCCAACCTGCAGGCCTTCAACGCCCAGGTCGGCGTGGCCCGGGGCGCCTTCTACCCGGCGCTGTCCCTGACCGGCAACTACGGCTATGCCTCGGAAAACCTGCGCAACCTGGCCCAGGGCAGCGCGCGCCAGTTTTCCTTCGGTCCGCTGGCCCTGTCGCTGCCGATCTTCGACGCCGGCCGCAACCGCGCCAACCTGAAGCTGGCCCAGGCCAGGTACGACGAAGCCGTCGCCAACCACGAAGCCCGCCTGCTGACGGCGCTGCGCGAAGTGGAAGATGCGCTGTCGGACGTGCAGCAGCGCCAGCAGCAGGGCGAGGTGCAGTCCCAGGCCCAGCAGGCCGCAGCCCGCGCGCTGCTGGTGGCGCAGGCGCGCTACGACCGCGGCGTCTCGACCTACCTCGACGTGACCGACGCCCAGCGCAGCACGCTGGCGGCGGACCGCGCCGCGGCGCAGATCCGTACCCAGCGCCTGCTGGCGGCGGTGTCGGTGGCGCGTGCGCTGGGTGGGGGATGGACGCAGGGTGCGGCCGAGGCGACCATCGCCAAGGCCGGCAATTAAAACCTGCTTGGCCGGCCTTTGCACCGGCCGAAGCGGGCGGCCGCCCCGTGATATTTGGTGAACTTCCCGGTGTTCCCTGCGTGTTATGCTGGATCGATAACAAGTTCAAACAGGGAACCCGATCGATGAACACCGCCGTCCATTCGCAGATGATTTATTGCCGCGCCTGCGGCTCGCAAATGCACTTCAGCGCGCAGGCCTGTCCGGGCTGCGGCGCGCCCCAGCAGGGCCAGGGCTTCAGCGCATCGCACAAGCGCATCCTGCCGGCGGCGATCCTGTGCTTCTTCTTCGGCTTCCTCGGCGTGCACCGCTTCTACGTCGGCAAGATCGGCACCGGCATCCTGCAGATCCTGACCTTCGGCGGCCTTGGTATCTGGGCCTTTATCGATTTCATCATGATCGTCATCGGGTCTTTCCGCGACAGCGACGGCAACCTGATCAATCTCTGGACCTGATCCGCCGGCTGCTTACGGCCGCTTCTTCACCGCCACGCGTTTCTGCTGCTTCTGCTGCGTCTGCACGCGGTTCTGCTTTGCGGTGTGCAAGGCCACCGCGTCCTTCTTCGCCTGTTCCAGCGTGCGCAGTTCCGGCTGGTCGTCGTGGATGACGAAGTACTCGGCGTCCTGCGCCTGCATCACCAGCTTGATGGCGGCGTCATCCTCCATGTCGTACATCTCGGTGAGCAGGGTGGTCACTTCGTCGAGGAAGGCTTCGTAGGTCAGGGTGGTGGCCATGGTATTCGTTTCTAAATGCGGGATAAGGTCACCATTATAATGTCCGTACCTATACTCTGAAGGCCGATACCCATGTTCGCACGCTCCCTCCTGGTCGCCGCACTGCTGTCCGCCACCGCTGCTTCCGTGTCCGCCACCACCATGCTCCAGGTCTGGCAACCCACCCCCAGCGGCACCACGGCAGAACTGCGCGGCCTGTCCGTCGTCAGCAGCACGGTCGCCTGGGCCAGTGGCGCCAAGGGCACGGTCCTGCGCACCGTCGACGGCGCGCACTGGCAGGCGATGCAGGTGCCCGGCGCCGACAAGATCGACTTCCGCGACATCCACGCGATCGACGCGAAGACCGCCATCGTGATGGGTGCAGGCCCGGGCGCAGCCTCGCGCATCTATCGCACGGAAGACGGCGGCGCATCATGGAAGCTGATGACGACCAACCAGGTAGCCGAGGGCTTCTGGGACGCGATGGCGTTCTGGGACAAGGACAACGGCATCCTGTTCGGCGACCCGGTCAAGGGCAGCTTCCAGGTCTACACCACCGGCGACGGCGGCGCCAGCTGGCGCGAGGTCGCGGCCAAGGGGCTGGAAGCGATGCCGAACGAAGGCGCCTTCGCGGCCAGCGGCACCTGCCTGAGCGTGGCCGGCGCCAGCGACGCCTGGATCGCCACCGGCGGCAGCGCGACATCGCGCGTGTTCCACTCCGCCGACCGCGGCAAGACCTGGCGCGCGGCCTCGACCCCGATCCCGGCCGGCGCGGCGGCGCGCGGCGTGTTCTCGGTGGCTTTCCTGAACGCGAAAGAGGGCTTCGCGGCGGGCGGCGATTACAAGGAGACGCGGATGGCCGGCGTCAACGGCGCGGCGACTTCCGACGGCGGCGCCACCTGGACGCCCGTTTCGATTCAGCCTGCGGGTTACATGTCGGTGGTGGCGCCGGTGCCCGGTGCGCCGCGTGCGCTGGTCGCTGCGGGCCTGGCGGGCTCGGGCTACTCGCTCGATGCCGGCAAGAGCTGGATCGAGCTCGACAGAACGCCGATGAACACGGTCGGTTTTGCTTCGCCGTCGAGGGGCTGGGCGGTGGGGCCGAAGGGCTTGCTGATGAAGTACATCGGAACGCCGCTGAAGTGACATCCGCGGTTCCTGCCAGTGGCATTATTCATGACGCCAGGATGATCGCATTCGCGCTTAAAAAGCCTGTTGTGTTGCTCTGTTTTTCAGTGCTCTGCGGATGCTCGGATCTGAAGCCGAAGGATTCTGAATACAATCTTGGCGTCCAGGCTTTCAGGCAGAAGGATTATGCATCCGCGCGCCAGCACTGGACAAAAGCGCTGGTGGAAGAGCACGAGCCCTTCGCCAGGAACAATCTCGGCTATCTGCTTTACCACGGCCTGGGTGGAGAGACTGATATCACGCAGGCCATTTCGCTCTGGACGCAGGCGGCGGAAAGCGGTGAACGGGAATCCCAGTGGCATCTCGGCCAGGCATTCGAAGATGGCAAGGGCGTGGAACAAAGCTTCACCAGGGCGTATGCCTGGTATCGATGTGCAAGCACGGGCTTTCAGGCAGCGCCGGCTGCCGATGAACTCGACACCGAGATAGCGCGTGACGCGAGCCAGTCGCTCGCGAGGCTGTTGCCCAGGCTCTCGCCGCGCGACTTCGACGCTGCTGAAAAGCTGGCGCAACGCTATATCGCCAAATATTCCAGAGCGGCCGCGAACCGATAGGCAAGGAAGCGGCGGTGTTTTTCGCTACAATCGGCCCCTATAACAATTCCTGGAGACCAAGACCCACCATGAAAAACCTGCTCACCCCGCTGGCCGCCGCCCTGCTGGCCGCCGGCGCCATGACTATCGCCCACGCCGCCGCCCCGGCCCCCGCCACGGTCACCGAACTGACCACCATGGCCAAGCGCTTCGCCCCGGTCGACCTGACCGCCGACACCGGCAAGCTCTCGCAAGGCGACCGCGTCGCCATCGAAAAGCTGATCGAGGCCGCGAAGATCGTCGACACCCTGCAGCTGCGCCAGCGCTGGTCCGGCAACGAGGCGCTGTGGGCCGCGCTGCAGAAAGACACGACGCCGCTGGGTAAAGCGCGCCGCGACTACTTCTGGCTGAACAAGGGTCCGTGGTCCATCATCGACGGCAACCATGCCTTCATGCCGGCCGAGTTCGGCGGCATCAAGATCCCGGCCGAGAAACCGCTGGGCGCCAACTTCTATCCGGAAGGGGCGAGCAAGCAGGAGCTCGAGACCTGGATGAACAGCCTGTCCGCCAAGGACAAGGAGCAGGCGCAGTGGTTCTTCACCGTCATCAAGCGCACCAAGGACGGCAAGGGCAAGCAGCAATTCACCAGCGTGAATTATTCCGACGAATACGCGACCGAGCTGCAGCAGCTGGCCAAGCTGCTGAAGGAAGCGGCCAATGCCACCGACAACGCCTCGCTGAAGAAATTCCTCAAGCTGCGCGCCGACGCCTTCCTGTCGAACGACTACCTGGCCTCGGACTTCGCCTGGATGGACCTCGACTCGCCGGTCGACGTCACCATCGGCCCCTACGAGACCTATAACGACGAGCTGTTCGGCTACAAGGCCGCGTTCGAGGCCTATGTGAACGTGCGCGATGCGAAAGAGACGGAGAAGCTGAACTTCTTCGGCAAGCACATGCAGGAACTGGAGAACAACCTGCCGCTGGACGCCAGGTATCGCAACCCGAAGGTCGGGGCGCTCGCGCCGATGGTGGTGGTCAACCAGGTGTATGGCGCCGGCGACGGCAACATGGGCGTGCAGACCGCCGCCTACAACCTGCCGAACGACGAGCGCATCATCAGCAAGCGCGGCTCCAAGCGCGTGATGCTGAAGAACGTGCAGGAAGCGAAGTTCGAGTCGACGCTCAAGCCGATCACGAAGCTGGTGCTGCGCCCGGCCGACCAGAAGGACCTCGACTTCGATTCCTTCTTCACCCACATCCTGGCGCACGAAATCATGCACGGCCTGGGCCCGCACGCGACCACCCGGGACGGCAAGCCGTCGACGCCGCGCCAGGACCTGAAGGACGCCTATTCGACCATCGAGGAAGCCAAGGCCGACGTCACCGGCCTGTGGGCGCTCAGCTACATGATGGACAAGGGCCAGCTGAAATCCTCGCTGGGGCAGGGCGCTGCCGCCGAGCGCAAGCTGTACAACACCTTCCTCGCTTCCGCCTTCCGCACCCTGCACTTCGGCCTGACCGACTCGCATGCGCGCGGCATGGCGATCCAGGTCAACTACCTGCTCGACAAGGGCGGTTTCGTCTCGCACGGCGACGGCACCTTCTCGGTGGACTTCAACAAGATCAAGGGCGCCGTGGCCGACCTCGACCGCGAATTCCTGACCATCGAGGCGACCGGCGATTACGCCAGGGCCCAGGCGCTGATGAAGCAGTACGTGGTGATCCGCCCGGACGTGCAGAAGGCGCTGGACAAGATGAAGGCGGTGCCGAACGACATCCGGCCGTCTTTCGTGACGGCGGCGAAATTGACGAAATAATCGATCCTTTGGCGCGGATTGCGGTTGAAATGACACGGCCCGCGCAAAAATCGCGGGAAATATAAGAAATCTGAGTGAGTCGTCTGAGAAGCAGCAAGAGAAGCATGCTATAGTCGCCAGCTTTCCGCAGGGCAACTAATGTCTGCAGCGTCCGGAGCGCTCTTCCGGCTTTTCTACAGCGTGATTTCATGACTCACTCAGGTTTTACCATCGGCAAGCGCCTGACCATCGGGTTTGGCGGCGTTCTCGTGCTCATGGCCGTGTTGGCCGGACTGGCGATCCAGCGCGTGGGCCAGATCGATACCATCCTTACCCGTATCAACGACGTCAACAGCGTCAAGCAGCGTTATGCGATCAATTTCCGGGGCAGCGTGCATGACCGCGCCATCGCCCTGCGTGACGTGGTGCTCGCCAGCAGTCCGGAAGCCACCAAGGTGCATGCCGACCTGATCGGCAAACTGGACGCCAGATACCAGGCGTCCGCAGGGCCGCTGGACGCCCTGTTCGCCCCGGGCCAGGACAATCTGCCGGAGGAAAAGCAGGCGCTCGCCACCATCAAGGAGGTCGAGCGCCGTACCCAGCCGCTGATCGCGAAAGTGATCGCGCTGCGCCAGGCGGACCAGTTGGCGGATGCCGCTGCGCTGCTGGACAAGCAGGCGGCCCCGGCCTTCGTCGACTGGCTGGCCAGTGTCAACGCGCTCATCGACCTTGAAGAGAAGCTGAACAAGGAAGCGACCAGGGACGCGCGCGGCCTGTCCGGCAGCTTCTTCGCCTGGATGCTGGTGCTGCTGGCCGCCGCCGCCGGCGCCGGTGCGCTCGCCGCCTGGTATATCGCCCGCGGCCTGCTGCGCCAGCTGGGCGGCCAGCCCGACTACGCGGTGGCGATTGCCGGTGCGATTGCGGCCGGTGACTTGTCGGTGCCGATCGATACCCGGGCCGGCGACCGATCCAGCCTGCTGTTCGCGATGAAGGGCATGCGCGACAGCCTGGTGACCATCGTCAGCCAGGTGCGCGCCGGCACGCTGACGATCGCCAGCGCCTCGACCGAGATCACAGCCGGCAATCACAACCTGTCCGACCGGAGCGAACGGCAGGCCGGCACACTGGAAGAAACCGCTTCGTCGATGGAAGAGCTGACCGGCACCGTGCGCCAGAATGCGGACAATGCCCGCCAGGCCAATGCCCTGGCGGAGTCGGCATCGAGCGTGGCCCTGCGCGGCGGCGCCGTGGTTGCCCAGGTGGTGCAGACCATGGCTTCGATCAACGCTTCCTCCAAGCAAATCGCCGAGATCATCGGCGTGATCGATGGCATTGCTTTCCAGACCAATATTTTGGCGCTGAACGCGGCCGTCGAAGCGGCCCGCGCCGGTGAACAGGGCAGGGGCTTTGCCGTCGTCGCCAGCGAAGTGCGCAACCTGGCCCAGCGCTCGGCCGCCGCGGCCAAGGAGATCAAGGGCTTGATCGGCGACTCGGTGGCCAAAGTCGAGGATGGCGCCAAGCTGGTGGACCAGGCCGGCAGCACGATGGAAGAGATCGTGAACTCGGTCAAGCGTGTCACCGATATCATGGCCGACATCAGCCTGGCCAGCCAGGAGCAGAGCGCCGGCATCGAGCAGGTCAACCAGGCCATCGGCCAGATGGACGAGACCACCCAGCAGAACGCCACCCTGGTCGAACAGGCCGGCGCGGCCGCCTCGGCCTTGCAGGAAGAAGCGGAAAACCTGGCGCGGCTGGTTAGCATCTTCAAGCTGGACAGTGCGCCGGTACGCCGCCTGGCCGGCGCGACGCCATCCCTGGAACGCGCTTGATTTGTACTATTGGTAAGTTTGCTTTTCTAAACATCCAGTAAAAAATAGTTCTGCAGTGGGTTTCCACAGAGATAGAATTTCCAATAGGAATTCTATTTTTCTTGGGAAACCCATATGTCCAAGCTCTTCCTTGCCCTGGCCGCTTTCTGCGCGGCCTCCCAGGCCGCCGGCGCCGCCGAACTCACTTCGCTCGAAAAGCGCTGGCTCGGCGCCGCCCTTCCCGTACTCGACTACGCCAACCGCCAGCAGTTGCCGATCGACATCGTGGTCCAGCCGCAAGCCGGCCCGGCTGACGTGCCGCTGGCGATGGGCTTTGCCGATGGCCGCTGCAAGCTGGTGATCTCGCTGCGCGGCAATCCGGATGCGGAGAAGCAGCTGGCCGGCGTGGCCCCGGCAGAGCAGGGCGAGCTGATCGAGGCGATGGCGGCGCATGAGATCGCGCATTGCTGGCGCTACGCCCAGGGCGCCTGGCATGCGCTGCCGGCCGGCTTCGTCGAGGCGGGCGAGGAAAGCTCGGCCGATCCGTCGCTGCTGGCGGCATCGAAAGAGATGCGCGAGATGCGCCGCGAGGAAGGCTATGCCGACCTGGTGGCGCTGGCCTGGACCCGCCACAGCCATCCCGGCGATTACGCGCGCGTACACGCCTGGCTGGACAAGCTGCGTGCGGTGCAGCCGGTGGCGCGCAGCGGCCACGATACGCGGGTGTGGGTCAAGCTGGCGGCGGACGGCGGCCGTTTCGGCGCCGCCGGCCATCCTTTCGCGGATGCGGCCAAGCTGTGGAAGGATGGCCTGGTCAACGACGACTGATGCCGCTCTGCCCGGCATTTATGGTTTTTTCGGCAATTGTACGGTGTCGCACAGATAGCCGGTTCAGGCAGGCGTCTAATCGTCTGTATTAAAACAACCGATTACAAGGGCTACCGATATGAAAACGCTGATTGCGACTTTGCTCGCGACGGCCGCCGGCGCCGCTTTCGCCGCTCCCACCTTCGCACTCAACCACGATCCGGCCAGCTACCGCGCCGTCACCCAGAAGGCCGCCGCCGACTACAAGGCGGCGACCGCGAAGTGCGGCAGCATGAACGGCAACGACAAGGATGTGTGCATGGCCGAGGCCAGGCTGTCCCGCACCCGTACCGAAGCCGACGCCCTGGCCCAGTACAACAACACCGCCACCAGCCGCGCCAAGGCGCGCAGCAACATGGCCGACGCCGAGTACGACCTGGCCAAGGCCAAGTGCGGCGGCAAGAGCGGCGCCGACAAGGACGACTGCATGAACAACGCCAAGTCGGTGCACACCGCCGCCCTGGCCGATGCCAAGTCCGGCGCCACCGCGACCGGCGCCAGCGCCGCCGGCGCCACCGGCTCCGGCTCCGGCAATGGCCTGGTCGGCAGCACCGACAAGTCGACCGCGGCCGACAAGTGCGCCCAGGGCGACAACAGGACCGGCTGCCTGGTGCAGACCAAGCCGTCCACCGTGAAGGACAACGCGGGCGACATCGCCAACCGCACCGAGAACGCCGCCGACCGCGCCGGCGACAAGGCTGCGGCCGCCACCTCGACCGCTGCCGACAAGACCAGGGCCGTGGCCGCCACCGCTGTCGAGAAGACGAAGGAAGTCGCGAAAGCCGCCGTCGAAAAAACCAGGGAAGTCGGCGCAGCGGTCGCCCAGAAGACCGAAAACGCGATGGACCGCGCCGGCGACAAGACCCGCGATACCGCGGAGGTCAGCGCGCAAAAAACCGATAACGCGGCGGACAATGCCGGCGACAAGACCCGTGACGCCGCAGGCAAGACCAAACTGGCCGCTTCCGACACCGTCATCACCACCAAGGTGAAGGCCGGCCTGGTCAAGGAGCCGAACCTGGAATCGCTGGGCATCCACGTCGAGACCGAGAAGGGCGTGGTGATGCTGAGCGGCTTCGTGAATTCGAAGGCCGAGGCTGCCAAGGCGGTCAAGGTCGCCAAGGGTGTCGACGGCGTGAGCAGCGTGAAGAGCGCGATCAAGGTCAAGTAAGCACTGAACAAGCGTCCACCCGGGCGCATCCGATTTCTGCCATTTTTCGGCCGGCTTTCCACAGTCGGCCGTCTTTTTTGCAGGATATAATCGTTCAGGTGAACAGACTAGAAGCCTTCGGAATCATCGCGGCCCAGGCAGCGCGCGGCGACATATCCTTTCCCACCAGCGTCAACGCCGTGCTGCGCCTGCAGCAGGCGCTGAACGATCCCGATTGCCATCTCGAGGAGGCGATCCGGCTGGTGCTGGGCGAACCGCAGCTGGCGGCGCGCACGGTGGCGCTGGCCAATTCGTCCGCCTTCAATGCCGGCAACCAGCCGATCACCAATGTGCGCGCGGCCGTCACCCGGGTCGGCTACCGCAACCTGCAGATGCTGGTCGCCAGCCTGCTGGTGCGACAGTTCGGCAATTGCATCCAGGATCCGGTCCTGCGCGCCAAGGCCGAGCAGCTATGGGAGCACACCGTGCAGGTGGCTTCCCTGGCCCACGTATTCGCGCGCCGGCTCACCTTCGTCAATCCGGACACCGCGATGTTCGCCGGCATCGTCCACGAGATCGGCGCCTTCACCCTTTTATTGCGCGCCGGCGAATTCCCGGGCCTGCTCGACGACGACGAGGAGCGCTGGGGCGAGCTGTGCGAGGACGTGGTCACGCGCGAAGTCGGGCGCCGCCTGTTCCTGCCGGAACCGGTGGCCCATGCCGTGTTCGAACTGCGCGGCGCCGCCTTGCATACGCCGCCGGTGTCGCTGCTCGATACGCTGCTGCTGGCGAATCTGTATGCCAGGATGCCTTCACCGCTGGGCGCCGTCGCGCCGGTGCCGGACGAAGGCGTGGTCGACGCGGCGACCCTGCAGGAGATCATCCTGGAAGCTGCCGAGCTCGGCGCTTCGATGGAACAGGTCGTACTGGTCTAGAGCTAATCTTCCAGGCAAGTTGATGAAATTGATGATACTCTTAAGAATCATTAATTTCTAACTGGAAATTTCATGCCAATCAAACGCCGCCTTGCCCTTCTGTGTGCCGTTCTCTGCGCAGGCAGCGCCCATGCGGGCATCGTCAATTTGACGACGCCGATCGGCGGCGCGAACATCTATGTGATTCATGATTTCACGTCCTACTCGAGCGACGTGGAAGGCGCGATCGTCGCAGGTGGCAACGTGACCCTGTCGAATTACGCGGTCAATGCGAAAAACAAGGATGCCTTTGGCGCCAAGGATATTGCCGTGGCCGCGGGTGGCAATGTAAAGCTGAGTAATGGCTCGATCAACAACGGCCTTGTCTATGCCGGCGGCACGACTTCCATCTCGTCGGCGCCGGCCGTGAGTTCGGCCGCAAGCAGCCCGGTCGACTTCAAGGTCCTGGAAAGTTATTACAAGACCCTCGCCAAGAATCTGACGGAACTCGATCCGACCGGCACGGTTGCACCCTTGTGGAGCGGCGTCAAGATCACGGGCAGCGGCAATGGCGGTGTGGACGTGTTCAACGTGTCGGCCGACATGTTCGCCACCTCGAGCAGTTGGACCCTGGACAAGCTGACGCCGGGCGAGACCCTGATCTTCAACATCAGCGGCAAGTCGGGCACCTTCAACAATGGCGGCATCGGCTTTGGCCCGCTCGATGGCTACAACGTGCTGTTCAACTTCTACGAAGCCACCAGCCTGAATGTGAAAGGCGTGATCGGCAGCGTGCTGGCGCCGTATGCGACGGTGAGCGAGAACTGGGGTGTGATCAACGGTAACGTGATCGTCGATACCTGGGCGTCGACGGTCCAGGTCAACGCGAACCATTACTTCACGGCGGTCGACGTAAAGGGATTCAACGATGGCAGCAAGCCGGTCATCGACCTGCCCACGCCTCCCTCGACCGGCGGGGGCAATCTCCCGGTCGAAGCCCCTGGCAATGTCCAGACCGGCGACGTGCCGGAACCGGGCAGCTTGGCGCTGCTGCTGGCCGGCGCGGTGGCCGCGGCTGCCTTGCACCGCAGCCGCAAGCGCGCGGCGTCCTCCGCGCGCGCCTGAGGCCTAGGCCAGCGCGCGCACGCTGCGGCGCGCGTGGGCCTGCATCGCCAGCGCCAGCACCAGGCCGGCGCCGGCCAGGCCGGCGGCGACCCACTGCGGCGAAGCGTAGGAAAAGCCCAGGATCAGCGGAATGCCGCCGAGGAAGGCGCCCAACGCATTGCCGATATTGAAGCCGGACTGGCCCAGCGAGGAGCCCAGCATCTCGGCTTCGCGCGAGTGTTCGATCAGCAGCATCTGGATCGACGGCCCCAGCGCCAGCGCGTTGGCGCCGACCCCGAACGCCAGCATCACCATCGCGGCTTGCGAGGACGCCAGCACCGCGTTCAGCAGCAGCAGCACGATCATCGAAGCCAGCAGGATCTGGATCGCGCGCAGCGGATGCACGCGGTCGGCCAGCTTGCCGCCGAACTGCACGCCGGCCGTCATGCCGACCCCGACCACGGTCATGATCAGCGGGATCATGTCGGCGTGGAAGTGCGTGACCTCGGTCAGCAGCGGCGCGATGTAGCTGAGCCAGGCAAACAGGCCGCCGGTGCCGATCGAGGTGATGCCCAGCGCCAGCCACAGCTTGGGGTTGCGGAAGATGCGCAGGTCCTGGGCCAGGCCGGCGCGCGGCTTGCCCTCGAAATAGGGAATGACCTTTTGCGTCATCAGTGCGGCCGCCAGGCCGATCGCGGCGACGATCAGGAACACCAGGCGCCAGCTCATGTGGTGGCCCAGCCAGGTGCCGGCCGGCACGCCGACCACGTTGGCGATGGTGAGGCCGGAGAACATGCTGGCCAGCGCCGCCGCTTCCTTGCCCTTGTCCGCGAGGCGGGTGGCGACTACCGCGCCGACCCCGAAGAAGGCGCCGTGCGGCAGGCCCGCCAGGAAGCGGAACAGCATCATGGTATGGAAGTTGGGCGCAAAGGCCGACAGCGCATTAAAGGCGGCAAACATCAGCATGAACCAGACCAGCACGCCGCGCGGCGGACGGTGGCCGAGCATGCTGACCAGGGTCGGGGCGCCGACCACCACGCCGACGGCGTAGGCTGAAATCAGGTAACCCGCTTGGGGGATGGAAATGTTCAGGCCGGTGGCGATGTCGGGGAGGATGCCCATCATGACGAATTCCGTCATGCCAATGCCGAACCCGCCGAGGGCCAGTGGGGCCAGGCTTTTCTTGATCACTGAAATCTTTTCTTGTTACGGGGAAGGGCGGTCACTATAGCCCTGCACGGCTGGGGAGTCCGCTTTCGAGTGGTGATGACCGGTATTAGCGAGCTTGATGTTGGCTCATCCGGCATTCCGGCGGTCTGCGCCGGAACGACGTGGCTATTCATCGATCCAGACGACGCGCCCGCTGCCGGCGTCGCTCAGCCGCACCACCAGGGCATCGGCCCTGTCGTCCGGCAGGCTGAAAGTGAAGCGCACGTCCTGTCCGTGTTCCACCTGTTCCAGCGTGGCGCCGGCCAGTTCCAGCTCGCGCCGCAGCAGGCCCTCGAGCGGGTAGGGCGCCGCACAGCGCAGGGTACGCTGCCGGATGATGGCGATTTTTTCGGCTTTCAACAGGGCCTGGGCCACGCTGTCGGTATAAGCGCGCACCAGCCCGCCGGCGCCCAGCTTGACGCCGCCGAAATAGCGCACCACGGTGGCCAGCACGCCTTCGAGGTCCTGGTGGCGCAGCACGTCCAGCATCGGCCGTCCGGCGGTGCCGCTCGGCTCGCCATCGTCGACCGCGGCCGACTGCCCGCCCGCCAGCAGGGCCCAGCACACGTGGGCGGCGCCGGGATGCTCGCCACGCAGCCGCGCCACCACCTGCTGCGCGCCGGCGCGGTCCGGCATCGGCTGCACGCAGGCGATGAAGCGGCTCTTCTTGATGATGAGTTCGTGGTGGACGGGGGCGAGGATGGTCTGGGGCATTGCGGCAATGGATGGACTTGCAAAAGGCTGGACTTTACCCGAATTCGCTAGGATCGATGTCGAAGGACTTTACATTTTCTTCACAACTGAAACGGGCTTGCTTTCATTGAAAAAATAATATCGTTGAAAATCAGCATCTTGCTGTTTTGCATTGGACTTTGAAAAGAGTTGGAACGATTTATGCATAGGAAACTTCGCGGTCCTGACTAGCACGTCATGCATCGACAGGGTCAGGCTTCCAGCGAGTCGTTCCTCCCTTCAAAACTAGGAAAAAACATGAAAATTGCAGAGATTCGAATTCCCTTGCTTGCCTTGTCTAGTGCATTGGTTTTGGCCTTCAGCAATTCTGCCCAGGCATCGGTAATCACTGAAGCCGGCGACGCCGGGAAACTCACGTCGACGGCGCAGACGAGTTCGGGCAGCGGCGCCATCGACGCCATCCGCGGATCCCTGCTGAGCTCCAGCAGCGACGACTATGCCGATATCTTCCGCATCTACCTGAAAGCGGGCAGTGTGTTCTCCGCGACGACCACGCTCTCGTCCTTCGCATACAACAATTTCGATACCAGCCTGTTCCTATTCAACAGCGCCGGCCTCGGCGTGGTGGCCAATGACGACGATCCCAACGTTGGACCGACCTCGACAATCGGCTACACCTCGGCCACTTCGGACTATTACTACCTGGCGATTGCCGGCGCGGGTTACACGCCGGTCAGTGCATCCGGCGCTATTTTCGGCGACCTGATCGGCCAGGACCAGGTCGGCCCGACTGGCACCGGCGGCGGCGGCGCGCTGACGGACTGGAGTAGTATCACGAGCGAAGGCGACGCTTATGAAATCCTGCTCAGCGGCGCCTTCGCTGGGCCGCAAGCTGCCGATGTGCCGGAACCGGCTTCGCTGGCGCTCGCCGCACTCGGTCTGGGCGCTTTGCGCGCCAGCCGCCGCCGCGCTGCACGCCGCTCTGCCTGAGGCCTTCCTCGCTGCTTAACTGAAAGGGATCAATCATGAAAAAAATGTCATTGGCACCAATGATGGTGCTTCTGCTTTCGGTTTTTTCGGCTGCTGAGGCGGGTCAGCTCGACAGCCGCCTTGCCGACCTGGTCGCCGCGAAAAAGGCGGCCGGCCTTGCCAAGCCGGGTGCGCGCCTGGCGCAATCGGCCGATCAGCCGACTGCCCGTTTCGACGGTATGCTCGACGCCGCAGGCCGGGTGCTGGTCGACATCCATCTGGACGGTAGCGAGCCGCTCGCGGTGATCGTCGAGCGCCTCAAGGCCAACGGCGCCGTCGTCACCGGCGTCGATCCCTACTTCCAGAATGGCGCGGTATCGGCCTATGTCCCCGTGGAGCAGCTCGAGGTACTCGCGGCGAGCAGCGGACTGAGACTCATGAAGATGTCGCTGCGGCCCGCCAGGAACGTGGGGGTCACAACCTCCCAGGGCACCAAGGTGCTGCGTTCGGACCTTGCCAACGCCAGCGGCTACAATGGGTCCGGCATCACGGTCGGCGTGCTGTCCGATTCGTATGATGCTTCACCTCTCAGTTTTACCATGACCCGCGCCGCCACCGACATCGCGAGTGGCGACCTGCGGCCTCCGAAACTGGTGATCGACATCGGTCCCGATCCGTCGAATACCGACGAAGGCCGTGCGATGATGCAGATCGTGCAGGATGTCGCGCCGATGGCGGATCAATGTTTTGCGACCGCATTTGCAGGAGAGTCGGCGTTTGCCGCCAACATTCGCGCCTTGCGCACCAATCCGGCCTGCAATGCCGACATCATCGTCGACGACGTGTTCTACTATGACGAACCGTTCTTCTCCGACGGCCAAGTCGCCCAGGCCGTCAACGACGTGGTGACGAGCAGCACCCTGCCAGGGAAAAAGGTCAGCTACTTCTCCTCGGCAGGTAACCAGGGCGCTGCCGGCGGCGGCGGTTCGATCGATGTGCCGAACGCGACCTTCTCCACCACGCCTACCGGCCTTGGCAACATCAACCTGGCAAGCGCCGCCACCTGTACCAGTGCGCCATCTTCCGGCAGCACCAAGGCCAACGTGGGGGGCGGCTGGCTCAATTTCGGCAGCGGCGTCTATGCGCTGCCTGTGACCTACAACGGCGCCGGTTCGACTTTCATCATGCAGTGGGATGATTTGTTTTATCAGGGCAAGGTCACGACGGACTTGAACTTCTACATGTTCAATAGCGCCGGCAATTGCGTGTTCACCTTCGCCACCAACAATATCACCAACGACTACGCGGCCGAGATCATCGGCTTGTCGGGCGGTGCGTCGGGTACTTATCGCATCATGGTCGGGCGCACCAGTGCCGGTACCAAGCAAGCGACGCGCGTGCGCCTGGTAAACCTCGACGGCTGGGGTGGCTCGGCCCTGGCTGCGTCGAACAGTCCTACCACCTTCGGACACAACGCGGCGGCGAATGCCAACAGTGTCGCAGCCTACCGCTACACGGTGCTGAATCCCTCGGTCATGCCGTACAAGCCGGGACTCGAGGGCTTCAGCAGTCCGGGGCCATCGAGCATCTATTTCGATGCAGCCGGCAATCGCCTGGCCGTGCCGGAAACGCGCAAGAAACCCGACATGGCCGCGACGGACGGCGGTGACACGACTTTCTTCTACCCGGGTTCGGATTACGAAGGCAATGGGCGCCCGAACTTCTTCGGCACCAGCGCCGCTGCGCCGCATGCGGCGGGCGTGGCCGCGCTGATGTTGCAGAAAGCGGGCGGACCTGGTTCGCTCACGCCGAAGCAGGTCAAGTCGATCATGCAAACCGCCGCGCCGGCGCGCGTGGTGCCGTTCTCGGGTGGTTCGGCGACCAAGGTATGGAGCCTCTACGATGGCTTTGGCTTGATCGATGCTGTCGAAGCGCTCAATAAGTTGAACTAAGCGGACCATTGGACGAAAAAAAGGCTTCCTGATGGAAGCCTTTTTCTTTACTGCTTGTTCGTGGTAGGCCGTGCTGGGCTCGAACCAGCGACCAACGGATTAAAAGTCCGCTGCTCTACCAACTGAGCTAACGACCCAACGGCGAGCATTATAGCGGCTCGACAGCATCCGGCCAAGGCCTTTCGTGCAGAAAATATCGGGGCGGCTCCTCACGCCGGCGCTTGTACCGCTTCAGTGGCCTGATACAAGCAGTTTTAGCTGGGCCGTAGGCGGCTGATCCGTCATGACGAGACGTCCTTGTTCGGCGGCCGAAATGGCTGCGGAAAGTCCCCCAACGATACCGCCGGCCAGGCCTCCTGCTGCCGGACTGATTGATGGGTTGGCGATGATTTGATTTGTTGTTAACGCACGCGAGATATCGTCGTCTTTCGCACCGAGCGTCATATTTGCACCGGTGCCGTTCACCGTATAAAGCGAAGGTAGCTTGCTCGGATCCGCAGGAACATACACACCGCAATCGGCAACAACCACTGTTTTACCGACTAACGAATCCTGCAGACCTCCTGCAACCATGAGCTTCGCACGAAAACACGAGGGAGGTCCCTGAAAATAAGCGCCATTCAAATCTGAAAATGCCGCGCGATAGGTGCCTGGAACGAAAGTGTATTCGTATTTTGTGCCGAGAATGCCCTTGTTTACTTCGTAAACGAGGCTGTCAGAAAGCTTGATCGAGCGTCCGTCATCCAGGCGAGTGAGGCTGCTTGGCGCTGTGCCCGCACATGCTGCTAAAGAAGCGATCAAGGGGAGAATCGATACGTTTCGAAGCAACATCTAAAGCCTCATCAGCAGAGTTAATAAAAAACATACTCTACCATTCCAGGCATGCCCGCATGTCGGCTATTCCCTGTGATACGCAAAAAGAATCACTGAGCAATAAATCATATATTAGACAAATCACAGGCGCTGCGGCAATCTGGTGCTTTGATCTATGGCCGCTTTGAAGCCCGGCCTCGAGGAGACATCATGCCGACCTACCGTTCCCGTACCACCACCCAGGGCCGCAACATGGCGGGCGCCCGCGCCCTGTGGCGCGCAACCGGCATGAAGGACGGCGACTTCGAGAAGCCGATCGTCGCGGTGGTGAACTCGTTTACGCAGTTCGTGCCCGGCCACGTGCACCTGAAGGACCTCGGCCAGCTGGTCGCCCGCGAGATCGAGGCGGCCGGCGGCGTGGCGAAGGAATTCAACACCATCGCCGTCGATGACGGCATCGCCATGGGCCACGGCGGCATGCTGTACTCGCTGCCTTCGCGCGACCTGATTGCCGATTCCGTCGAATACATGGTCAACGCCCACTGCGCCGACGCCATGGTCTGCATCTCGAACTGCGACAAGATCACGCCCGGCATGCTGATGGCCGCGATGCGCCTGAACATCCCGGTGGTGTTCGTGTCCGGCGGGCCGATGGAAGCGGGCAAGGTCATCAAGACCGTCAACAACGACAGGAAGATCATCAAGCTGGACCTCGTCGACGCCATGATCAAGGCCGGCGACAGCACCGTGTCGGACGCCGACGTGGCCGAAATCGAGCGCTCGGCCTGCCCGACCTGCGGCTCCTGCTCGGGCATGTTCACCGCCAATTCGATGAACTGCCTGACCGAGGCGCTGGGCCTGTCGCTGCCGGGCAATGGCACCATCGTCGCCACCCACGCCGACCGCAAGGAGCTGTTCCTGCGCGCGGGACGCTTGATTGTTGAATTGGCCAAGCGCCACTACGAAGGCGACGATGACTCGGTGCTGCCACGCTCGATCGCCACCAAGGCCGCCTTCGAGAACGCCATGACGCTGGACGTGGCGATGGGCGGCTCGACCAACACCGTGCTGCACCTGCTGGCCGCGGCCCACGAAGCCGGCGTCGAATTCGCCATGGCCGACATCGACCGCATCTCGCGCAAGGTGCCCTGCCTGTGCAAGGTCGCGCCGATGACGGACAAGTACCACATCGAAGACGTGCACCGCGCCGGCGGCATCGTCGCCATCCTCGGCGAACTGGCGCGCGCCGGCCTGCTCGACACCTCGGTCCCCAGCGTGCACAGCGCCAGCCTGGCCGAGGCGATCGAGAAATACGACATCCGCCGCAGCGACGACCCGGCCGTGCACCAGCTGTTCCGCGCGGCGCCGGGCGGCGTGCCGACCCAGGTCGCGTTCTCGCAGGCCGAGCGCTTCGACGACAACGACATCGACCGCGCCAAGGGCTGCATCCGCGACCTGGCCCATGCCTATTCGCTGGACGGCGGCCTGGCGGTCCTGTACGGGAACATCGCGGAGAAGGGCTGCATCGTGAAGACGGCCGGCGTCGACGAGAGCATCCTGAAATTCTCCGGCAGGGCGCGCGTGTTCGAGAGCCAGGACGCCGCGGTCGAAGCCATCCTCGGCGACCGGGTCGTGGCCGGCGACGTCGTCATCATCACCTACGAAGGCCCGAAGGGCGGCCCCGGCATGCAGGAGATGCTGTACCCGACCTCGTACATCAAGTCCAAGGGACTCGGCAAAGCCTGCGCGCTGTTCACCGACGGCCGTTTCTCGGGCGGCTCCTCGGGCCTGGTGATCGGCCACGCCTCGCCGGAAGCGGCGGAAGGCGGCGCGATCGGCCTGGTGGAAGAGGGCGACATGATCGACATCGACATCCCTGCGCGCACCATCGACTTGCGCGTTTCGATGGAGGAACTGGCGCATCGCCGCGCGAAGATGGAAGACCGCGGCCTCGAGGCCTGGAAGCCGCTCGGCCGCGAGCGCGTGGTGTCGCAGGCGCTGCAGGCCTATGCGGCGCTGACCACGTCGGCGGACCGCGGCGCGGTGCGCGATCTCTCGCAATTGAAACGCTGATCGGGCGATCCACTAATCGACGAAGCTGCGCCCCGGCCGCGGCCCGGTCGAGAACAGGACCGGCGGATGCCCGCCGGGCGCGCGTGCGTACTCGACCACGACCCGCTCGGCGTCATCCTCCTCGCGCTCGGGCTGGAACTGGATCGAGACGTCGCCGGCCTTCGAGACGAAGTGCTCCGGTCCGGCCAGCTGCAGTTCCTTCTGCTGATGGGCGCCGATCCTGACGTAGAGCCGGCTGTCGAGCTCGAAGATGTGGGCGCGGTAGCCGTCCTGCAGACCGTAGAGGCCTTCGGCATTGGCCATTTCCTGGGAGGTCGGCTTGCGTGGATAGATGTTGCTGGCGCAGCCCGCACAGCCCAGCAGCAGGACAAAGAGACAGAGAAGAACTCGCATGGCCGCTCCGGGGTAACTTGTCGATACCCTTTGGATGCGCTCTGCGGTAAGAGGTTCAGAAGCCGAGATTGAGCTTTGCGTTGACCTTGTTGCCGTTGGTGTCGTTGCCCCACTTCTCGGCGGTATTGCCGAATTTCTGGCCTTCCACGCTCACGGACGCCTTCTCGTTCAGTTTGTATTTCGCACCGATGCCGGTATAGGCGCCGCCGATGGCGTTGTCCTCCCTGCCGCGGGCATCGGCGCCGCGCCGCTCGCTGTGGGAAAGTCCCACTTTGCCGTAGGCCGAGAGATCGTCGGTGATCGGGGCCGTCACCTTGAGGGCGACATAGCTGTGGAAACCTTTGGCGCCCAGGGCGCCGGCCGTGTCCAGCGGGTCGCGCGGGTCGATCGCGTGGAAGCCGCGGTCCTTGCGCTCGACATAGCCGGCTTCGAGCGCCAGGTGGCGGTTGAGATCGATGCCGGCGACCAGGCGCGGATCGCTGCGGTAGCCATCGAAGAGCTTCGTGAACGGATGGGCGCCTTCGTCGACCATGTAGGTTCGTTCGAAAGGCGTGGGCATCTTCGCGAAAGCCCTGGCTTCCGGTGAAGGCTGGGCCTGCAGCCGGGCCTGGGATGCCGGATCCCGCAATTGCGCATGGGCGCTGCCGGCGGCGAACAGTGCCGCCGCCAATCCGAACCGGAAGGCGTTCATTTTTCTTCTCCCTCTTGCTTGCACCTTTACAGGATAGCAGCGCGGGTTCCGAAAAACTGTCACGATTTGTTATCAAACATGCATATGCCATGGCCGCCGTTGAACCGCCGTGCAGGCGCCAGGGTCCAACAGCAGGACATCCGGACGGGGGACTGCCATGGCCAAGTATCTGGTGGAAGCAAACTATCTCAGCAAAGGGATCAACGGCTTGATGAAGGAAGGCGGCACGCGGCGGCGCGCCGCGGTCGACGAACTGTTCGCCTCGCTGGGCGGCAAGGTCGAAGCGCTTTATTTCGTGTTCGGCGACCGCGACGTCATCATCATCGGCGAGCTTCCCGATAACACCAGCGCCGCGGCCCTGGCCCTCAGGGTGAACGCCGCCGGCGTCACGACCTGCAAGACGACGGTCCTGCTCACGGCGCAGGAAATCGACCATGCCGTGACCAGGAGCGGCACCTACCGTCCACCCGGCCAGGACACGCCGTACGAGGTCGCCAACTGGGAAGGCGAGGGCGGCCATCTGGCGGGCGGCTCGTGATACGGGAATCCGCGCATTGCCGTGGATTCGTATCATTTCGCATCGATCTAGACTCCAGCGGTATGAGACGGTTTCGTGATGCCGGGGCCGAATTGCTTGCGGCCCGTGGACTCCCCTCTAGACTGGCCTTACGGTCAATCTGTTTTAAGGAGTCATCATGCGATCCCGAGTACTGATTCTTCCCGCGTCCCTGCTGCTGCTGGCGTCAAGCGCGGGTGCGCAGACACAAGCGCAGGCACAAGACTACCCATTGACCACGCCCGAGGCGATGTCACGGGTGGAGGTGATGGCGGAAACACCGGCGTTCACGTTCCGCGACTACGAAGCGGAGGCGATCAGCGGCGGCTATGCGATGTCGAACGGCTGGCGCCTGAAGGTGGATCCGTCGGCCGACGGCATCGTCGCGCAGATCGACAAGCAGCGTCCGATCCGGCTCGTTGCGCTGTCGCGGGACAGGTACGCGACCCGTGACGGCAATGTCGCGATGGAGTTCAACCGCGGCGCGCTGGGCGATGAAATGCTGATGAGCTATGTGCCAAGTTCGCGCACGGCGCAGGTGGTCGTGATCTCGACGACGAGGCTGGTGCAGCGTTGAAGATAGCGGGATCGGTCCCGCAAACAAGAACGCCAGCCCGGGGGCTGGCGTTTTCGTTGAATCTTGGTAGGCCGTGCTGGGCTCGAACCAGTGCCCAAGGGGTTAAAAGTCGCAGGGTCGGTACGGACATTCTTTATTGATCAATGACTTGTGCAGCGAGAATATTTTTCTCGCCGATATCAATTTTCCCTTCAGTGAAATTAATCATGGGCTTGTCAGGGAGCTCAACAGCACAAATCCAGCCGTGTTTGGCTCTGCTATGAGCCAGCCTCTAGCACTCAACCCTACCATGGCAAGGATCGGCGCTGGCGCGATCAACATGAAGTAACCGGGCAGCAGAAGCAAATTTACTGCAGGAGAGCGCACAGCAAACGCGCAGACTGCGAGAACGACATACGCCATCGTTCCAACCGCGACCCCAGTAGCTACCTTTAAAATAGGACGGTCCTGCCATAGTGTCTCCATTGTGACCATAACTTCGAGAAACTCAAGCGTTGTTTGGCGGCTCGGTACCGTCGAATGGATCTCTCGTTGCGATGGCATACTCCTTCACATCGAGATAGCATGGCACAGTGACGGTACTTTTAGCGGTCAATTCACAACGACGTTATCAATTTTGCGCCGCATTCGGTCACGTCGCCATCGTAGGCATACGGCTTACCTTCGTGTCGTGCGCCTGCGCCATCAGGCTTGATCGCAAAGTTACCCTTGCACTTCGGGCACTGCGTCATGTCATCTTGAAGTGCTGCGACTACGCCGATTACTGTTGTGCCTGAGGATGCACTGATGACCTGGCCGCCGTGATCGGTCTTGTCGTTGGCGCGAATTACACCGCGTCCTTGATGCTTCATTGTTCGTCCTGTTCGTTCTTGTAGAGATCGTAATTTGAACGTTACCGGCCTGCAATTGCAGCGTCGGCTTTACCCGGTGGCATGAAATACGAGCCTTCAGGTGCCCCTGGCACCTTGACCCTGAACTTCAGGCCGGAGAGGAGTTTGTCCCATAGTGCGACCGCTTCGTCATCGCTGAGCGACGCCGATTTGGCCGCGCTAACTGTGTTATGTTCCACCTTCGTGAACATCTGTGCGCTAAACTCGGAGGGATTGGCAACGTCCCTCGGTGTCCCGACTAAGGCCCATTCGAAATCGTGCGTGCCATCTTTGCGTCTGATTAGCGATTCCTCACCGTGCCAGTGTTGCACGTTGCGCTTTCCTTCGCGCAGGACTGTACGGCTAGGATAGTGAATGCCCTGATCATCTTGCGCCTCCTTAATGCGAGCGAGCAGAGAAAGTTTCGGTCGTTGGATTTTCTCGAACTCTTCAGGGGTGTAGTCGCCATAAGCATTCTTATTTGAACTTACTGAAAAACTTACATCTGGCAGGCTTGGGATCACAATTCCTACATTGACCATTTCTTGGTCTTTGTAAGAAGTGCCAGTCATGAAGCCATGTTCGATGCAATAACCCGGTTCAGCAGGAATTTCGTCTGGCGTGCGCAGACGTAAGCTCTTTGCTCGCATCGCCTGTCTAGCTGCCGCAGCTTCTTCTGTCTGGTGTTTGAGAGAGCCGCCGAGAACGAATGTTAGCTCCCCCTTGTTGATATAGGTATCAAAGAAATAGAGCCCTTCGGATTTTGCATTTTTGCCAGGGTAATACCGGATTTGCCAGCTGTTTTCGACTGGGCCTGCCTGGTTATATGTAATCTCTACAGTTTTGTCGTCCTCTTTTAACTTGGCAATGTCATCCTCGATCCGTTGCTTGCTTGCATCTAAACCGCCGGGAAATACCTCGACCTTAGATGGAAAAGAGGCATTTCCCCATACGAGTTGTGCTTCTTGGGGTACTTCCAAGGCATACCGACCGAAGCAGACGAGCTTGGTTTTTGAGAACAATTTGCTTAAGCGAGCGCTGAGTTGTACGGGGGCAGGCACGGCTTTCTCCTTATAGGAATAGTTGGGCGAGCAGGCTTGTAGCGAAACTGAAATTAGCAAAGCCGCCCAATGCTTTACGTTTCTCGATGACTTAGTCATACCTCACTCCCATTTGGCCGTCTTGGCTATTTGGACGATTGAATACAGCATGGATGCCAGCACTTTCGGGTCCGAATAGCTCGCCTGATGCTCATAGCTTCCGCCTTTTGTTTCACCATGCACGAAGAGATGACCTTTGATTAGCCGTGCAGAACGCTCAGAAGGAACGGTCTCATCACCGGGGGCATTGGGGTGCTGTAACAACAGAAATAATTTTTCCGCTCCTGCCTGAACTGTAAGCACGCCTTTTGCGTCGTCAGCTAATAGTTTCCAGGTCTCGGGCGGGGGCAATGCCTTGCGAATTTTGCCGGGCTGCCATAGATAGTCTTGCGTCTTGAAGACAACTTCCCCGTATGTTAGGCGCTCGCGGGAGGCGCAGAAGCTCGCGTAGCAATTTTTTGGATGGAAGGTATTTTCGATAGACTGAAGAAAGTCAGCCGCATCTTTTAGGCGAGCTCGTACTTTTCCTAAGCCGCCACCGTTCTTTTCCTCTATATCCGCAGGATTGACCCATTTGGGATTGATTAGACGCCACCAGGTGTCTTCGGATTGCAGATAAATATTGTCAAGTGCCGTCTCACCATTGCGTGGCCAACTCCACAGTGTCTTACCTGATTCGTCTATTACCTTCAGCCAGTCTTTTCCGTATGCGGCGCCAGGCAGCAATTCCAAGGGCGCGGGTGTATTGGCAAGAATCGCGGTCGCGTGCTCACCGTTGATGCCGATAATCTTGGATTTGATTTGTTCTAATTTTCCGGGCTTATCTTGAAAACCGAATCGCATCCTCTTGTACGCACTCCCGGCCCCCATCGTAGGCATTACATTGTGGTATATCCCTAGTACTTTAACGCTCTGGTCGTTGAGCATATTTCCGTAGTGAGGGTGCAGCAGGGCGCGGGCGACAAGGCCGCCCATACTATGGGTTACGATGATCACTTCGTCGCATTTGAAACCGCGTTCTTGGTAACCCTTCACTAAGCCACGAATACGCTTTGCGACGACAGTTGCAGACTTGCCGTTGCTTTGCAAGAAGTTGTAACCCATTGCATGGACCGGATACCAGCATTTGGATATTCTTTTTATGTCGGTTTCGTCGATCGCCACACCCGAGTCGGCGCCAAGGTGTTTTGGGTCGCCCAAGAGTAAGCGAGATATATTCCCATATCTCCAACCCGATCTGTCCATAGGTTGTCCCGTGATCGGGTTCGTTGGCTTTTTTTGCCAACATGGATTGAGCTGTTTGGACATGACCATATTATTAAGGAAGTACTCAGCCGTCTGCAGCATTTCCCCATATGAGCCAGCAAATAACACTTCGCTCCAACCTCTCCAACGTGCGACTTGTGCCGGAGTTGCTTTCGAGCGTTTCCCACTTCTCTTGTTGTCTGAGATCGAGAGGGTTCCGATCAGCGGCGGAATCGGAGGGAGCGAATCTGGTACATTCTGATGTCGGGTATCAGCGGCAAGCGTTTCTTTTCCGTCAGGGTCAAAGCGGCTTTTACTTTCCGTATAATGGTAGTATTCGACCTCTGTTTCGTTTGGGTCAAAGACGAGTTGGCGCTGCGCTGGCGTCGCGTTCTTGAACCAGTTGCCTATGCCATTGCCGCCTAAAACATCCAGTTGACCGGAGGCGGACAGAAGGTCGTCGGGGCGCCAGGCACGGTTGTCGGTGCGCTTCAATTCTTTATTGTTTTGGCGCTCCTTGCTCATGCGCAGATTGCTTCCCATCACGCCGGGCAGAAAGATGACTGGAATTACCTTTCCTGGTGGCACCGCGACGTCGTGTCGGGCGGTGTCTCCAATTTCAGTCAGGTGGACTGTGTATTCAGCCCAGCCACCGACACCTTGAGTGAAATGACCTTGGTGGTTTCCGCGTTCGTTGAGGTTGCTTTTATCGCTCATGGAAGTTCACCTTTCCAGTAGATCGTATAGCTGTCCATTCCTGTGCCTTTTTCTATTTCGGTACTGCCATTTTTTCCGGTCTTGGCATTCTTGGCGGAACCGTCATCCCGAACGATCTCATATGCAACGTCCTTTGCTGGCTTGCCGTCCACTTCGAGAAAATGCACTTCCTGGTCGAAGTGATAACCGGTCGGCTTCTCGTTGAAAGCTTGCGAAACGCTCTTGGGAGGCAAAGTTTCTAAATTGCCGTGAAAGAGCACAGGCGATGAAGTGAAGAACTGCGTTTGATCGCTAATCTCAACCATGTGATTGGCGCCCTGCAGCCTCACCCCTTTCTTGGCCCTGATCGTCACCCAGTCGGACTCGCTCAAGAGCGCAAGCACTTTGTTGGCGATGATTTCCACGTCGTCCTCTTGCGCCTGCACAGATACCTTGCCGCCGGCGGCGATCAGCTTCATACCGGCCTTGTGCACGAATAGCCGGAAGGTCTTACCGACGCTCGCAAACAGCCCGTCGATGCTGGCTATTGACAGGCTTTTACCACTGGTGATGGCGGTATGGCGGCTGCTGGCGATGTGGGTGGATTGTGCCGAGCTGAGTTCGATACCAGCCGGACTCGCGACGACCAGGTGTGGCTCGGCCAATTCCGGAAACTCTCCCTTGCCGCCGCCTCGGATGCCCTGGTTCTGAGATTTGAGGTCCTCGACAGCATCCGCTTGCTGAGGTTCCTGTTTCTCTTGGGCGCCACAGTGCTGTGCCATACTGGTCAACTGCTCTTGCACGTCCGCGGCGGCCGACAGCCGCTGGATCGTCTCGCCCATGTCCTTGATATGGGAAGCCGCGTTCGGCCGTGTTTCCGTCGTTATAAGCATGCCTTGGCCAGCACGCGCCACGCCCCAGGCATTGGTGGCCAGCTCCCATCCTTCGCCGCGAGGATCCGTTCGGCCGGACGTGTCCTCAATGCGGGTAATATGCCCAAGCGACAGCTGACTGCACTGATGATCGCTCTTCAGCTGCGCCTGGATCTTGCCTGGGGTGTCGTCCAACACCAGGTGATTGCCACGCCCGCTCGCTTCACCCGCCTGCAGCTCCCGGCTGCGCAGACCGCTCAAAGCCTGCTGTTCCGGCAGCTGCCACGGCGGCATGTGCGTGAAGTTGTACAGCACACCCAAAATCAGCGGATGGTCGATGTTGCCGTTGACGAAGACCACGCCCACTTCCTCGCCCACCCGCGGCAGGCGGATGTTCCCGAATTCGACCCCGGCCCCGGGCGACATCACGCGGACCCAGGCCGAGCTCTTCTCGTCGCGCTTGCCCAGCCGGTCCCAGTGGAACTGGATCTTGACCCGCCCATAGCCGTCGGTATGGATCTCGGCGCCGGCCGGCCCGACCACGATGGCGGTCTGGATGCCGTGACAGGTGCAGGGCTGACTGTTGTAGTGCCGTCCCGGGCGCCACTGGATATCCCTGCGCACACAGCGGAAGCTGTTCTCGTAGTGCGATGGCGCGCCCGGCCCGGCCTGGTAGTTATTGCTGGCTTCGTGGTCGACGGAAAGGATCAGGTAGTCGCGGTCGCGGATACTGGGCTTGGCCGGCTCGCCGCGCTTGGGTACGCGAAGCTCGGCGCTGAAATGGTCGGCAAGCTTGAAGCACCGGCCCGGCTGGGCGGTGCGGTCGTTGCCGCGCGCTTCGAAAGTCTGCGTGTTCGCATCAAGCCCGCCCATGCGCTGCTGCGCGAGGCGTTCGCCCTCGTCGTGCGTGCGGAAACCGTAGGCGCCCGTGTCTTCGTAGATTTCGTAAGGGTAGACGTCGCCCTGCTTGTTGAGCGACTCGGCGGTCGAGCGCTGCGCGACCGGGTTCTTGTAGTCGAAGCTGACCAGCGTCGTCTGGCCGGAGCCGAGGCGGCGCATCGGAATCCATTCGCGGATGCCGTCGTCTTCGAGCGAGCCGGCCTTGTCGCGGAACGGGATTTCGCCGGAATCGTCAATGCCGGTCGGGTCGATGGGCTGGGCGAGCGTGCTCCTGTCCCTGAGAAAGAGCGTGTGTCCGTCGGCCCGGTGCTCGTAGTAATAGTGCAGACCGAGCTCTTCCCAGCGCCGGTGCAGGTGGTTGTAGTCGGTCTCGTCGTACTGGTTGGCGCAGGTCAGCCGGGGATACTCTTCGACGATGACTGGATGCCAGTCGTTCTGGCGGTACTGGGCAAAGGTGAGCTCGGTGATGTCGATGACACTCTTGCCAAGGAACGAACGGTTGTCCTTGCGCAGCTTGGTGAAGGCCAGCCAGGGTTCCAGGACCATGTGGTAGAACGCGAAGCCGCCATCAGCGCGAAGGAAGCGGAATTCGGTGACGTAGCCGTTGAAGTAGCGCAGCGAGCCGTCTTCGCGCACCAGGGAGATCGTGACCATCCTGGCCATTATCGCCTTCAGGGGAATCTCTACGTTGTCCGACAGGAGTTCGACCTCGAAGCGGAAGCAGCGCGAGACTTCCTCGTGCGCCTTGAGCCGGTTCGGCAGGAGTATGCGATCCGGCCCGTCGTTGCGGGGGAAATCCAGGCGCATCAGGCGGTCGTGCTGCGCATCGAGACTGAACGCCGACAGCGCAGCTCCCGCCGCGATCGCTTGGCTTTCGCCCATGTGTTGCCTCCGATGGGTTATCAGGTATCAGATTTTCCATCGGCTAAGGTAACCAAGCGCTCTTCTGACGACCTTGATATAGAGTAATAACCGAACTGTGCTGTTGTCCTGATGGGTAGCGGTCGTCGCGTCCGTGCTGATCCATGCGTCACAGCTGCAGGGCGACATTCCGGCGCCGAAGTCCTTGTCCTGTCGTGCCCTTCGCTGCCGTCAGCCGAAGGACGGAACGTATATCGGGCCGGCTTGCCTTCCCCGCGCTGACGGTCAGGAAGGAATTCAAACCAAGACGCTTGCGATCCGGTCCTCTGGTCGCCAGGGTCAAGGGCTTGAGACAGGGTTTGTCCAATAAAAGCCGGACTTCGTACTGCACCGACGGCACCGCAAACAGGCTGACCATCTCCGTCAACGCGGCGTGAGAACGGCCATTCGGCAAAAACGATTTCGCCGCTTCCTCATCCAGCGGGCCGATATGCAGGCGGACCCGCAAGTCGTTGCGCCATGCCCGCGTGCCCAAGGCGGCGCCGAAGCCGAGGGTGGGGTGGGTAGCGCCCAGCGTGCTGCGGATCTTCTCCGGTATCGGGTCCCAGGCGCCAACGAATTCCTCGACCCGGACAGGAACGCCGAAATACTCGCCCAGCACACGCTCCACGCTCGAGGCAGCGATTGGACGCGTCCTGAGCAGCCCGGAATAGTAACCGGCGACTTCCGCTGGAATCGATGCATAGGGCCGGGCTGCCCCGAAGCTGGCCGGCCGCAGACCGCCCAAGGCGCTCAACAGCGGCAGCAGATCGTCCTGGCCTTGCGTGTCCAGGCCATGCTCGACGCGGTACTTGCCCCAAGCCTCGTAGAACAGGCCGATGACCCGATTGGAGAACAGGTCGATGAATGGCTTCCAGCTCTCGTCCGCGCCCAGGTTCGCCCTGGCGGCCGCGCGTTCGGTGTCATGCAGGGGCAGGGTGCCGCTTGCGCTGAGTAGCCCGATGAATGCCGGCGTGATGTGAATGCGCGGCATGCTGTCATCATCCACCGCGTCGACCTGCATGCTCTCGATCTCGCTGGCCGGAAAAGCCAGCGACAGGCTGTTACGAAAGCGCAGCACCTGGCTGAACGCCTGAGGATAGGGAATGCCCTGCTGGCGCAGCATCCGCACCAGGATGTTCAGCAGTTGTGCGAACCGGTAGCGGTAGGGCGCCGCGAGCAGGGGCTCGATCAGGAGAGCGGCATGCTGCCGCTGCGTGGTTTGCATCGGAACAGCTCCTCCCCGGATTGGTGTGACAGGATCACGAGCTCGATAAAGCTGTTCATCTGGACGTACAGCGCGAAGAACTGATCGATGACCTGCACGAACAGGTGGAGGCCGGCGCCAACGAAGGCCTCTTCGTCGATCGTCAGGCGTACCTCCGTCCCATGCGCCAGCGACGAACCGCGCTTGTGCCGCAACCACGCGGTGGCCTCCGCATGTTCAAGCCCGACAATGCCGGCGATCTGCCGTCGCGATACCGCCGATCCCGTGAAGTCGTACAAGGCCAGCATTTCGCGCAGGCCGTCCGCGCCTTCCATGGCGAGCGAGTGATGGTTGAGGGTCAGGTGCGAGATCAGGCGCCAGTGGGCGCCCCGGCCGTTTGCCAGGCGATGGGGGCGCGTGGGCCGGCGCAGGAAACGGATCGCCGCGCCCTCGGTGGCGCCCGGTACGGACAGGTCGCCGCCGGCCGCGCCGGTCTTCAACAGACAGGGCAGGTCGCGGTTCGTGCAGGTGAGGTCGATCGAGAGCGTTGCTTGCTCTACCGCGAGCGGCCCGCCGTCGGCATCGACGAGCGAGATGAGCTTTTCGTGGCCCGGGCTGATGGCTGCCAATGTGTCGTCATGGCGGAGTATCCAGTAGCGCCCCTTGCGTGCATCGCACTCGCCGTGCCGCAGCGCATAGAATGGGTGGAATTCGACTGGCGCGATGTCCTTTCCCTGCTGACGCACCATGTGGACCCGGTCGACCGAATAGACTTCATACGCAGACGCATGAGCGGGATGTGCCAGCACCGAATACTCGGCCGTCTGCTGGCTGTAGTCGATCGGGACACCCGGCTGCCTGAACAGATTGACGACCGGCGTGCAGCCTGGGAGCAGGCTGCGTGCCGACAGGCCGGCGAGCATCCTTGCCTGGCTTGACCCCGGCGGCACGCCTGCCAGCCCAAGATGCAGCGTGAAGCGGGTGCAATCCGCGGGCAATCGTGCGCATAGCGCGGCCAGGTCGATATCGACGAAGTTGAACTTCTCCGGAAAGGCAAAATACTCCGCAAGGATCCGGTAGGCGCGGTGCGAGCGGGCGTCGAACGGGATCAAGGCGTCGCCATCGGCAAAACCGGCCGCGGCGACCGGTATCGCGGCGAGCGGCTGCCATGCCCCGTCGGCGCCGGCCTGGACGTATGTCGTTGCCGTGCGCATGAACAGCGCATCGCGCAACGCCGCGCTGAACGAAGCATCGCCGTCGAGATAAAACCTGAACGCGGCCGACGTCGTCAAAGGGGCCATGGATTCGAACTCGATGCTGATCGATGCCGTTACCGCCGGCGTGAGCCTGGTCGAAGACGGCGCGCGGATGACTTCATCGAAGCGGGCGGAGGTGATAGTGACCGGGCAGGGCGTGACATCGTACGCGGTCTGGAACCTGCAGTTCACACCGCGTACTGGCGCTGACTCCAGCAAGCTTCCCCGCGCGACGGTGCTGGTGCTGCCGCCGGTGCCACGCGCTGCCGGGAGAAAGCGCACGATCGCGCACGAGGGGAATGGCCGCAAATAGTGCGGAAAGAGGAGGTTGAGCAGCGCCTCCGTGAATTGCGGATACGCGTCGTCAAGCCGCTTCGACACCCTGGCGCACAGCAGGGCGACGGACTGGATCAGGCGCTCGACGTGCGGATCGTCGCAAGCCTCGTCGCCAATCTGCAGCTTGGCCGCGACCTTCGGATAACGCTCGGCGTATTCGCGGCAAAGCTGCCGCATCGTGACGAGCTCGCGTTCGTATTGCGCAAACAGTTCATCCATGGTGCTGGTGCCTCGATTGTGCCGAATTAGCTGGCGCTGCGCACGCTCTGCACCGAATAGCGCTGCAGCGATGGCTGGAACACGGCGTTGAACTGCATCGGTTCGGCCACCGGCGCGCTCTTCAATTCGGCGGTGATCACGAAGTCGACCCGGTTGATCGCGCCTTTCCTGGGTTGCAACGTCGCCGTCACTCTGTGCAGCCGCGGTTCGTGCCGCTCGATCGCCTTCTGGACCGCGCTACAGATCCGCTTCTGGTCCGTATCGCTCGTCATGCACATGCCGGCGAAATCGATCAGGCCGTAATGCACGATGGACGCGCTCACCTCGGGGTAGCTGGCCAGCGCATCGGGGAGCAGGGCGGAGCGCGTGTTGAGGAGCGCTTCGAGGTCGCGGGTAATGCTCTCCCGCCATTCGTCAAGTTTGCGAGGAGATGTACGAAACTGACTTTGCGGTGCATCGTCATCGGCATCCAAACGGTCGAACAAGCCTGGCACGACACTCTGCATGCTGTTTCCCCTAAGACCGTCATGAGCAGACGAAGCGTCATTATTCCCTTCTTGGCGCTCCTAAAGTTGCGTCCTATCAACAGATATATTTAGAAGAAGAAATTTCAGCTTGATGCGCTGGATCAACAATTTTTGCGCAATGCCGGCCATGCTTTATGGAATCTGAACAATGCGTATCTGGCCGAGGAGAGAGCGATGAGCATGGGAGCGAAAATCTTGTGGTCCGAGGGGCTGACGCTGGGACCCCAGCATTTCCAGCGGCAGGACCTGTACCACGAGACGCGTCTGCTCAGGATGGCGTCCGCACTCAATCCTAACTTCTGGGGCGCCCGTCTTCTGCAATGGAACATGGAAGGACTCGGCCATAACATGCTCGAGGCGCAGGCGATGTCGCTGATCTTCCAGGATGGGGAGGTCTACGATGCACCGGCAACGGACCTGTTGCCGCTGCCGGTCGACCTGGCCCAGCTGCCGCAGGAAATCAACACCTTTACCATCTATGCCGCACTCCCGACCATCCGGCCGCATGGCGCCAACGCGGAGGAGGGCGGCCGTTATGCGCTGGCGGAGGCGGAAACGTCCGACCTGTTCAGCGACGCGGTGCCGATCGACGTGCCGTTCCTGAAAAAGCGGCTCCGGCTGATGTCCCACGTCGAGCCGCGCGATGGGCATGTCAGCTTTCCCGTGCTGCGCATCCATCGCGACCCGCGCGGTGGGTTCGAGGCCGATCCGACCTTCGTCCCGCCATGTGTGGCAATCAGTGCCGCCCCGCCGCTCCAGCAACTGCTCGATGGCTTGATGAGCGCGCTGTCGGCCAAGATCGTGCAGCTGCACAACTCGCACCGGAAGACGAATGCGGCCACCTTCGAGGTGCACGCAGGCGACATCACGTCCTGGTGGATGCTGAACATCATCAGCACGGCGAATGCATCCCTGCAGCACTGCGCGCGCGCCAAGGTACAGCATCCCGAGGACCTTTACGAGAAGCTGCTGGCGCTGGCGGGCGGCTTGATGACGTTCTCGGACAGGTACAAAACGCCTGACCTGCCTGCCTATGAGCACGCCGATCCCGGCGTCACGTTTGCACAGCTCGATGCCGTGATCCGCTATCTGGTCGATACCGTCATCTCGGCCAAGTACTTCACCATTCCGCTCATCGCCGAGGACAATCGCCGCACACACTATCGGGGAACGCTCGATGCGTCGAAACTGACCCAGGAAACGCAGCTCTGCCTTGCCGTGAGCGCGGACATGCCGGCGCTCGAGCTGGTGGCGGCCGTACCGGTGCGATTCAAGATCGGCTCACCCGACGACATCGAACGCATCGTGGTATCGGCACTTCCCGGCATCACGCTGACCCACATGCCGCAGGTGCCGACGGCGGTGCCGGTTCGTCCGGACACCTATTACTTCCTGCTGTCGACCAGGAACGGGCTCTACGAGAATGCGCTGAAGGCGCAGGCGATCGCGATCTATGCGCCGGATGGAATGCGGGAGCTGAAGATGGAGCTGATCGCGTTCACGCAGTGAGAGTAGACGGACCGCTGCGCGTCACCAGCAGGGTAGCGCATGTATCAGGAAGGACTGCCGCAGCCACAAAAAAAGGCGTCACGATCACTCGTAACGCCTTGATTCGATACTGCATATTCGTGGTAGGCCGTGCGGGGCTCGAACCTGCGACCAACGGATTAAAAGTCCGCTGCTCTACCAACTGAGCTAACGACCCGAAGGCCGGCATTATAACGGCTTGGCGGTATTTTGCCAGTCCCTTTTGCGCCGCGGCGGCTCAGTCGGCGCCGCCGCGGCCCGGGCGCTCGCTGGCGGCCAGCCGGATCGTGTCCTGGCGCAGGATGCCGCGGTCGTGCTCGAGCACGATGCGGTCGTTGGCGGGATCGGGGCCGAACTGGATGGCGATCTTGCCGTCGGCCGATGCGAAGCGGTTCGGCCCGGCCCATTGCAGTGCTTTCTGCTGGCTACGCCCGATCTTGACGTAGAGCCTCGTGCCCACCAGGAAAATGTCTGCACGGCGGCCGTCACTGAGTCTGTACGCCCCAGTAATCTGTTCCATCTGCTCGGCAGCGGCCAGGCTGGGCTCATCGGCTTCGATGCCGGCTTGCACCGCGCTTGCCGTCGTCAACAGGACGGCAGCCGCCAGGAAGGTGGAAAGTACTCGCATGGTCGTTCCCTTTCGGTTGGTTGAGAAAACTGGATGAGTCCAATGTAGGCAAAACCCGAAGTGAGAGTATTGACCATAGGCAACTTTTAGTTCAGCAAGGAATCGTGATACGAATTGCGCCGCCGCCCGTCATTTTTGCGTCATTTCGTATCTGTCTGGCTTTGCAGGAACCCAGACCGTTTCGTGATGGGTCCCGCAAAGGCCTTGAGGCCGCAGACCGCCGTCCTACACTGAGTTCACCGCCGCTGGCGAGGCCAGCATGCGGTAAAACCTGTTTCGCGAAGGAGCGATCATGCGTCTCTCACTATTGGCAGTCCCCGCGGCCCTGTTGCTGGCATCGAACGCCGGCGCCCAGTCAGGAAATTATCCATCGCCCGACACCGGGCCGATCTCCACGGTGCAGGTGACGGCCCCGGTCCGTCTCAGCGAGGAGCAGATCCAATCGCTGCGCGGCTATTACGCCCTGTCGAACGGCTGGCACATGAAAGTGGACAGGGCCTCGAAAGGCATCGTTGCCCGGATCGACCAGCAGCCGCCGATCCGGATGGTCGCGGTCTCGGCCGACAAGTTCGTTTCCCGTGACGGCAATGTCACGATGGACTTCAACCAAGGCGACAACGGCGACGAAATGACGATGAGCTATGTGCCGGACCAGCGCCTGGCCATCCGCTACGTGGTGACGGCCACCCTGGCGCAACGATGACGCCGCGCCGGCGCCGGCCACCAAACGCCAACCCGCGGGTTGGCGTTTTCTTTGCACTTTTTCGCTCCATGCATGCCGGGTTACGCCCGCACGATACGCGTGCGTGAAAATGTTTAAATCTGTTATTCTCCAGACACAATTTCTCTACAACAAGACTCTGGAGTCCCATGAAGCTCTCGACTGTTGCTTTGCTCAGCGCCCTGGCCCTGTCGAATGTCGCGGCGGCCGCCAACGTGCGTACCGAAATCACCCGTACGAGCCACGGCGTCGTCCACGTCAAGGCCGGCGATTTCCGTAGCCTCGGCTATGGCGCGGCCTATGCGTATGCAGAGGACAATGTCTGCATGTTCGCGGACTCGCTGCTGACCGTACGCGGCGAACGTTCCCGTTATTTCGGCGGCGCCGCCCCGGCCACCGCGCCGGTGAATGGCGAATACGGCGCCGGCCTCGACCTGTTCATGCAGCTCCCGAACGAGCAGAGCGACTTCTTCTTCAAGGGCTACCTGGACCTGGAACAGCTTCGCGCCGGCTATGCGGCGGCGTCGAAGGACGTCAGGGACTTGCTGGCCGGTTATGCGGAAGGCTATAACCGCTTCCTCGCCGACAAGCGGGGCAGGCTGCCCAAGGCCTGCAATGGCGCGGCCTGGGTCAAGCCGATCAGCGTCGACGACCTCTACCTGGTCATCGGCGAAAAGGCGCTGCACGCAAGCGGCGAAGCCTTCGCGGCGGCCATCGTCGGGGCTTCGCGCGATCCTGCCGAACCTGTCTCGCTGGCCAGGGCGATGCCCGCCGCGACCGCGCCGATGCCGAAGGGCATACCGGCCGGCGTGGGCAGCAATGCGCTGGCGGTCGGCAGCGCCGCGAGCGCGAACGGCAAGGGCATCCTGCTCGGTAATCCGCATTATCCCTGGACCGGCACGGACCGCTTCTACCAGATGCACCTGACCGTTCCGGGCCGCTACGACGTGATGGGCGCAAGCCTGGGCGGCATGCCCTTCGTCACCATCGGCTTCAACCGCAACCTCGCGTGGTCGCATACGGTGACGAGCGCGTCGCACTTCACCACCTTCCGCCTGGCCCTCGATCCGGCCGACCCGTCCGGTACCACCTATTTCTACGATGGCGCGCCGCGCAAGATGACCGAGCGCACCGTGTCGGTCGAGGTGCTGCAGCCCGACGGCAAGCTGGTGACGAAGCAGCGTTCCTTCTTCTTCAGCCACCAGGGCGCCGTGATCGTGCTGCCCGACGCCGGCATCGGCTGGACCAGCGACAGCGCCTTCGTGCTGGCGGACGCGAACCGCTTCAACACCCGCCTCGGCGACCAGTGGCTGAAGATGGGCCAGGCCGACGACGTGACGCAGCTGCAGAGCGCCATCCATGCGGTGAAAGGGCTGCCCTGGGTGAACACCGTCGCGGCCGATCGCAAAGGCAATGCGCTCTACATCGACGGCAGCGTCGTGCCGCACATGACCACCGATAAGTTCCTGGGCGATTGCCTGCTGGTGCCGGCGCTGCTGGCCTTCGACGGCACCCGCAGCGAGTGCGGCTGGGGCCAGGACGCGGACGCGCCGGCCGGCGTGTTCGGCGCCGCCAACGCCCCGGCGACCGTTCGCCAGGACTACGTCGGCAACTCCAACGATTCCTATTGGCTGACGAATGCCAAGGCGCCGCTGGTCGGCCCGGCGCCCTATGGCTACTCGCCGCTGTTCGGCGCCGCCGGCGAGCAGCAGTCGCTGCGCACCCGCCTCGGCTTCAAGCAGGTGGAAGAGATGCTGGCGGACCGCCGCTTCCTGCGCATCGACGACGTGCAGGACCTGATGTTCGAAAACCGGCTCTACGCCGCCGAGCTGGTGCTGCCTTCGCTGCTGCGCGCCTGCCTGAGGGCCAACGACGCGCGCCTGCTGGCGCCATGCGCAACGCTGGCGGCCTGGGACAGGAAAACCGACCTCGACAGCCGCGGCGCCGTCCTGTTCCGCGAATTCTGGAACCGCGCGCGTGCGCTGCCCGACCTGTGGGCGACGCCCTTCAATCCGGCCGATCCGGTGAACACGCCGAGCGGCGTCGCCGCGTCCGCGGCGCCGGCCTTGCTGGACGCGCTGCGGGCGGCATCGGCAGCCATGCAGGAAGTCGGCGTGCCGGTGTTCGGCCAGCTGGGCGACTACCAGACCGAGCAACGCAACAACAAGCTCTACCGCCTGCACGGCGGCATCGGCGACGAAGACGGCTCGTATTCGTCTCTCCACATGCGCTCGGCGCTGACGGCGAAAGGCTATCGCAACGTCGACTGGGGTACGAGCTATATCCAGCTTGTGGGCTTCGACAACGCCGGGCCGGTTGCGAAAGGGCTGCTGGTGTATGGGCAGTCGGTCGATCCGGCGTCGCCCTGGTATGCCGATCAGCTGACGCTGTTCTCGCAGAAGAAGCTGGCGGTGTTGCCGTTCTCGGAGCAGCAGGTCAGGGCGGAGCGGGTTTCTTCGCAGGTGTTGACGGCGAAGTGAGGCGAATTCAGACGGTCCCGCCCGGCAAAATGAAGCGTATGCCGACATGCGGGACCGGCTCGAGAATCGCGAACTGGATCACGGGCTTTGCCGCCGCCGGGTAGTCGCGATGATAGCCGACGGCTTTGCCCGCGGCCTTGGAGAGCGTATCGAGGTCTCTGGGGCTCACGCCTGCCGACCAGTCTGTATTGCCTCTGGGAGCGATGTTGTTCTGATTGAGCGCCAAGCCGTCGACCAGGTAGATATAGGCGCCATCGCGCTGAAGCACGCCGCTTTTGAAGCCCAGCCGTTGTTCCAGTTCAGGCAGCGTGCTGCCTTGAATGAGATGCAGGAAGGTGGCGTAGCCTTTGACAGTGGATCTGGGCTGGTTCAAGCCAGCCGCAACCTTGACGGCAAATTGCCCGGGCACTTTCGCCTGACGAATAATGATGTCATTCGAGGCGCGCCGCAGTTCCTGGATGATTTCCGGGTCGCCGGCCGTGGAATTCAAGCCGATATCGTAATCAGCATTGTTCACGGCATAGTAGGCTTCATCGTCGTCGTACTTTGCAGTGCTTAGTTTCACGATATTCTCCTTGGTTTAGGGGCAATAGCGCTGCTAACAATCTGCGAGTTCGGAATACAAGTCCTGGTAATCTAATACTGTGTTCGGCGGGGAGCAACTCGTTTTGAATGGAACGCGGAAAAACAAAAACGCCAGCCCGAAGGCTGGCGTTCATGCTGAATCTTTGGTAGGCCGTGCGGGGCTCGAACCTGCGACCAACGGATTAAAAGTCCGCTGCTCTACCAACTGAGCTAACGACCCGAAGAAGGCTCGCATTATAGCGGGACGTTTTGATTTACGCCAGAGCTACGTGCAATATAAGACAGCGCCGATCGACAACCGTGCTTAGTGCACTGTTGTCGCTTTTAATACCTCCTCCGCCGTCGTCACCCCTTCCACCACCTTGTATGCCCCGGCAATCCGCAGCGGCTTCATCCCATCCGCCACGCTTTGCCGGCGCAGGGCCGCCAGGTCGGTCACTTCCTTGATCAGGTGGGTGAAGGGCTCCGTCACCGTCACCAGTTCATAGATGCCGGTGCGGCCGCGGAATCCGGTCTGGCGGCATTCGGGGCAGCCGACCGGGCGGTAGACGGTGGCCGGCTTCGGGATCTTCCAGGCGCCTCCGATGCTGTCCCAGACCTCGTCCGAGAGTTCGCCGTCCGGGCTCTTGCAGTGCGGGCAGAGGGTGCGCACCAGGCGCTGCGCCATGATGCCGCTCAGGGTCGAGCCCAGCAGATACCAGGGCACGCCCAGTTCGAGCAGGCGCATCACGCTCGATGGCGCATCGTTGGTGTGCAGGGTCGACAGCACCAGGTGGCCGGTCAGCGCCGCCTGGATCGCCATCTCGGCCGTCTCCAGGTCGCGGATTTCGCCGACCATGATGATGTCCGGGTCCTGGCGCATCAGCGCGCGCACGCCGTCGGCGAAGGAGAGATCGATGCCCGGCTGGACCTGCATCTGGTTGAAGGCCGCTTCCACCATCTCGATCGGGTCCTCGACCGTGCAGACGTTCACGTCGCTGGTGGCCAGCGCTTTCAGGGTCGTGTACAGGGTCGTGGTCTTGCCCGAGCCGGTCGGTCCGGTCACCAGAATAATGCCGTGCGGGCGCTTGGTGAGCGCGTCCCAGCGCTGGGCGTCGTCGGGTGGGAAGCCCAGCTCCGGCAGGGTCTTGACGACCACTTCGGGGTCGAAGATACGCATGACGAGCTTTTCGCCGAAGGCGGTCGGCATCGTCGAGAGTCGGAGCTCGACTTCCTGGCCGGCATTTGAACCGGCGTTGGTCCTGGTCTTGATGCGGCCATCCTGCGGGCGGCGCTTTTCGATGACGTCCATCCGTCCCAGCAGCTTGATGCGCGCGGTCATGGCGATCATCACCACCGCCGGCACCTGGTACACCTGGTGCAGCACGCCGTCGATGCGGAAGCGGATCACGCCGGATTCGCGTTTCGGCTCCAGGTGGATGTCGGAGGCGCGCTGCTCGAAGGCGTAGCTCCACAGCCAGTCGACGATGTTGACGATGTGCTGGTCGTTGGCGTCGACCTGCTTGTTCGCCTTGCCCAGTTCGACCAGCTGCTCGAAGTTGTTGCGCAGCGCGAGGTCCTGGCCGCTGGACTTGTTGGCGTCGCGGATCGACTTGGCGAGGCTGAAGAACTGCGAGATGTACTGGGCGATGTCGAGCGGGTTCGCCAGCACCAGTTCGATGCGCTTGCGGGAAATGCGCGCGATCTCGTCCTGCCACTCGGTGTGGAAGGGATCGGCGGTGGCCACCACCAGCGCGTCGCCTTTCAGTTCGACCGGCAGGATGTTGAAGCGCGCCGCATAGCTGGCCGACATCACGTCCGCGACCTTGGTGAAATCGATTTTCAAGGGGTCGATGCGCAGCAGGGGCAGGCCGACCTTGGCCGCGCACCATTCGCTCAGCACGTCCAGCGTCAGCAGCTTGTGCGGCGGCCTGGCGGAGACGATCTTGCACTGGGCGATGGCCGTCAGCGGATGCATGGCGCCGACCGCGTTCTTCAGGATGCCCTGGGCCTGCGCGAAGTGCGGCTTGACGGTCGACTTTTCGACGATGCCGTCCGCCAGCAGCCAGGAGAAGATGGTCTGCAGATCGAGCGCCTTGGGGCGGGCGGATTTCGCAGCGGCGGCGGGGGCGTGCATGGTGGCGTCAGCGCTTATCGGCAGCGAGGGCCGTTTGCAGTCCCTTGATCCAGGACTTGGCCGGCAGCTTGGTCGTGGCCACGATCTGCGCGGCGCGCGCGGCCAGGCGTTCCGGGTCGAGGTCGGGCTTGTTCTTGAAGCACAGCGCGACCACGTTGCCGTCGTGGACCTCGGGCAGGCAGATCACGGTGTCGAAGGCGAAGCGCATCGCCTTGATGTTCTTTTTAAAACTGGGGTGGTCGCCGAACAGGTTGACGGTCATGACCCCATTCTCGGCCAGGCAGGCGTTGCAGGCCTGGTAGAACTCGGGCGTGTCGAGTACCGGGCCGCGCGCGGTGGCGTCGTACAGGTCGGCCTGCAGGACGTCGAAGGCTGCATGGTTTTCTCCGTCGAGGACGAAGTCCATCGCGTCCATTTCCAGCACCTGCAGGTGCTCGTCGTCGGAGGGCAGCTTGAACATCGAGGAGCAGATCGCGATCACCGACGGATTCAGTTCGACCGCGGTGACGAGGGCCTGCGGGAACTGGCGGTAGCAGAACTTGGTGAGGGTCGCGGCGCCCAGGCCCAGCTGGGCGATGGCGCGCGGCTGCTCGATGAACAGCATCCACGCCATCATCTGCTGCGCGTATTCGAGCTCGGGCCAGTCCGGCTTGCGGATGCGCATGGCGCCTTGCACCCACTCGGTGCCGAAGTGCAGGAAGCGCACGCCGTCCTGTTCGGACAGGGTGACGGGAGCGAACTTCGGCTTGCGTGCCGGCTTGGGTGCGGAGGCGCGGGCGGCAGCGGGCGTGGGACGGCGCGAGGATTCGGCCAGTTCGATGGATTTGCGTTTGATGAGCATAGGGCGACCTGAAGGGAACGTCCTATTATCGGGTGAGGTCCTGCCGGGGTGCAAGCACCACGGCAGGGTGCAGCTGGCTTAAGGCTGCGGAGGGAACTGACGGCGCGGAAGAGAGAGGGTCCTCCGAGCCGGTAAAACGAAAGACAACTAACGTATCGGGGCCTCGTCAAACCGTCGCGAGCATCGCAGGCCGAACCTGCAACGCGCAGCAGGTTTGGCGAGGTCCTATCAGTACTGTTCCGGCTCCACCGAGACGCGCACGCGGATGCGGTTGCCCGGGTCGCGCGGCATGACGGTGGTGTAGGTGTGGCCGCGGTAATCGTAGGTCACGTCGTAGCCGTTGGTGCGCTGTTCGACCGATTCCACGGTGCGGCAGCGCTGCACGGCCTGTTCCTGGGTGCCGGCATAGCCGCTGCGGCCATCGTTTTCGACGTGGTCGCCGACCATGGCGCCGGCGATCGCACCGGCGGCTGCCGCGGCGACCTTGCCGTTACCGCTGCCGACCTGGCTGCCCAGCAGGGCGCCGGCGATACCGCCGACGACCGAGCCGCCCTGGCTGCGCTGCTGCTGGACCGGGGCCTGCACGTAGTCGGTGCGGCATTCGCGGCGCGGGGTGCGGACCTGTTCGATACGCGGTTGAACGCGCACGACCTGGCCGAAGTCTTCGAAATCGCCAGCCTGGGCCAGCGGAAGGGCGCAGATGCCCAGGGCGGAGAGAATCAGTTTGGCTTTGAAGTTCATGTTCGTACCTCGGTAAGGTGGTCTTCTGAGTTTATTGGACGGTTACTGCCATGAGTGAATGTTACTGCGACTCGCCGCATTGAGGCGATCCGCATGGCAACAAAATGTAACAGGCGGAAGGCGACATGCAGATACGTCTCCAGAGCGAAAAAGAAGCAAAAAGCCTTAATTCAGCCTGAAAAAGGCCATCAATTCTTACAAATCCGGCCTGCCCGTCCATATTCGGGTTGATCTGGATACCACAAAACGTTACCCTTACGGGACTAAGGGTTTTAACGGTGGGAAACTTGAGGGGAAAATGAGTTTGTTGATGAGAGTGCCGCCTAATCTGGTGCAGTCGATCCGGGCCTACCGCGCCACGGAGCTGCAGAAGGAAGCGGGCCGCCTGGGCCATCACTTCCTTTACGCTCATTGCGCCAACGCCCTCACCAAACAACAAGTCTGCGCCCGCATCGGCGAGCAGTTCACCTTCCCCCGTCCGTGCAGTAAAAACTTCGAAGCGTTGCGTAATTGCATCACCAACGTGATCGCCGAATCCGGACCGCAACCGGGCTTTATCGCCGTGCTCGATCAATTGCCGAATACGCAAAAATTCGACAAGGAGGCGCGCGAAACGCTGCTCGACGTGTTCCGCGACGCGGCCGAATTCTGGGCCGAGAAAAAAGTGCCTTTCCGGGTGTTTTATTCTTTTGAAGAGCCGCAATCGCCGCAGTCGGTGGGGTGGGTCGGGCCGCGGCCTTTCGAATAATTCGTGCGTTTGCGGATAAGCCGCTGCCCGTAATGCGGATAAGCCGCTGCCCGTAATGCGGATAACCCGCTGCCCGTAATGCGGATAACCCGCTGCCCGTAAACGTCGTCCCCGCGCAGGCGGGGATCCAAGTTTGCAAGCGTTTCGTCAGCTCACGCAAAACCTGGGCTCCCGCCTTCGCGGGGGCGACGTAGGGACGCGGCCGGGTTACAATGCGCGCTTATGAAAAATATCGTGATCCTTATTTCTGGCCGCGGCAGCAATATGGAAGCCATCGTGCGGGCGCGCGAAGCGCAGCACTGGCCGGCCCGCATTGCCGCCGTGATCAGCAATAAGCCCGATGCCAAAGGCCTCGGCTTCGCGCAGGCGCACGGCATTCCGACCGCCGTGGTCGACCACAAGGCTTTCGCCTCGCGCGAAGCCTTCGACGCGGCCCTGCAGGAAACCATCGACGGCTTCGCGCCCGACCTGGTGGTGCTGGCCGGCTTCATGCGCATCCTGACGGTCGGCTTCGTCGAGCATTACGCCGGCCGCATGCTGAACATCCATCCCTCGCTGCTGCCGCTGTTCCCGGGGCTGCATACGCACCGGCAGGCATTGGCGGCGGGCGTGAGCGAGCATGGCGCGACCGTGCACTTCGTTACCGCCGAGCTGGACCATGGCCCGAGCGTGCTGCAGGCGCGCATCCCGGTGTTGCCGGGCGATACAGAAGACATGCTGGCAGAGCGGCTGCTGGCTGAGGAACACGTCATTTATCCGCAAGCGGTGCGCCTGTTCGTTGAAAACAGGCTCAGCATCGCAGACGGCGAAGTCCGCATCGCCGAGACCACCAGTATTTAAACCAAGGAAACACATGAGATTGCCACCCGCGATTCTCGGCAATGCTGAAGAAGTATTGCGCGAGATCCTGCGCTTCATGGCGCCGGCCGACGTCACCCTGTCGCGCTACTTCAAGGACCATCCCCGCCTGGGCGGCCGCGAGCGCGGCGCCATTGCCGAGTGCGTGTATTCGATCCTGCGCAACAAGAATTTCTACACCGACTTCGGCGGTTTCGGCACCGGCACCAGCGCCACCATGCGCCGTCTGGTCCTGCTGGGCATGGCTGAAGCCGTCGGCGTCGAGTCGCTGGGCGGCCTGAGCGAAGACGAGACCGCCTTCCTGGCCCGCATCCAGGAAATCGACCGTTCGCTGCTGCCGCCGAAGCAGCGCGCCAACCTGCCGGAATGGCTGTACGACAAGTTCGTCGCCCAATACGGCGAAGAAGAGACCTTGCAGCTTGCTGCCGTACTGAACACGCCGGCGCCGCTGGACCTGCGCGTCAATACCCTCAAAACCGACCGCGAAAAAGTCGTCGCCGAGCTGGCCGTCGCGCCGATCGTCGCCGAACCGACGCCGTATGCGCCGACCGGCCTGCGCGTCATGAAGAAGCCGGCCCTGCAGAACCTGCCGCTGTTCAAGGAAGGCGCGATCGAAGTCCAGGACGAGGGCAGCCAGGTGCTGGCCCAGTTGCTGGGCGCGCGCCGCGGCGAGATGGTGGTCGACTTCTGCGCCGGCGCCGGCGGCAAGACCCTGGCCATCGGCGCCATCATGCGCAGCACCGGCCGCCTGTACGCCTTCGACGTCTCGGAAAAGCGCCTGACCAAGCTGAAACCGCGCCTGGCGCGCAGCGGCCTGTCGAACGTGCACCCGGTCGTCATCGCCCACGAGCGCGACGCCAAGGTCAAGCGCCTGGCCGGCAAGATCGACCGCGTGCTGGTCGACGCGCCATGCTCGGGCATGGGCACGCTGCGCCGTAATCCTGACGTCAAGTGGCGCCAGGAAGCCTCGGGCGTCGCCGAGCTGACCGAAAAGCAGGCCTCGATCCTGGACGGCGCCTCGCGCCTGGTGAAATTCGGCGGCCGCCTGGTCTACGCGACCTGCAGCCTGCTGGACGAGGAAAACGACGGCATCGCGGCGCAATTCCTGGCCAGCCATCCGGACTTCGAACTGGTGCCGATGCACAAGGTGCTGGCCGAACAGCGCATTCCGCTGGAAATGGGCGATTACCTGAAGATGCTGCCGCACAAGCACGGCACCGACGGCTTCTTCGCCGCCGTGTTCGAGCGCAAGGCGGCCGACAAGCCCGCCAAGCCTGCCAAGGCGGACGAGGCCGCTGAAGCCGGCGACGCCGGCGCTGACGCCGCCGCCGAGTAAGCATCTTGGCCCCGCTGCAGATCACCAGTCTGATCGACGACCTGCTCGATGACCTCAGCCGGCCCGGCATGCCGTGGCAGGTCGGGTCGATCGCGGCCAGTATCGCACTCGGCTGGCTGTGCGCGGGCCTGTTGCAGGCATGGTGGCGCGGGCGCCGCACGGCGCAGGGCATCACGCGCCACGAAGGCGTGGCCAGCCTGACGCGGGTGATCGCGCCCTTGCTGGTGGTCGGCCTGTTGTATGTTTCCACTTGGCTGCTGGCGACGAACCGCTTCCACACGAATATCGTGAAGGTGGCGATTCCGGTGTTCTGGTCGCTGGTGGTGATCCGCGCGGCTTTCTTCCTGCTGCGGCGCGTGTTCGCGCGCCATGGCCAGCTGGGCGAGGCCTTCGTTACCTTCGAGAAGATTTTTGCCTTGCTGGTATGGGCGGCGGTGGCGCTATATATCACCGGCCAGTGGCCGACTATCTTTGACTTCCTGGATAGCTACAGGCTGAAATACGGACCCGGGAAGCACGATTACGTTACTTTCGAAGATGTCCTGCAGGGCATCATCTCGGTCGCGGTGCTGATGATGCTGGCGCTGTGGGCTGGCGCCGCAATGGAAGAGCGACTGATGGGCCTGCAAGGCTTGCACAGCTCGCTGCGGGTGGCGCTGGCGCGCGTTAGCAAGGCTGTCCTGATTGTCGGCGCGGTATTGGGCAGCCTGCGCTTGGTGGGCATCAACCTCACCGTGCTTTCCGTGTTTGGTGGCGCGCTCGGCGTGGGCCTCGGTCTTGGCCTGCAGCGTATTGCCAGCAATTACGTCTCGGGTTTCATCATCCTTCTCGAACGCAGCCTGTCGATCGGCGACATGATTTCCGTCGACAAGTATTCCGGCAAAGTTACCCAGATCAATACCCGCTACACGGTGCTGCAGGGCCTGGACGGCGTCGAGACCGTGCTGCCGAACGAGATGCTGATCTCCGGTCCGGTGCTCAACCAGACCCTCAGCATGCGCGCGGTACGGGCCGGCACCAAGCTGACGGTGGCCTATGGTTCCGACCTCGACCAGGTCATGCCGCTGCTGGTGGCGCAGGCCGCCGGTACCCCGCGGGTGCTGGAAACGCCGGCCCCGGGCGTGTCGCTGAGCCGTTTCGCGCCGGAAGGCTATGAGCTCGACCTGGGCTTCTGGATCGGCGATCCGGAGAACGGATCGGGCGGCGTGGTGTCCGAAATCAACAGGAAAATCTACAGCCTGGTGCAGGCCGGGGACATCAAACTTGGCATCCCCGCACTTGATACTCGGCTGCTCGATGCACATATAGCATCGGTTGTGGCGCGAATCACGCAGCCTGCCCCGGAATCGCTGGTCAATCCATCATCAACGGCCAACTGATTGCGCCCTAACGTGCCGTGCATCACTGGATACGCGTAAAATGCGTATTGTCGTCATGCGATTCGTATGACATCCTGGCGAACGCCACCATTCTGGAGTGTTAATGAATTTTCTGAGCAACATCTTCCAAGCTGTCCTGTCCTTCCTGGACGGTGGCTTGATCGACCTGTCGGGTTGGCAGATGCTTGTGTACACGCTGATCGTGACGCACATCACGATTGCCGGTGTCACCATCTACCTGCACCGTCACCAGGCGCACCGCGCGCTGGATCTGCATCCGATTGTCAGTCATTTCTTCCGCTTCTGGCTGTGGCTGACCACCGGCCAGGTCACCAAGGAATGGGCTGCGGTGCACCGCAAGCACCACGCCAAGTGCGAGACCCCCGAAGATCCGCATAGCCCGGTCACCCGCGGCATCAAGAAAGTCCTGCTGGAAGGCGCCGAGCTGTACCGCGCCGAGACCAAGAACCTGGAAACCCTGGAAAAATACGGTCACGGTTGCCCCAACGACTGGATCGAGAACAAGCTGTACACCAAGTACAGCTGGCTGGGCGTGTCGGCGCTGCTGCCGCTGAACGTGATGCTGTTCGGCGTGGCCGGCATCACGATCTGGGCCGTGCAGATGCTGTGGATCCCGATCACCGCGGCCGGCATCATCAATGGCCTGGGCCACTGGACCGGCTACCGCAACTACGACTGCAGCGATGCGGCGTGCAACCTGATTCCCTGGGGCATCCTGATCGGCGGCGAAGAACTGCACAACAACCACCACACCTTCGCCACTTCGGCCAAGCTGTCGAGCAAGTGGTACGAGTTCGACATCGGCTACGCCTACATCCGCATGATGGAACTGGTGGGCCTGGCCAAGGTCAAGAAGACGATTCCGAAGCCGAAGCTGGCCAAGAACAAGCTGGAAGCCGACCTCGATACGCTGCAGTCCGTCATCACCAACCGCTATGACGTGATGGCGAAATACGCCAAGTCGGTGAAGGCCGCCTTCCGCGAGGAAGTGATGCACCTGCAGCACAAGGCCGAGCTGGAGAAGCGTTTCCTCAAAACCTCGCGCAAGCTGATGCAGGGCGAGCCGGCCAAGCTGCAGGCCCCGCAACAGGCCCAGCTGAGCGAGCTGTTCGAGCACAGCAAGGTTCTGGAAACCATGCACAATATGCGCGTGGAACTGGGCGCGATCTGGGAACGCTCGCACTCGACCCGCGACCAGCTGCTGCAGCAACTGCAGGACTGGTGCACCCGCGCGGAAGCGTCGGGCATCAAGGCGCTGCAGGAGTTTTCGCTGCGTTTGCGTAGCTATGCCTGATCGCTGATCGCCCCCTAGTCTGAAAGCGCCCCTGTCCAGGGGCGTTTTTTTTTGAAATGGCTGGCAGATCGATGGCGCTGCGCGTATATTGGGCCGCATTGCCGCCTCCGGGCGGCTCCTCGCTCACCGCGGGAAGGTATGTCCTTCATGAACGAGCGTCAACGGCGTAGCGACGCGGCCACGGCAAATGCCGTCGCGCGCGGCCTGAACATCCTGGATGTGCGCAACGTCGTGCTGGCCCGGCGCTACATGCGCCACAAGGGCGTACCCGACACCGTCATCGCCCGCGTGATCGGCCGGCCCGACGCGCGTCGCCGTGAGAGTTCCGAACAATCGGTATCGGAAGCGATCACACCCACCCATCCGGAAGACCCATGAAGCCCGCTACGGGACCGCAGGCGGAGCTGGCCCAGGCGCGCGCATTGCTGACCATGGCGCGCGAACTCCTGCAGATGGACGCGGCCGGGGGTGTGCTGTCGCTGGTCGGTCAGCAGATCGCCGGGCTGACGCATGCGGATGCCGCCTTGCTGGTGGTGTGCGGCGGCGACAGCGAGGACGTGGTTGCTTTCGATCGCCGCGGCAGGCCGCAAGCGGATGCACAGGACCATCCCTGGTACCGGGCCGCGGCCGCGATGCTGGCGCCGCCCTGCAGCCCTGCAGCCCGGCTGGCGGCGGCGCGGCAAGCCAGCCCGCGGTGCGGCGCCTCGGCCAGCGCCTGCTGGCGCTCGGGGTGCCGGCGCCGGCGGCGATGGCTGCGCTGGTGGTCGGCTGGGAGCGCGACGCGGACATGCCGGCCTGGCAGGAGCGCAGGCGGGTGCTGTCGACCATCCTCGAACTGGGCGCGGCGGCATTGGGCAGCCTGCAGGGGCGCAGTTCGCTCGAACGCCTGGTGTATTCCCAATACGCGCAGATGGCAGACACTGCCCAGGCGCATGCCGAGGAACTGGCGCGCCGCGACGTGAACGAAGGCGAAATGCGCCGCCTGTCCCTGACCGATGTGCTGACCGGCTTGAACAACCGGCGCGGCTTCTTCATCCATGCGGAGCACATCTTCCGGCTGGCCCAGCGCAAGCATGCGCGCAGTGCCGTCATCTTTGCCGACGTGGATGGCCTCAAGCAGGTCAACGACGAACTCGGGCATGAAGCGGGCGATAGCCTCATCTGTGATGCGGGAAGTATCTTCCGGGAGTCCTTCCGCGATGCCGACGTGGTCGCGCGGCTGGGCGGGGACGAATTCGTCGCCTACACGCTGGACGAAGGCAGGCCGCACATTATCCTGGAACGCCTGAACGCCAATGCGCATGCGTTCAACCTGATGCAGGAGCGTCCCTATCGGGTATCGATCAGCGCCGGCATCGTGCAGTGCGATCCGGGGAGCGAACAGACGCTGTTAAATTACCTCATGCTGGCCGACCAGCAGATGTACGTGCACAAGCGTAAGCGCCTGCACTAGGATGCGACCTAGGCGGCGTCTTCGCCGATTGCCACGGAGCGTTCGGCCGCCATCGAGTCGCCCAGCGACTTGCCGTCTTCGTCGCTGAGTTCCGGCGGGTCGAGCATATCGTGCAGCATGGCTTCCAGTTCCGGCGTGTCCCACGGAATACCGTGGCGCGTCTGAAGGTGGATGTAGTGCCTGATTTCGCTGTCCTGTTCCGGGGTCAGCGGCAGGCCGCGGAACGTGGCCCGCGATTCGATCTGGTTCATGGCGTCTCCCTGCGCGCGCTGTGGCGCGGCCAGCTTTCGAATCTACGCGCATTCGCTGCTGCCGGGCGCACGCCAAGGGCGCCGGCCGCCGCTTATCGGCAGCCCGAAAACCGCGGAAATCCACAAGCAATCAAATCCCCCACATCCGGGTTCTCCAGATAATCCAGGTGCGCCGCCACCGGATTCTCGATCAATCCCAGCCAGGTCCGCGCATTCGACACCAGCACGTCCGCCACCGCCACGTCTGGCGCCGCATAGCGTGCCGGCAGCAGGCGATAAGTGAGCAGGTCGTTCGGGTCGGTGAAGGCGACCACCGCCAGGCGCGCGACCGTTTCCGCGCGCGGCGTGAAGGACTGGCGGCGCCGCAGTTCGAGGTAGCGCTGCAGCGCATCCGGCGCGCCCACGCTGCGGTTCTCGGGCCGCGATTCGATGTTCTGCTCGGCCAGGCCGAGGATGGGCAACTGGTTGCCCGCCATGAACAGCAGGCCCAGGCGGCGCGAGGCTTGCAGGCCCAGCTCGCGGGTGCGCGGCTGGTTCGACTCCAGCATGCTGCTCAGGGCATCGAACAGGATCTTGCTGCCCAGGCTTTCGGCGACCACGGCCAGGGTGCGGTCGCCGTTTGGATTGCGCTCGATGATGCGCGACACCGATTCGACCATCGCATCGCGGATCGCATCGTGGCTGGCGCCCTCGTAGATCACGGCGTCGGACAGGCAGTCGTTCAGCAGCCTGTCCTTGACGTAGCCGTTGGCCCAGGCGCGCTTCGGCTTGCACTCGCCGCTGCCGGCGCTCGCGCAGCCGGTGGGCGTGCCGGTGTTGTCGTAGTCGAGCTGGCGCTTGAGCGGCGCCGTCAGCGGCGACCAGATCAGGGCGTGGAAGCGCACCTGCGCGCCGCCGATCTGCTGGGTACGCTCGACGAGCTGGATGCCGTTGGAGGCGGCCGCCGCCTGTTCGGGAACATTGGCCGACACCACGCCGGCGATGCGGTCGATGCCGTGGTTGGCCCAGGCCGCGTCGTGGGTGCACATGCCGTGCACCAGGATGAGGTCGAGCGGGCGGCCGCCGCTGTTCTGGACCAGGCTGGCGATGCCGGGGAAGGGCGCGCTGTCGCGGACGACGACGGCTGGGCGGTAGGGCGTGGTGCAGGCGGCCAGCAGGCCGGGGACCAGCAGGGTCAGCAGGAACCGATGAACATGGCGCATGGTTCTTCCTCCAGGAGCGCCGGCCGGGGCGGTCGGCAGACGGACTCGACTATAGCGAGCCTGCCGCAGGAGGGAGCGGACCTAAAACAAAAAAGCCGCGCACAATGAAGTGGGCGGCTTTCTTTTTACAACCGAAAGAACCAGATTACTTGATCTTGGTTTCTTTGTAGATCACGTGCTTACGTGCTTTCGGGTCGAATTTGGTGATTTCCATCTTCGCCGGCATCGTGCGCTTGTTCTTGGTCGTGGTGTAGAAGTGACCGGTACCTGCGGTCGATTCCAGTTTGATCTTGTCGCGGCCAGTTTTTGCCATGATAGCTCCCTATTTAGATTTTCTCGCCGCGGGCGCGCAGATCGGCCAGCACAGCGTCGATGCCCAGCTTGTCGATGACGCGCAGGCCGGCATTCGAAATACGCAGGGAGACCCAGCGGTTTTCGGATTCTACGAAGATGCGGCGGTTCTGCAGGTTCGGCAGAAAACGACGCTTGGTTTTGTTGTTGGCGTGGGAGACGTTGTTGCCAACCATCGGGCCCTTGCCAGTAACTTGGCAAACACGTGCCATAGCGCACTCCTTGAGTAAACTTCCACAATCGGAAAAACGAGAGTATAGCGCGAAAACAGTCGCGTAATCAATCACTTGCAGAAAAAAATTGTTTCTTAAATCATAGAATGTATTTAACAATCGTAAAATTACGCAAGTATTGCGCCGTAAGGGCTTGTTTTCACACTGTTATCCGGCAGCGATGGGGGTCTTTAGCGCGGCTTTGCGAGGTGTTGCACGGTCGCCCGTAGCACAGGACCGGCAGCTTCATGCGCTCCCGTGCATGGCTGCTTCGGCGATTTCCTGGGCGCGCTGTACGCTGATGCCCTGGTGGTCATCGACAGCCAGCGGGTGGCCGGATTCCTCCAGCACGATGAAGGGCCGCTGATGATGGGCGCGCGGATGGACGGATGCGCATTTGAAGCTGAAGATCGCGGCCATTCCCCTTCCATTCGCGGAAATATAATCTACGCAGTGTAGCCTAGAGCTGCCCGTGCTCGGCAAACGAGTACACCTGCGGCCCGGCCACCACGAAATGGTCGAGCACCCGCACGTCCACCAGGGCCAGCGCCTGGCTGAGGGTACGCGTCAGGCGCACATCGGCCTCGCTCGGGTCCGGCGAGCCGGACGGGTGGTTGTGGGCGAGTAGAACGTTGGCGGCATTGCAAGCCAGCGCTTCCTTGACCACTTCGCGCGGGTGGACGCTGGCGTGGGTGAGCGTGCCGCGGAATAGCTCCTTGTCGGCGATCAGGCGGTTCTTGACGTCTACAAACAACACCGTGAAGGCTTCATAGGGCCGGCCGCCGAGCTTGATGCGCAGGTAGCGCTTGACCGCCTCGGGCGAGGACAACAGGTCGCCGGCCTGCAGTTGCTCGGCGATCGCGCGCCTTGCCAGTTCCATCACGGCCTGCATTTGCGCGTACTTGGCCATGCCGAGGCCATGCACCTCGGAAAAGTCGGACAGGCTCGCGCCGAACAGGCCGTGCAGGGAGCCGAAGTGATGCAGCATGTCGCGCCCCAGTTCGACCGCGCTCTTGCCGCGCACGCCCACCCGCAGCAGCAGGGCCAGTAGCTCGGAATTGGACAGCGCCTGGGCGCCGTCGCGCACCAGGCGTTCGCGCGGTCTTTCCTGTTCGGACCAGTCGTTGATACCCATCCTGCCTCCATGCAAAAATGGACCGGGGCGGGGACAGTGAGCCGGCTCTGGCTTACAATAGCGGTTTGCACGTCAAGCACATACCAACACGCAATGTCCACCACCAACGCTCCCATCGTCACCGAATCGGCTTACCTGACCCTGCATTATCGTCTTGCCACCGCCGACGGTACTGATCTCGTCACAACCTTCGGCACTACGCCGGCCACGCTGATGCTGGGCCAGGGCCAGCTCGCGCCTTTCCTCGAGCAGCGCCTGCTGGGCATGACGGAAGGCACGCACCAGACCTTCGAGCTGAGCGCCGCCGAAGCCTTTGGCGAGCGCAATCCCGAGCTGATCCAGCCGGTGTCGAAGAAGACCCTGGAAGAGAATTCGGTGCCGGACGCGGATTACCAGGTCGGCGACCTGGTCGATTTCGCGGCGCCGGGGGGCGGCCGTTTTGCCGGCGTACTGCTGCAGGTGCGCGAGAACGATGCACTGTTCGACTTCAACCACCCGCTGGCCGGGCAATCCCTGAAGTTCGAAGTGAACCTGATTTCCGTCCTGTAAAAAAGCTAAGAGCAAACGTCATGGAAAACGAAATCCTGTTAGCCCAGCCGCGCGGCTTCTGCGCCGGCGTCGACCGCGCGATCGAGATCGTCGAGCGCGCCCTGCAGCAGTTCGGCGCGCCCATCTACGTGCGCCACGAGATCGTGCACAACGCCTATGTCGTCAACGACCTGCGCACCAAGGGCGCGATCTTCATCGAAGAGCTGGACGACGTCCCGGCGGGCAACACCCTGGTGTTCTCGGCCCACGGCGTGTCGAAGGCGGTGCGCGAGGAAGCCGAATCGCGCGGCCTGAAGGTCTTCGATGCGACCTGCCCGCTGGTCACCAAGGTCCACGTCGAAGTCGCCAAGATGCGCAAGCAGGGCGCCGAGATCATCATGATCGGCCACGCCGGCCACCCGGAAGTCGAGGGCACCATGGGCCAGGCGGAAGAGGGCATGCACCTGGTCGAGACGGTCGAGGACGTGAACACGCTGCAAGTCGCCAATCCCGACCTGCTGGCCTATGTCTCGCAGACCACGCTGTCGGTCGACGACACCGCCGAGATCATCGAAGCGCTGAAGGCACGCTTCCCGAGCATCATCGAGCCGAAGAAGGGCGACATCTGCTATGCCACCACCAACCGCCAGGAAGCCGTGAAGTTCATGGCGCCGCAGGTCGAGGTCGTGGTCGTGGTCGGCAGCCCGAACAGCTCGAACTCGAACCGCCTGCGCGAAGTGGCGGACAAGATGGGCACCCCGGCCTACATGGTCGACAATGCCGAGGCCATCGACCCGGCCTGGATCGCGGGCAAGCGACGTATCGGCGTGACGGCCGGCGCCTCGGCCCCGGAAGTGCTGGTGCAGGCCGTGATCGACCGCCTGAAGGAACTGGGCGCGGCCAGCGTGCGTGCGCTCGAAGGCGTGGAAGAACATGTCACCTTCCCGCTGCCCAAGGGCTTGACCGGCGACGCGCCGGCCGCCTGAACGGAAGCACGATGAGCGGTTTCGACGCGATCCCCCTGGAGTTCTTCCAGGATTACCCGGCGCCGGGCGTCAATTTCATCGACGTCGGCTGCGTGTTCGACGACCCGGTGCACTGGCAACTGGCGATCGATACCCTGTACGAGCGCACCGCGCACCTGCACTTCGACTTCATCCTGGCGATGGATGCGCGCGGGTTCATGATCGCCGGCGCGCTCGCCTATAAGCGCGCGATCGGCTTCGCGATGGCGCGCAAGCCCGGCAAGCTGCCCGGCGAGGCGATCAGCATCGACTACCAGCGCGAATACGGCAGCGCCACCATCGAGATCCAGCCGGCGCGCATCAAGGGCGAGCGCGTGCTGATCGTCGACGACGTGCTGGCCACCGGCGGCACCATCGAGGCGGCGGCGTCGCTGCTGCGCCAGGTCGGCAAGGAAGTCGTCGGTGCGGCGGCCTTGTTCGACATCGGCTTCTTCGAAGACAAGCGCACGCTGACCATGCCGGTGACGACGCTGCGCAAAGTTTAAGAGCAATCTGCGCTTGCCGATGGTGCAAAGCGCCCCGTCGCGGCGCATTCATTCTCCCATCTATCGTTTTCGTAAAATAATATTTGGCTGATCGGCAATTTTCCGATGTCAGTTTCTCAAAAATATAGCTATGATGTCAGCGCGGCACTTCGGCCATCCGGGTGCCGTTTTTTTTAAGCGAGACATTGAACAATGGAAACTTTCATCCAGCAGATCCTCAACGGTCTGGTGCTCGGCAGCATGTATGCACTCATCGCGCTCGGCTACACCATGGTGTACGGCGTGCTGAACCTGATTAACTTCGCCCACGGCGACGTGCTGATGATCGGCGCCATGGTCGGCCTGAGCATCCTCAAAATGCTCGACGCGCATTTCCCCGGCATGTCCGGCTGGCTGCAGCTGGCGCTCGCCATCCTCGGCGCGATCCCGGTGGCGATGCTGGTCAATGTGCTGATCGAACGCATCGCCTACCGCCGCCTGCGCAATGCGCCGCGCCTGGCGCCCTTGATTACCGCGATCGGCGTCTCGATCCTGCTGCAGACCTTCGCCATGATGATCTGGGGCCGCAGCCCGCTGCCTTTCCCGCAGCTGCTGTCCTCGGATCCGATCTTCATCGGCGGCGCCGTGATTTCGCAGACCCAGGTGCTGCTGCTGGTGCTGGCCGCCGTCGCCATGATGGGCCTGGTGTTCCTGGTCGAGAAGACGAAAATGGGCCGCGCCATGCGCGCCGTCGCCGAGAACCCGCGCGTGGCCGGGCTGATGGGCGTGGACGCGAACCGCGTGGTGGTGACGACCTTCGCCATCGGCGCCGCGCTGGCCGCCGTCGCCGGCGTGATGTGGGGCGCCAATTACGCATCGATCCAGTTTGCGATGGGTACGGTGCCGGGCATGAAGGCCTTCTCGGCCGCGGTGCTGGGCGGTATCGGCAATATCTACGGTGCGATGATCGGCGGGATCGTTCTCGGCATCATAGAAAGCCTGGGCGCCGGCTACATCGGCGACCTGACCGGCGGCTTCCTCGGCAGCCACTACCAGGACATCTTCGCCTTCGTCGTGCTGATCCTGGTGCTGACCGTGCGCCCGTCCGGGATCATGGGCGAACGCGTGGCCGACCGCGCATAAGGAGACGACGACATGGCTCTCCTGACCTTCGACACCGCGCACAAACCGCGCCAGGCTTACGCCAGCATGGGCATCCTGCTCGCGGTGATGCTCGTCTTCCCCTTCGTTGCCAGCCAGTTCGGCAATTCCTGGGTGCGCATCCTCGACATGGCCCTGCTGTACATCATGCTGGCGCTGGGCCTGAACATCGTGGTCGGCTTTGCCGGCCTGCTGGACCTCGGCTACATCGCCTTCTTCGCGGTCGGCGCCTACCTGACCGGTCTGATGGCCTCGCCGCAGTTCGCGGCGCTGCTGGAATCGGTCGTCAACTATTCGCCGGCGCTAGGCGATTCGCTGGTCGCGCTGTTCGGCGAGGACATCCGCACCAACGGCATCCACCTGTCGGTGTGGGCGATCGTGCCGCTGGCGGCGATCACGGCCGGGCTGTTCGGCGCGCTGCTGGGCGCGCCGACCCTGAAGCTGCGCGGCGACTACCTCGCCATCGTGACCCTGGGCTTCGGCGAGATCATCCGGATCTTCATGAACAACCTGAACGATCCGATCAATTTCACCAACGGTCCGCAGGGGATCAATCTGATCGATCCGATCCGCATCTTCGGCGTCTCGCTGGCGGGTGAGGCGGGATCGCGCGCCACCGTGTATGTCGGCGGCTTTGGCATGCCGTCGGTGAACGCCTACTACTTCCTGTTCCTGCTGCTGTGCATCGTCACCATCTTCATGACCAGCCGCCTGCAGCACTCGCGGCTGGGCCGCGCCTGGGTGGCGATCCGCGAGGACGAGATCGCCGCCAAGGCGATGGGCATCAATACCCGCAACGTCAAACTGCTGGCCTTCTCGATGGGCGCCTGCTTCGGCGGCGTGGCCGGCGCCATGTTCGCGGCCTTCCAGGGTTTTGTTTCGCCCGAATCCTTCTCCTTCACCGAATCGATTGCCGTGCTGGCGATGGTGGTGCTGGGCGGTATCGGCCACATCCCCGGCGTGGTGATGGGCGGCGTGCTGCTGGCGGCGCTGCCGGAAGTGCTGCGCCACGTGGTCGAGCCGGCCCAGCAGGCGCTGTTCGGCAAGGTGCTGATCGAGGCGGAAGTGCTGCGCCAGCTGCTGTACGGCCTGGCCATGGTCGCGATCATGCTGTACCGCCCGGCGGGCCTGTGGCCGTCGCCACGCAAGGAAGACAGGCCGGACGCGGCGCTGGCCAAGGAAGAAGCCGAGGAAGCAGCATGAGTAACTTCCTCCTGAACATCTCAGGCGTCAATAAGCGCTTCGGCGGCCTGCAAGCCCTGACCGAGGTCGGCATCAAGATCGAGAAAGGCCAGATTTATGGCCTGATCGGGCCGAACGGCGCCGGCAAGACCACCTTCTTCAACGTCATCACCGGCCTCTACCAGCCGGACACCGGGACCTTCGAACTGGCCGGCAAGCCGTATTCGCCGTCCGCGCCGCACCAGGTGGCCAAGGCCGGCATCGCCCGCACCTTCCAGAACATCCGCCTGTTCGGCGAGATGACGGCGCTGGAAAACGTGATGGTGGGACGCCACGTGCGCACCCGCCAGGGCGTGATCGGCGCCATCCTGCGCCACAAGGCGGCGCGTCTTGAAGAAGCGGCGATCCGCGCCAGGGCCCAGGAACTGCTGGACTTCGTCGGCATCGGCCAGTTTGCCGACCGCACCGCGCGGGGCCTAGCCTACGGCGACCAGCGCCGCCTCGAGATCGCACGCGCGCTCGCGACCGAGCCGACTTTGCTGGCGCTGGACGAACCGGCGGCCGGCATGAACGCCACCGAAAAGCTGGCGCTGCGCGAGCTGCTGGTGAAGATCCAGGGCGCCGGCATCACGATTTTGCTGATCGAGCACGACGTCAAGCTGATGATGGGCCTGTGCGACCGCATCTCGGTGCTGGAATACGGCAAGCTGATCGCGGAAGGCCTGCCGGCCGAGATCCAGAAGAACAAGGCGGTGATCGAGGCTTACCTCGGCACCGGGAGTAGTCATTAAATGAGCGAGAACATTCTCAAGATTAGCGGCCTCAAGGTGGCCTACGGCGGCATCAAGGCCGTCAAAGGCATCGACCTCGAGGTCGATCGCGGCGAACTGGTGACCCTGATCGGCGCCAACGGCGCGGGCAAGACCACGACCCTGAAAGCCATTACCGGCACCCTGCCGGCCTGCAAGGTGGAAGGCAGCGTGTCCTACCTGGGCCAGCCATTGGGCAGCGCAAAGTCCTTCAAGCTGGTGCAGAGCAAGCTGGCGATGGTGCCGGAAGGGCGGGGCGTGTTCACCCGCATGACCATCCACGAAAACCTGATGATGGGCGCCTATACGCGCAAGGACCAGGCCGGGATCGAGGCCGACATCGAGAAGTGGTATGCGGTGTTCCCGCGCCTGAAGGAACGTTCTGCGCAACTGGCCGGCACCCTGTCCGGCGGCGAGCAGCAGATGCTGGCCATGGCGCGCGCGCTGATGTGCCATCCGACCCTGCTGCTGCTGGACGAGCCCTCGATGGGCCTGTCGCCGATCATGGTCGAGAAGATCTTCGAGGTGATCCGCGATGTGTCTTCGCAGGGGATCACGATTTTACTGGTGGAGCAGAATGCACGGCTGGCGCTGCAGGCGGCGCATCGGGCTTATGTGATGGAGTCGGGGGCGATCACGATGTCCGGGAATGCGGCGGATATGTTGCATGATCCGCGGGTGCAGGCGGCGTATTTGGGAGAGTAAACAGTTGCACGTCATTCCCGCGCAGGCGGGAATCCAAGTTATGCGCATACTGCCGACGCTAACAATTAGCTACGAACTTGGATCCCCGCCTTCGCGGGGATGACGGCGGCAAAACAAACGGCCCGGACCGCGCAAGCAGTCCGGGCCGTTCTCCTTTGCAGGAGCGCAGTATTACTTAGGCAGCGTTGGCAGCACCGTTGGCGGCCTTGCCGGCAGCAGCGGTGAACTGCGAGACGGCGGCGTTCATGTTCGACTCGATGGCTTCTGCAGCCTGCTTGCTGGTCTTGGTGAACTGCTCGTAGCCAGCGTTGGCGTTGCTGATGGCGGTCTTCAGGGCCGACACATAGGTCTCGGAACCGGCCGGGGCGTTCTTGGTCACTTCGTCGACCAGCGAGATCACCTTGCGGTTGACTTCGGCGACCTGGCTTTCGGCAGCGCGCGAGAACTCGGCGCCGGTGTCGGCGGCGATGGTTGCCACTTGACGGCCGTAGGCCAGGGCCTTTTCAGCGCTCGGCTGTGCCTGGGCGGTGGTCACCGAGAAGAATTCCTGCGGATCTTTGACAGCCAGCAGCTGGCGGGCAGTTGCCGACGAATTTTCCAGCGCGGCTTTGGCCGTGGCGATGTTCAGGTCCACCAGCTTCTCGACACCCTCGAAGGTCTTGGCGGTCAGCGCCGAAAACAGGGCGAATTGGGATTCCAGATTGGCTTTGGTCGCGTTCGAAAACTGCTCGGGGAATGCAAACATGGTGTTCTCCAGTAATGGACAAATATTGAACTTGGGTAGACCCGATACTGCTCGGATTCTTGCAGGCGTCTTGTTTCGAACCTGTTTGTGCGCCGCAACATGAACAGATTCTACCGGGTTCCGATTATGCGTCAAGCACTTTTGATGCGGCGCACAATACAAAGGCGATGTTTTGAGATATATCAATCCATACAATCGTTTGCGTGCTTGCTTGTTTGCACGGATACAACATTCGCGATGGGTAAAGAGGGCGCCGGCAGGGACCCTGGCAGCATGCTAGACTGGCAATCCGATGAGCCCAGACACTTCCCCATCCCCAGCCAAGCCGCCTCATGCCCGGCCCTCCGCGGCGCCGGCGCAAGCCGGCTGGCTGGCGCCGGTGCCGCTGTTCTTTGTCGTCCTGTGGAGCACCGGTTTCATTGCCGCCAAATACGGTTTGCCGTATGCACCGCCGCTGTCCTTCCTGATCCTGCGCTGCCTGGGCGCGCTGCTGGTGCTGGTGCCGATGGTGCTGGTGGGCGGCGCACCATGGCCACACGGGCGCATCCTGCGCGTGGCGGTGGCCGGGCTTTTGCTGCAGGCCGGTTACCTGGGCGGCGTCTGGAGCGCCATCAAGATCGGCATGCCGGCCGGATTGTCCGCCCTGATCGTCGGCCTGCAGCCGATCCTGACCGCCTTCGCCGCGCCCCTGGTCGGCGAGCGCGTCAGCCCGCGCCAGTGGCTGGGACTGCTGCTCGGCCTGGGCGGGGTCGGCCTGGTCGTGTACGCCAAGATCAGCCTGAACGGCCTGTCGCCCGCCGCGATCGGCTTTTGCGTGCTGGCCCTGCTGTCGATTACCTGCGGCACGCTCTACCAGAAGCGCTTCTGCCCGCACTTCGACCTGCGCACCGGCACCCTGATCCAGTTCGCGGCCACGGCCCTGGTGCTGCTGCCGCTGGCCGCCGTGTTCGAGGATTTCGGCCCGACACTGGCGAACATCCACTGGACGCCGCAGTTCATCGGCGCGCTGCTGTGGTCCATCCTCGCGCTGTCGATCGGCGCCATCTTTTTATTGTTCCGGCTCATCAGCCGCAACGACGCCACCAAGGTCACCAGCCTGCTCTACCTGACGCCGCCGACCACGGCCGTGATGGCCTGGCTGATGTTCGGCGAAGCGCTGAGCCCGCTGGGCCTGGTCGGGATGGCGGTGGCGGTGATGGGCGTCGCCTTCGTCGTCAAAAAATAAAACATCGGGAGAACCCATATGATCAGCAGCCAGCAGCAGCAGGACGTCGACGCCGCCATCACTTCGCGCCGCTCGATCCGCGCCTATTTGCCGACCCCCGTCCCGCGCGAGGACATCGCAGCCCTGCTCGAGGTCGCGGCGCGCGCCCCGTCCGGCACCAATACCCAGCCGTGGAAGGTGTATGTGCTGACAGGCGAGGCCAAGGCGCGCTTCAGCAGCGCGATCCTGGCGGCCTATGCCGATCCGCAGCAGAACAAAGCGCATACCGAGGAATACGCCTACTATCCGCGCGAATGGGTGTCGCCCTTCATCGACCGCCGCCGCAAGGTCGGCTGGGACCTGTATGCGCTGCTGGGCCTGACGCGCGAGAACAAGGCCGGCATGGCCGCCCAGCATGGCCGCAATTACCGCTTCTTCGATGCGCCGGTCGGCCTGATCTTCACGATCGACCGCGTGATGGAGCAGGGCTCCTGGCTCGATTACGGCATGTTCCTGCAGAACATCATGGTGGCGGCGCGCGGCCGCGGCCTCGATACCTGCCCGCAGGCGGCCTTCACCCAGTTCCACCGCATCATCGGTGAACAGCTGGGCTTTCCGGAGAATGAAATGGTGGTCTGCGGCATGGCGCTCGGCTATGCCGATCCGGACAAGATCGAGAACACTTTAGTAACGGAACGCGAGCCGGTGTCGAGCTTCGTGCGCTTCGTCGAGTAAGTTATTGGATATACTGAACGCGCCAAGCTGTTGAAATATCAAGAGATTTCTACAACGTGAGAAACCTTGCGTTGTAGCAAAATGCGAGCGCCGGTGCTACATTCACTTGCGCTCCACTCGTCATTCGCTACACTGCAATAGTGCGCTTCAGTTCGCGTTCAAGGATTTACAGATGCTCAAGCTCGCGTTGGCCGCCGCCATCTCCATGATGTTCCTGCTTGCCCCGCCGGACGCTGCCGCCAGGACCAAGCACAAGGGACGCACCGCCGCGGCCAAGCATGTCAAGCAGGTCAAGCCCAAGCGCACCGACCTGGCCAAGGTCATCGCCGACGATAACCGTCAGCGCATGGTCCGCCGGATCGAGATGGTGCACGGCAAGCGCCGGGTGGTCTACCAGCGCGTGCGCCGCGCCGCGCCGGCCATCGCCATCCTCAGCGCCGGCGACCTGGTCGGCCTGAACAAGACCCACGATCCGCTGGACCTGCGCTCTTCCGTCGCCTACGTGATGGACCAGACCAGTTCGGAAGTACTGTTCGAAAAGAATTCCACCGTCGCGCTGCCGATCGCCTCGATCACCAAGCTGATGACGGGCCTGCTCGTCGTCCAGGCCCATCAGAACCTGGACGAAGTGCTGACCATCACCGACGCCGACGTCGACAAGCACAAGTACACCAGTTCCCGCCTGGCGGTCGGCGCCCGCATGACGCGTGGCAATCTGCTGCACATCGCGCTGATGAGCTCGGAAAACCGCGCCGCTGCCGCGCTGGGCCGCAACTATCCGGGCGGTATCGATGCCTTCGTCGCGGCGATGAATGCCAAAGCCAGGGAACTTGGCATGAACGACACGCATTACGTGGATTCGAGCGGCCTGTCGAGCCAGAACGTCTCGAGCGCGCGCGACCTGGCCAAGCTGGCGATCACGGCCCACCAGGAACCGCTGCTGCGCCAGTACACGACCGATCCGAACTACGCGGTCCAGGCCAGCGGCCGGACCCTGCAATATCACAACACCAATTATCTGGTGAAGATGCCGGACTGGAATATCGGCCTGCAGAAGACCGGCTTCATCAACGAAGCGGGGCGCTGCCTGGTGATGCAGGCCATGATCCAGGGTCGCAACGTGATCATGGTGTTCCTGGATTCGAAGGGGAAACAGTCGCGGACCGCGGATGCGGGCCGGATGCGCAAATGGCTGGAGGCCTTGAAGCCGGCCATTCCGGCGGCGGCGGCTGCCGCGGTGCCGGTGACGGTGTCGGCGGTGGTGCCGGGGACGGCTGCGCAGTAATCAGATACCGGCGCCTACTCTGTGCCCCAGCGTCGCCGAAATCTGCGCCGCCGTATTCACCAGATCTTCCAGCCATTCTTCCTGCAGCCGGTCGGCCGGCGCCGAGATCGACAGTCCCGCCACCAGCTTGCCGCTGTCGTCATGGATCCCGGCCGCCATGCAGCGCACGCCCAGTTCCAGTTCCTCGTTGTCGCGCGCGTAGCCGCGTGAGCGCACCAGCGCCAGTTCGCGCTCGAGGCGGGCGAGGTCGGTGATCGAATTCTTGTTGTGGCCGGCCAGCCCGGTGCGGGTGGCGTAGGCGCGGATCGCCTTCGGCTCGTCGACGGACAGGAACAGCTTGCCGGTCGAGGTCAGGTGCAGCGGACCGCGGCCGCCGATTGCACGCACCACTTGCATGCCGGAACGCTCGGAGAAGGCGCGGTCGATGTAGACGATCTCGTCGCCCTGGCGCACCGACAGGTTCACGGTCTGGCGCGTCTTGTTGTGCAGGGCGCGCATCAGGTCGACCGCCGCTTCGCGCACCGACAAGCGGCTCTTCACCACATTCCCCAGCTCCAGCAGGCGCATGCCGAGGCGGTAGGTACCGGGCTCGACGCGGTCGACGAAGCGGGTCACCACCATGTCGTTCAAGATCCGGTGCGCAGTCGACGGATGCAGGCCGGATACCTTCGACAATTCCTTCAGGCTCACAGGGTCCGAATAGCTGGCCAGGACGTCGAGCAGGGCGACCATGCGCTCGATCACCTGGATGGAAGTTTTCGCCGGTTCGAGAGTTTCCATTTTCATAGTGTGGTTGCTGCGGTGCGGTATATTTCCCTACTTTATACCATAATGTGAAAATTGTGTTTAACGTGTTATCCGAAGCTGCGGCATAATGCCAATCCAGCAAGCAACCACGACATCCATGGATCAACCAAGCAGCGAGTTCAAGAGCAAGGGCGGCCTGGCACGCATCGCCGCCGCCACCGGCTATTCGATCGCCGGGTTCAGGCACGCCTGGCAGCACGAGCATGCCTTCCGACAGGAGCTGATGGTGGCGCTGCCGGCGGCCATCGTGGCGCTGTGCCTGCCGATTTCCGCCTTCCAGAAGCTGGCCCTGATTGCCGTGCTCGGGCTGGTGTTGCTGGTCGAGCTGATCAATGCCGCCATCGAGGCGGTGGTCGATCGCGTTTCGCTGGAGCGCCATCCGCTGTCCAAGGCCGCCAAGGACCTCGGCAGCGCGGCGGTGGCCCTGGCGGTCGCGATGGCCGCCGCCACCTGGGCCGTGGTCTTGTACAACCGCTTTTTTTGACCGTAGTTTTTGCCTCTCAACCTGAAGGAGATCCGCATGACCTTACGACTAGGCGACACCGCTCCCGACTTCGAGCAGGATTCCACCATCGGCCGCATCCGCTTCCATGACTGGGCGGGCGATTCCTGGGTGGTGCTGTTCTCGCACCCGGCCGACTTCACGCCGGTGTGCACGACCGAGCTGGGCCTGACCGCCAAGCTGAAACCCGAGTTCGACAAGCGCAAGGTCAAGGCCATCGCCCTGTCGGTCGACCCGGCCGAGCAGCACAAGGCCTGGATCAAGGACATCGAGGAAACCCAGCAGACCGTGGTCGGCTTCCCGATCATTGCCGACGCCGACAAATCGGTGTCGCAGCTGTACGACATGATCCACCCGAACGCCTCGGCCACCGCCACCGTGCGCTCGCTGTTCGTGATCGACCCGGCCAAGAAAGTGCGCCTGATGATCACCTACCCGATGAGCACCGGCCGCAACTTCGACGAAGTCCTGCGCGTGATCGACGCCCTGCAATTGACCGACGGCTACACCGTCGCCACCCCGGGCAACTGGAAGGACGGCGATGACGTGATCATCCCGCTGACCATTCAGGATCCGGAGCAGCTGAAGCAGAAGTATCCGAAGGGGTTTACTTCGCCGAAGCCGTATCTGCGCCTGACGCCCCAGCCGAACAAATAAGCAAATCGTCGTTCCCGCGCAGGCGGGAACCCAAGTTTATGTGGTCCGCCACGAACTTGGATCCCCGCCTTCGCGGGGATGACGGCTCCTCCCCGCATAAGCAAAGAAGTAATCTGTTGTTGGCTTAACGGCTGAGGCACTTTACCCTTGGAGCCAATCTGGGGGTAAAGCATGCTTATTACGTATATCCTGTCGGGCTTCGGCGTCGGCTTGCTGGTCGGAATGACCGGCGTCGGCGGCGGCTCGCTGATGACGCCGCTCCTGACGCTGCTGTTCGGCGTCACGCCTTCGGTGGCCGTCGGCACCGACCTCGCCTTCGCCTCGCTCACCAAGAGCGCCGGCACCGTCACCCACCGTTCGCGCGGCAACGTGCACTGGCCCATCGTCGGCCGCCTGTGCATGGGCGCGCTGCCCGCCGCGCTGCTGGCGACGCTGGCCCTCCAGCACCTCGGCCCGCTGAATCCCGCCATCGGCCAGACCATCCGCTATTCGATCGCCGTCTCGGTGATGCTGACCGTGGTCGCGATCCTGTTCCGTTCAAGGATGCTGGCGTGGGTCAATGCCAAGCCTGGGCGCCAGCTGCAGGGCAGGGCGCTCTCTGCCGCCACCATCACTGCCGGCGCCGTGCTCGGCACCCTGGTGACCATCTCCTCGATCGGCGCGGGGGCGATCGGCGCCACCCTGCTGGTGATGCTGTATCCCAAGCTGAGCCCGGCCGAAATCGCCGGCACCGACATCGCCTATGCGGTGCCGCTGACCGCCATCGCGGCTGCCGGCCACTGGTGGCTGGGCTCGATCAACTGGATGCTGCTGGCGACCCTGCTGGTCGGTTCAGTGCCCGGCATCACGCTGGGCTCCTGGGCGGCGCGCGCCGTGCCGGAAGGTTTTCTGCGCGGTTTGCTGGCCATGACCCTGGCGCTGGTGGCGTTCAAGCTGGTCGCCTGAGGTCCGGCCAAGCGCGCCGCCTAATAGCCAGGCGATCTATGCAAATGAAGAATGCTTCGTTTGCAATATGTGCTGCGGATGCGATTATGGTGCGTTATTAGAAGAATTTGTAATAAGGCCCTCCATGACTAGCTTAGTGCCCAGCCGCAGCAGCGCCAACCGGGTGATCCCCGGCTTCGGGCTGTCGCTCGGCTTCACGATCTTCTACCTGGCGCTGATCGTCCTGGTGCCCTTGTCGGCGATCTTCCTGAAAACCTTCACCATGACCTGGGACGCGTTCTGGAACGCCGTCACCTCGGAACGGGTGATGGCTTCCTACCGCCTGAGCTTCGGCGCGGCCCTGATCGGCGCCGCCATCAACGTGGTGTTCGGCGGCATCGTCGCATGGGTGCTGGTGCGCTACCAGTTCCCGGGCAAGCGCTTCGTCGACGCCCTGGTCGACCTGCCGTTCGCGCTGCCGACCGCGGTGGCCGGCATCACGCTCACCGCGCTGTATTCGTCCAACGGCTGGATCGGCAAGTACCTGGAGCCGCTCGGCATCAAGGTCGCCTTCACCCCGCTGGGCGTGGTGGTGGCGCTGACCTTCATCGGGCTGCCGTTCGTGGTGCGCACGGTGCAGCCGGTGCTGGAAGACGCCGAGCGCGAACTGGAAGAGGCCGCCGCCAGCCTCGGCGCCAGCCCTTGGCAGACCTTCATCCGCGTGATCCTGCCGGGCATCGTGCCGGCCCTGCTGACCGGCTTTGCGCTGGCCTTCGCACGCGCGACCGGCGAATACGGCTCGGTGGTTTTCATCGCCGGCAACATGCCGATGGTCTCGGAGATCACGCCGCTCTTCATCATCACCAAGCTCGAACAGTACGACTACACGGGCGCCACCGCGATCGCCGTGGTCATGCTGGTCGTCTCCTTCCTCCTGCTGCTGGCGATCAACCTGCTGCAGGCCTGGACGCGCAAGCGGGCGGGGAAATGACATGAGTGCCGTCCTGGAAAAACTCGAACCCGCCAATGCCGCCGCACAAACGCCGCGCAAGGCCACCAGCACGCTGGAGCCGGGCTGGGTGCGCTACGCCCTGATCACGGTGGCGCTGCTGTTCCTGACCCTGTTCCTGTTCGTGCCCCTGATGGCCGTGTTCTTCGAAGCCCTGAAGCATGGCTGGGCCACCTACAAGGAAGCCGTCATCGAGCCGGATGCGCTGGCCGCCATCAAGCTGACCCTGATCGCGGCCGGCATCTCGGTGCCGCTGAACCTGGTGTTCGGCGTCGCCGCCGCCTGGGCCATCGCCAAGTTCGACTTCCGCGGCAAGAGCGTGCTGCTGACCCTGATCGACCTGCCGTTCTCGGTGTCGCCGGTGATCGCCGGCCTGATCTACGTGCTGCTGTTCGGCTCGCAGGGCTGGTTCGGCCCCTGGCTGATGGACCACGATATCAAGATCCTGTTCGCGGTGCCGGGCATCGTGCTGGCGACCGTCTTCATCACCTTCCCGTTCGTGGCGCGCGAACTGATCCCGCTGATGCAGGCCCAGGGCAGCGAGGAAGAGGAGGCGGCGCTGGTGCTGGGCGCGTCCGGCTGGGCGACCTTCCGCCGCGTGACCCTCCCCAACATCAAGTGGGGCCTGCTGTACGGCGTGATCCTGTGTAATGCCCGCGCGATGGGCGAGTTCGGCGCGGTGTCCGTGGTGTCGGGCCACATCCGCGGCGAAACCAACACCATGCCGCTGCAGGTCGAGATCCTCTACAACGAATACAACTTCACGGCGGCCTTCGCGATCGCTTCGCTGCTGGCCCTGCTGGCCCTGGTCACGCTGGCGGTGAAATCCTTTATCGAATGGCGCCTGCACATGGCGCGCAAAGCCAATATCACGGAGCAATCGGCATGACGATCGAAGTCCAACACATCCGCAAGCAGTTCGGCCAGTTCACGGCCCTGGATGACGTCTCGCTGCAGTTCGCCGACGGCGAGCTGACCGCGCTGCTCGGTCCTTCCGGCTGCGGCAAGACCACGCTGCTGCGCATCATCGCCGGCCTCGAATTCCCGGACGCCGGCCGCGTGCTGCTGGACGGCGCCGACGCTTCCGCCAGCCACGTGCGCGAGCGCCAGGTCGGCTTCGTGTTCCAGCACTATGCGCTGTTCAAGCACATGACCGTGTTCGAGAACGTCGCGTTTGGCTTGAGGGTGAAGCCGCGCAAGGAGCGCCCGAGCGAAGCGCAGATCCGCGAAAGGGTCAAGAAGCTGCTCGAACTGGTGCAGCTCGACTGGATCGCCGACCGCTATCCGCCGCAGCTGTCCGGCGGCCAGCGCCAGCGCATCGCCCTGGCGCGCGCGCTGGCGGTGGAACCGCGCGTGCTGCTGCTCGACGAACCCTTCGGCGCCCTGGACGCCAAGGTGCGCAAGGAACTGCGCCGCTGGCTGCGCCAGCTGCACGACGAGCTGCACGTGACCTCGATCTTCGTCACCCACGACCAGGAAGAGGCGCTGGAAGTGGCCGACCAGATCGTGCTGATGAACAAGGGCCGGGTCGAGCAGCTCGGCACCCCGGACGCCGTCTACAACCAGCCGGCCTCGCCCTTTGTCTACGGCTTCCTCGGCAACGTCAATTTGTTCCACGGCCGCGTCCACGATGGCGTGCTGGCCAGCGGCGATGCGAAATTCGAGGCGCCGCAATACGCCGGCGTGCAGAACGGCGAGGGCATCGCCTATGTCCGTCCGCACGACCTCGAAGTCGAACGCTTCGTGCCGGGCGGCGAGGGCGTGCCGGTCAAGCTGCGCCGCGCCCACGCGATCGGACCGCTGGCCCAGCTCGACCTGGAACGCGCCGACAATGCTCAATTGATCGAAGCGGTGATACCAAATGAGCAGTACCGTGCGCTCAAGCTGCGCGACGGCGAGACTTTGCTGGTGAAGCCGCGCCGCATGCACGTGTTCGTCGATCAGGGAGACGGCATATGAACTTCCAGCAGCTGCGCTCGGTGCGCGAAGCGGCGCGCCGCAACTTCAACCTGACCGATGTGGCGAACGCCCTGTTTACCTCGCAGCCGGGGGTGTCGCGCCAGATCCGCGAACTCGAGGACGAGCTGGGCGTCGTCATCTTCGAGCGCAACGGCAAGCGCCTGACCGGCATGACCGATCCCGGCAAGGGCATCCTGAAGATCATCGAACGCCTGCTGGTCGAGGCCGAGAACCTGCAGCAGGCCAGCAGCGAGTACGCGGCCCAGGACAGCGGCACGCTGACGGTGGCCGTGACCCACACCCAGGCGCGCTACGCGCTGCCGCAGGTGGTGCAGGCTTTCCGCAACACCTACCCGGAGGTGCGCATCGCCCTGCAGCAGAGCGCGCCGGAACACATCGCCGAATGGGTGCTGTCGGGCCGCGCCGACATCGGCATCGCCACCGAGGGCCTATCGACTTTCCCGGACCTGGTTTCCTTCCCGTGCTACCGCTGGAGCCACCTGGTGGTGGTGCCGGACGGCCATCCGCTGCTGAGCCGCAGCCCGATCAAGCTGGCCGACCTGGCCGAGTTCCCGCTGATTACCTACGACGTCGGCTTCACCGGCCGCGGGCATATCGACGCGGCCTTCGCCAGCGCCGGCGTGCATCCGGACATCGTGCTGACGGCCATGGATTCGGACGTGATCAAGCAGTATGTGTCGCTGGGGATGGGGGTCGGGATCGTGGCGTCCATGGCTTTCGATCACGGGCGGGACCGTGGGCTGCGGGCGATCGAGTCTTCCCACCTGTTTGCGCCGAATGTGACGCGGCTGGCGGTGCGGAAGGGGGCTTATTTGCGGGCGTATGCGTATGATTTTATTGAGCGGTTTGCGCAGGGGTTTACCAGGGCGGATATCGAGCGGGCTTTGCATCCGGTGGTGGCCGATTAGCCGTCGTGCCGGGCATTGCCCGACCCGACTCCCCGCTTTCGCGGGAATCACGGTTTATACCTTACTGGCCAGGATTCGTATAGCGCGCGTGAACCGCATCAATGGCTTTCATCACCTCAACCGGCAGCGTCAGCGATTCCGCATCGATGTTCTCCTTCAGCTGCCCCAGCGTGGTCGCACCGATGATGGTCGAGCCCACGAACCACCGCGAATAACACCAGGCCAGCGCCATCTGCGCAGGGCTCAATCCATTCGCACGTGCCAAGTCCGCATATTCCTTCGCCGCCGCCAGCACGGACGGCCGCAGATAACGCGGACTCCAGGTCGGCGGATAAATCGTCAAACGTCCGACGGCCTGCGGGTTGTCGAGATACTTCGCGCTCAGCTGGCCGAAGGCGAGGGGACTGTAGGCCAGCAGGCTGACTTCTTCGCGATAGCAAACTTCATCCAATAAAGTCGTCTCGAAGGCGCGCGCCGTCAGGTTGTACAGGTTCTGGATGGTGGCGATGCGCGGCAAGCCCTTCATCTCGCTCTGCTTAATGTACTCGCACACGCCCCAGGGGCTCTCGTTCGATACGCCGATGTGGCGGATCTTGCCTTCCTTGATGAGCTCGCCCAGCACGGCCAGGGTCTCTTCGACCGGCACGCTGGCGCGCTCCTTCTTCGGCTCGAACTGGTTGGCGCCGAAGATCGGCACATTGCGGCTGGGCCAGTGCAGCTGGTAGAGATCGATGTAGTCGGTCTGCAGGCGCGCCAGGCTGTCGTCGACGGCGGTGCGGATATTCTTCGCATCCAGGTTGTGGCGGCCGCCGCGGATCCATGTCTGGCTCGCGTTCGGGCCGGCGGCCTTGGTGGCCAGCACGATCCGGTCGCGCTGGCCGGATTTCTTCAGCCAGCTGCCGATGAAGCGCTCGGTCGAGCCCTGCGTCTTCGCGCTCGGCGGCACCGGGTACATCTCGGCGGTATCGATGAAGTTGATGCCGCGCTCGATGGCGTAGTCGAGCTGGCTGTGGGCCTCGGCTTCCGTGTTCTGTTCGCCGAAGGTCATGGTGCCGAGGCAGATGCGGGAGACGCTGAGGTCGGTGCGACCTAGTTGGTGTTTTTTCATTCCTCGATCCTTTTGGGCCGCGGGCCGAAACCCGGGGTCAGAGCCCAACCGCGTGAACCGGGCTCTGACCCCTGAGCGCGTCCGCGCACTCCTTCACCAGCGCCGGCCCGCGATAAATCAGGCCGCTGTACAGCTGCACCAGCTGCGCGCCGGCGGCGATCTTGGCCTTGGCGTCGCGTCCGCTCAGGATGCCGCCCACGCCGATGATGGGCACCGCATCGCCGACTTCCTTCTTCAGCGCGCGGATCACGATGTTCGACAGGTCGAACACCGGGGCGCCGGACAGGCCGCCCTGCTGGCTCGCGTAGCGCTGGTTTTCGACGTCGCGGCGGCTGAGCGTGGTATTGGTGGCGATCACGCCGTCGATGCCGTGGCGCAGCAGGGCCGCGCCGATGTCGCGGATCTGGTCGGCGTCGACGTCCGGCGCGATCTTCAGGGCCAGCGGCACGTAGCGACCGTGCTCGTCCGCGAGACGCGACTGCTCGCCCTTCAGTTGGGCCAGCAGAGCGTCGAGTTCGGAGGCGCCCTGCAGCTGGCGCAGGTTCTTGGTGTTCGGCGAGGAGATGTTGACCGTCACGTAGCTCGCATACGGGTAGACCTTGCGCAGGCAGTGCAGGTAGTCCTCGGCGGCGCGTTCGATCGGGGTGTCGGCGTTCTTGCCGATGTTCAGGCCGAGCACGCCGCGCTTCTCCTGATAGAAGCGCGAGGCCTGCACGTTGGCGACGAAGGCGTCGACGCCGCCGTTGTTGAAGCCCATGCGGTTGATGATGCCGCGCGCGGCCGGCAGGCGGAAGATGCGCGGCTTCGGATTGCCGGCCTGCGGGCGCGGCGTGACCGTGCCGACTTCAATCGAGCCGAAGCCCAGCGCCGCCAGGCCGTCGATGTAGGCGCCGTCCTTGTCCAGGCCGGCGGCCAGGCCGACCGGGTTCGGGAAGGTGATGCCCATCACGGTGCGCGGATCGGGCTTGGGCTTGCTGACGAGGCCGGTCAACCCGAGCGCGCTGGCGCGGCGCAATGCGGGCAGGGTGAGGTTGTGGGCCGTTTCGGGATCGAGGGCAAATAGCAGCGGGCGGGCAAGGGCGTACAGGAATTTGTCGGACATGGTTGCCTAAACGTGAATTCGCGACATTTTACCTTGTACGGGTCGGTTGCGATGTAAATACGGATCGTGGGCACGGGGTGCCCACCCTACACGGCAACGTAGGGTGGGCACCCCGTGCCCACGCATGCCATCAACGTTCGAGAACGCCCCACACGCCATCGATGCGCGCCTCCAGCGGCCGGAAATTGATCTTGTACGCCATCTTCGGGCTCTGCTCGATCCAGTAGCCGAGGTAGACGTAGGGCAGGTCCAGTTCGCGCGCCTGCTCGATCTGCCACAGGACGTTGTAGGTGCCGAAGGAAGCGCCTTCGATGTCCGGGTCGAAGAAGGTGTAGACCGAGGACAGGCCGTCCGACAGCACGTCGATGATCGACACCATGCGCAGCAGGCCGTCCGGTTCGCGGAATTCGACCAGGCGCGTGTTCACGCGGCTCTGCAGCAGGAACTGGGCGTACTGGTCGCGGCTGTCCTGGTCCATGCCGCCGCCGACGTGGCGGGTGGTCTGGTAGCGCAGGTAGAGCGCATAGTGCTCGTCCGAGAAAGACAGGTTGGCCACCGTCGCCGACAGGTCCTCGTGGCGCTTCCAGGCGCGGCGCTGGCTGCGGTTGGGGCCGAAGTCGTTCACGGCCACGCGCACGGGGATGCAGGCACGGCAGCCGTCGCAATATGGACGGTAGGTGAAGATCCCGCTGCGGCGGAAACCATTGCGCACCAGTTCCGAATACACGTCCGCGTTGATCAGGTGCGAAGGCGTGGCGACTTGCGAGCGCGCCTGGCGCGCATCGAGGTAGCTGCACGGATAGGGCGCCGTGGTGTAGAACTGCAGCGTGGAAAAGGGCAGGTCATTTAAGTGCGTCATGCAATGCTCTCGAGACGACGTGTTTGACCCATTGTAGCCAAAGACGGCGCGGCGCACCGTTAGGTGGTCAACGGTGGCGCAACTTCCCAACGTTCGATGGCGGGCTCGGCGATCGCCTGGCGCAGGTGTTCGAGGAAAGCCTTGCGCGGAATCGGCATGGCGCCCAGCGAGGCCAGGTGGCCGGTCTCCTGCTGGCAATCCAGCAGGCGCACGCCCTGGCTGCGCAGGAAGGCGACCAGGTAGGCCAGCGCCACCTTGGAGGCGTCCGACACGCGCGCGAACATCGATTCGCCATAAAACATGCGGCCGATGCAGACGCCATAGGCGCCGCCAACCAGTTCGCCATCCAGCCACACTTCCGCCGAATGCGCGTAGCCCATGCGGTGAAGACCGGTGTAGCCGGCGATGATGTCTTCCGAAATCCAAGTGCCGGGGCCGTCCTTGCGCGGCGCGGCGCAGGAGCGCATCACGGCCTCGAAGGCGCTGTCGAAGCGCACCACCCAGGGGCCGCCTTCGAGGCGCGAGCGTTCGACCTTGCGCAAGGTTTTCTTGAGGCTGTCGCTGACCTTGAAGCGCTCCGTGTACAGCACCATGCGCGGATCGGTGCTCCACCACAGGATGGGCTGGCCTTCCGAAAACCAGGGAAAGATGCCGTTGCGGTAGGCCTGCAGAAGGCGCTGGGGCGACAGGTCGGCGCCGGCCGCGAGCAGGCCGGGGGCGTCCGTTGTCAGCGCCTCGGATACGTCGGGGAAGGGCGTATTCGCTTCGAGCCAGGGGATCATCGTCTATCTATGATCAATCGGGTTCGACGGGAGCCCGCATCGGTTTCGTGATGTCGCGGCCATGAAAACCGTAGCTGCCGCCTTCGAGCACCTTGCGGCGGTCGGCGAAGAACAGCTCCAGCGTGGTGCGGATGGTCGGAAAGGCCAGGTCGTCCCAGGGAATCTCGTGCTCGGCGAACATCTGCACGTCCAGACTCTCGACCCCCGCTTCATAATCGAGGTCGAGCAGGCGCGCCAGGTAGAACAGGTGGACCTGGTGCACGTGGGCGACATTCAGGAGGGTGAACAGCTCGCCCAGCGCGACGTTGGCGCCGGCTTCCTCCTCGGTTTCGCGCATCGCGGCCTGGCCGGTGGTCTCCTCGTTTTCCATGAAGCCCGCCGGCAGCGTCCAATAGCCGTAGCGCGGCTCGATCGCGCGCTTGCACAGCAGCACTTTCAGCTCGCCATCCTGTTCCCAGACAGGGATGGTCCCGATCACCATCTTCGGGTTCTGGTAATGGATGGTGCCGCATTGGGTGCACACGTAGCGCGGACGGTTGTCGCCTTCGGGGATGGCCACCGTCACCGGATGGGCGCACTCGGAGCAGAATTTCATGGAATCTGTTGGTAATGACGTTGCCCTTACTTTACCACCGTATCGCAACAGCTGTACCTTGATCCGCGGTGGAAAGAGGAATGGCATTGCGTAAACCGGCGCGGCTGCGTATAATACGAACCATCAGACGCGGGGTGGAGCAGTCTGGCAGCTCGTCGGGCTCATAACCCGAAGGTCACAGGTTCAAATCCTGTCCCCGCAACCAGATTCGGAGGCCGTTGATTCTGTTTAGGATCAGCGGCCTTTTCATTTTCCCTGCCGGCCCCGGCAGCGCCTGAAGCGCCTCAATCCCCCTCTCCCTTGCCGCAACGTATGCGGCCCAGCCCGGTCGAATGCCATGTCGCTACCATTGCGGAGCCATTCGATGATCAATGTAGACGAGATTAACGAGGCATGGGGCTGGGTCGGCTTGAACGCGGAAGAGGTGCTGGGCGAGAATGCCTTCGGCAACCTGATCATCCGCGACGACGAAGGCAGGTACTGGCACCTGTCGCCGCAGGACCTGTGCTGCGAACCCGTGGCCGAAGACCGCGCCGCCCTCGATGCCCTGTCGTACAACCAGGCATTCCTGAGCGAGTGGTATATGCCGGAGCAGGTGGACCTGGCCGAATCCGCGCTGGGTCCGCTGAGCGCGGGCCGCAAGTACTGCCTCAAGATCCCGAGCGCGCTGGGCGGCCACTACCGGCGCGACAACCTGGCCACCGTGCCGCTGGCCGAACTGATCCGCTTTGCCGGCGAGAGCGCCCAGCAGTTCGAGGGCCTGCGCTGGAACTAGTTAAAAGTCCTTCAAGAAGCCCACCTGGAACAGGTCGCGGTCGTCGGTCTGGCGGAAGGTTTTTACGCGGTTGAAGTTCGCGAACACGCGCGCGTGGCGCGTCAGGGCATGCTCGGCCTGGAAGGTGACCAGCAGGTTGCCGCGGGTTTCGTTATCGGCGCGGCGGTTGCGGGCGACATAGGGGCCGAGCCCGGCGCTCATCGCGAAGCGCGGCGTGACCCGCTGCACGTAGAACAATTGCGCGGCCAGGCCGCGGCGGTCGACCCGGGCGCCGTCGTCGCCTTCGAACAAGAATTTGCCGGACACGGCCCAGTGCTCCATGCGCTCGCCCAGGTAGCGGCGCGCTTCGAGCACGGCGGCCAGGGCGCCGTCGGTGCCGGACATGTTGGTGATCGAGTTGCCGCCCGAGAGGCCGAACCAGGTCTGGCCGTCGGCCGGGTCGGTTTCCGGATCGGCTTCCGAGCGGCCGAACTGGCGGCCGATGCCGATCATCAACGCATCCGAGCGGTGCACATTGCGCATCTGCACGTGGTTGTAGCCGATGCGCAGGTGGGTGCCGTCCGGCATGAAGCCCAGCGGCAACCGCAGGCCCACGCTCACCAGTGCGCCGACATTCGCATCGTCGATCTGGCGGCCGTCGATGATGGTCGTGTTCATGCTCAAGTAGGGGCCGACGCCCAGCTCGATGGCGCTGCGCGCGCCCAGCTGGCGCACCATCAGCCATTGCACGGCGAAGCCGTCGCGGTGGTTGTTGTCCGGATGCCCTTCGTTGTAGTGGACGAAGTCGATGCGTTCGCTGAGGCCGTCCGGCAGCGACGCGCCGAACAGGGTGCGCTGCTGGCGCCCGGCGCGAATTTCGAAGGTGCGGCCGCGCATCCAGACTTTGCCCTCGGCATTGCCGCCGTGGATGCGGCCGTTGCCGAAGACCGCCGACAAATAGGCGCCATGGTCGTCCGGGGCTTCGGTGACGTCGGTGGGGACGGTCTGGGCGTGGGCGGCGCCGGCGCATGCGAAAAGCAGTGCGGCCAGGCAAGTGGTGTAGATCGGTTTGATTTTCATTATCGAAGTGTAATGAAAATCCGGCGTTAGTGCAGCGTCTGCTTTCACGCGCTCAGGCTGGCCCAAAGGTGGGCGGCTGCCATGGTCCGATGCGGGCGATATGTTGCGAGAAACGCGGCAGCTTCCGCCAGATTCGGCCGTTCTGCCGAGCCGAGCAGGCGGCCGATGGCGGTGCGCACGGCCACGTCGCCTTCGAGCGAGCAATCGGCGAAGCCATAGCCGCGCAGCAGCGCGTAGTTCACGGTCCAGGGGCCGATCCCTTTCACCGCCAGCAGGCGTTCGCTGACCGTGGGCAGGTCGGCGTCGCGCGCCAGGTCGAGCGCGCCTTCGTCGGCCAGGCGGGCCAGGCGCAGCAGGGTCTCGGCCTTGGCGCGCGAGAACTTGCGGCTCGTCAGATCGTCGAGGTCGAGGCGGGCCGCGTCCGACGCTTCCGGATAGCACCACAGGCCGCTCGGGTGGGCGCGGCCGGCCAGCGCAATGAAGGTGCGGCGCAGCGCGATCGCGAAACCGAGGTTGATCTGCTGGCCGATGATGGCCCAGCTCAAGGCCTCGAAGATGGTGGCGGACTGGATCACGCGCAGGCCGGGCTCGCGCGCCACCAGCGGCGCGAACAGCGGGTCTTCGCGCACGGCGGCCTCGAAGGGCTCGGGCGCGATGCGCAGGCCCAGCACGTTGCGCAGGATGTCGTCGAGCTGCGCCGGCGCCAGCGCGCCGTCGGCGTCGGCGGTGCACAGGGCCTGGCCGGGCCGCGCGCCCAGGTCGATCGCCAGCGCGACCGGCACGCCGCCCACCATCACGCCCTTGCGGATGCACGCGCCATCGACGCGCTCGGCCAGGCCTTCGGCGTCGCGGCCGTGGAAGCTGAAGAGATCCTGCCGGCGGTAGTCCTTCGGCAGGTGGATCGCGATCTCCGTGCGCTTCATTTGCCGGCGGCCGCCGCCACAGCCGAACGGCGCTTGATGCGCGGCACGAAGCCGGTCACCAATGCGGTGCCGGCCAGCGTGATCGCGGAGCCGGCGATGGTGTACCAGCCGATGGTCTCGCCGAGGAAGAGCGCGCCCCACAGGATCCCGAAGACCGGATTCAGGAAGGTGACCGTCAGCGCCGAGGTGGTGCCGACTTCCTCGATCAGGCGGAAGTAGAGGATGTAGGCGATGCCGCTGCACAGCACGCCCAGTGCGACCACGGCGCCGACGATGCCGGCGGTCGGCGCGCCCGTCATCGGGAAGAAGGGCAGCACCGGCAGCACCATCAGGCTCGAGGTCCACATGGTGCCATGCGCATTCGCGAAGGGTTCGACGCTTTTCGCCGAGCGCGCGTACTGGCTGGCGATGCCGTAGCTCAGGGCCGCGGCCAGCGCGGCGATCACGGCGAGGCCGGCGCCCGGCTTGCTCGACACATGATCGAAGCCGACCAGCAGGGCCACGCCCGCGGTGCCGAGCAGCAGCCCGAGGGCGGTGCGCAAGCCGATCGCATGGCGTGTCCAGACGGCGCCGACCAGCGCGCCCCACATCGGCGCGGTGGCGTTCAGCACCGACAGCACCGAGGCCGACAGGGTGCGCGCGCCGAACGCAAATAACAGGAAGGGGAGGGCCGAGTTGAAGAAGCCGAGGATGAAGAAATGCTTCCAGTTGGCGCGCAGGTCGAGGCGCTTCTTCAGCACGAAGCCGACGATCGCCAGGAACAGCGCCGCGAACAGCACGCGGAACTCGATCAGCACCGCCGGCCCGAGCACGGGGGCGCTGATGCGCATGAAGAGGAAGGAGCCGCCCCAGATGGCGGCAAGCAGGATGAGGCGCAGCAGGTTGGCGGTGTTCATTGCGGTTTTCTTGGTTGGAGCGCAGGCATGATGGCCTGGCTCGGCGCCGGGGGGCTTCCTGTTTCTTGTGTTTGAATTCGGAAGCGTGGCCCGGGGAATGGGCAATGATACAAGTAATGCGGGATGGTTGCTGACAGAGATACCGTCGTGCCGGGCATTGCCCGACCCGACTTCCCGCGCAGGCGGGAACCCAAGTTTCGATGAACAGCTTCGGCAAACGCCGCTAGTCCACGCCGAACTTGGATTCCCGCCTGCGCGGGAATGACGTTTACAAGCTAACGTGATTAGCGAGAGCGGAGCGGCTCAGGGCACCAGCGCCTTCTTCGCCCGCTTGTCCGCCTTGATTTCCGCCTGCGCCTTCCCGATCGCCGCCAGCCGTGCCGCCAGCGCCGGGTGGTTGGCGTTGTAGCCGTTCAGCACAGTGGAAGGATAGGTCTCGTTCAGGCGCTTCCAGAAGTTGTCGGCGTCGTCGACGTCGTAGCCGGCGCGGGCGGCCAGGTAGAGGCCGAGGCGGTCGGCGGCGGCGTCCATCTCGGGCGGCATCGCCTTGATGCCGCCGCTGCCAATCAGCATCGAGGTGTCCGGCGTGATGCTCTTGAGGTTGTCGATGATGCTGCCGATGGTGCTGACGTTGCGCTGCGCGGCGGCGTGGCCGAGCATGTTGTGGGCCATGGTCTTGGCCAGCACGTAGGCCAGTTCTTCGTCGTTGCGGGTGAAGGCGATCATGCCGCGCGTGACCAGCACGCGCGAGCCGTCGGCATAGGCGTTGACGTTGTCGGCGTTGCCCAGTTCGATCGCGAAGGCGCAGGCGCGCGTGACCGGGATCGACAGCTGGCGCTCGCTGTTGCGGCGTTCGACCGTCAGCGGCAGCGCGGCCTGGGAGGCGGTGATCTTGTTGAAGACAGCGCCGGCCTGGCTCAGCGCATGCTGGCCGGTCGGCAGCGGCTTGCCGGCGGCGGCCAGCAGCACGTCGCCGGTCTGCAGGCCGGCCTTGGCGGCGCCGCTGCCGGTCAGCACGCTGGTGACCTGCAGGCGCTCGTCCATGCCGAAGGCCAGGTGCGCGGCTTCGTTGTAGTCGCCCGGGTAGGACCAGCGGTTCTTGGCGGTGAAACCGAGCAGCGGCCGGGCCTGGCCCTTGCACAGCTCGGCGTTGTGAATGAGGAGCGGCGAAGCGGCCTTGTACAGGCGGTTCTGCAGGTCGGCCATCTTGCTGAGCGTGTCGGCGGCGGCGGCCATCTGCGGGTTCAGGCCGGGCGCTTCGGGCGTGCGCTCGACGACGCGCGGTGCGCTACCGGGCTGCTGCGGCGCCTGGGTGGCGCAGCCGGTCAGCAGAAAGGCGGTGGCGGCCAATACGGCCGCAAGGCGAGTGGCGCTCATAAGCTCCTCATGTCATTTTATTGTTTGCCGGTGCTGCCGAAACCGCCGGCGCCCCGGTCGCTCGATGCGAAGTCCTCCACGACCTTGAAACCAACCTGAACGACGGGAACCACGACCAGCTGTGCGAGCCTGTCCATCGGCTGCAGCGTGAACGCGGACTGCCCCCGGTTCCAGGTCGAGACCATCAGCTGGCCCTGGTAATCGGAGTCGATCAAGCCTACCAGATTGCCGAGAACGATGCCGTTCTTATGGCCGAGCCCACTGCGCGGCAGGATCATGGCCGCATAGCCCGGATCGGCGATGTGGATGGCGAGGCCGGTCGGCACCAGCACGGTCTGTCCCGGTTCGAGGGTCAGCGGGGCATCGATGCAGGCGCGCAGGTCCAGGCCCGCGCTGCCGCCGGTGGCGTAGGCGGGCAGGAAGTCCTTCATGCGCGGGTCGAGAATCTTGAGGTCTACTTGTTTCATGGAGAATGCAGCGTTGATGCGTTGATGGGTGAATCAGGTCAGCAGGGATCGCTGTTCGAGGCGCTTGGCGATTTCGGAGACCAGCTGGCGCGCCAGTTGCAGCTTGCTTGCCTGCGGCAGCACGGTGTGGCCGCTGTCGTCGAACAGCACGATCGAATTCTCATCCTGCCCGAAGGTATGGTGGCCGATATTGCCGACCAACAAAGGGATGCCCTTCTTTTCGCGCTTGGCGGCGCCGTATGCGATCAGGTTTTCCGACTCCGCGGCAAAGCCCACGCAGTAGGGCCAGCCGTTCAGCGAGGTGGTGCCGGCCACGGTCGCCAGGATGTCGGGGTTCTGCGCGAACTGCAACTGCGGCGTGCCGCTGCCGTCCTTCTTGATCTTCTGCTCGCTGGCATTTTCGACGCGCCAGTCGGCCACCGCGGCCACGCCGATGAAGACGTGCTGGCCGTGGATGCCGGCCATGACGGCGTCCAGCATCTGCTGCGCGCTTTGCACGTCGATGCGGCGCACGCCATGCGGCGTCTCCAGCGCGGTGGGACCGGACACCAGGGTGACCTCGGCGCCGGCTTCGCGCGCGGCGCGCGCGACCGCATAGCCCATCTTGCCGGACGAGAGATTCGTGATGCCGCGCACCGGGTCGATCGCCTCGTAGGTCGGGCCGGCCGTGATCAGCACGCGCTTGCCAGCCAGGAGCTTGGGCTGGAAGGAGGCCACCAGTTCCTCGAGCAGCTCGTTCGGCTCCAGCATGCGGCCCATGCCGGTCTCGCCGCAGGCCTGGGAGCCGGCGGCCGGGCCGAAGATGCAGACGCCGTCCTCGCGCAGCTGCGCGACGTTGCGTTGCGTGGCCGGCTTGTCCCACATCTCGACGTTCATGGCCGGCGCCACCAGCAGCGGCACCTGGTTCGGGCGCGCCAGGCACAGGGTCGACAGCAGGTCGTCGGTGGCGCCGTGGGCCAGCTTGAACAGGAAGTCGGCCGAGCAGGGCGCCACCAGGATCGCATCGGCGTCGCGCGTCAGGTCGATGTGGGCCATGTTGTTGGGGATGCGGCCGTCCCACTGGTCGGTGTAGACGGTGCGGCCGGACAGGGCCTGCATCGTCACCGGGCCGATGAAGTGGGTGGCGGCATCGGTCATCACGACCTGCACGCTGGCGCCTTCCTTCGTCAGCGCGCGGCACAGCTCCGCGGCCTTGTAGCAGGCCACGCCGCCGGACAGGCCGAGGACGATCTTCTTGCCCTTCAGGTCCATGCTCATTTGTTCACGCGCCGCAGTTCATCCACGATGAACAGGATCGCGCCGATGGTGATCGCGGTGTCGGCGATATTAAAGGCCGGGAAGTGGCCCACGCCGGACAGGTGGAAGTCCAGGAAGTCGATCACGTGGCCGTAGGCCAGGCGGTCGATCAGGTTGCCCAGCGCGCCGCCCATGATCAGGGCCAGGGCCCAGCAGAACATCCTCTGGCCGGCATGCTTGCGCAGCAGGTAGAGGATGAAGATGACCGCGCCGATCGCGATCGCGGCGAAGAAGTACTTCTGCCAGCCGCCCTGGTTCGACAGGAAGCTGAAGGCCGCGCCGGGGTTATAGGCCAGCACCAGGTTGAAGAAGCTGGTGACCGGCTTCTCCTCGCCATGCATGAACATGCGGGTGATCGTGATCTTGCTGATCTGGTCGAGCAGGATCACGATGAAGGCGATGCCCAGCCAGGGCGCCATGCCGCTCCCGGCGCTGGATTTGACGGCGGTGAACGACGGTTTCTTCTTGGTTGCCATCTCTATTCCTATCAAGCGAAGCGGCGCGGCTCGCCGCCGCCGAACAGGTTGCTCGTGCAGCGCGCGCACAGGCCCGGATGGGCTGCGTCATGGCCGACGTCGCGGCGGTAGTGCCAGCAGCGCTCGCACTTATCGAACGTCGACGGCGTCACGGTCACCGCTTCCTGGGCCGCGTCGTCCGCCTTTTCCACGCTTGCCTGCGAGGTGATGAAGACGAACTTCAGGTCGTCGTCCAGGCTCGCCAGCGCGTCGTACTTGTCGCCGGCAGCCTTGAGCGCCAGTTCCGCCTGCAGCGAGGAGCCGATGGCGCCGGAAGCGCGCACTTCTTCCAGCTGCTTGGTGACGTCGGTACGCACCGCGCGCAGCAGGGCGTACTTGGCCAGCAGGGCTTCGCGGTCGGCGATTTCCGGGAAGGCCCACAGGGTCTGGGTGAAGATGGTCTCGTCGCTGTCCGCGAAGGCTTTTTCGCCCGCGAACACGGCCCAGGCTTCCTCGGTGGTGAAGGACAGGATCGGCGCCATCACGCGCAGCAGGCTGTGCGCGATGTGCCACAGCGCGGTCTGGGCCGAGCGGCGGGCCAGCGAATCGACGCCGGTGGTGTACAGGCGGTCCTTCAGGATGTCGAGGTAGAAGCCGCCCAGGTCTTCCGAGCAGAAGTTCTGCAGGCGGGCGACCACCGGGTGGAACTCGTAACGCTCGAAGTGGGCGGCGATGTCCTGTTGCAGCTTCTCGGTCTCCGCCATCGCATAGCGGTCGATCTCGAGCATCCCGGCCACCGGCACGGCGTGCTGAGCCGGGTCGAAGTCCGAGGTGTTCGCCAGCAGGAAGCGCAGGGTATTGCGGATGCGGCGGTAGGACTCGGTCACGCGCTTGAGGATCTCTTCGCCGATCGACAGCTCGCCGGTGTAGTCGGTCGAGGCCACCCACAGGCGCAGGATGTCGGCGCCCAGGGTATCCGAGATCTTCTGCGGCGCCATCGTGTTACCCAGCGACTTCGACATCTTCTTGCCGTTCTCGTCGACCGTGAAGCCGTGGGTCAGCAGCGCCTTGTAGGGCGGCTTGCCATTCAACATCGAGGAGGTCAGCAGCGAGGAGTGGAACCAGCCGCGGTGCTGGTCCGAGCCTTCCAGGTACAGGTCGGCCGGAAACGCGGACTGCTCCGCGTGCGAGCCGCGCAGCACGGTCTGGTGGGTGGTGCCGGAATCGAACCAGACGTCCAGGGTGTCGCGGTTCTTCTCGTAGGTCTCGGCGTCGTCGCCCAGCAGCTCGCGCGGGTCGAGTTCGTGCCAGGCGTCGATGCCCTTCGCCTCGATCAGCCTGGCCACCTGCTCCAGCAGTTCCGGGGTGCGCGGGTGCAGCGCGCCGGTCTCCTTGTGGATGAAGAAGGCCATCGGCACGCCCCACTGGCGCTGGCGCGACAGGGTCCAGTCCGGACGGTTGGCGATCATGCCGTGCAGGCGCGCCTGGCCCCAGTCCGGGAAGAATTTGGTCTCGTCGATGCCTGCCAGCGCGGTCTCGCGCAGGGTCGGGCCGCCATCCTTCGGCGTGAGGTCCATGCCGGCAAACCACTGGCTGGTGGCGCGGTAGACGATCGGGGTTTTATGACGCCAGCAATGCATGTAGCTGTGGTCGAACATCTTGAGTTCGAACAGGGCGCCGGCTTCGGTCAGGGCGCTGCAGATCGGCTTGCTGGCTTCCCAGATCGTCATGCCGCCGAACAGCGGCAGGGTGCTCGCGAAGCGGCCGTCGCCCATCACGGGCTTCAGGATCTCGTCGTCCTTCATGCCGTGCGCTTTGCAGGACTGGAAGTCTTCCAGGCCGTAGGCCGGCGCCGAGTGGACCACGCCGGTGCCGCTCTCGGTGGTGACGTAGTCGGCCAGGTAGACCGGCGACAGGCGGTCGTAGAACGCATCGGCGGCGTGCAGCGGGTGCTTGAAGCGGATGCCTTCCAGCTTCGCGCCTTCGGTGGTGGCCACGACTTCGCCTTCCAGCTTGTAGCGCGCCAGGACCGATTCGGCCTGGTCTTTCGCGATGATCAGCAGGATGGCCTTGCCGTCCTTTTCGGTCTTCACCAGCGCATACGTGACTTCCGGGTGCACATTCAGCGCCTGGTTCGAGGGGATGGTCCACGGCGTCGTGGTCCAGATCACGATGAAGCCGTCGCCTTCCGGCAGTGCGCTCAAGCCGAACGCGCTGGCCAGCTTTTCCGGCTCGGCAAACGGGAAGCCGACGTCGATCGCCGGGTCGCGCTTGTCCTGGTATTCCACTTCCGCCTCGGCCAGCGCCGAGCCGCAGTCGAAGCACCAGTTGACCGGCTTCAGGCCGCGGTACACATAGCCCTTCTCCAGCAGCTTGCCGAGGGCGCGCAGCTCGTCGGCCTCGTTACCGTAGGCCATGGTCATGTAGGGGTTGTCCCATTCGCCCAGCACGCCCAGGCGGATGAAGCCGGCGCGCTGGCGGTCGATCTGTTCGAGCGCGTAGGCGCGGGCCTTCTGTAGCACTTCGGCGGTCGGCAGGTTCTTGCCGAACTGTTTTTCGATCTGGATCTCGATCGGCATGCCGTGGCAGTCCCAGCCCGGCACATAGGGCGCATCGAAGCCGGCCATGGTGCGCGATTTGACGACCATGTCCTTCAGGATCTTGTTGACGGCGTGGCCCAGGTGGATGTCGCCGTTGGCGTACGGGGGACCGTCGTGCAGGATGAACTTCGGACGGCCGGCGGCCGCCTTGCGCACGCGTTCGTAGATCTTCTTGTCCTGCCACTGCTTGACCCAGCCCGGCTCGCGCTTGGCGAGGTCGCCGCGCATCGGGAAGGCGGTGTCGGTCATGTTGACCGGGTATTTGCTGTCGGGTTTGTTGCCTTGCTTGGCGCCTTTGGGGCCGTTCTTCGTATCGGACATAAGATTCTTCTAAAGTGAAATGCGGTTGTGCGTGACGTGACGCCAGGCCGCGGCAGGCGGCCTGGCCGGATCGTTCACGTTCAAATTCGGTCGGTGGCGGTGAGGGCGGACCTGCGCTGGGCGAACCAGGCGCGCGCCTGCAGGGCGTCGCGATCGATGGCGGCGGTCAGCGTCGGTAGGTCGATGTATTTTTCTTCGTCGCGCAGCTTCTTCAGGAATTCGACGCGCACCAGTTTGCCGTAGCAGGACTGGTTCCAGTCGAACACGTGGACTTCGAGCAGCATGCGGCCCGCATCCTCGACGGTGGGGCGCACGCCCAGGCTGGCGACGGCCGGCAGCGGTTCGTCCGTAAGGCCATGCACCTGCACCACGAAGATGCCGGCCAGGGCCGGGCGGTGGGCGACGCGCAGGTTCAGGGTCGGGAAACCCAGCGTGCGGCCGAGCTTGGCGCCGTGGATCACGTGGCCGGACATCGAATACGGGTGGCCGAGCAGGGCGCGGGTGGCCTCGAAGTTGCCGGCCGCCAGCGCCGCGCGCACGGCCGAGGAGGAGATGCGGGTCGAATCGTGCAGCACGGCCGGCAGGCTGTGGACTTCGAAGCCGAATTCCTTGCCCGCTTCGGCCAGCAGGGCCACGTTGCCGGCGCGCCGGGCGCCGTAGCAGAAATCGTCGCCGACCATCAGCCACTTCACGTGCAGGCCTTCGACCAGCACTTTTTCAGTGAACGCCTGCGGCGACATCGAGGCGAAATGCTCGTTGAAATGTTCGACGATGACGCGGTCGACGCCTGCCGCGGACAGCGATTCCAGCTTGTCGCGCAGGTTGGCGATGCGGGCCGGGGCTTTCGATAGATCGTTGGCGCGGCGGGCGAAGTATTCGCGCGGATGCGGCTCGAAGGTCATCACGGCGGATTCCAGCCCGAGGCGCTGCGCGGCTGCGGTCACGTGCGCCAACAACGCCTGGTGTCCGCGGTGGACACCGTCGAAGTTGCCGATCGTGAGTGCGCAAGGGGCGCGCGCCCTGTCGTTGGGAAGTCCGCGAAATACCTTCATTGGATGATTCGTGCTCCGAGGCGAAATACCAGATTATACGGCAACCCGCAGGAAACAAAAAAAGCGCCCCCTGCTGGGCAGGGCGGCGCTTTTTCGGCTAAACCGGGACTAAGAGGCTCAGGCCGCCGGCTTGTTGATCGCCATGATGAAGTAACGGGCCAGTTCGGCGGTACCTTCCTTGCCGCCGACACCTTTCAGGGTGCTGATGGCCTGCGACTTCTTGCCGGCCACGGCATAGGCTTCGCCCAGGTGCAGCTTGGCTTCGTCCGGATACTTCAGGTTGCCGGCCTTGATGGCGGCTTCCATCATCTTCAGGCCCTTGTCGCTCTGGCCCGACTGGACCAGTGCGTAGCCCAGGGTCGCCAGGCCGTCGTTGTCGCCGGCCTTGACCAGATCGGCTTCGTCGGCAGCCAGGCCCTTGTTCTGCTCGGCCAGGTTCTTCTCGGCCAGGTCCTTCAGGCGCTGGTGACGGGCGGCATCCGGGCCGGTGCCGAGGGCGCCTGCCTTGTAACCCTTGTCGATGACCTTGATGGCTTCGGCCGGGGCCTTGGCTTGCAGGACGAGCTGGCCCATTTCCATGTACTCGCTCGGCTTCTTCATCAGGTTGTTGGCCAGCTTCAGGCGCCAGACGTCAACCGACAGGCGGCTGGAGAAGCCAGGCTTGCCCTGTACGCGGTTCAGCAGGTCGGTCCAGTACTGGGCCTTCGGATAGTTGGCGGCCAGCTTCTCGATGGTGTTGACGTAGCCTGCCTTGTCGTTCTTCTTCAGCTGGATATTGGCCAGCATGCCCAGCATGTCTTCGTTCATCGAGCCGCGCTTTTCGGCGTTGCGCAGTTCGTTCTCGAGCGCGGTGACGTTGCCCTGCTTGTAGTAGTTCTGCAGCAGGTAGGCGCGCAGTTTCGGATCGTCGTGCTCTTTCAGCTGCTTCTCGATCGCGGCGTTCGCCTTGCCGAGGTCGCCTGCGCGCATGTAGATGCCGATCAGGCCTTCCGAGAACTGGGCCTTTTCCTGGCCCGACAGCTTGCCCGAACCGATCAGGTATTCGAAGGACTTGGCAGCCGTGTCGTAATCGCCGGCAGCCGATGCGGCGCCTGCGCGGGTACGTTCGATCAGGTAAGTTTCATTCGCGGACTTGCCGCTGACGCTGTCGAGTTGACGCAGCTTGGCCAGGGCATCCTTGTTCTTGCCCGACTTCATCAGCTGCTGCGCTTCCTGCAGTGGCTTGCCGACTTCCGGACGGAGGGTTTCTGCCGCGTAGGCAGGGGCCAGGCCAACCACCGGGGCGGCGGCGGTGAAACCGAGGGCGGCCAGTGCGAGGCCGAGGTGTGCGAGGCGGAACTTGGACATTATCGGAATTCTTTCATTCAAAATAGACACGGCAGGGAATCCCTGCCGTGTTCATTATAGCCAAAGCTAATTACTGGAACTGTTCGTTACCGACCATACCGATCTTGGTCACGCCCAGACGCTGAGCCGAAGCCATCACGCCAGCCACAACCTTGTATTCGACCAGTTTGTTCGGGCGCAGGTGCACTTCCGGCTGATCAGCTTGGGCCGCCACGGTGGACAGCTTCGATTCAAGAGTGGCGCGATCGGGGACGGGGACGTTATCCCAGAGGATAGTGCCGTCGAAGTCCACGTCGATCGTGATCACTACGGGTTCCTTGGTCGGCGGCGGCGGATTGCCAACCGGCATGTTCAAGTTAACCGAGTGATTTTGCTTCGGAATGGTGATGATCATCATGATGATCAGCACCAGCATGACGTCAATCAGCGGCGTCATGTTCATTTCCATCATCGGTTCCGGATCTGCTCCTTTAGCTCCGGAAGAACCAACGCTCATAGACATGGTGTTTCCTTTCAAATCTTGGGGATCCGCCCGATGCCGGCAATGCAGGCATCGAGCGGAAGGGTTGGGCCTTTGTCAGGTTTAACCCTTATCAGGCGGCTCAGTGATGAAACCGACCTTCTGAACCCCGGCACGCTGGGCCGTGTACAGCACCTTGCCGATGAATTCGTAGCGGGTAGCTTGGTCGCCACGAATCTTCACTTCCGGTTGCGGGACCTTCACCGATTCCTTGCTCAGGAAATCGAACAGTTCATCGGTGTTGGCCAGGCGCTTCTGGTTCCAGTACATTTCGCCATCTTTGTTGACGACAATGTTCACGTCTTCCGGCGTGGTTTTAACAACCTGGTTGGCCTCGATCGGCAGGCTAATCTTCTGCAGGTGGAGGACGACCGGGCTGGTGATCAGGAAGATGATCAGGAGAACCAACATGATGTCCACGAGGGGCGTCGTGTTGATCTCCGACATCACGGTATCTTCATCTCCGCTATCGGAGCCGACACTCATCGACATGGTTTAACCAACCTTTTTAGTACCAGCTGCGCGGGCAGCTTCCGAGGTGTGCATGGCGCCCGAGATCAGGACCGAGTGCACGTCGGCGCTGAACGAACGGACGTCTTCCATTGCGGTCTTGTTACGACGGACCAGCCAGTTGTAGCCCAGAACGGCCGGGACTGCAACGAACAGACCGAATGCGGTCATGATCAGTGCTTCACCCACCGGACCTGCAACCTTGTCGATCGAGGCGTTACCCGACATACCGATACCGATCAGCGCGTTGTAAATACCCCAGACGGTACCGAACAGACCGATGAACGGTGCGGTCGAGCCGACGGTTGCCAGGAACGACAGGCCATCTTGCAGACGCGACTGGACTTTGTCCACGGCGCGCTGGATCTGCATGGTGGTCCAGGTCGACAGGTCGATCTGCTCGAGCAGGGCGCCGTCGTGGTGCTGGGTTGCCTTGGTGCCGGTTTCAGCGATGAAACGGAACGGCGAGCCATTCGACAGTTGAGCCGAGCCAGCAGCGATCGACGGTGCTTTCCAGAACTTCTGGTTGGTTTCTTTCGACTGCTTGAAGATCTTCATCTGGTCCAGCAGCTTGGTGATGATGATGTACCACGAACCCATCGACATCAGGGCCAGGATGATCAGGGTGCCGCGCGACACGACGCCGCCAGCCCAGACGGCTTCGAAGCCGTACGGGTTCTCGACTTCTTCGGTCTTGCCAGCTGCCGGAGCGGCTGCTGCCGGTGCTGCAGCGTCGGCTGCCGGAGCGGCTGCAGGTGCAGCTGCGTCAGCGGCCGGGGCGCTTGCCGCTGCCGATGCCGGGGCGTCGGCGAAGGCCGGTGCCGACACCAGTGCCGAAGCGGCCGTAACCGAGAACAGGACAGCCGCCAGCAGAGCGGACAAACGGGTATTCTTAAACATGCTTCCTCCAAAAATTTAAAATGAACTGTTCGCTGAACAGATGACAACGAAAATCACAGTTTGAGACGATCCTACTGCCTCGGGTTAGTCCAGCGTCCAGACGTACTGCACAGGCTGCGAGGATTCTACCGCTTGGCCGTTCTCAGTTGCCGCTTTGAATCGGCATTTGCTCAAGGCTGCCATTGCGGCCTTGTCCAGGTCTCGGAAGCCACTCGATTTCTGAATCGAAGCTCCCTGCACCGAACCGTCTGATGCGATCTTGAACAGGATGGTCGAGACACCTGTTTCTTCGTTACGCAGCGACGATTTCGGGTACTCCGGTTTCGAACACGTATTGAAATCCACCACTGCTGCCGTGCGGGCCGGGCCTTTCGGTGCGGCCGGTGCCGGCGGCGCCGTAGGTGCTGGCGGCGTGCGGTTGAGTTCAGTGGTCGCAGGCTTGGCCTGCGTCGTGTTAGCGATCACATTCTGCTGCGGCGGCGGCGTCTGCACCTGCACTTCAACCGGCGGGATGAATGGAGGCGGCGGGGCCTTCATTTCCGGCGGCGGAGGCGGGGGCGGCGTTTCCGGCGGTGGCGGCGGTTTCACGTCTTCGACAATCTTGGTTTCCACTGCCTCGGCCATCTTGGTGACCATTCGCTTGCCGAGACCAGTAACGATCCCGTAAGCAACGATCAGGTGCAAGACGATGACAATGGCGATACCAGTGACGTTTTTCCCGGGGTTCTTCTCGTGCGAAAAATTCATCCTGCTTTCTCCAATACCAACCTTTTTTGTTGCTACTTAAACCCACAAAACACGACAAAAAGCTCAGAGCCGCATCCGGGACATCGGCGAATTATACCTACGAATTCTTTTTTGCACATACATTTTTATACCTTCAAAGAGGGGCTAACTGCCTGTAAAACCAAGCAAACAAGCTCATCAGTTATGAGGGTCCGTAGGGTGCATGATGCGGAATGTAGTTAGTTTATTTGCAACATTGACGATAACCCTTTCTTGATGTGTGGAAGATGAGGCTGGTTTACGCATTTCGCCAAATTTTTGATGCTGATTTTGCCGGTTGGCAAATATCATATTATCGATTCGTGGCGTTTCTGCAAACTATAGCCAGATTCATCAAGGTGGGGCGTACTGTTGAAACGACTTCCCCCTTGTGGTAGGGGGATCAGTCATAAGAGGCACTTATGTGCAGACGCCTCTTTGATATGGCTCAGCAGCCACGGAGAAAAATTCTTGCGTTGACACAGAAAAAAAGCCTGCTCTTAAAGAGCAGGCCTGGGGGCGCGGCGCGGCAAGCGCTATTAATAGCGGGCACGCTTCTCGCGGCGGCATTCGAGGCTGCTGACCACGCGGCCGGAGGGGTCCACCGTTTCAAGGCGGACGTCGAAGCCCCAGAGCCGGGCCACGTGCTTGAGCACTTCATGCGCCTGCTGGTTCAGCGGACGGCGCTGGAACTGGGTATGGCGCAGGGTCAGGGCGCGGTCGTCGCGGGTGTTGACCTGCCAGACCTGGATATTCGGCTCGCGGTTGCCCAGGTTGTACTGCTCGGCCAGTTGCTGGCGCACGTAGCGGTAGCCCTGCTCGTCGTGGATGGCCGAAATCGTCAGCTTGTCGCTGCGGTCGTCGTCCAGCACCGCAAAGAAGTGGAAGTCGCGGATCAGCTTGGGCGACAGATACTGGGCCACGAAGCTCTCGTCCTTGAAATTGCGCATCGCAAAGTCGAGGGTCTTGATCCAGTCACTGCCGGCAATGTCCGGGAACCAGGCGCGGTCCTCATCGGTCGGGTCTTCGCAGATGCGCTTGATGTCGGTCATCATCGCAAAGCCGAGCGCGTAGGGATTGATCCCATTGTAATAAGGGCTGGTGGCCGCCGGCTGGAAGACCACGTTGGTATGGCTCTGCAGGAACTCGAGCATGAAGCCGTCGCCGACGATCCCCTCTTTATATAGTTCCTGCAGGATAGTGTAGTGCCAGAAGGTGGCCCAGCCCTCGTTCATGACCTGGGTCTGGCGCTGCGGGTAGAAGTATTGGGAGATCTTGCGCGTGATGCGCACCAGCTCGCGCTGCCAGGGTTCCAGCAGCGGGGCGTACTTCTCGATGAAGTAGAGCAGGTTTTCCTCGGGCTCGGGCGGGAAGCGCATCGGGCTGGCATCGCGCTGGGCCTCTTCGCGGCGCGGCAGGGTGCGCCAGATCTCATTCACCTGCGACTGCGCGTATTCCTCTCGTTCTTTCTGGCGGTTCTGTTCCTGGGCGACCGACAGCTTGGCCGGGCGCTTGTAGCGGTCCACGCCATAGTTCTGGATCGCATGGCAGGAATCGAGCAGTTCCTCGACGGCGTCGATGCCGTGCCGCTGCTCGCACTCGGCAATATAGTTCTTGGCAAAGACCATGTAGTCGACGATGGCGTCGGCATCGGTCCAGGTGCGGAACAGGTAATTGCCCTTGAAGAAGGAGTTGTGGCCGTAGGCCGCGTGCGCGATTACCAGGGCCTGCATCGTCAGGCTGTTTTCCTCCATCAGGTAGGCGATGCAGGGATTGGAGTTGATCACGATCTCGTAGGCCAGTCCCATCTGGCCGCGGCGGTAGCTCTTTTCCGTGCTCAGGAAATGCTTGCCGAAGGACCAGTGGTTGTACGAGACCGGCATGCCTACCGAGGTGTAGGCATCCATCATTTGTTCGGCGGTGATGATTTCGAGCTGGTTGGGATAGGTGTCCAGGCCGAACTTCCTGGCCACCCGGCGGATTTCCTCATGCGCCTGCTCGATCAGGTCGAAGGTCCACTCCGACTGGTCAGGCAAGGCGCGCGGGTTTTTTGGATCTCTTGGCATGAGCGGGCCTCGTCTACTTGGGCTGCTTCTTGAACAATTCGCGGAATACCGGATAGATGTCGGCCGGCGTCACGATCTTCTGCATCGCGAAGTTCGCATGCGTGGTCGCGACCTCGGAATACTGCTCCCACAGGTTTTGCGGAGGGCCGTCCGTGATCTCGACATAGGTGTAGTACTGCACCCGCGGCATGATGGCATTGGTCAGGATCTGTTTGCACAGGACCGAATCGTTGTCCCAGTTGTCGCCGTCGGAGGCCTGGGCCACGTAGCTGTTCCAGTCGCCACTGCTGTAGCGCTCGCTGATCACCTTGCTCAGCAGATACAGCGCCGAGGACACCACGGTGCCGCCCGATTCGCGCGAGTGGAAGAAGTCGTTCTCGTCGACCTCGGCCGCAGCGGTGTGGTGGCGGATGAAGACCACGTCGATCTTCTCGTACACGCGCTTGAGGAAGAGGTAGAGCAGGATGAAGAAGCGCTTGGCGGTGTCCTTGCGGCTCTCGTCCATGGAGCCGGAGACGTCCATGATGCAGAACATCACGGCCGCGGTCGAAGGCTTCGGGATCTTGATCCGGTTGCTGTAGCGCAGGTCGATCGGGTCGATGAAGGGAATCGCCAGCAGCCGCGTGTGCAGGGCGTGGATCTTGTGCTTCAGTTCGAGCACGCGCGGGTCGTCGGGATCAAAGCCGAGCGCCTTGATTTCTTCGAGCTCTTCTTCGAGTTTCGCCAGGGTTTTCTTGCTGGGGCCGCCGACCGCGATGCGCCGGCCGAGCGCGCCGCGCAGCGAGCGCAGCACGTGGATGTTCGAGGGCGTACCGGAGATGTTGTAGCCGGCGCGCTGGTTCTTGAATTCGACGACCTGGGTCAGCTGGGTCTTGACCATGTTCGGCAGTTCGAGGTCCTCGAAGAAGTAATTCATGAATTCTTCGCGGCTCAGTTCGAAGATGAAGTCATCCTCGGTGGTCTGCTCGCTGTTGCCGGCACGGCCGCGGCCGCTGCCGCCACCGCCGCCGCGCGGACGGTTGATCTGGTCGCCTTTCTGGTATTCGGTGTTGCCGGGATTGACGACTTCCCAGACACCCCCATGGGCGTGTCCGAAATGCGGCTCGCTCACGTCCTTGACGGGAATCGAGACCTTTTCGCCATTTTCGATGTCGGTGATCGAGCGACCCTTGATCGCCCGGCCGACCGCATCCTTGATCTGCGCCTTGTAGCGGCGCAAGAAGCGTTCGCGGTTGACCGCAGACTTGTTCTTGCCCTGCAAGCGTCGGTCGATGAGGTAAGTCAAAACAGGCCTCCTGCTCAAATTCGCGGCGGGCCGGGATCACACCGGTACCCTATATTAACGCGCCGCGCGTCAACGTGGTTGGCGTCCCGGATTTTGGTGGGATAAAGCCTACGGGCGGGCCAGAAATCGGCCCGCCCAACCACGCACCTGGTGTCGCGTCAGGCCCTTACGACGATTTACGAACCCGCAGATACCACTCGCACAACAAACGAACCTGTTTTGGCGTATAGCCCTTTTCCACCATGCGTGCCACGAAGTCGGCGTGCTTGGTCGCGTCTTCCGTGCTGGCCTTTGCATTGAACGAAATGACGGGCAGGAGTTCCTCGGTATTCGAGAACATTTTTTTCTCGATCACAGTGCGGAACTTTTCGTAGCTCGTCCAGGCCGGATTCTTGCCGCCATTCGTCGCACGGGCGCGCAGCGCGAAGTTGACGATTTCGTTTCGGAAATCCTTCGGGTTCGAGATGCCGGCCGGCTTCTCGATCTTCTCGAGTTCGGCGTTCAGCGATTCGCGGTCGAAGCTCTCGCCGGTGTCCGGATCGCGGAACTCCTGGTCCTGGATCCAGAAGTCGGCAAAGGTCACGTAGCGGTCGAAGATGTTCTGGCCGTACTCGGAATAGCTTTCCAGGTAGGCGGTCTGGATTTCCTTGCCGATGAAGTCGACGTAGCGCTGCGCCAGGTGTTCCTTGATATAGGACATGTAGCGCTGCTCGGTCTCGCCGGCGAACTGCTCGCGCTCGATCTGCTGTTCGAGCACGTAGAGCAGGTGTACCGGGTTCGCCGCCACCTCGGTGTTGTCGAAGTTGAAGACCTTGGACAGGATCTTGAACGCGAAGCGCGTCGACAGGCCGTTCATGCCTTCGTCCACGCCGGCGTAGTCGACGTATTCGTGCATCGACTTCGCCTTCGGATCGGTGTCCTTCAGGTTCTCGCCGTCGTACACCAGCATCTTCGAATAGATGCTGGAGTTTTCCGGGTCCTTCAGGCGCGACAGGATCGCGAACTGCGACATCATGCGCAGCGTGCCCGGGGCGCAGGGCGCCTTGTCGAGCGAGGAGTTGCGCAGCAGCTTGTCGTAGATCTTGATCTCGTCGGAGACGCGCAGGCAGTAGGGCACCTTGACGATGTAGATACGGTCGAGGAAAGCCTCGTTGTTGCGGTTGTTGCGGAAGGTCTTCCACTCGGATTCGTTCGAGTGCGCCAGGATGATGCCTTCGAAGGGAATCGCGCCGAAGCCTTCGGTGCCCTTGTAGTTACCTTCCTGGGTCGCGGTCAGCAGCGGGTGCAGGACCTTGATCGGGGCCTTGAACATCTCGACGAATTCCATCAGGCCCTGGTTGGCCAGGCACAGGCCGCCGGAGTAGCTGTAGGCGTCCGGATCGTCCTGGGAATAATCCTCGAGCTTGCGGATGTCGACCTTGCCGACCAGCGAGGAAATGTCCTGGTTGTTCTCGTCGCCCGGTTCCGTCTTGGCGATCGCGATCTGCTTGAGGATGGACGGGTAGCGCTTCACCACGCGGAACTTGTTGATGTCGCCGCCAAACTCGTGCAGGCGCTTGACCGCCCACGGGCTCGGCACGTTGCGCAAGTAGCGGCGCGGGATGCCGTAGTCTTCTTCGAGGATGGCGCCATCCTCTTCTTCGCTGAACAGGCCGAGCGGCGATTCGTTCACCGGCGAACCCTTGATCGCGTAGAAGGGAATGTGCTCCATCAGGTGCTTGAGCTTTTCGGCGATCGACGATTTGCCGCCGCCCACCGGACCCAGAAGATATAGGATCTGCTTGCGTTCTTCCAGGCCCTGGGCCGCGTGGCGGAAATAGGAAACGACCTGTTCGATCACTTCCTCCATCCCGTAGAACTCGCGGAAGGCGGGATAAATCTTGATGACCTTGTTGGCGAAGATGCGCGACAGGCGCGGGTCGAGGCGGGTATCGACCAGGGTGGGGTCGCCGATGGCGGCCAGCATGCGCTCCGGAGCGCTGGCGTAAGTCAGGGGATCCTTCTTGCACAGTTGGAGATACTCCGTCAGGGAGTATTCCTCTTCCCGGGTACGCTCATAGCGGGCTGCGTAGTTATCAAAAATGGTCATGTGAATGTCCTCTAATGTGCTAACACTGATCACTGTCGCGGCAGCCGATGAAAGACGGCTGTCCAGGCCCCGGTCCCGGCATCGAAGCCGTGGGGTCGCCGTTCTGCATTCGAGAGGTCAGGCCATGCGGCATGACGTGGAAGCGGAGGGCGATTTTCTTGTTCTCATCCGGTATGGCCACCGGCTTGTTAGCGCCCGCTGAGAGCGTCTTCTTACGCTTATGAAATTTATTATGTGCCTATTAGTTCCCGAAGTCAAAACAGTGTCGTGCGCTGTATGGTGTCGGCAATAAGCCTATGAAAATAAAGAAAAAAAAGCCATTCTGACGAGCCTGCCGATATAGTCTTTACACCGTTTTTCGGCGCTTTGGCGAGGTCATGTTTGGCGGGGCTTTTGACCCCGGTTGACGACGTCATGTTTATCAAAAGGTAAGTAGATATTGCACCAACTTGCTAAGCAGTGGCGCACGTGTATCGTGCCGTCTTTCCATGAAATTCTAGAGTGAAATGACCCCCGGCGGCGCATGCGCTACACTTTCCTTTCGAGGCGTTGATCGCCGGTCCAACGTGGAGATTCCCGATGCTGAATGAAGAGCTGCGCCGCACCCTGACGGCGATGCCGAAGGCAGAATTGCACATCCATATCGAGGGCTCTTTGGAACCCGAGCTGATTTTTGAGCTAGCGCAAAGGAACGGTGTTTCCCTGCCTTACCCCTCGGTGGAAGCGTTGCGGCAGGCGTACGCCTTCAGCGATCTGCAATCCTTCCTCGATATTTATTATGCTGGCGCCAGCGTGCTGCTCACCGAGCAGGATTTCTACGACATGACCGCGGCCTACCTGCAACGCGCGGCGGCGGACAACGTGCGCCACGCCGAGCTCTTCTTCGACCCGCAGACCCATACCGCGCGCGGCATCGCCATCGAGACCGTCATCAACGGGATCTGGCGCGCCTGCCAGGACAGCCCCGTGAGCGCGAGCCTGATCCTGTGCTTCCTGCGCCACCTGTCGGAGGAAGAGGCGATTGCCACCCTCGAAGATGCGATTCCCTACCGCGACAAGTTCATCGGCGTGGGCCTGGATTCGTCCGAGGTCGGCCACCCGCCGGAAAAATTCGCGCGCGTGTTCGAGCGCGCCCGCAATCTCGGCCTGCACCTGGTGGCGCATGCGGGCGAGGAGGGGCCGCCCGCTTATATCGAGAGCGCGCTGGACGTGCTGAACGTGGAGCGCATCGACCACGGCGTGCGCTGCCTCGAGGACCCGGCGCTGGTGGCGCGCCTGGTGCGCGAGCACATGGCGCTGACGGTGTGCCCGCTGTCGAACATCAAGCTGCGCGTATTCGACGTGATGGGCCAGCACAACCTGCGCCGCCTGCTCGACGCCGGCCTGGCCGTCACCGTCAACTCCGACGATCCGGCCTACTTCGGCGGCTACGTCAACGATAATTACCTGGCCGCGTTCGAAGCGCTGCCGCTGGACGCCTCGCATGCGCGCCAGCTGGCGCGCAACAGCTTCAACGCAGCCTTCCTCGAGCCCGAGCAGAAGCGCGCCTGGCTGGCCGAAGTCGACCGTTTTTTTAGTGAGATTCAATAAATGCTGATGCAATCCCTGCGCATGACCGCGCGCGACTGGCGCGCCGGCGAGCTGCGCTTCCTGCTGGTGGCCCTGGTGGTCGCGGTGTCGGCCCTGACCGCGGTCGGCTTCTTCGTCGACCGCATGCGCGCTGGCCTGAACCGCGACGCCCACCAGCTGCTCGGCGCCGACCTGCTGATCAACGCCGACCAGCCGCTGCGCCAGGACTGGCGCGACGAAGCCGTGAAGCGCGGCCTGCTGCTGGCCGATACCGTCACCTTCCCCAGCATGGCGCAGGCAGGCGAGGGCGATGCTTCGCAGGCCGTGCTGGCCTCGGTGAAGGCGGTGTCGCCGACCTATCCGCTGCGGGGACAGCTGAAAATTACGACCAGCGCCGACGACGCCAGCGAAGCGCTGGGCGACGCCACCCATGACACGCCGGCGCCTGGCACGGTCTGGGTCGACGTCAACCTGCTGCCGGCGCTGAAGGCAAAGCTCGGCAGCGTGATCCAGCTGGGCGACAAAAGCTTCAGGATCGATCGCCTGATCGCCTCCGAACCCGATCGCGGCGCTTCGTTCTCGAACTTCGCCCCGCGCGTGATGCTGCCCATGGCCGACCTGAAGGCCACCGGCCTGGTCGACAACTACGCCCGCATCACCTGGCGCATGCAGGTGGCGGCCAGGTCGCCGAACGACCGCGCGACCGTGGCGGGCTATGAACAATGGCTGCGCGAGCGGATGGCGGCCGACAATGTCAAAGGCGTGCGCATCGAGACCCTGGAAAACGGCCGACCCGAGATGCGTTCGACCCTCGACCGCGCCGAACGCTTCCTGGCCCTGGTCGGCCTGCTGTCGGCGATGCTGGCGGCCGTCGCGGTCGCGATGGCGGCGCGGCGCTTCATGCAGCGTCACCTGGATTCGGTGGCCATGCTGCGCTGCCTGGGCATGACGCAGAACGAGGCCGGCGTGCTGTTCCTGATCGAGTTCGCGCTGGTCGGCCTGGCGGGCAGCGTGCTGGGCGTGCTGGTCGGTTTCGGCGCGCACTTCGTGCTGCTCGAACTGATCGGCAAGCTGATTCCGACCGAGCTGCCGCCGGTATCGCTGCTGCCGGCGCTGCAGGGCGTCGCCACCGGCATGCTGCTGCTGGTCGGCTTTGCGCTGCCGCCCGTGCTCCAGCTGCGCAACGTGCCGCACAACCGCGTGATCCGCCGCGAGCAGGCGGCGCCGCAGCCGATGGCGCTGGCCACCTACGGCCTCGGCACCGCGGTGTTCATCGGCCTGCTGCTGTGGCAGGCCGGCGATTTGAAACTGGCGTTGCTGACCGCCGGCGGCTTCCTCGGCGGCCTGGCCGTGTTCGCACTGGTCGGCTGGCTGGCGCTGCTGGGCCTGCGCAGCCTGCGCGGCGTGTCGAAGAACCAGGGCTGGCGCTTCGCCATCACCTCGCTGCAGCGCCGTCCCGGCGCGACCGTGGTGCAGATCGTCTCGCTGTCGCTGGGCCTGATGGCGCTGCTGGTGCTGACCGTGGTGCGCGGCGACCTGATGGAAGCCTGGCGCGTCGCTACCCCGGCCGATGCGCCGAACCGCTTCATCATCAACATCCAGCCCGACCAGAAAACGGGCGTGGAAAAGAGCATCCGCGAGGCCGGCGTCGACGATCCGATGCTGTACCCGATGATCCGCGGCCGCCTGGTGGCGGTGAATGGCAACCCGGTCACCGCCGGCACCTATACCGATGAACGCGCGAAGGCGCTGTCGGACCGCGAATTCAATCTCTCCAGCGTCACGGACCTGCCGGAAGCGAACGACATCGTCGCCGGCCAGTGGTACCGCGACGCGCCCGGCGTGGCGGAAGCCTCGGTCGAGCAGGGCATCGCGCAGACCCTGCGCCTGAAGCTCGGCGACACCATGCGCTTCGACATGGGCGGCCTGCTGGTGGACGCGAAGATCACCAGCCTGCGCAAGCTCGAATGGGGCTCGATGCGCGCCAACTTCTTCGTCATCATCAACCCGGCCGCGATGCGTGACGCGCCGACTACCTACATGACCGCCTTCCACCTGCCTGCGCGCGGCGTCGGGCTGGCGAATGCGCTCACGCGGCAGTTCCCGAACCTGACCGTGATCGATGTCAGCGGCATCATCCGCCAGCTGCAGGACGTGCTCGACCAGGTCGTGACCGCGGTCGAGTTCCTGTTCCTGTTCACGCTGGCCTCCGGCGTGCTGGTGCTGTACGCGGCGCTGATGGGATCGACGTCCGAGCGCACCCGCGAAGCCGGCCTGCTGCGCGCGCTGGGCGCCACCCGCGGCCAGCTGGCCAGCGCGCAGCGGATCGAATTCGTGCTGGTGGGCGGCCTGTCCGGCCTGCTGGCGGCGAGCGGCGCGGCGGCCCTGGGCTGGGCGCTGGCCGAGTACCAGTTCAAGTTTCCGTGGCACTTCGAGCCGCAGGTCTGGGCGGCCGGACTGCTGGTGGGCGCCGCGTGCGCGCTGGTCGGCGGCTGGCTGGGCTTGCGGAATGTGTTGCGGCAGCCGCCGCTGCAGACGCTGCGCGAGGCCTGAGATAAAATGGGAAGATGCAAGAACCTCAGAACACCCAACAAGACGCCGGTCAGGAACAGGACGAGCGCACCGCGTATGAACTGATCGGCGGCGAAAGCCGCCTGCGCGAACTGGTCGACCGCTTCTACGACATCATGCAGCTGGAGGCCGACTTTGCCGGCATCCACGCCATGCACCCGGTGCCCAATGACAGCTCGCGCGAAAAGCTGTTCATGTTCCTGTCCGGCTGGCTGGGCGGGCCGAACCTGTTCATCGAAAAGCACGGCCACCCGATGCTGCGCGCGCGCCACCTGCCGTTCGCGATCGGCACCACGGAGCGCGACCAGTGGCTGCGCTGCATGGCGATGGCGCTCGAAGACCTCGGCTACGACTACGACCTGCGCCTGCGTCTGATGGGCGCGTTCTACCAGACCGCCGACTGGATGCGTAACCGTCCCCACTGACACGATATGTCCACCATCGAGTTCATCGTTCTCGCGATTGGCCTGCTGGCCGTGCTCGGCCTTCAATTCGCCTTGTTTGCGCGCGCGCGCCGCACGGACGGTTCCGCCCACGCCTTCGAACGCCTGGAGCGCGAGCTGCGCCACGAACTGCAGGCCAGCGCCCAGTCCACGCGCCAGGAAATGGCGAACCACCTGGCGCAGAACCAGGCCGCCACCGCCCAGCAGCTGGAGGCGATGCGCCAGCAGATCCAGCTGCAGTCCGCCGGCGGGCGCGAAGAGCAGGCGCGCACCCTGAAGCGCTTTGCCGACAGCATGAACAGCGCGCTCGGGAATCTGACGGAGTCGAACGCCCAGCGCATGCTGGAAGTGCGCGCCACGCTCGAGACCAAGATCCGCGACCTGCAGAACGACAATGCGCGCCGCCTCGAAGAAATGCGCCAGACCGTCGACGAGAAGCTGCACGCGACGCTGGAGACGCGCCTGACCGAATCCTTCCGCCAGGTGTCCGACCGCCTCGAGCGCGTGCACCAGGGCCTGGGCGAGATGCAGCAGCTGGCCGTCGGCGTGGGCGACCTGAAGCGCGTGCTGACCAACGTGAAGACGCGCGGCACCTGGGGCGAGGTCCAGCTCGAGATACTGCTCGAGCAGGTGCTGACCGTCGACCAGTACGCCAAGAACGTCGAGACCGTGGCCGGCACCAACGCCCGCGTCGAATTCGCGATCAAGCTGCCGGGCACGGTCGAGGGCGGCCCGCCGCTGTGGCTCCCCATCGACGCCAAGTTCCCGAAGGAGCAATACGAGCGCCTGGTCGAAGCGGTCGACAGCGCCGACGCCGACGGCGTCCTGCGCTTTGGCGCCGAGCTGGAACGCGCGGTGCGCAACGAGGCGAAAACCATCTGCGAAAAATACGTCTCGCCGCCGCAGACCACCGACTTCGCGGTCCTGTTCCTGCCCACCGAGGGACTCTACGCCGAAGTGATGCGCCGCCCCGGCCTGGCCGACGACCTGCAGCGCACGCTGCGCGTGACCATCGCCGGCCCGTCCACGCTGGCGGCGCTGCTGAACAGCCTGCAGATGGGCTTCCGCACGCTGGCGCTGGAAAAGCGCTCGTCCGAAGTGTGGCAGGTGCTGGGCGCGGTGAAGACCGAGTTCGGCAAGTTCGGCGACGTGCTGGCCGCGACCAAGACCACCCTGGAGCGCGCGGCCAAGAATATCGAGAATGCCGAGGTGCGCAGCCGGCAGATGGCGCGCAAGTTGAAGTCGGTGGAAGCGCTGCCGAGCGAGGCGGCGCAGTTGATGCTGGGGGCGGCTGCCGGCGACGGCGACGATCCGGCTTGATCAATCGCCGCCGTAATCGCCTGTCGTCGGTATCAACGTGGCGCCGCACGTCGTTTTGTGGCCCTCGTGTGCAACCGGGATACCGCCACTGGCCGCAGCCGCGGCGCTTCGCCTGCGCCATGAACGGCTTCGGCGTCGAGCGCGAGCGCTGGCACGAGCACGAAGAATTCCGTCGGCGCGTGCTGGCGGAATTCACGAAGATTCCCGAATATCTGAAGCAGGACTTCCTGCGCGAGGTCGATCTCGACGGCGTTTAAATCAAGCCCTCGAACATCAGCACATCCACCATCTCCCCCGCCTGCACGCCACCCTGCTCATCGTGCAGCACCACCATGCAGTTCGCCTCCGACATCGAGCGCAAAATGCCCGAGCCCTGCGAGCCCGTGATCTTCACTTCGGGCAGCCCATCCGCCCCGCGCGAGAGCAGGCCGCGCTGGTACTCGGTGCGGCCCGGCTTCTTGCGGATGGCGCCGACCGATCGGGCGCGCAGCAAAGGCAGCGGCGCCTCCGCCCCCATCATGCGCAGCAGCGCCTCGCGCGCGAAGAAGTAGAAGGACACCATCACCGCCACCGGATTGCCCGGCAGCCCGAACAGGAATGCACTTTTCCCCCCGGAGGCGATGCGGCCGAAGGCCAGCGGGCGGCCCGGGCGCATGCCGATCTTCCAGAAGGTGACGTCGCCGAGGCGCGCCATGATCTGCCTGGTGTAGTCGGCCGCGCCGACCGAGACGCCGCCCGAGGTGATGATGGCGTCGGCGTTCTCGCATGCCTCGCGCAGCGCCGCTTCCAGCGCGGCCGGGTCGTCGCGCACCACGCCCATGTCGACGATGTCGCAGCCCAGGCGCTGCAGCATGCCGTAGATGGTGTAGCGGTTGCTGTCGTAGACGCAGCCTTCGTCGAGCGGCTGGCCGATCGAGCGCAGCTCGTCGCCGGTCGAGAAGAAGGCGACGCGCAGGCGGCGCTGCACCGGCACCTCGGCCACGCCCAGCGACGCCAGCAGGCCCAGGTCGGCCGGGCGGATGATCTTCCCTTTGCATAGCGCGGCGCTGCCGGCTTTCAGGTCTTCGCCGGCAAAGCGGCGGTTGTCGCCGGGACGGATCGTGCCGGGGGCCATGACGATGACGCCGTCCTCTTCACGAACGAATTCCTGCGGCGCCACGCTGTCGCAGCCGGCCGGCATCACGCCGCCGGTCATGATGCGCACGCATTCGCCTTGCGCCGGCACGGCGGAAGAAGCATGTCCCGCATACACGGTATCGATCACCCGCAGGCGCGTGTCAAAGTCGAGCGACAGGTCCGAACCGCGCAGCGCATAGCCATCCATCGCCGAGTTGTCGTGGGCCGGCACGTTGATCGGCGAGACGATGTCGGCCGCCAGCACGCGTCCCAGCGCGGAGCGCAGCGCCACCTGTTCGGTCGCGCGCACCGGCGCGACGAAATCGCGGATGATCTTCTGGGCGTCGCGCACCGGCAGGGCGTCCGGGTCATAGGCGGAGAGGCAGCTGACCACATCGGCCAGTCTGGGCGGCCGCGCAGGATCGAGTCCGCGCAGCTCGTCCAGGGTATTGATGTTGCGGAAGGCGGCGGCATCCTCGAACAGCACCTCGGCCACCTTGATCTGCGGGTACCAGCCATCCATGCGCCGGCCGCCGGCGGCCAGATACGCCGACAATACGTCGGCCTTGTCGGCCTTCACCAGGCAGAACACCGGATGCGGCTGGCGCAGGCCATGTTCCTCGGTGACGGCCAGGGCGAGATCGGCGTCGGCGGCCATCAATCCAGCCGACAGGCGCGCGGCCAGATCCAATGGCAGGAAAGGCGAATCGCATGGCACAGTCAATAAATACGGCGTGCCGCAGCGGCGCAGTCCCGCTTCCAGTCCGGCCAGCGGACCGGCAAAGCCCGGGGTATCGTCCGGCCATACCGGCACGCCAAAGGCGCCGTAGGCGTCCAGGTTCTGGTTGGCGTTGATGGCCACGCTCGCCACTTGCGGGCGCAGGCGCTCCAGCACATGCGCCGCCATGGTCGCGCCGCCGAAGGGTTGCAGGCCTTTGTCGACGCTGCCCATGCGCGTGCCGCGTCCGCCGGCCAGGACCAGGCCGCTGATCGATGCTGTATTCATTTGTTTTAACCACCGATGTAAGACATTTCGATTTTCTTCGCAGAGCCGCCGCGCGTCAGGCCTTCCGTGTTGATGGTGCGGGTCTCGGAATAGCGGTCGGCGCGCCGGCTCCACAGCTGGGCGATGCTCGATGCGATCTCGAGGTCGCCGCGGCCTTCGCGCAGCAGGGCGCGCAGGTCGTGGCCGCGGGTCGCGAACAGGCAGGTGTACAGCTTGCCTTCGGTGGACAGGCGGATGCGCGAGCAGTCGTGGCAGAAGGCCTGGGTCACGCTCGAGATCATGCCGACCTCGCCGGCGCCGTCCGCGTAACGCCAGCGTGACGCGGTCTCACCTGGATAGTTGGCGCCGATGGGCGTCAAAGGCATCTCGGCCGAAATCCGCCGCACCACCTCGCTGGACGGGATCACCTCATCCATGTTCCAGCCGTTCGAGGCGCCCACGTCCATGTATTCGATGAAGCGCAGGATGGTCGGTGAACCCTTGAAGTGGCGCGCCATCGGCAGGATCTGGCCGTCGTTCATGCCGCCCTTGACCACCATGTTGACCTTGACCGGGCCGAGGCCCACGGCATGCGCGGCGTCGATGCCGTTCAGGACGTCCGAGACCGCGAAGTCGACGTCGTTCATGCGCTTGAAGATGGCGTCGTCGATGGCGTCGAGCGAGACCGTGACGCGATCCAGGCCGGCATCCTTCAGGCTGCGCGCCTTGCGCGCCAGCAGCGAGCCGTTGGTCGTGAGGGTCAGGTCGAGCGGCCGGCCGGAGGGCGTCTGCAGTTCGCGCAGTTGCGCGACCAGGCGCTCCAGGTCCTTGCGCAGCAGCGGTTCGCCGCCGGTCAGGCGGATCTTCTCGACGCCGTGGGCGACGAACAGGCGCGCCACCCGCGTGATCTCTTCGAAGCTGAGCAGCGAGGAATGCGGCAGGTAGGCGTAGTTCTTGTCGAAGACTTCCTTCGGCATGCAGTAGACGCAGCGGAAGTTGCAGCGGTCCGTGACCGAGATGCGCAGGTCGTGCAGCGGCCGGCCGAGGGCGTCGGCCAGCAGCCCGGTCGGCGCCTGCAGGTCCGCCGGAATCGGCATCGCCGGGGAGCGGGCGTCGCCGAGCATGATGATTTTTTCAGACATGCCAATACGATAGCACGCCGCCAGCCAGCGCACAGGCGAGGATCAGCGGGATGGTGCCGAGCTTGTAGCGCAGCAGCGCGACGGTGGCGATGGCGCCGATCGCGATCGCCTGCCAGTGCGGCTTGCCGCCAGCCAGGAAGACCTGGCCGCCGAAGAACACGGCCAGGCTCGCGATCACGCCCACCACCGCCGCCGAGATCGCGGTCAGCGGCGCCGTCATGCGCACATTGCCGCGCGTGGACTCGACCAGCGGCCCGCCGGCCAGGATGAACACGAAGGAGGGCAGGAAGGTGAACAGGCCGGCCACCGCCGCCCCCGCCGCGCCGGCGAGGAACAGGGCATCCGGGCCGAACAGCGCATGGCTCCAGCCGCCGACGAAGCCGACGAAAGCGACGATCATGATCAGGGGGCCGGGCGTGGTCTCTCCCAGCGCCAGGCCATCGATCATCTGGCCCGCGCTGAGCCAGCCGTAATGGCCGACGGCGCCCTGCACGACGTAGGGCAGCACGGCATAGGCGCCGCCGAAACTCATCAGCGCGGCCTTGGTGAAGAACCAGCCCATCCGGGCCAGCGCGCTCGCGGAGCCGTACAGCGCCGCCAGCAGCAGCCAGGCCGCCAGCCCGATGCCGATGCCGGCCAGCGCCACGCGGGCAAGGCCGGCCCAGCTGAAGCGGGCATGCGGTGGCGTGGGCGTATCGTCGTCGATCAGCGCCGGGCCCCAGGATTTTTTGGTCGCCGCGTGTGCTGCGCCAAGCTCGAACAGCCGCGGCCGCAGCCGTCCACCGGCGAATCCGGCCAGCGCCGCGCCCAGCACGATCAGCGGGAAGGGCAGGTCCAGCACGGCGATCGAAACGAAGGCGCAGGCGGCGATCGCGGCCAGCAGGCCGTTGCGGATCGTGCGGCTGCCGATGCGCCAGGCCGCGCCCAGCACGATGGCGACCACCGCCGGCTTGATACCGCTCATGATCCCGGCGATGGCAGGCAGGTGGCCGTAAGCCAGGTAGATCCAGGACAGCGCAATCAGGATGATCAGCGACGGCAGCACGAACAGCACCCCGGCCACGATGCCGCCGGGCGTCCGATGCAGCAGCCAGCCGATGTAGACGGCCAGCTGGGTCGCCTCCGGTCCCGGCAGCAGCATGCAGTAGTTGAGCGCGTGCAGGAAGCGCTGCTCCGAAATCCAGCGCCGCCGCTCGACCAGCTCGGCGTGCATCATCGCGATCTGGCCGGCCGGGCCGCCGAAGCTGATGAAGCCGAGTTTGAGCCAGTAGCGCAGGGCGGTGCGGAAGGGGAGGGTGGGGGGCACTTCTATATAGATGAGCTCAGGGATTGCTCATATTACATTAGCTAAGCTTTAAACCGTCGTCGCCGCCTGCGCGGGGACGACGAGTTAACAAAAAAAGGGAGCCGGAGCTCCCCTTATTCTCAAGCCGCGCAATGGCGGCTCAAACCCTGCTTACTGGCGCGTCGTATCCACCTGGATCAGCGGCTCCTGCACCGGCGGCGGGGCCACCTTGCGGGTGCGGCCCAGACGGACCGGCTGCTGGGTCTGCGCGGCAGCTTCCTGCGCGGCGCGCAGTTTTTCCGGATCGGTCGCGGCCAGTTGCAGGCCGGCCTGGGCCAGCACGTCACCCAGATCGGCGGCCGGCGCCTGCGCCACCGGTGCCACCGGCGCCGGCATCACGACAGGCTGGGGCGCTGGCGCAGCAACCGGTGCAGCGGCTTCGACCGGCGCCGGAGCAGCCTGGGCAGCAACCGGAGCCGAAGCAGCAGCCGGAGCAGCAACCGGAGCCGGAGCAGCAGCCGGAGCCGGAGCAGCAGCCGGAGCAGCCGGAGCAGCAGCAACCGGCGCCTCGGCGGCGGCAGTAGCACGTGCATTCGCCTCGGCCACCGACTGCGAGGTCGGGAACGGCCACGGGCTCTGGGCCGCAGCTTTCGCAGCCTCGGCGGCGGCTTTTTCGGCAGCAGCTTTCAGCGCGGCGGCGGCAGCTTCCTCGGCGCGCGCCTGGACCGCAGCCTGTTCGGCGGCAGCCTTGTCGGCAATCACCTTATCGGCAGCAGCCTTCACGGATGCCGCGGTCGGGAAGGGCCACGGACCCGGCGTGGCAGCCTTGGCCGGCTTGGCGCCCTTGGTCTTCGCGGCCTTGGACTCGGCCTGGAACTTGGCGGCTTCTTCATCGGCTACCGGTGCGAAGGCCGGTGCGCCTTCTTCACCGTTCGCGTTGTCGATGACGTCGCCATCTTCGCGGTCGCGGCGGTTACGGTTGCGGCCGCCACGACGGCGACGGCGGCGCGGCTCATCGCCACCTTCCGCATCGGCTTCTTCGCCATTCGGACCGATCGTGGTGACGGTCTTCACGACTTGTTCCTGGATGATTTCCTGCTCGCCGTTCGGGCCGGTCGATGCGATCGTGACGCTGGTCGCAGCGGTGGCCTGGACCACGTTCAGTTCATCGGATTTCGCTTCGGCAACGGGTGCGCGCTCGGCACGCTCGCGCGGCTGGCGCGGCTGGCGTTCCGGACGCTCGGCACGTTCCGGACGCTCGCCGCGTTCGGCGCGCGGCGCCAGCTGGGCTTGCAGCTCGGCCTGCGCCTGCTCGCGGGTCTCGCGCGGCTCACGGGCTTCACGCGGCTCGCGCGGCTTGCGCGGCTGGCGTGCCGGCTTGCCTTCGGCATCGGCCGGCTTGGCGGTCTCGTCGACGGCTGCGCCTTTCGCGACCTGTTCGCGGTCCTCGCGCTCGCGGCCCTTGCCGGTGCCGGTACGGCCGCCGCGGCCATTACGCTGGCCACGGTTGCGGTCACCGCGTTCGGCGGCTGCCGTTGCCGGTTCAGCCGGTTTGACCGGCGCCGCGGCCGGGGCCGGCGGAGTCACGGCAACCGGGGTGCCGAAGAAGAAGTTACGCAGCTTGGCGAAGAAACCTTGTTCCGCCGGCGGCTGGACCACGGGAGCGGCTGGCGCGGCCGGGGCAGGGGCCGGCTCAACCTTGGCCGGCTGGCGCTCGACCACCGGCGCCGGCTGGGCCGGGGTGATGGTCTTGACCACAGCTTCCTGGCGCGGCTTGGCTTCTTCTTTCTGGCGCTTGGCAAAAGCCATGTCGGTGTCGGCCGACTCGGCCAGCGTGTAGCTGGAGGCGGCGTCTTCCAGGCGCGGATCGTCGTGCTTGATGCGCTCGAGCTTGTAGTGCGGGGTCTCGAGGTGCTTGTTCGGCACCAGGATGACCGTGATGCGGTGGCGGGTCTCGATCTTCAGCACTTCGCCGCGCTTTTCGTTCAGCAGGAACGCGGCGACGTCGACCGGGACCTGCACGTGGATCGCGGCCGAATTTTCCTTCATCGCCTCTTCCTGGATGATGCGCAGGACTTGCAGGGCCGAGGATTCGGTATCGCGGATGTGGCCGGTGCCCGAGCAGCGCGGGCAGGTGACGTGCGAGCCTTCCGACAGCGACGGACGCAGGCGCTGGCGCGACAGTTCCATCAGGCCGAAGCGCGAGATCTTGCCCATCTGGACGCGTGCACGGTCATGGTGCAGGGCGTCCTTCAGGCGCTGTTCGACTTCGCGCTGGTTCTTTGCCACTTCCATGTCGATGAAGTCGATCACGATCAGGCCGCCCAGGTCGCGCAGGCGCAGCTGGCGGGCCACTTCGTCGGCCGCTTCGCAGTTGGTGTTGAAGGCGGTGGTCTCGATGTCCGAGCCGCGGGTGGCGCGCGCCGAGTTGACGTCGATGGAGACCAGGGCTTCGGTGTGGTCGATCACGATCGCGCCGCCCGACGGCAGCGGGACGGTACGCGAGTACGCGGTCTCGATCTGGTGTTCGATCTGGAAACGCGAGAACAGCGGGACGTCGTCGGTGTAGCGCTTCACGCGGTGCGCCATGTCGGGCATCACGTGGCTCATGAACTGCTGGGCCTGGTCGAAGATCTCGTCGGTGTCGATCAGGACTTCGCCGATGTCGGGCTGGAAGTAGTCGCGGATGGCGCGGATGACCAGCGAGGATTCCTGGTAGATCAGGAAGGCGCCGGGGGCCGATTTGCCGGCGCCTTCGATCGCGCGCCAGAGTTGCATCAGGTAGTTCAGGTCCCACTGCAGTTCTTCGACCGTGCGGCCGATGCCGGCAGTGCGGGCAATCACCGACATGCCTTGCGGCAGGTCCAGCTTGTCCATGGTCTCGCGCAGTTCCTGGCGTTCTTCGCCTTCGACGCGGCGCGAAACGCCGCCGCCACGCGGATTGTTCGGCATCAGGACCAGGTAGCGGCCGGCCAGGGAAATGAAGGAGGTCAGCGCCGCGCCCTTGTTGCCGCGCTCCTCTTTCTCCACCTGGACCATGATTTCCTGGCCTTCGCGCAATGCCTCCTTGATGGTGCAATTGCGGACATCGACACCATCACGGAAATAGGAACGGGCGACTTCTTTGAAGGGGAGGAAACCGTGGCGGTCTTCGCCGTAGCTGACGAAGCAGGCTTCGAGGGAGGGTTCGATGCGGGTGATGACACCTTTGTAGATATTCGATTTGCGCTGTTCACGACCAGCGGTTTCGATATCGATGTCGATCAGTTTTTGGCCGTCGACAATCGCTACGCGCAGCTCTTCTTGCTGCGTAGCGTTAAACAACATACGTTTCATTTTTATTAACTCCGCGGCCCGTAGACCGTTGTAATTGCTAGAAACGTACGCGGGGAGGGGAGTGTTGGCGGTGGTATGCCCGGGGTGTGGCACGGCATTGCCGGCCACAGGGCGCAAATGGCATCGAACGTCATTGTCGCGCGCACGCCGCAACCTTGCTCGGCCGGCGCGGCCCGGTCAGGGCGGCGCAAAGGGCCTCGGGGCGGGTGCTAACAGCGACCACAGCCAGACCGCGGAGCGGCCGCATCGTGAACCTGGGCCAGGCGATCTATCAGCCTTGGCCAGCGGGTTTCTTCGACAAGCGTTATCGACGCCATCACCCGGCGAGCCGAAAAAGCCGGCTTGCCGGTACTTATCCTTAAGATTCCAAACAATCCAATCCTGCAGTCCTGTGCGCTACCCGATTACAACTGCGGTGCAACCCTGGCGCGCGCAAGAATGTGCGTACACTATTTTCTTCATCGAATTCGCATTTAGCGGGACCGACGAAGACGCCCCCTGTGTAAAATATCGTTTTAATTCTTACACCTGCAGAGGTTTGACCGCCGCCTGTCGATTATATATTCAAAATGAAGGACTTAGAGAAGAATTCTGTCCAGCTTGTAACGATCGCCGAAGAAGAAGCTGGACAGCGCATCGACAACTACCTGCTGCGCGTCTGTAAAGGTGTCCCGAAAAGCCATATTTACCGCATCCTCCGCTCCGGCGAAGTGCGCGTGAACAAGGGGCGTATCGATCAGTTGTATCGCTTGCAAGCCGGCGACGTGGTGCGCATCCCGCCGATCCGCATCGCCGAAAAAGCTGCCGGCAACGCCCCGGTGCCAGGCGCCGAGTTCGCCATTGTCCACGAGGACAGCCACCTGCTCGTCATCGACAAGCCGGCCGGCGTCGCCGTGCATGGCGGCTCGGGCGTGTCGTATGGCGTCATCGAACAGTTGCGGGCGGCGCGTCCGCAGGCCAAGTTCCTGGAACTGGTGCACCGCCTGGACCGTGAAACCTCGGGCCTGCTGTTGCTCGCCAAGAAACGTTCGGCATTGACCCACCTGCACGACCAGATGAGGGAAGGAACGACGGACAAGCGCTACCTGACCCTGGTGAGCGGCAACTGGACCAATCCGCGCCAGCACATCAAGCTGCCGCTGCACAAGTTCACGACCGGCGACGGCGAACGCCGCGTGGTGGTGCAGGCCGGCGGCCAGGAAGCGCACACCGTGTTCAATCTTTTGCGCAAATGGGAGAGCTTCGCCCTGCTCGAAGCCGAGCTCAAGACAGGACGCACGCACCAGATCCGCGTGCACCTGGCATCGAGCGGCTTCCCGATCGCAGGTGACGAAAAATACGGCGATTTTGCATTGAACAAGCAGCTTCAGAAGGCAAACGACACGCGCGGCGCCCTCAAGCGCATGTTCCTGCACGCCTACCGGATTACCTTCCAGCACCCTGAAACCGGCAAGCCGATGACCCTGACGGCGCCGCTTCCGGCGGAGTGTGAGCGTTTCTTGGTAAGCTTGGGGCAACCAATAGGCAAACACTCATAATGGCTCGCAAGCAATTCGATCTGATCGTCTTCGACTGGGACGGCACGCTGATGGACAGCACCGCCACCATCGTCAAATGTATACAGTCCGCCGCCAAGGACCTCGGCCTCGGCGTTCCCAGCGACGCCGCGGCCGCGCACGTGATCGGGCTCGGCCTGTCGGAAGCAATGCAGGCCGTGATGCCGGACATCGATCCGGCGCTGTATCCGCGCATGGTGGAGCGCTATCGCTACCATTTCCTGACGAAAGACCATGAACTGGTGCTGTTCAAGGGTGTGCCGGCGATGCTGGAAGAACTGTCCCAGCTCGGCTATTTCCTGGCGGTCGCCACCGGCAAGAGCCGGGTCGGCCTGAACCGCGCATTGAACGCCTGCAGCCTGCTGTCGACCTTCGATGCGACTCGTTGCGCGGACGAGACATTTTCCAAGCCCCATCCTGCAATGTTGCAAGAATTGACAAGGGAACTGGGGCAGGACATGCGCCGTACCGTTATGATCGGCGACACAACGCACGACTTGCTTATGGCCAACAATGCGGGCGCAGCCGGTATCGCGGTCGAGTACGGCGCGCATCCGGTGCAGCAACTGCAGGCATGTCATCCGATCTTCACGGCAAAGAACGTGCCGGAACTTCACCAGTGGCTGATCGAGAACGCATGAGCGAGGCGAACGAAGTCTTTATCTGCGGGGCCGATGCGCTGGCCGACGGCGGCACCGGCGTGCGCTTCCCCGTCGTCGCGTTCGGCGACGAAGCGACCGGTTTCGTGGTGCGCCATGGCGGCAAGGTCTACGCTTACCTGAACCGTTGCGCCCACATCCCGGTGGAGCTGGACTGGTTCAAGGGTGAATTCTTCGAGTCGAGCAAGCTGTACCTGATGTGTTCGACGCATGGCGCGATCTATGTGCCCGAAACCGGCGTCTGCACCGGTGGGCCATGCCGGGGCGGCAGGCTGCGCCCCATCGCCGTGCGCGAAACGGAGAAGGGCGTCTATTGGCAGCCGGACCAGCATTTCCAGCCGCCGAAGTAAATCAAGCAGACACTTATGAGCGAAAACAACAGCAACGAGAATCAGAAAGCGAACGAGGGCCCAGGCACGGTTCGCAACTGGGAGCGTGAAACCCTGGAGCGGCTGGTGTTCGCCACCGTGCGCGAGCAGCGGGCTGCGCGGCGCTGGGGAATCTTCTTCAAACTTTCATTCTTGTTGCTGGCATTGTTCGCGATCTGGGCGTATTCCGATTTCTACACCGGCTCCGACCTCGAGTCGCTGGGCCGCCATACCGCCCTGATCGAGATCGACGGCACCATCGACGACGAAGGCAGCGGCGCCGCCGACACCGTGATCCCGTCACTGAACAAGGCCTTCGCCGACGCCGGCTCGGCCGCGGTGGTGCTGCGCATCAACAGCCCGGGCGGCAGCCCGGTGCAGGCCGGCATCATCGTCGACGAGATCCAGCGCCTCAAGAAGGGCTACCCGAACAAGCCGCTGTACGTGGTCGTGGACGAGATCTGCGCCTCGGGCGGCTATTACATTGCAGCAGCGGCCGACAAGATCTATGTCAATAAGGCGAGCATCGTCGGTTCGGTCGGCGTGCTGATGGACGGCTTCGGCTTTACCGGCCTCATGGACAAGCTGGGCGTCGAGCGCCGCCTGCTGACCGCGGGCGAAAACAAGGGCTTCCTCGACCCCTTCAGCCCGCAGTCGGACAAACAGAAGCAGCACGCGCTGAGCATGCTGAACGAAATCCATGAGCAGTTCATTTCCGTGGTGCGCGCCGGCCGCGGCAAGCGCCTGAAGGAAAACCCGGAAATCTTCTCCGGCCTGTACTGGACCGGCGCCAAGGCGGTCGAGATGGGCCTGGCCGACGGCTTCGGCACGGTCGACACCGTGGCCCGCGAGGTGGTCAAGGCCGAGGACATCATCGACTACACCGCCCATGAAGGCTTGCCGGAGCGTGTGCTGAAGAAATTCGGCGCCTCGGTGGGTTCGGGCGCAGTGAAGTCGATTTATCGCGGGGCTGTTCCCAGCCTGCGCTGATCAACCAATATTTGCCTTGAAACTTCAGGAGCGTCGTCTATAGTTGTTTTGTAGCTTATAACTACAGACCCGCATACGTGCGGTATCGAGTGAACTTCATTCCTCAGGTTGGATCCCGCAATGGGAGGAAACGACGGCGAAAGCCGTCGTTTTCATTTATTCGGCATGAGAATCGGCATGAAAACCGCCAGCCTCGAGCCAGGCCTGGAACTGGCGCTGGGCCTGTGCATACCATGCGGCGCGCATCGGTACGTTGCGAGTGGGCGAAAAGACATGCGGAATGTCGCCGCCCCGGGTCCAGCGCGCAAGCGCAAGGCGGGTCGGAAATACGGCGACGTAGTCTTCGGCGGCGGGCCGGTAATAGCGGCTCGGGCTCGTCCTTAGCGGGAAAGGCTCGCGGTCTTGATGCTGTTCGATGTGCACTTTATCCTCTTTCTCTGAATGTAGGCTTAGGCCTACGTGAGGTGTTTGTAGGTCGATTCCTAAAGAGGTTTCAGTGTAACAACAGGAATTGCGGCGCTTTTGATGTTCGTCAAACGTGTCCTAGACACGGATTCAAACTGCTGAACTATCTGAGCTTTGCCATATACATCGGTTCTGTTAAAGTCGCGCCCCATGAGCAAACTCTCCCTTGACCGCGTGCTGCAATCGCAAGGCTTCGGCACGCGCAAATACTGCCGCGCCCTGATCGAGGACGGCGACGTCGCCATCCATGGCGAAGTCCATGACAACTACAAGACGGCGGTCGAGACCGACGGGCTGGTCCTGACCGTGTTCGACGAGGAATGGGTCTACCGCGAACGCGTCTACATCGCCCTCTACAAGCCTGCCAATTTCGAATGCTCGCGCAAGCCCAGCCACCATCCGGGTGTGCTGACCCTGTTGCCTGAGCAATTTACCTGGCGCGAAGTGCAGCCGGTCGGCCGTCTCGACCACGACACCACCGGCCTGCTGCTGATGTCGGACGACGGTCCCTTCATCCATGCCCAGTCTTCGCCCAAGCGCCACGTGCCCAAGGTCTACCAGGCGACGACCCAGGAGCCGGTGACCCAGGCCCTGGTCGATCAGCTGCTGGCCGGCGTCCAGCTGATTGATGAGCCGGCCCCGCTGGCGGCCGTGAGCTGCATCCAGCGCGGCGAGCATCTGCTCGAGATCGTGCTGGAGCAGGGCAAGTACCACCAGGTCAAGCGTATGCTGGCGGCCGCCGGCAATCACTGCTCGGCGCTGCACCGCTCGCAGATCGGCGGCTTGACGCTGGAAGCGCTGGGCTTGAAGGAAGGGGAGTGGTGTTTCCTGGAGCAGGCGCAGCTGGATTTGCTGGTGTCGTAGCCGTCGCTCGCGCGAAGGCGGGAGCCCAAGTTTGCATGCGGTTCAATAGCTCAAGCAATCCTCGGGTTCCCGCCTGACGGGAACGGCAGTGTGCCGTGCGACGTAGTTGACGCATTTCCGCCACACTCCTTATCTTAATGCTTGTCAACAAGATAACGACCCATGCCTCCGAATTCGTATAGATTCCTCTCCGTTTTAACACTCTTCGTCCTTAACCCAGCCTTTGCTCAGCAGGCCGCTCCCGACCTCTCCGGTTGTGCACGGATTCCGGACTCGGCCGTGCGCCTTGCCTGCTATGACCGCCTCGCCGGTGTCAATACGACGCCGGCCACCGATGCGACCACCGCACCGGTCGTCGCCAAAGTCGAGGTCGACCGCGAAGTGCAGGCTTCGCTCGACCTGTCGCCGGAAAAGATGCGCGGTTTCAGCCTGGCCGATCACTGGGAACTCGACCAGGAGCACCGTCGCGGCGTCTTCAATTTCCGCCCGCACAACTTGAACTACCTGATGATCACGCGCGCGGCCCATCCGAACGACGAGCCCTACCGGCCCTTCCGCAACCTTGCCGACTTCAACACCGACCTCGCGCACAATGAACTTGTCTACCAGCTGAGCTTCAAGACCAAGGTGGTGGAGGGCATTGCGAAGAAGCCGGTCGACCTCTGGTTCGGCTACACCCAGAACAGCTTCTGGCAGGCGGGCAACCGCAAGGCCTCGAGCCCCTTCCGCGAGACCAATTACCAGCCCGAATTGATGCTGGTGACGCCGCTGAACTTCGACGTGCTGGGCATGCACGCAAGCTTCCTCAACCTCGGGGTGGTGCACCAGTCGAACGGCCAGGCCTCGACGCTGTCGCGCAGCTGGAACCGCTATTACGCCCAGGTCGGCCTCGAGCGCGCCGGTTTCACCGTGCTCGGGCGGGTGTGGAAGCGCGTCAACGAAGCGGCCAGCGAGGACAACAACCCGGACATCGTCGACTACATGGGCCGCGGCGACCTGGCCGTCACCTACCGCAACAACGGCCACGATTATTCGGCCCTGCTGCGCCGGAATTTCTCGACCGAGCGCGGCGCGGTCCAGCTCAGCTGGGCCTTCCCGCTGGCCGGCCATTTCAAAGGCTATGTGCAGTACTTTTCCGGTTACGGGCAGAGCCTGATCGATTACAACTACTACCAGAACGTGGTGGGCGTCGGCCTGCTCGGTTCGTTCTGAGAGCGCGCTGCATTAAAATGGCAAGATGAAACTTGCCACCATTAACGACGGATCGCGCGACGGCCAGCTGGCCGTCGTAGCGCGTGACCTGAAAACCGCCCACATCGCCGACGGCATCGCGCCGACCCTGCAGGCCGCCCTCGACGACTGGCCCTTCATCGCCCCCCAGCTGCAGGCGCTGTACGACGAACTGAATGCAGGCCGCACCCGCCGTCCCTTCGACTTCGACCCGGCGCGCTGCATGGCGCCGCTGCCCCGCGTCTACCAGTGGGCGGACGGCTCGGCCTACGTCAACCACGTCGAACTGGTACGCCGCAGTTGCTCGACAGAGCGCGGCGCCGAGATGCCGCAATCGTTCTGGGAAGACCCGCTGATGTAGCAGGGCGGCAGCGACGACTTTATCGGCCGATGGACGACATCGTGCTGGCGCATGGGGAGCTTGACTGCAGTCGAACCAAGTGCGCGTCGGAGTGTCGAATCCTGATGATGAAAAACACAATGGCCTCGGACGCGGCGGCCATGCTGCTGGCGCACCGGATCAGGATCGACCCGACGCACGAGCAGCGCGACTATTTCGCCCGCGCGGCCGGCACCGCGCGCCGGGTTTGGAACTGGGCGCTGGCCGAATCGCAGCGTCAAGTGGCCGGCGGCGGCAAGCCCAACGCGATGGCGCTCAGAAGACAGTTCAACGCCATCAAGTACACCGATCCTGCCTGGCTCGATGCCGATGGCAATCCTTGGCTACGCAATATCCATCGCGACGCCCACGCGCAACCGTTCGTAAACCTTGCCAAGGCGTGGAGCCGCTACTTCGCGCAGCGCCGTGCTGGCGAGAAGGCCCATCCGCCGCGCTTCAAGAAGAAGGGGCGCTGCACCGATAGTTTTTACTTGGCGAACGATAAATTCAGGCTCGAAGATAAGATTGCGATCCTGCCCAAGATCGGCCGCGTGGCGCTGCGCGAGGCATTGCGCTGGCCCGGCCGGATTCTGGGCGCGAGCGTATCGCGCGAAGCGGACCAGTGGTTCCTGTCGGTCCAGGTCGCGGTGCCAGGCAACGTGGCGCGGCGGTGCCGCAGTGGCAACGGTATCGTCGGCGTCGACCTTGGCGTGAGCAGCGCAGCCACCTTCTCCGGCGGGGAAAAGATCGCCGCGCCGCGGCCGCTCCGAGGCGCATTGCGGTGCTTGCGCATCCGGTCACGCCGCCTGTCGCGCAAGTTGGAAAGCGCCAAGGCGGCGGCCGGCATCACGGGCCGGATACCGAAGGGCACGCGCTTGCCGGTATCAAAAAGCCAAGCCAAGGGCGCGCTGGCGCTGGCGCGCCTGCAAGCGAGGATCGCCCGGGTCCGCCGCGACTTCACGCACAAGCTCACGACCCGGCTCTGCCGCGAAAACCAAGCGGTGGTGATCGAAGACTTGAGCGTGAAGGGGATGCTGGCCAACGCCCGGCTGTCGCGCGCGATCGCGGATGTCGGCTTTTACGAGTTCCGTCGCCAGTTGCTGTACAAGGCGCCACGCTACGGTACTGACATCGTGCTGGCCGACCGATGGTATCCGTCCAGTAAGCTGTGTTCACACTGCAGCGTGCGCAACGCCACACTTGCTCTGAGCGAGCGCGCCTGGACCTGTGTCGCCTGCGGCGCGCACCATGACCGCGACGTCAACGCGGCGATCAACTTGCAACGGCTCGCCACCGGCGCCCTCGCGGCGCGAACGGCGCTACCCGAGGCGAGTCCGGCGGCAACGCCGGGCACTGCCGCCGGCACGGGGCTGGCGGGAGGCGGGGAAGTCACGCCTGTCAGAGACGAGCACGGTCAGCAGGACGGCTCGGGGCAGGAAGAGAACGGCGCGCACTTCTGCGCACATTCTTGCTAGCAGTGGGGCATCGACTTCGAGGCCAAAGTGGCCGTGATTACCGGCGACGTAAAAATGGGCACGACGCCCGACGAAGCCCACCAGCAGATTCGCCTGCTGATGCTGGCGAACGACATCGCGCTGCGCAAGCTCGGGGGACTGCAATCTAAGCCGGCCACCGCTTTCTCGCCTGTGGCGGTCGCGCTGGATGAACTGGGCGATGCGTGGAAGGGCGGCAAGGTCCACCTGCCGCTGCGCTCGACCTGGAACGAACGCCTGGTCGGCCAGCCGGAGGCCGGCGTCGACATAGCCTTCAATTTCCCGCAACTAATCGCCCACCTCTGCAAGACCAGCAAGGCCCGCGCCGGCAGCATCGTCGGCGCGGGCTATTCCTGCATCGCCGCACAGCCGTTCAGCCGGTTCATGCGCTTTGGGGATACGGTCCGGATCGAGATGCTGGGTAAGAGGGGAAGTCGATTTTTGGCGCCATCGAGCAAAAGGTCACTCGCGTCGAACGATAGGGTGGGCACCCTGTACCCACGCGTTCAATTCCCCCAAAATTCGCCACTGACCACATTGCCTCTTAAATCAACCTCCACCGGCCGAGAAACCCGCCGCACCGCCTCAGCAACAAGCAAGCGTCCATCCGGCTCATGCACCCGATACCAAAGAAACGCCACGCCGGACAGCCGCAGCTTCTGCCCGGTAAAAAGTGAATCCTTCACAATACTCAATCCCTCCAACCGTAAATCGAAATCCAGCACCAGCATCCCCTCGGTGCGCTGCGCATAACCCAGGTAGCGCGCCGCATTGAACAGCGGGCTCTTGTCGCCGGCCTCGCCGGCCTTCAATGAGTCGATGAAGGCATCGACGGTCTTCAGCAGTGCGCCGGCGGCAGCCGTGGCCGCGGCGAGATCCTTTTTTTCCTCGCCCTTGGCGACATCGGCCAGCTTTTGCAGGATCGCGATGCGGTTCGCATACTCGCCGCGCTGGGCCGCGAGCGCACGTACCCGCGCGAGCAGGGAGGTGTACTGCTTCCCATCCAGCTCCCCAAGATAGCCGGACCCGAGCCCACCCAACTTGGCAGGACAATGTTGCCCGAGCGAGGTGGTGAACAGGCTGCGGGCGCCCTCGCCATATGCAATGCCTTGCGCGGCCACGTTGGTCTTGAACAGGGACGTCAAGTCAGCCGCCGCCTTCAGGGTCGCGGGCACCGCTGTCAGAAACGTCAAGCCGAACGTACCGACGCCCGTGCCACTCGGCGTATGCGCTTCGATAAGCAACTGCAGCTCCCTGTTCTGCTTGTTCAGGTCGTCACCCAGACGCGCAATCGCATCGACGATCAGGCGCGCGGCCAGCACGCCCTGCGCAGTGACCGGTTCGTAGACGACGGTTTTGCGGTCGGCGGGGAGGGCGGCGCACACATCGCCGGCCAACTGCTTTGCAAGGTCGAAGGCCGCAACCAGCCCGGCGGCGCCGAATTTCGATACATCGACCTCGCCATCCAGGGATTTGCCGGCAGCAGGCGGCAGGCGGGCCAGCAGTTCGGCACGCTCGGCCTCGGCGGTGGCCTTGCGTATTTCCGCCTCGCGCTGGGCGAGCAGGGCGTCGGCGGTGGCCTGGTACATTTTTAGGTCGAGCGCAGCCTTGATCGCGTCGGATTCTGACTTGGTCTGCGCCAGGACTGGGGAGGTGGCGAGCAGCAGGAAAACAGCTAGCAAGCAGTAAGAGGCCATGTCATCTGTCTCCGGTCAAACGATGTGGGATTGCCTGTAGAGTTTGCTGTAATCAGGCAGGTTTTTGTTACGAAATGTCAAGACATTGACCTAGCTCATCCGTACCCATTGTGAATTTTATTGGGGAAAATGAGACAAATTGCCTATTAATAAACGTTGACACAAAACTGTGACAATTCGAGCATATTTGCGAATTTAAAATAATAAGAAAGAAGCCCTCCTTTTCGCCCTCACCGGGTATCTTGCTGATGTTTCCTAGGTGAAATCAACATAATGGAATTGTGAGAATTGCAGAAGTACTCAGCCTAGTCTGGTAAACCATGAAATAGTTGTATTGACTGTAGCTTTTTCCTCTGGCCAGTCTGATATCACCTCCCACCGTAGTGCTTGGAATGGGGAAACTCCCTGTGTACAATGCACAGTTCCTTGATTTCAGTGATCTTTTTTGTGTCTTCTAATGCAAAGATCCTGATCAATCCCAACACCGTAGGTCTGTAGAGTTACCGGAAAAAATCCATGTCTGTCACCCTCTTCAGGGCGATGAAGCTGAGCAGCTTCGTCGTCGCCCTTCCTTTTTTTGTCACCGGCTGCGCCAATATGGAGCCGGGCATGCGTATCGACGTGGACCGTGTCCCAAGCACGCACGCCGCCCCAATGCCTGAGCCTGTCATCAAGCTGATCACGCCAGACCTGATCCAGGAAGAGCGTGCCGCCAGGGAGCAGAACGCAGACAAGCGCGCACAGGCGCTGTTTGGCGAAGCACGCCCTTACTTGATCGGCCCTGGTGACCTACTGTCGATCCTGGTGTGGAACCACCCCGAGCTGAACATTGCAGCGGCTGGCGCGCAGGCGCTGACGAATTCCGGCGCCCAATCGCCGGCCGCGTTCCTGGTCGACAGCGAGGGCATGATCCAGTTTCCGTTCGTTGGCCCGATCAAGGTTGCCGGCATGACGGAACTGCAGGCACGTAGCCTGCTCTCGAAGCGACTGATCAAGTCGATCAAGGACCCCGACCTGACCCTGCGCGTGCTGGCCTACCGCAGCAAGCGGGTGTACATCGACGGCGACGTCAAGGCGCCGGGTGGCCAGGCGATCGACGACGTGCCGATGACGCTGCTGGAAGGCGTCAGCCGGGCCGGCGGCTTTTTGCCGACTGCGGACCAGAGCCAGGTGATCGTAGCGCGTCATGGCGTTTCATATCCGGTCAACGTGCCGGAACTGGTACGCAAGGGCGCCGACCTGTCACGCCTGATGCTGGCGTCGGGGGACGTGGTGCGCGTACCGAACCGCGACGAGAGCAAGGTGTTCGTGCTGGGTGAAGTGACTCGCCCGGTGGCACTGCCTATGTATAACGGCAAGCTTTCGCTCGCCGCCGCGCTGGGCGAGGCTGGTGGTTTGAACCAATTGAGCAGCTCTGCGCGGCAAGTGTATGTGATCCGTGGTGCGAATGAGCCGAAGCCGGTGGTCTATAACCTCGATGCGAAATCACCTGTAGCGTTGGCGATGGCGGAAGGGTTTGAATTGAATCCGCGGGATGTGGTGTTTGTGGATGCTTCTGGCCTGACGCGTTACAACCGCATTATTAGTCTGATTCTGCCGACTGCTGCGACGGCGGCCACCTCTGTTGGGCAACTGAACCGATGAATAATATTCTTGTTGTTTGTATTGGCAATATTTGCCGGAGTCCGATGGCTGAGGCACTGCTCAAGCGTGCCCTTCCTAATCGGCTGGTGCATTCCGCCGGATTAGGTGCATTAGTGGGCAAAGGCGCTGACCCGCATTCGATTGAGCTGATGGCGGAGCAAGGAATCGATATATCTGATCATGTAGCTCAGCAAATAACGCAAGTTCTGGTAACGGAAGCAGACGTTATTTTCGTCATGGACCTGGAGCAGAAACGCTATATCGAAAGCCAATATATGGGTGCGCGCGGCAAGGTCTTTCGCTTGGGCGAGGTAGCGAAGGTTGACATTCCAGACCCTTACCGTGAAGGAATCGAAAGCTTCCGTAATGCACATCAACTAATTGTCGACGGCGTACAAGCGTGGGCAAGTCAAATTGAGCAGATTGCGTAACGTCGTTTACACAGCGCTTTCACATGGATAACGAATCACTCAAAGTACCTATGAATCAGCCAGTTTCAAATAATGTGCTTAAAACTAGCCAAGTCATCGAGCAGGACAATGAATCCTTAGACTTGGCATCGTATATCGACTTGGTAGTCGAAAACCGCTGGCTGATCGTCATTGTGGCATCGATCATCACTGTTCTCGGTGTCGCTTACTCATTCATTGCAATGCCCGTCTATCAATCGAATATCCTGGTGCAGGTCGAGGACGGGGCAGGTGCGCCTGGCATGATGCTCGGCGATCTCGCCGGTGCACTGGAAATGAAATCCGCGGCAACCGCAGAGATTGAGATTCTTCGCTCGCGGTTCGTCGTTACACGAGCTGTAACAAATGCGCAGTTGGACCTGACGCTGAGCGCAAAGCGTTTCCCTATCATAGGTAGCTGGATCGCGCGCGGTAAGAACGAGCTCTCTGAGCCGGGTCTATTCGGTTTCGGCGGCTTTACTTGGGGTGCAGAAAAAATTAATGTATCAATGTTTACCGTCCCCACAAGCTTTGAAGGAGAACGGTTCGTTCTCACTGCGATGGGAAACGGAGCTTACGTTATCACGCACGCTGAAGCCGGTGTTACGGGGAATGGCCATGTTGGCGAAACGCTGTTAATTAATACTAAAGATGGCGCAATTAAAATTCACGTGCAGAACCTTGGCGCAAAAAAAGGGGCGCAATTTTTCATAAGTCGCGCTCCCTTGCTCGAAACGGTTGAACGGTTGCAGAAATCGCTAACGATTACAGAGAAAGGAAAACAGTCTGGGATCATCGGTGTCTCATTAGAAGGCACCGACCGTGAAAGAACTGCTGCGACCTTAAACGAAATTGGCCACGAGTATATCCGTCAAAACGTCGAACGTAAATCCGAGGAAGCCCAGAAGTCGCTAGCTTTTCTGGAAAAACAACTGCCAGAACTCAAGCGTAGTCTTGAGCAAGCCGAGGCTACGTATAACGCAATGCGCAACAGCCGTGGCACAGTCGACCTCAGCGAGGAAGCGAAGTCCGTCCTGCAACAATCTGTGCTCTCGCAAACCAAACTTATAGAGCTTAAGCAGCGACGCGACGAACTGTTGACACGCTATCAAGAATCTAATCCACTTGTCCGAGCTGTGGATCAGCAAATACATACTCTGAATGGCGAAATCGCCGGGGTCAACAATCGTATTAAAAAGATGCCTTCTATTGAGCAAGATGTGCTGCGTCTTACGAGAGACATTAAGGTTAATACTGATCTTTATACATCTTTATTGAACAGCGCACAGCAACTGAAATTAGTAAAAGCCAGTAAAGTCGGTAATGTACGTTTGCTTGATGAAGCTGTAATTCCGCTTCGACCGATTCGCCCTCAGAGCTCCCTCGTGATTTCCATGGCTATGCTTATGGGTATTATCGTCGGCATTGGATGTGCATTTATCCGCAGATCATTCTTTGGCGGTATTGAAGATCCTAGTGAAATCGAAAAGATCCTTGGTCTCACGATCAGTGCAGCAATTCCGCATAGCGCTCGACAGGAGTCTTTGTACAGCAACGTAAAAGCGGGTGCTTCGAAGATTTCGGTCCTTGCAAAGGACGATCCCGCCGACCTTGCAATTGAAAGCTTGCGTAGTTTCCGGACGTCGCTCCAGTTCTCAATGCTGGGTGCGAAGAACAAGATTGTCATGATCACTGGCCCCACCCCCGGCGTAGGAAAGTCCTTTATTTCCGTCAATTTTGCTGCGGTCATTGCTTCTGCTGGGAAAAAGGTTTTGTTGATCGATGGAGACCTTCGCAAGGGTTACCTGCAGCGCTATTTTGGTTTGCATCGAAGGGGTGGGCTTTCGGAAGTAATTGCAGGCAGTAGTGTGTTCGCAAGCGTGGTTCACAAAGACGTTTTAGAAAACGTGGATTTTCTTTCGACTGGTGAGATCCCTCCACAGCCTTCAGAGCTTCTCGAGCATTCCAACTTCGCAATGCTCTTGCAAGAAGTGATGCGCCAATATGATCTAATCGTTATTGACACGGCGCCGGTGCTAGCCGTCACGGACGGTATGGTGATCGCGCCATATGCAGGAACGATTTTCAATGTCGTACGTGGTAACGTCAGTACAATGGGAGAAATCGAAGAATCGGTAAAACGCATCCAGCAGGCCGGTCACAATGTGGCTGGCCTGGTTTTCAACGATCTACGTCACCGTAAAGGTGGATATGGCTCGAAGTACGGGAAATATCGCTACGCACAGTATAAATATTAAGAATTAGAAGCGACTTCTGTTCATAAATGAGCACACTGGGCAAAACGAAATACTCGAATGCATATTTTAAAAAATATGAATGTTTGTTGGAAAATTTCGTTCGCATCGGTCTTGAATGTGTGGACTATTTTCTTGCAGTGAAATTGAGTAAGAAATGCAACGTGTTTGAATTGGAAATTATGAGCGAACGGACTATTTCATGAAGGTCAAGCGAGGCTTCTCTGGCCGCCTTTTGGATCGGGTATTTTCCATAATGCCGAAAGCAGCTGCCCAATTAATAATTAGCTGGACCCGTTTCGGTGAATGTAGGCTTGCTACAGGTCTCAGAAAATCGGCTTATCGAAGGGTTCTGGCAAAAATGGGCGATGATGTAGTTATATTTCCCGGTGTCTATATTTATGGTCCTCAGTTTGTTTCAATTGGGAGTCGGGTGAGCATTCATGAGTTCAGCTATATTAATGGATATGCAAATGGCACCGTGGAAATCGGAGACTGTGTTCTGATTGCTGCAGGTTGTAGGATCAATGCGGCGGAGCACCGTTTCGGGATACCTGGGGTATTAATTCGCGATAGTGGTGAAGAATATGAAAAAATCCGGGTTGGAAATAACGTCTGGTTAGGCTTTAATGTCTGCGTTTTAGCTGGAACTACCGTTGGTGACTCTTCTGTGATTGGCGCAGGCGCAGTCGTTACCAAAAACATCCCATCAGAGGTCGTAGCTCTAGGTGTTCCGGCCCGACCTTTACGTCGTGTGTATAACGATCCAAGCTCGCCAGCCGCTGGTGCGGAAGCGGTTTTACTCTAGATGCGTCTACTTTTCATAAGAATTCTTATTCAGGTCATGAACGGCTTGATGGGAATGGGCCTTGGAATTCTTACCGCACGCTGGCTTGGTACAGAAGCACGTGGTGCCCTGAGCCTTTTGCTGTTGCTTCCGTATTTTGGGGGTGTCCTGCTGACTCTCGGGATGAACGATGCTGCACCATACTTAGTGAATCGATTAGGCGTGGATGTACGTGACATCACGCGATTTTTCTTCCAGTACAGCGTTGCTGTAGGAGGTATAGCGTGCGCCGCACTTGGGATAGGTATTTTTACCAATGGCCAAAGAGTATGGGGATACCACTTCGATTTTTTGCTCGCATTTTTTGCAGCGATTTTGTTACTCTGTCGTCTTTCAAGTATGCTTGGGCGTGGCTTGTTAATGACCACGCAAAACTATAAGACGACTATATGGCTTGACTTCGCCGAGAGTGTGTTGCCACTGATTTTCTTTCTCTCTTTTAGCATCGCGTTTGGCAGCTCTTTGCATGGTGCCGTTCTCGCATATCTTTTAAGTGCCTTGTTTCAAATGATTGCGATCGCAATCCTAATTAGGCCTAAGGGCGCCGGTTTTATCAACCCTTCCAGACCGTTAGATATTTTTCGGAAGAGCGCGGCATATGGGACCCAAACTTTGCTCCGAAGCATCGGTGGAATAGTTTTGCAACGAGCAGACTTCTTTTTAGTTGGGGCAATGCTTGGCAGCAGTGCTTTGGGGGTTTATTCGGTTGCGAACACGATCGCTGAGGCAGTTTTGCGCATTCCAGACGCAGCGTCTTGGTTGCTTGGTCCTAAGGTATCAAGAGAAACCGAACAAGAGGCTGTACGAACGACAAATAAATTTTTGATGCTTATTTTTGGATTAACCGCCATTTCGGCTCTATTTGCCGGTCTTATCGCGCCTAGCTTTGTTAAACATTTCATTGGTGCCAAATTTATCGGTGTGGCTACGGTGTTGCCAGCAATACTATTTGGAGTGACAATTTCCGTTATCTATAAGATTCTTGGATCAAGTTTGATCGGCCGGGGGTTTGCTTTTCGAGTCGCTGGCGGCACGTGGATTGGCGCTAGCGTAATGCTGGTTCTTGATGTTCTGTTACTTCCAAAATTTGGTCTTCTTGGTGCAGGGATTGCTGCTTGCATCGGGTATTCGATTAATTCCGCTTGGGTTGCCTTTTCCTATATGCAGAAGATGCCAAAATTTGTTGGGAAAAATATCTGCGATGTCGCTAATTAGCCGCTGCCCACATGAAGCTTTGTCATAACAGTTGTAAATAGTTAATAATTGGATTTATGATAAATTCGCTCCGACAAATTCGAAACTACGTCTTTACTAATTTTTTTGAATTGGCGGATTTAGTTCACTACGTAAATCAACGAAAATACTTTCGTTTGGCCTCTAATGAATTAGTTAAAAAGGCAGTGAGCGAACTTCAGTCAGATCAATCTCGAAATATTCTGCTAGTATCTGCACATGCCGACGATGAGGTGCTAGGTTGTATGGCTATCATCAATGCACATCGTGATGCGGGTGCCGATATCAATTGGTTAATTGCAATTGACGGTAGAAATGCAAATGGAGGGCATCGTAATGCGATGGAAACTGCTGCTCATCGGGAAAAAGAAGCATTAGCCGTCCAGGCCTCATGCGGCTGGAATAGCTGCCATTGGTGGGGCATTCCTAGTCCAGCTAGCGACAATGAGGAACTTCGAGAGCGATTTGTCAAGCTTTTAAATGAAGTGAAGCCTGACCTAATTTATGCTCCGTTTCCGTACAATCATCATCCGGAACATCGCTTGATGGCTCGCTTGGTATCGGAACTCACGCCGGAGTCAGTCCCTGTACGCTTCTACCCAATTCAAACGCCGCTAACTCCAGTGTTCACGACGGCCGTCTATGGAAATGATGAACTTTCTCGTGATACAGAGCGGGTCTTGAAGCTGTATCAATCACAAAGATTTATGTGGCGTTCTTTTCGCGCCGCTTTATACCTTCAAAAACTTGAAGGTATTTTATATAAAAAGAAAGTGCCTATCATTTCTATTTGTGAGTTTGAACGCGGCAAGCGGACCGAGACAGTGAGAGGTCTACTTGCTGCCGCCGAGAACGAGACACCACAGAAACCAAATAGAACATCAACTCTTGCCCGTGACTATTTGCTACTTTATGCTCAAGCGAAACGCGTTAAAGAATTGATCGGCACGCCCGCACTAAACGAGGGGAAATAATTTTGAAAGTTGCTTTCTGTACATATCCAAACACAAACCAGAACATCGGCGGTGTACAAATGCGAGTCAACCGGACGTTTAAGGAACTGAGGAAAGCGGGCGTAGATGTAGAGCTTTTCGATCAATGGCGTCATCATTTGTCGGAATTCGAAATTTTACATTCGTTCAAGTTGCACCATTCTGTTCAAGAGCTTGTACTCACAGCAAATAAGCGTAGGGTCTGTAATGTAATAAGTACAGTGTTGCCCCCCGAATATCCTGTGAGGACTGTTCGAGTAATGAGTGAATTTTGGAAAAGGAATATTGGAAGGAATCTCCTTGCGCACACCATTTACTCTCAAGCCAAGGTCGCAGACGGACTAATTGCAGTTTCTCGTGCAGAAGCCAATATAATCGAAAACGCTTTTTCTGTGCCTGCAGACAAAATTCATGTAATTTCGAACTGCGCTGACGCCGCGCTCTATGGTAGTGCAGACCCGTCGATATTTAGAGAGAAATTCGAACTAGAACGGTACGTTCTAATGATCGGTCGTGTCGAGCCTAATAAAAACCAGCTACGGCTTATTCGTGCGATGAAGGCAATCGATCTCCCATTAGTAGTTGTGGGGCGTATTTCTGATGATGCCCAAGACTACGCAGCACAATGCCGTAAAGAAGGGGGTGGAAGAGTTAAATTTATCGACCACTTACCTTACAACAGTGAGCTGTTGGCATCCGCGTATGCAGGTGCTGAAGCATTCGTCTTGCCAAGTGTATCGGAAATTGCTCCAAATTCAACAATAGAGGCTGCAATGGCCGGAACAAGAATTGTTGTAACACGCAACTCATTAGCGCCGGCAGAATGGTTCGGTGGAAGTGCCACATACGTCAACCCACTTGACGAGCAGGATATTGCGGAACAACTGAATTATGCGCTAAAAAGGCCGCGCGATCTTCCATTTAGAAGTCGAATTCTTGATGAATTTTCATGGGAGTCCGGAGTAAAGAAATTGAAAACAGTTTATGAAACCGTATTGGAGCGTCGCGGTTAATGAGTTCGAAAAGAATGGAACAGCTCGACCATCCCGTACGGGATGCAGCAGCGCAAGCATGTGCCGGCAAAAATGAAGAAGTAGATAGGTTACGATCTAACCCTACGCGAGTTCTACTCATCGGTGTACTTCCTTTGTGGGCTGATAGGGGCGACTCAATCCATATGCGTGAAATCGCTGTTGGATTGCAGAATTTCAATATTAACCCGGTGGTATTGTGCCTGCCTGGACCGCAAGCGCCTGTGGGCTCGACGCTACAAGAAGTTCGAGTTCAGCCGTGGCACCGCAGGTTTGCCTTTCAGTTAAGCTGGAATCTACTCGGCACAATTGCCGCGGTTCGGACAATTCGAGCTCAAAAGGTAGAGGTTATCTACTCCCGGCTTGATCCTGGCATGGTTGTTGGTTGGCTTGCCAGTTTATTGACGAATCGACCCTTGGTCGTGGAGATGAATGGACTGCCAAGCGAAGATATGCGAATTCAGCGCCCCAACAAGTTTTTTCAGCAGGCAATAACTGCAAGATGGGAAAAGCTGATGTATCAGGTTGCACGAATCGTTGTGGGCTCACCGGGCTACTTGCGCTATATAAATGAAAACTTTCAGATAACTTCAGACAAATGCTGGCCTGTTCCTCTCGGATATAATTCCGAATTGTTTTATCCGCGCAGCAGAAAGGTTTGCCGTGAGGCGCTGAACCTGAGTGATTCGCCGCTTGTTGTATGGATGGGCAATCTGACTGTATGGCAGGGTTTGGAAACATTGATGAAATCGGCCGTCATGTTGAAAGATCGGCTACCTAATGCGCGAATCATTTTAGTTGGCGATGGGATTTCGCGCAAAATGTGTGAGCAGTTCATTCAAGATGAAAAGCTACATTCGACGGTGACGCTCGTTGGTCATGTGCAATATGAAGACGTGCCAGTCTACTTAGGCGCAGCAGACGTTTGCGTAGCGAGTTTTCCAGGAAATCGTGGCACCCCAGGAACAATTTCGGCTTTGAAGACCGTCTCTTATCTTGGGTGCGGTCGACCAGTAGTTACAACTGCAATGGATGAATTGGGCATAACCATTCAGACCGCTGGAGCCGGTTTTTGTGTCGCGCCAGATAACCCTAAAGCGCTCGCGCAAGCGCTAGGTGATTTGCTTGAGGAGTCGCAAGAAGAGAACAACCTTAGGGGCCTTCGTGCACATGAAATTGTTGCCGATGGCGGTTCATGGGATCATGCGGCTGGCCGGATTGCTGCATGTCTACAAGCAGTTGTGAGATGAGTCAACTTAAATTAGCTGTGTCACATCGCTTAGCCACTGTGTCACTTGCGATATTGTTAAACGGAATGCTAATCTGGCAATTTCTGCCGGGAGATCTATTAATCGGCGGGCGCGCCTTAATCATGGCGCTTGTTACTGTTCTGTTTCAACTTGTAGTCGTTAATAAGAATAAATCGCCGTTAAATAAGCGAGCGGGCGTGTACATTCTAATGATGTTATTGCAGGTATGTGTATTTACATTTTCGCTTTTCATAAGCTCGTTTCCAGAGTATGGAATGTGGAAAGTGCAGGGCTTTTTGGTTTTTTCAGTTATGCCGGCATTCTTCATCGTTTGGAACTATTGGCAACGCCCATTCCTTATCGAAAGTTTTCTGCGTTGGCTGCTTGTCTTCTCCGCGCTGCCGGCGTTTTTGATCTTAATGGACACGGAGATGCTTGAGCCTGGTTTCTTTCGATATTCACTTAATCAACTTGGTGTGGATGTGATTGGAACCGAACGAAGCCTTGGATTAGGTGTGCTGATCGCCACAATTTTTGCCATTCGTGCCAAAGGTTGGCGTCGAATGTTTTTTATTTCTGCAAGTGCTCCGTTGTTAATAATGATGCTCATGATTGGTGAGCGGGGGCCAGTGTTAGCACTTCTATTTTCTATCACCTATGTAATCGCGGTCCTAGTATCCACATTTCGAAGACTTAGTGGGGGTGCCCGAGTATTAATTAGTGCAATAGTATTCATTGTTGCAGCACTGCTTTTGCCAATACTTGTGCCTCGATTTTCTGCGGAGGCGCTTAGTAGCGATGGCCGGTGGAGTGTTTTCGCGGCCGCACTGACTCAGTTGGGTGATTCGCCATTTTTCGGAACGGGGCTTGGCGCGTTCTCACCAGATCCAAGCACTACTGGAGGCAGAGAATATTTTCATAATATTTTTGGCGAGATATTAACCGAGGTCGGTGTTTTGGGGTTTGGTATTATGTTGCTGCTTTTCGTTCTACCTTTCTTATTGAACCCTATCCGATTTTCCAAAATATCGGAGGAGATGAGGCCGTGGCTTCATACCTCGGTCGCGCTTTTCATATATGCGTTTATTAATGCTAATGTTAGTGGCGATCTCGCAACAAACTATTTTGTTTGGGTTGGGTTTGCACTGATTTTTTGTTGTGGGTATCCTAAAACGTTGGCCAATATGCGTTCGGGTCATTGCTAATCCGTATTCGTTTGCCAGTATTAGGATGCCTCGTTTCGTGTTCTAGTTTATGGATTCTTGAAAGTCATTTTATTCTCTTATGAAAATTGCTTTGATAATTACTGGCCTTGGTATGGGGGGGGCAGAAAATCAAGTCGCAAGTCTCTGTGATTACTATGCGGCGAAAAATCATTCTATTTTACTGATTTCACTGACCGGTGAGACTGTCGTTAAACCAACTAGTCAAGTAGTACGTGTCGCCCCCCTTAATATGAAGAAGAATATTTTCAGCTTCATATCGGCTTACTTGATGGCGCTTCGGTTGATCCGTGAATTCTCTCCTGACGTCGTACACAGTCATATGATCCATGCGAATCTGTTCGCGCGTCTGTTGCGACTCGTTCAGCCGATGCAACGTTTGATTTGTACTGCCCATAACTCTAACGAGGGAGGAAAATTGCGGATGTTGGCATATCGATACACTGACAATCTCGCAGATATAACAACCAACGTAAGTCATGATAGCGTAAATCAATTCATCGTTAAAAAGGCTGCGCCACTGCGGAAAATAATTGCGGTTCATAACGGAATTGACTGCGAACGGTTCAGATTTGAATGGTCGATTCGTCAGAAGACACGTCGGGACTTGAATCTCGCGGAAGATATACATGTATTTTTTGCGGTTGGTAGATTTGCAGACGCGAAAGATTATCCTAATTTATTTTCAGCGTTCAGTACAATTGCAAGGAGCCATAAAAACTGTGTGCTTATGATTGCTGGATCTGGCGGTAATCAAGCATTTTTTGAGGCAAAGGCTCGTGAGTTAGGACTTGCAAACAGAATTCATTTCCTTGGTTTACGGCGAGACGTTTTTGAACTAATGAATGCTGCGGATACGTTTGTGTTGTCCTCAGCGTGGGAGGGGTTGCCGCTGGTGGTCGGGGAGGCAATGGCATGCGAACGTGTCGTGGTGTCGACAAATGCTGGCGGTGTTAAGGATTTTGCGGGCGATAATGCATTTGTTGTGCCCATCAGGGATAGCTTTGCCTTAAGTGAAGCCATGGGGAATGCTTTGATGTTATCGCCAGAAGAAAGACGTCAAAGAGGCAGCGCTGGGCGTAAGAAAATCGTTGAACTTTATTCTTTGCGCCGAATAGCTGAGCAGTGGTTAGAAATGTATGACACCAATTCAGATTTGGCCGAAAGATTTTTTTCAAAAGAAGAGTCGGCAGTCATGAATCATCCTGATAGTCGACTGGTTGATTAATGCGCAAAAAATCATCGGCGAAGATACTAGTGGCTACGACAGTTCCCGAAACATTAGCTACTATTCTTGCGCGACAACCACGATATTTAGCTGATTTCTTCGATGTAACGCTTGTAACTAGTCCAGGTCAGGAACTCAAAAAAGTCGCCGCAAGGGAAGAAGTAACCGTCATGGCTGTGCCGATGGTTCGTGGCATAAGCTTAATAAAGGACATTACATCCGTTATTTCTATGTGCCAAAGCATTAGAAGGGTTAAGCCGTCGATAATACATTCTTATACTCCAAAGGCTGGTCTCGTCTGTATGCTCGCCGGGTGGATCTGCGGTGTGCCAATCCGTATACATACGTTCACCGGGCTCATATTTCCGACGGAATTGGGCTTTCGACGAAGGCTTTTAGTTTGGACTGATCGGATCCTGTGTGCATGTGCAACACACCTTGTACCAGAAGGAGAGGGTGTAAAGCGGGACTTAGAAAGATATCGCATCACTAAAAAACCTTTAAACGTGATCGGATACGGGAATATCGCTGGTGTAGATGCAAGTTTTTTTGCTCCGACGGCTTTGGGGGTTGCGCCTTCTGCGACATGTCTAAGAAATCGACTGGGGCTGAAAGATGATGATTTTGTCTTCTGCTTTGTCGGTCGATTAAATAAGGATAAGGGGCTAAGTGAGCTATTGGCAGCATTTAAGACCTTGCCGCAAACAGCGAATTTGCTTTTGGTAGGTAAGATTGATGTCACTTCACCTTTACTCCAAAGGGATATAGAGATAATACGTTCGCATCCGCGGATTTTCGAGTTGGGTTTTGTCGATGATGTACGTCCTGCGTTGGCTGTAAGTAACGTGCTTGTTCTTCCCAGTTATCGCGAAGGGTTCCCGAATGTACTGCTTCAAGCTGGCGCGATGGAACTACCCGCGATCGCTACTGATATCAACGGATGTAATGAGATCATAGAAAAAAATTTCAACGGTTGGCTAGTTCCCGCACGTGAAGTAAAACCGTTGGCTGATGTAATGTTATATGCTCTAGAAGCGTCGCGCACTTTGCTTCGTGAAATGGGTAAACGCGCAAGGATTCGTGTAACAGAGCGGTTCTGTCAAAAGGATCACTGGAAACGCATGGTTCTATTCTACCGGAATGTCTTGGGTGAGTGAAATCTCTTGAATTTCTCAGGAATTTATGCCATGGATTTCTTTGATCGGCCATGCTTTGATCCTTCCTGCTAAAGATACAGCCAGATTTTAATTATGTACGAGCTATTTGCGCTGAGCTCTACTTTCTTTTTTTGTATTTTTATTGAAATGAAAAATGAATTTTGCTTTTGTTGTAAAAACTTCCAGGTAAAACATGAAGCGTTTCTTTGACTTAATTGTGGCAATGGTCGCGTTGTTTATTTTGAGCGTTCCATTGCTTTTTCTGATCTTTGTGATTTACAAGAAGATCGGTAGCCCAGTCTTCTTTCGTCAGATTCGTCCGGGAAAAGGTGGCCGACCCTTTCAGATGGTCAAGTTCCGATCGATGACTCAAATGGAAGGTCCAGACGGACGCCTTCTGGCCGATGCTGATCGCCTTACACCGTTTGGCCGCTTTCTACGCGCTACTAGTCTGGATGAGCTCCCTGAACTATGGAATGTACTTAAAGGGGAAATGAGTTTAGTTGGGCCGCGTCCTTTGTTAATGGAATATCTGCCCCTTTACTCGATCGAACAGGCACGGCGGCATGAGGTTCGTCCAGGCATTACAGGCTGGGCTCAAGTTAACGGGCGCAATGCTTTGACCTGGGAGGAGAAATTCGAGCTTGACATCTGGTATGTCGATAATCGATCCCTGTGGATGGATGTAAAAATACTTTGGCTAACAGTAAAAAAGGTTTTTATCCGTGAAGGAATCACGGCGACTGGCGATGCGACTATGCCGCGCTTTATGGGTAAAGCTAAAAGGTGAGAAGCGGTAAAATGAAACGATATGCGATTTTTGGTGCGAGTGGCTTTGGAAGAGAAGTTTTGCCGTTGATGCGCCATCAACTTCAAGCGGCGGAAGATTCTTGGGATCTCGTTTTCGTGGACGATAATGCTCAGGTTGCTTTTCAGAACGGACATCGGGTCACGTCATATATGGATTGGTTGAAGGAACCTGCAGACGCTCGTTATGTAGCTATTGCAGTTGCCAACAGTCAGGCACGTGAGGAGATTGCACTTCGTTGTGCGTCAGATGGAGTAGGTTTCGTTGACGTGAAAGGTCAAAATGTCGTAACGCTTGACGAAATATCAATTGGTCCTGGGGCGGTGCTCTGCCCGTTTGTTACGATTACCAGCAATGTCCGAATTGGTAAGCAGTTTCACGCGAATATATATAGCTATATCGCGCACGACTGCATTATTGGTGATTTCGTTACGTTTGCTCCTGGCGTGCACTGCAATGGCAACGTCGTTATTGAGGATCATGCATATATTGGGGCGGGAGCCATCATCCGGCAAGGCAAACCCGGTGATCCCCTCATTATCGGTGCCGGTGCTGTAGTCGGGATGGGGGCGGTGGTGACTCGGGGAGTTGCACCTTTAACAACAGTGATAGGCAACCCTGCGCGACCGATGCAGGTTTAAGTTTAAGGTTGATAGTAGAGATGTTAAATATCCCGTTTTCCCCTTGGCCTTCGTTTACGGATGAGGAAGCAACCGCCGTTCAACAAGTGCTACTCTCCAATAAAGTCAACTACTGGACAGGTAACGAAACCAGGCAATTTGAACGCGAATTCGCCGCCTGGTCCGGGACGCCGCACGCTGTAGCGCTGGCAAATGGCACCCTTGCATTGGATGTCGCCCTCAAGGCTATAGACATTGGCCCAGGCGACGAGGTAGTAGTAACGCCGCGCACCTTCATTGCAAGCATCTCCTGTGTCGTTAACGCGGGCGCGACGCCGGTATTCGCAGATGTAGAGCTCGACAGCGGCAACATCTCCGCCGCCACCATCGAAAAAGTATTGACGCCACGTACGCGCGCTGTGATCTGTGTCCACCTGGCCGGATGGCCCTGTGACATGGATCCGATCATGGACTTGGCGGAAAAGCACGGCTTCCAGGTCATTGAAGACTGCGCCCAGGCGCATGGCGCGATGTACAAAGGCAAAATGGTCGGGTCGATCGGCCACGTTGGTGCATGGAGTTTCTGTCAAGATAAAATCATGACCACCGGTGGCGAAGGCGGCATGGTTACAACCAATAATGAATTTCTTTGGCGTAAGATGTGGTCTTTCAAGGATCATGGAAAGAGCTACGAAGCCGTCTACGAGCGTGAGCATCCCCCGGGTTTCCGTTGGCTGCATGAGAGCTTTGGTACCAACTGGCGCATGCTCGAAATGCAAGCGGTAATCGGAAGGATCCAGCTGACGCGTATGGTTGAGTGGACGAAAGCGAGAACCGCTCACGCCGAAGCGATCTGGAACGCCTGCCGCGGGTATGACTGTGTGCGCGTGCCTGAAGTACCGCAGGGCGTCACGCATGCGCATTACAAATGCTACGTGTATGTTCGTCCGGAAAAGCTGGGTGCCGGATGGAGCCGCGATCGCATCGTTGACGAGATCAACAAGATTGGCGTCCCTTGCTACCAGGGTTCGTGTTCCGAGGTCTACCTGGAAAAGGCATTCGATGGCACAGGTTTCCGTCCAGCGGAGCGGCTACCGGTTGCCCTGGAGTTGGGCGAAACCAGTCTCATGTTCCTCGTCCACCCTACGCTCACGGGGCAGGAGATCGATGTCATGTGCAGTGCAATCCATCAAGTGTTAAAAGCTGCGGCATAAGCTGTCACGCGGTTCAGTTGAAAAATAGGGCTAAAAGCTGTTTGGAAGAAATGATGAGTAAGTTTGCTGATCTGCTGTTGGCGCTGCCGCGCGGTGCCAAGCGCGCCCTTGCGCTCGCGGTCGACGCTGGCTTGTGCGTCGGGTCGGTATGGCTGGTTTTTGGGCTCCGGCTGGAACACTGGGAGTTCATGACCGTCCCGCAGATCCGCGCAGTCGTTGCGGCTGTCGGTATTGTTCTTCCATTCTTTGTCATATCGGGAATGTACCGGGCGATTTTCCGGTTTTCCGGAACCGCTGCGATGCTGGCGCTTGTCAAGTCGTGCACGGCTTTCGGTCTCCTTTATCTGCTGTTATTCACGTTTATTGGTATTGCCGGGGTGCCACGTAGCGTCGGGCTTAGCGTGCCTTTAGTGCTTTTCGTCACTACCGGTGCAAGCCGACTTCTCGCACGCTACTGGCTGGGGGGGAAGTATGTTCGCGTCCTCAACCGTAGATCTTTGCCACAAGTTCTGATCTACGGTGCGGGTTCCGCTGGCCGTCAGTTGGCGGCGGCGCTTGCCAATAGCGGCGAGGTCGTCGTACGTGGCTTCATCGACGACGCCTCCGGCTTGCGGGACAGCACGCTCAACGGCTTGCGTATTTTCTCTGCCTCAAAACTGCCTGAACTGGTCAATCATCGCGGTGTGACCGACCTTCTTTTGGCAATGCCCGGCGTCGGCCGTGCCCGCCGTGCGGAGATCGTGGCCGACATCCAGGCACTCAAGCTACCGCTGCACGTACGAACCTTACCGCGCTTGGCGGATCTCGCGCAGGGCAAAGTGCATGTGCGCGACCTGCACGAACTGGATATCGAAGACCTGCTGGGTCGTGATCCGGTTCCCCCGGATGATGACCTGCTTCACCGCAATATCCGTGACAAGGTGGTGCTGGTAACTGGCGCGGGCGGATCGATCGGCAGCGAACTGTGCCGGCAGATCGTCAAGCTGGAGCCGGCCACGCTGGTCCTGGTAGAAGTAAGCGAATTTGCCTTGTACACTATCCACCAGGAGCTACAGGCCCTTGCGGAAGGCACCAGCGTACGGGTGTTGCCCATGCTCGCATCGGTGCGGGATGAGCCGCGCATGCGCGAGATCATGCGCACCTGGCTTCCGGACACGATCTACCACGCTGCGGCCTACAAGCATGTGCCGCTGGTGGAGCACAACCCGGCGGAAGGCGTGCGCAATAACGTGCTGGGTACTTACGTTACCGTCAAGGTGGCGGCGGAGTGCGGCGTCAACGATTTTGTGCTGATCAGTACCGACAAGGCGGTGCGCCCTACCAATGTGATGGGTGCGAGCAAGCGCCTGGCCGAGCTGGTCCTGCAGGGCATGGCGCAGCGCGGTGGCGCTACCCGCTTCTCGATGGTGCGCTTCGGTAACGTGCTGGGTTCCAGCGGTTCCGTCGTGCCCCTGTTCCGCGCGCAAATAAAGGGCGGCGGGCCGATCACGCTCACCCATGCGGACATCACGCGCTATTTCATGACCATTCCGGAGGCGGCGCAACTGGTGATCCAGGCGGGCGCGATGGCGGAAGGGGGCGACGTGTTCGTGCTGGACATGGGCGCCCCGGTGCGCATCATCGACCTGGCGCGCCGGATGGTCGAGTTGTCGGGCTTGTCGGTCAAGGACAAGCTGAATCCGGATGGGGACATCGCGATCGTCACCACCGGCCTGCGCCCTGGTGAAAAGCTGTACGAAGAACTGCTGATTGGCGATAACCCGACCGAAACCGCGCATCCGCGCGTGATGCGCGCGCGCGAAGAAGCGATTCCCTGGGACCATCTGATGAAGCGGATGGCGGCGCTCGAGGCGGCACTGGGCGCAAATAATGTCGCCCAGATCAGGCAGCTCTTGCATGAGCTGGTCCCGGGTTACCGGGCAGCGGACGAGATCGTGGACTGGGTGTATCTGGAGCAGGCGAAGCAGGCGAAGCAGGCCTTGCTCGTTGCTAACAGTTAAGCCAGTCCTCGATTAGTTGTGCAGGTTGGCGCAAGGCCGGCCTGCGCGCGGCGCAGGAGAGTAAAAGAGTTGCTGGCCAGCCTCCGCTTGCTGGCACACCTCCAGTAGATCGTCCGCCCACTGCGGATAGACCGGCTCGCCGCCGGCGCTGATCGTCGCCTGGTACTCCCGAAGGGCATCATGTGCCATGGCCCGCAAACGTTCTATTTTTTCCATCGTTCGATCTCCCGTCCCTTGGATGTGCTTCGCATGTGTATGACGAGTTCTTGCGTGCTATTGATTTTAGTTTAGCACGATGTTTCGGCGCGCTCGCTTGGTCTGACAAGAAATAGTTACATTGTCACAGTTGCTTGCGTTTTCATAATATTCGGCGGCACATTCTGTTGTTGTTTTTCGTTGTGGCGCGACAGCTTCTTCCATCACCGAGGGCAACAATCTTTTGGCAAGCCAACTTGCCGATGATAAACTGTTCCGCTTGCCTGTTTTACACCGACCTCCACGTGTTCCCCATCTTAAAAAAATCCCTCAAGTACTGTTCGTACGTATGGCTTCTGCTCGGCGTGAGCGCCACCGCGGGCGCCAGTCCGACCCTGCAAGGCCAATCCGGCTACATCAACATGCCCAGCGCCGCTGTAGAAGCGGACGGCACCTTCAGCATGGGCTACAGCTATGACCGGCCGTATGGTTCGCTGTGGCTGACCTCGACCATCCTGCCGATGCTGCAGGTAACCGGCCGCTACGTATCGATTACTGGAACGAGGGCGTTTGCAGATGTGAAGGACCCGGACTGGAAAGGCTATGGGCGCTACAAGGACAAGGTAGCCGACGCCAAACTGAACCTGTGGCAAGAGGGGACATACTTGCCGGCAGTCTCAGTCGGCGCCACCGACCTGCTCGGCACCGAGCTCTTCAAGAGTCAATATGTCGTAGCGACCAAGACCTTCGGCAGTGCCCGGAACGTGGAAGCCAGCATCGGCTACGGCAGGCAGCGCCTGGACGGCGCATTCGCAGGAGCCCGCTGGTATTCGCTCACTGTACCGGGCCTGGCAGTAGCAGCCGAGTACGACGCCAACGATTACACCCATGACTATGACGCGGTGGCGACCGGCGCGGCAAGGCGGAAAAAAGGTCCGTCCGTCGCTCTCGAGTACCGCTGGGGCTGGCTGGGCGCCCAGCTCGCGCGGCAGCGCGACCATTTCAGCGCTAACGCCTACATCAGCATCCCGCTGTCGGAACGTGAATTCGTTCCCAAGCTCTACGAGCCGGCGCCTTACGACGCAAGCAAGGCGCCCACGCGGGTTTCGGCGGAGCAATGGCGCCAGAGCGCAAGCCGTGGCGCCGAACTGGTGCAGGCACTGGCCAGACAGGATTTCAAGAATATCCGCATCGAGCTCGACGGCGACACGCTCAAGCTCACGCTCACGAACAACCGCATCGCCAACCTCGGCCGTGCGGTTGGCCGGGCCGCCCGCACCGCGCTCGCGTTCGCGCCGGCGGGCACGTACGCGATCCACATCACCTACACCCAGCTCGAACAGCCGATTGCCACCTATGAGTTTTCCGACCTGCAGCGTCTGACGGATTACTTCACCGGCCTGGCGAATCGCGAGTCCTTCCTGCAAACCGTGCGCGTGCGTTACGCCAATCCGGCGGACCAGCTCGGCGGCGAGCAGCAAGGCCTGCTTGCCGCAGTGCGGGAAGAAGACAACGGCCTGGCGGTGCAGGTGGGCGAGGACGGCAACATCGTCCAGCTGGTGTCGGAAGACCGCGAAGCCAACCGCTTCAAGGTCGTGCCCAAGCTCGGCTTCTATTTCAACGACCCGAGCGGCGCGCTGCGCTACGAAGTCGCGGCGGCGGCCAATTACGACCGGCGCCTGGGCCAGGGCACTTACCTGAACAGCGCGTTCAAGCTGAACCTGTTCGAAAACATTTCCGGCGTCACCCAGCCGTCGAACAGCCTGCTGCCCCACGTACGCACCGATATTGCCGAGTACAAGCGCAGCAGCCGCTTCAAGCTCAACAAGCTGATGCTGAACCAGTACCTGACGCTCGACGAGCGCCTGTACGCGCGCGCCTCCGCCGGCTTCTATGAAGAGATGTACCGCGGCGTCGGCGGCCAGGTGCTCTACCTGCCGAAGGCCAGCCAGTGGGCGGCCGATATCAGCGTCGATGCCTTGCAGCAGCGCGGCTACCGGGGCTGGTTCGACAAGCGCGATTACCAGACCGTTACCGCCCTCGGTGCGCTGCACTACAAGCTGCCGTACGACGTGACCGCCACCGCGCGGGCGGGCCGCTTCCTGGCCCGTGACGAAGGCGTGCGTGTCGAATTCAAGCGCCGCTTTGCGTCCGGCGTGGAAATCGGCGCCTGGTACACCAGGACCAACGGCAAGGACACCACGAATCCGGGCACGCCAAGCAACCCTTACCACGACAAGGGCATCTTCCTGTCGGTGCCGCTGAACATCATGCTGCCGGTGGATTCGCAGGCCAGCGCGGGGGCCAGCATCGCGCCGTGGACCCGTGACGTCGGCCAGATGGTCGCCAGTCCGGGCGACCTGTACGAGCTGTTCGAAAACCAGCGCCGCGACCTGACGACCTACGACGGACTCGGCAACTTTGGCGAGCGCCGCGACGAGCAGAGCCTGCCGGCTGTCAACCCGGCGATGCGCCCGGTGGTCAGTCCGTGGCCGGCCTTCCGCTGGTGCCTGGAGCAGTCGTTTTCGACCACGCCGACCCTGCCGCAATGGGCCAAGGGCACGGCAGCGGCCGGCGGCGCGGTCCTGGCCGGCGCCTTGCTGGACAAGCCGGTCGACCGCTTCATGAAAAAGCATGCGGGTTCCAGCCTTGCCCACAAGTGGGACCAGGTCGGCAAGGCCACGCCGGTGCTGTTTGCCGGCGCCGCGGCCGGTGCGCTGGCCTTTGGCGACGCGCGCATGCAGAACACAGGCTACATTGCGCTGGAGTCCATCGTCGGGGCAGGGGCCTTGTCGGTGGCGGCCAAGCGCGTCATCGGCCGCGCCCGTCCTGGCGAGGAAGCGGGGCGCTGGAGCCGCACCGCGGACCGTTCGAACGCTTCCTTCCCGTCCAACCACGGCGCCATCGCGTTTGCCGCGATCACGCCCTTCGCGCAGGAATACGATGCGCCCTGGCTGTACGGCGTGGCCGCCATCGGTTCGCTGGGCCGCACCGCCGGCCGCCAGCACTGGGTGTCCGACGTCGTTGCCGGCGGTGTGCTCGGTTATGCGATGGGCAGCTGGCTGTGGCAGACCCAGCGCGACAACGCACGCTCGGGCCTTGCCGTCAGCCCGGGGCCGAAGTCGCTCAGCGTGGCCTGGAGCGGCAGCTACTGATTGTGCCCGCGCAGCGCCCGGCACGTACAATACCGGGCATGTACGCACAAACAGGAGCAGTCCATCCATGATCTTGACCACCGGTGGCGCCGGATTCATCGGCAGTAATTTTGTGCTGGACTGGCTCGCCGGATGCGACGAGCCGGTGCTCAACCTGGACAAGCTGAGCTACGCCGGCAACCTGCATAACCTGGCCAGCCTGGGCGGCGATCCACGTCATGTATTCGTGCAGGGCGACATCGGCGATGCCGCCCTGGTGCGCAGGCTGCTGGACGCGCACCGGCCGCGCGCGGTCCTCAACTTTGCCGCCGAGAGCCATGTCGACCGCAGCATCCACGGCCCGCAAGACTTCATCCAGACCAACATCGTCGGCACCTTCCACCTGCTCGAAGCGGTGCGCGCCTACTGGAGCGGCCTGGCGCCGGCGGAAAAGGCGGCCTTCCGCTTCCTGCATGTGTCGACGGACGAGGTGTATGGTTCCCTGGGCCTGGACGAGCCGGCCTTCAGCGAAACCAGTCGCTACGAGCCGAACAGTCCTTATTCGGCAAGCAAGGCGGCCAGCGACCACCTGGTGCGGGCCTGGCACCATACCTACGGCCTGCCGGTACTCACCACCAATTGCTCGAACAATTATGGGCCCTGGCACTTTCCGGAAAAGCTGATCCCGCTGTGCATCCACAATGCGCTGGCCGGCAAGCCGCTGCCGCTCTACGGCGATGGCCGGCAGCGGCGCGACTGGCTGTACGTGGGGGACCACTGCGCGGCCATCCGGCGCGTGCTGGAAGCGGGGCGGTTGGGCGAGGTTTACAACGTCGGCGGCTGCAACGAAAAGACGAATCTCGAGGTCGTAACCACGCTCTGCGATATTCTCGATGCCTTGCGCCCGCGCCCCGACGGACGATCCTACCGGACCCAGATCGCCTTCGTGGCCGACCGTCCGGGCCACGACCGCCGCTATGCAGTCGATGCGGGCAAGATCGGGCGCGAGCTGGGCTGGAGGCCGGCGGAGACCTTCGAAAGCGGACTCCGCAAGACGGTGCGCTGGTATCTCGACCACCCGGACTGGGTGGAGAATGTGACCAGCGGCGCCTATCGCGAGTGGGTCGGCAAGCAGTACGGAGCGTAGATGAAGATTCTGTTGACGGGCAAGGACGGCCAGCTGGGGTTCGAGTTGGCACGGGCGCTGGCGCCGCTGGGCGAGGTGCTGGCGGTCGGCCGCGCGAACTGCGACCTGGCCGACGCCGATGCTTTGCGCGCGCTGGTGCGCAGTTATGCGCCGGATGTCATCGTCAACCCGGCCGCGTATACCGCCGTCGACCGGGCCGAGTCCGACCGTGATACCGCCTTTGCCGTGAATGCGCGGGCGCCGGGCGTGCTGGGCGAGGAAGCCGCGCGCCTCGGTGCGCTGGTGGTCCACTATTCGACCGATTACGTGTTCGACGGCAGCGGGCAGGCGCCCTACACGGAAGCCGATAGTCCCGCGCCGCAGAACGTCTACGGCCGCAGCAAACATGCCGGCGAACTGGCGCTCGCCGAGGCTTGCCCGCGCCACCTGATCATGCGCACCAGCTGGGTGCTGGGCGCCCAAGGCGGCAATTTTGCGAAGACCATGCTGCGCCTGGCCGCCGAGCGTGGACAGTTGCGGGTCGTCGACGACCAATGCGGCGCGCCCACCTCGGCCGGCTTGCTGGCCGACCTCACTGCCCATCTGGTGCGGCAACATGCGCGCGAAGGCGGGCAGGCCTTTCCTTATGGGATTTACCATGTGGCGGCATCGGGTGAAACCAGCTGGTACGACTATGCCCGCTTCGTGCTCGGTGCTGCGCGGGAGGCAGGTATGCCGCTCCGGGCCGGGCCGGAAGATGTGCTGCCGGTGCACACTGCGGCGTATCCGACGGCGGCAAAGCGCCCGGCCAACTCGCGCCTCGATACCGGCCGTTTCCGGCATGCCTTCGGGCTGCGCTTGCCGCCATGGCAAGATGGTGTGCGTCAGGTGCTGCAGCAAATAATCCAGAAAGACATCGATGCTTGATACCAAACGCAAGGGCATTATCCTGGCCGGTGGCTACGGCACCCGGCTATATCCGGCCACGCAGGCGGTCAGCAAGCAGCTGATGCCGGTCTACGACAAACCCATGGTCTACTATCCCCTCAGCACACTGATGCTGAGCGGGATCCGTGATGTTCTCCTGATCAGCACGCCGCACGACCTGCCGCGTTTCGCCAGCCTGCTCGCCGACGGCAGCCAATGGGGCATGCATATCGAGTATGCCGTGCAAGCATCGCCGGACGGCCTGACACAGGCCTTCGTTATCGGACGCGATTTCATCGGCAAGGATCCCTGCGTGCTCATCCTTGGCGATAATATTTTCTATGGACACGACCTGGCGGCCCACCTGAAGCGCGCGAATGCACGCGTCGACGGCGCGACCGTGTTCGCCTACCACGTGCAGGATCCGGAACGCTACGGCGTGATCGAATTCGACGGCATGGGGCGCGTGGCAAGCATCGAGGAAAAGCCCCGGGCGCCAAAGTCCAACTATGCGCTGACCGGGCTATATTTCTGCGACAACAAGGTCTGCGATATTGCCGCCGGCATCATGCCGTCCGCGCGCGGTGAACTGGAAATCACGGACCTTATCCGGACCTATCTCGCGCAGGACCAACTGAAGGTCGAAGTCATGGGGCGTGGCCTGGCCTGGCTGGATACCGGCACCCACGACAGCCTGCTGGAGGCGTCCAGCTTCATCGCCACGCTGCAGAAGCGCCAGGGCTTGCAGGTGTCCTGTCCGGAAGAAATCGCTTATCGCCAGGGCTGGATCAGCGCCGCCGACCTCGAAAAGCTGGCCTCGCCTTTATCCAGCAACAGTTATGGCGACTACCTGCTGAAATTGCTGAAATCCTCCTGACCATGCCGTTTACGCTCATCCCCACCGCGATTCCCGATGTACTGCTGCTGGAGCCGAAAGTCTTCAGCGACGATCGTGGTTATTTCTTCGAAAGTTATAACGCCCGCGATTTTCGCGAGTCGACCGGCATCGAGGTCGAGTTCGTCCAGGATAACCACAGCCTGTCGGAAAAGGGCGTGTTGCGCGGGCTGCATTACCAGATCCATCATCCCCAGGGCAAGCTGCTGAGGGCGGTGCAGGGGAGCGTGTTCGATGTCGTGGTCGACCTGCGCAAGTCGTCGCCCAGCTTCGGGCGCTGGGCCGGGGTGCTGCTCAGCGCCGACAACCGTCGGCAACTGTGGGTGCCGCCCGGCTTCGCCCATGGTTTCCTGGCCCTGAGCGACACGGCCGAAATGCTCTACAAGACCACCGATTACTGGTATCCGGAGCATGAACGCAGCTTGCTGTGGAAGGACCCGGCCGTCGGCATCGCCTGGCCCCTGGATGGCGAACCCCGGCTGGCTGCGAAGGATGCGGCAGCCAAGCTGCTCAGCGGGGCGGAATTGTTCGACTGACAGCTCTTGGGCAAGGAAACGTCACCGAGCCGGCAGGATTGATTTGTGTTGCACTTAGGCCTCGAAAGAGCACCAAGGCGTCAGCCTTTTTGTTTAAGTGAGGAAACTAGTTTTGGTACAATCGAAGGTTTTCGCAGGTCGGTCAAGGATGTATCATGAATGCAGGTAGTGTTATCGCAGTAGTTGGCTTGGGTTATGTTGGCTTGCCCCTGGCCGTCGAATTTGGCAAGAAATCCCGGACGATTGGCTTCGATCTGTCGGCATCCAAGGTCGAGAGTTATAAAAAGTTCGTCGATCCTACCGGTGAATTGTCGGCCGAACAGATGAAGGCGGCACAGCACCTGGAAGTCACCACCGACCCATCCGCACTGGCACAGGCCGACTACATCGTGGTGGCCGTCCCGACCCCGGTCGATATCGCCCACAATCCTGACTTCACCCCGCTGGCCGGCGCCAGCAAGACCGTCGGCAAGCACATGAAGCGCGGCGCCATCGTCGTGTTCGAGTCGACCGTCTATCCGGGCGCGACCGAGGAAGTCTGCATTCCGATCATGGAAAAGGAATCCGGCCTGAAGTGGAAGGAAGATTTCCACGTCGGCTTCTCCCCGGAGCGTATCAACCCGGGCGACAAGGAACACACGCTGACCACCATCCTGAAAGTGGTGTCCGGTGACGATGCAGAGACCCTGGACCGCGTCGCCAAGCTGTACGAATCGGTGGTGACCGCCGGCGTGTACCGCGCCTCCAGCATCAAGGTGGCCGAAGCCGCCAAGGTGATCGAAAATACCCAGCGCGACCTGAACATCGCCCTGATGAACGAACTGGCCATTATCTTCGACAAGGTCGGCATCGACACGCTGGAAGTCCTGAAGGCTGCCGGCACCAAGTGGAATTTCCTGCCCTTCCGCCCGGGCCTTGTGGGCGGCCACTGCATCGGCGTCGACCCGTACTATCTGACCCACAAGGCCGAGATGGTCGGCTACCACCCGCAGGTGATCCTGGCGGGCCGCCGCATCAACGACGGCATGGCCAAGTTCGTGGCCGAAAAGACCGTCAAGTCGATGATTTCCTCGGGCTTCCACGTGAAGGGCTCGAAGGTCAACGTGATCGGCCTGACCTTCAAGGAAAACTGCCCGGACCTGCGCAACTCGAAAGTCGCCGACATCGTGCACGAGCTGCAGTCCTATGGCTGCGAGGTGCATGTGTATGACCCGGTTGCCGAAGCCGAGGAAGCCCGGCACGAATACGGCATCAAGCTGGAAAGCTGGGAAGACCTGCCGAAAGCCGACGCCCTGGTCGTGGCCGTTCCTCACAAGGAAGTGCTGGCCCATTCGCTGTGCGATTTCCAGTCCAAGCTGAACGACAAGGGCTGCTTCATCGACGTCAAGTCGCAATTCGATCCGAAGGCGATCAGCGACGCCGGCTATTGCGTCTGGAGGCTGTAATGGGCAAATTTCAGGATCTTCAACAACACCTGCGCCAGCACAGCTACCACTGGCTGGTGACTGGCGCGGCCGGCTTCATCGGCTCGAACCTGGTGGAAGCCCTGCTCAAGCTGAACCAGCGCGTCACTGGCCTCGATAATTTCGCGACCGGTCACCGGCACAATCTCGACCAGGTTCGCGAACTGGTCGGCGAGGCGGCCTATGCCAACTTTACTTTCCTGAACGCCGATATCCGTTCGCCCGACGACTGCGCGCGCGCCTGCGAGAGCGTCGACTTCGTCCTGCACCAGGCCGCACTGGGCTCGGTGCCGCGCTCGATCGCGAATCCGCAGCTGACCAACGAAACGAATATCACCGGTTTCCTGAACATGCTGGTGGCTGCGCGCGACGCCAGGGTAAAACGCTTCGTCTACGCCGCCTCCAGCTCGACCTATGGCGACCATCCGGGCCTGCCGAAGGTCGAGGACCGGATCGGCAAGCCGCTCTCGCCGTATGCCGTGACCAAGTATGTCAACGAGCTGTACGCCGAGGTGTTCGGCCGCACCTATGGCATGGAATCGATCGGCCTGCGCTACTTCAACGTGTTCGGTCCGCGCCAGGATCCGCACGGCGCCTACGCCGCCGTGATCCCGAAATGGGTGGCGGCGCTGATCCGCAACGACGAGCTGCGCATCAACGGCGACGGCGAGACCAGCCGCGATTTCTGCTATGTGGCCAACGTGGTCCAGGCCAACCTGCTGGCGGCGCTGGCAGCGCCGGAAGCCGCCAACCAGGTGTACAACGTGGCGCTTGGCGACCGCACCACGCTCAATGCCTTGTACCGGATGATGCGCGCCGAGCTGGCGCAGCGTTTTGCCCATGTGGACAGCCATGTGCCACAGTATGTCGATTTCCGGGCCGGCGATGTACGCCATTCGCAGGCCGATATTTCGAAGGCGGCGGCGCTATTGGGCTATGCCCCGACGCACCGTATCGCCGACAGCCTCGAGGAGGCCATGAACTGGTACGTCAGCGATTTTTCGCGACAGCAGAACGCAGTCGTGCCGGACTGATCCAGGGTGTAGAGCAGAAATAAATACGGCCGCGCCAGAAATGCCGCGGCCGTATTGCATCGTGCCGGCTGGAGGAAGGCGCAAAGCCCTCCGCAAGCGATTAGTGGTGGGTGGTGGTCGAGTTGTTGTCCGAAGCGGCAACGGCTACGGCAGCAACGGCGGCACCGACGGCAACCACGGTACCGACGGACACGCCGGCAATGGCGGCACCGCCCAGGAAACCGGCCGAGCCGGCCGCGCCGGCAGCCGTACCGGCAGCCGTACCGGCGGCAGCGCCGGTGCCTGCGGTTGCGCCGGTACCGGCAGCACCAGCGGTCTGGCCGGCAGCAGCGCCTGCGTTGCCAGCATTGGTGGCGGCGCCCGCGGTCGTTTGTGCCAGCACCGGTGCCGACATCATGCTCAGGATAGCGGCAGTTGCGATGATCTTTTTCATAATGTTCCTTTAGTCAATAGGGGGCAGCAAATGCTTGCTAACTGATTATAACAATGAAATGTTGCTTCGATTCACTGTAGTCTTATCAATCTGCTAGTCCACCCTGAAAGTGTGAGGTTTTTTCCACGGGGCAGCGAGTACCAGAACGGAAAAGACACCCGTTTCCCCACCTGTTCGCTCTATGGCCCCACGGCAACATCTGGAATAATCCCATCCTGAATCCAAGCCGGTGGCGCAGCCGGCCCAACCGGAGCGGAAGCGGGAACAGGACATGGCGGAAAGCAGCAACGCGGAAAAGACAGAACCAGCGTCACCCAAACGCCTGAAACAGGCACGCGAAAACGGCGACATCCCCCGTTCGCGCGAAGTTGCGACCTTCACCGTCCTGATGACCGCTGGCGCCAGCCTGTGGATGCTGGGCGGCGGCGTGGTCGACAAGCTTTCCACCACGCTCCAGCGCGGCTTGTCGCTCGACCGTGAACAGATCACCAACCCGAGTCTCCTGATCGAGCGCGTCATCGCGGACGTTGCCGGCGTCATGCTGGTTTGCCTGCCGCTGGCGATCGCCATCATGCTGGTCGCCGTGGTCTCGCCCTTGCTGATCGGTGGCTGGAATTTCAGCGCCAAGTCCTTCATGCCGAATTTCGGCAAGCTGAACCCGATGAACGGCCTTGGCAACATGGTGTCGACCAATGCCCTGGTCGAGCTGCTCAAGGCGGTCGCCAAGACCCTGCTGGTGGGGGCGGTCGCCTGGTATGTGGTGATGAGCCAGAAGGATGCCGTGATCGGCCTGGCGGTCGAGCCGCTCGGCGCCGCCATGCCGCACCTTGGCGGCCTGCTGGCCAAGGCATTCCTGACCATGGTCGGCGCGCTCGGCGCGATTGCCCTGCTGGACGGTCCGTACCAGATCTGGCACTACGCCAACAAACTGAAGATGACGCGCCAGGAAGTGATCCAGGAATCCAAGGAATCGGACGGCAACCCGCAGATCAAGGGCAAGATCCGCCAGCTGCAGCGCGAGATGGCGCGCAAGCGCATGATGAGCAACGTCCCGACCGCGGACGTGGTCGTGACCAACCCGACCCACTTCGCGGTGGCGCTGAAGTATGCCGAGAACGGCCGCGGCGCGCCGCGCGTGGTGGCCAAGGGTACCGACGAAGTCGCGGCGAAGATCCGCGAGATCGCGAAAGAGAACAAGGTCGCGCTGCTCGAAGCTCCGGCCCTGGCCCGTGCGCTGTACAAGCACACCGACATCGACGACGAGATCCCGGAAGCCCTGTACTCGGCGGTGGCCGAAGTGCTGGCCTATGTCTACCAGCTGCGCGCCTACACCAAGGGCACCAGCGACCATTATCCGGATCGCCCGAGCAAGCTGGCGGTGCCGCCGGAGATGGATCCCTTCAATCCGGCGTCGCAGCAAAAGCATTAAAGGAATAAAGCAATGAACGGTTTCACACTGCCGGCATGGGCCAAGGCGATCCTGGGACGCGGCAACGCGCTGGCGGCGCCTATCCTCATCATCCTGCTGCTGTCGATGATGATCCTGCCGCTGCCGGCGTTCGCACTCGACCTGTTCTTCAGCTTTAACATCGCGATGTCGGTCATCGTGCTGCTGACCGCCCTGTACACGGTCAAGCCGCTCGACTTCATGGCCTTCCCGGCGGTGCTGCTGGTGACGACCCTGCTGCGCCTGGCGCTGAACGTGGCCTCGACCCGCGTGGTGCTGACCGAGGGCCACACCGGCGGCGCGGCGGCCGGCAAGGTGATCGAAGCCTTCGGCCACTTCCTCATCGGCGGCAACTACACGGTCGGCCTGGTGGTGTTCATCATCCTCACCATCATCAACTTCATGGTCGTCACCAAGGGCGCCGGCCGTATCGCCGAAGTGGGCGCGCGCTTTGCACTGGACGCAATGCCGGGCAAGCAGATGGCGATCGACGCCGACCTGAACGCCGGCCTGATCGGCGAAGCGGAAGCCAAGCAGCGCCGCTCGGACGTGGCGATGGAAGCCGAGTTCTACGGTTCGATGGACGGTGCCTCGAAGTACGTGCACGGCGACGCGATCGCCGGCATCCTGGTGACCCTGATCAACGTGATCGGCGGCCTGATCGTCGGCATGCTCCAGCACGACATGTCCTTCGCCGACGCGATCAAGAACTACACCCTGCTGGCCATCGGTGACGGCCTGGTCGCGCAGATCCCCTCGCTGATCATCTCGATCGCGGCCGGTATGGTCGTCTCGCGCGTGGCCAGCGATCAGGACGTCGGCGACCAGGTCGTCGGCCAGCTGTTCGGCCGTCCGATCGTCATGTACATCACCGGCGGCATCATCGGCGGCATGGGCATGATCCCGGGCATGCCGAACCTGGTGTTCCTGCTGCTGGGCAGCGCCCTGTTCGGCGTTGGCTACCTGGTGGAAAAGCGCCAGAAGAACGCGCTGGCGGCAGGGTCGCCGGGTGCGGCCAGTGCAGCGGGGCAGGGCGGTGCGGCGGGCGCCGCGGCTGGCGCAGGCGGCGCGAGTGCCGCCGCGCCGGCCGAGCAGGAAGAGGCAACCTGGCAGGATGTCATGCCGGTCGACACCCTGGGCCTGGAAGTGGGTTACCGCCTGATTCCGCTGGTCGACAAGGGCCAGGCCGGCGAGCTGCTCAAGCGCATCAAAGGCATCCGCAAGAAGTTCGCGCAGGAAGTCGGCTTCCTGGCGCCGCCGGTACACATCCGCGACAACCTGGAGCTGAAGCCCTCGGCCTACCGCATCTCGCTGAAAGGCGTGGAAGTGGGCAGCGGCGAGGCGATGAACGGCCAGTTCCTGGCGATCAATCCAGGCATGGCCAGCGGCACGCTGCCGGGCCAGCCGACCACCGATCCGGCCTTCGGCCTGCCGGCGGTCTGGATCGACGCCGGCCTGAAGGACGAGGCGCAGAGCATGGGCTATACCGTGGTCGACGCCGGCACCGTCATCGCCACCCACCTGAACCACCTGATCACCACCCATGCATCGGAACTGCTGGGCCGCATGGAAGTGCAGGCACTTCTTGACCATTTGGCAAAAGATGCGCCCAAGCTGGTCGAGGACCTGGTGCCGAAGGTCGTGTCGCTGTCGACCTTGCAGAAGGTGCTGCAGAACCTGCTGCAGGAAGGCGTGCATATCCGCGACATGCGCACCATCATCGAATCGCTGTCGGAACATGCCGGCTCGACCGCCGATCCGAACGACCTGACCGCGCTGGTGCGTATCGCACTGGGCCGCGCCATCGTCCAGCAGCTGTTCCCGGGCACCAACGAGCTGTCGGTGATGACCCTGGATAACCGCCTCGAGCGCCTGCTGGTCCAGGCCCTGAATGCCGGCGGCGACGGCACCGGCATCGAGCCGGGCCTGGCCGACACCATCGTCCAGCAGGCCGCCAACGCGGCCCAGCAGCAGGAGGCGATGGGCTTCACGCCGGTGCTGCTGGTGCCGGGGCCGCTGCGGACGCTGCTGTCGCGTTTCCTGCGCCGGGCGCTGCCGCAGTTGAAGGTGTTGTCGCATTCGGAGATTCCGGAAACCAAGACAATCCGGGTGACCAGCCTGGTAGGCGCGGCGTAAATACCAGTAGGGTGGGCACCCCATGCCCACGATATGCAAGCGGTCCGCATGCAGCCGCAACACCGTTGAGAAAGATCACCAGACGGGCCTTTGGGCGGCGGTACCGTGGCGAAATGACTGCCGACAAATGGACCGCCAACTTGATTGCAGCCGCCGACCAGCGCCGCCCGGGTGGCGTCGAGCGTCGGCGGGACGCTGTCCAGGCCGATCTGGTTACCCATGCTATCGGCATCCGGAACGTGCTGGAGCTTCATGACGCGGCTTTGTTCTTGCGCCGCAGCGGCGTCAGCGACGAGCTTGCAGCGCGTGTGCTGTCCCAACATGGCCCGCGGCGGAGTCTGCGGCGCAAGTAAGGCCTCCCCTGGGTTTGCTGGAATTAGCCCTGTTTCCCCATCCTTTTCCTCCGATGGTTTCCTGGCGGCATCGTCAATAATCCTGTTATAGACGATTAACCTGTAACACCTGCCTGCATGAGCGGAGACCGACGATGAACGTGAAGAAATTTACAGCCCCGACTTCCCGTGAGGCCCTGCGCAAGGTGCGCGATGCCCTGGGACCGGACGCGGTCATCCTGTCGAACCGCCCGGTGGATGGCGTGGTCGAGATCCTGGCGCTGGACAACGACGACGTCGCCTCGCTGGCTTCGCCTTCGCCGGAGTCGGACATGGCGGCCCCGCGCCCCCATTTGCACCACATGGACGATCTCCCGCAAGCTGCAGCCCCGGCCGCGCGCGCGCTGCACGAAGCGGGCGCACCGCGTCCCTACGACGCGCCGGCAGCCCGCAGCTTCAGCAACATTCAGGCGGAGCCGGCAATGCGCGCACCGGCAAGCCGCCCGGCCATGCCGTCCTTCCAGGATTTCGAAGAACCGGCGCCGGCCCCGCAAACCTATGTCAACCGCCGCGCACCGCAGCCGGAAGCACCAAGTTTCGACATGGCCGCAATGACCGCCATGATGTCGGCCGCCATCGCCCAGGCCAAGGAGTCCGCTGCCAACGCGGCCGCCGCCGAGATGCAGGGCATGATGAGCGAGCTGCGCGCCATGCGCGGCATGATGGAAACCCAGCTGTCCGAGCTGTCCTGGGGCAGCACCCAGCAGCGCGAGCCGCAGAAGGCCGTCGTGCTGCGCGAGATGCTGGCGGCCGGTTTTTCGGCCAGCCTGTCGCGCTACCTGATCGACAAGCTCCCGGCCGGCAAGGATGCCGCCGAATCCCTCCGCTGGATCAAGACGGTCCTGGCACGCAACATCACCTCGATGTCGGATGAGGACGCGATCCTCGACCGCGGCGGCGTGTTCGCCCTGGTCGGCCCGACCGGCGTCGGCAAGACCACCACCACCGCCAAGCTGGCCGCGCGCTGCGTGATGCGCCACGGCCCGGAAAAGCTGGCCCTGATCACTACCGACGCCTACCGTATCGGCGGCCATGAGCAGCTGCGCATCTACGGCAAGATCCTGGGCGTGATGGTGCACTCTGTGAAGGACGAGGCCGACCTGCGGATCGCACTGAAAGAACTGCGCAACAAGCACACCGTGCTGATCGACACCATCGGCATGTCGCAGCGCGACCAGATGGTGACGGAACAGGTGGCCATGCTGACGGAATCGGGCGCCAACGTGCAGCGCCTGCTGTGCCTGAACGCCACCTCGACCAACGAGACCCTGAACGAAGTGGTGCGCGCCTACCAGGGCACCGGCCTGGCCGGTTGCATCATGACCAAGATGGACGAAGCCGCGTCGATCGGCAACGTGCTGGACGTGATCATACGCCAGAAACTGAACCTGCATTACATTTCGAATGGCCAGCGCGTGCCGGAAGACCTGCACCTGGCCGATCGCGCCATGCTGGTCGACCGTGCCTTTCGCACCAAAAAAGACGCTGCCGCGCAATTTTCCGACGCCGACCTGCCGCTGATGATGTCCGGCCTCGGCAACCTGAACAACGACCGTTCGCTGCGCGAGGTGACCATTGGCTAGTTTTGATTTCGACCAGGCCGAAGGCCTGCGCCGGATGCTGGCGGGTCCGAAGCCACGCATCGTGACCTTCCTCTCGGCGACCGCGCAGGACGACAAGGGCGCCATGCTGGTGAACCTCGGCGCCTCGCTGGCGCAGAGCGGCAATGACGTGCTGATCGTCGACGCCTGCGAGCACGACTACGGCGTGGCCCAGCGCCTGGGCGTGGACCGCGGTCCCGGCCTGCTGGAGGTGGCGCGCCAGGAGTGCGCGCTGAACCAGGTGATCCATCCGGCGCCCCAGGGTTTTTCGGTGGTGAAGATGCGCCCGGGCCGCACCGCGGACGAAAGGCGCCGCCTGGCGAAAGCCTTCGACGTGCTGGTCAAGCAGGCGGCCGGCAGCATCGTGATCGTCGACGGCGAATTTTCGGATGAGGGCGGCTTCCCGGTGCCGATCATGGAATCCTCGGAGATCGTGGTCCAGGTCTCGACCGGCGCGACGTCCATCACGAACGCCTATGCGCTGGTCAAGCGCCTGTCGCAACACCTGGGGCGCCGCCCTTTCGGTATCCTTGTCACCGGCGCTACCGAAGCCGAGGCGAAGGTGGTATACGATAATATGTCATCTGCGGCAACACGTTACCTGGCAGTAACGCTTAGCTCCATGGGCTCGGTGCCCGCCGACGAGTACCTGCAGCGCGCCGCGCGCCTGGGCCGTGCGGTGGTCGACGCCTTCCCGCTGGCGGGCGCGTCGGTGGCATTCCGCCGCCTGGCCGGACGTTTTGCAACGGGCGTGAGCCGCGCAGCATAATAAACAGAAAGAACATGTACACGGCTAAAGGGAAAGCGGACAAGAATCATTTGCTGACGGAGCATGCGCCGTTGGTGAAGCGTCTCGCCCACCAGATGAAGGCGAAGCTGCCGCCGTCCGTCGAAGTCGACGACCTGGTACAGGCGGGCATGATCGGCCTGCTCGATGCGATTCAACGCTACGAAGAAAACCACGGCGCCCAGTTCGAGACCTATGCGGTGCTGCGCATCCGCGGCGCCATGCTGGACGAATTGCGCAGCAACGACTGGCTGCCGCGCTCGACACGCCAGAACATGCGCAAGGTGGAACAGGCGATGGCGACCCTGCAGCAGCAGCTCGGCCGCGCGCCCAGCGAATCCGAGATCGCGAAAAGCCTCAAGCTTTCGCTGGCCGATTACCAGGAAATGCTGGGCGATTCCGGCGGCCACCAGTTGGTCTATTACGAAGATTTCCATGACGAAGACGGCAACGACAGCTGGCTCGACCGCTATGCCGTCGATGACGACGATCCGCTGCGCGCGCTGCTGGAGACCGACTTCCGCCAGGCCGTCATCGACGCCATCGACAACCTGCCGCCGAGGGAGAAGATCCTGATGGGCTTGTATTACGAGGAAGAACTGAACCTGAAGGAGATCGGGGCGGTGATGGGCGTGTCGGAATCGCGCGTCTCGCAGCTGCACAGCCAGGCCGTGGGCCGCATGCGTACCTATCTCAAGGAGCTTGCGTGGACATAGCCAGCCTGCTCGGGCTGGTGCTGGCGATTGCCGGCATCCTGGTCGGCCATACCCTCGACGGCGGCAAGTTCTCTTCGCTGGTGCAGCCGGCCGCCTTCGCGATCGTGGTGGTCGGCACCTTCGGCGCCGTGCTGCTGCAGACCAAAAAATCCGCCTTCCTCCGCGGCCTGCGCATGCTGCGCTGGGTGTTCGCCCCGCCGCCCGACCGCCGCCAGGAGCTGGCGCGCGAAATCCATCTGTGGAGCCTGTCGGCGCGCCGCGACGGCCTGCTCTCCCTGGAACAGTACATGACCAAGGCCGATCCCTTCATCCAGAAGGGCCTGCGCCTGGTGGTCGACGGCATCCAGCCGGACAAGCTGCGCAGCCTGCTGTTCACCGAGATCAACACTTATGAGATGCGCGAGCGCCAGGCGGCGCGCATCTGGGAATCGGCGGCCGGTTATGCGCCGACGGTCGGGATCCTGGGCGCCGTGCTGGGCCTGATCCACGTGATGGAAAACCTGAGCGACCCCTCGCGCCTCGGCGCCGGCATCGCGGTCGCCTTCGTCTCCACGGTGTATGGCGTGGGCCTGGCCAACCTGCTGTTCTACCCGGTCGGGAACAAGATCAAGAGTATCGTCGCCGAGCAGGTGCTGCAGTACGAGATCCTCACCGACGTGTTCCACGACATCGCCACCGGCGACTACACCCGGGTGCTCGAGGAACGCATCGCCTGCCTGACGGCGCCGTACTGAGCCGGGGCCGCTCATGACGCGCCGAAAACGCTACGTCGAAGACAACGAGAACCACGAGCGCTGGCTGATCTCCTACGCCGATTTCATCACGTTGCTGTTCGCCTTCTTCGTGGTGATGTACGCGGTTTCGGTGGTCAACGTCGGCAAGTACAAGGTGCTGTCGGATGCCCTCGGCGACGCTTTCGGCAGGCGCGGCGCGGCCACGAAGATCAATACCGCGGTCGAGGTCGAACCGCTGCCGCTGGCGAACATCATCGCCCGCAAGCGCGCGGAAGAGGCCAAGCGCGACCGCGTGCGCCTGGATCTGCTGGCCCGCAAGCTGAACAGCGTCCTCAAGCCGCTGGTCGACAGCGGCAAGGTGCGTGTTACCCAGAACGCGCGCGGCGTCACTGTCGAGATCAACGCCAGCGTGCTGTTCGACGAAGGCGACGCCGGCCTGGTCGGCAACGCGAAGGAAACCCTCCGCACCGTCGCCGGCCTGCTGAAGGACGACACGCACGCCATCGAAGTCGAAGGCCACACCGACACCACCCCGATCGCCACCACCGCCTTCCCCTCGAACTGGGAACTTTCGGCGGTGCGCGCCAGCACCGTGGTGCGGCTGTTCGTCGAGAGCGGCGTGCTTGAACGCCGCCTGGCCGCGGTCGGCCGCGGCGCCAACCAGCCGATCGCCTCCAACGACGACCCCATCGGCCGCGCCCGCAACCGCCGCGTCGCCGTCACCATCCTCGCCGAATAAACCATGCGTGGGCACCCCGTGCCCACGCATGGCGCGCACGCTTGGCATTTCCACCATGGCGGTCCACAATCGTCCCAACCCGGCAGGAGCTGTCGATGCGAAGACGAACGATGCTGTGCGCCGCGCTATGGGCCATGACGGCCGCGGCCGCCGGCGCCGATGGAGAAAAACCGATGAATGTGCATGCGAGCCTGAGCGTCGACGCCAGGCATGACAAGGTCCTGGTGACTTTCAGGATCGAGAACCGCGGCGAGCGCCGGGCCGGCCTGCCGCGCGAGATCGCGGCCGACACGGCATTGACGCGCCGCCTGTTCGACCTGCGCCGGCATCCCGGCGACGCCGAGGTGCCCTATACCGGCCGCATGGTCAAGCGCGGGCCGCCGACGCTGGACGACTACGTCGAACTGGCCCCGCACTCCGCGCATACGCATACCATCGACATCACCGAGGCCTATGCCTTCAGTCCGGGGACGCATACCTATGTGATCCGCTACGATGGGGCGGCGTTGTCGGACGTGCGGCAGCTCGAGTCGGCGGCGGATTTTGCGACCGAGGCGGTGATGTTCAGTCACACGCAGCGTTAACACCGTCGTCCCCGCAAAGGCGGGGACCCAAGTTGACTTTCGTGGCGACTCGCCGCACTTGGCGGGAATAGTGCCGGGGGCACTATTCCCGCCTGCGCGGGGACGACGGGGGGGGGGGGGTTACTGCAGCGCCGGCGTATTCTCCCCAAAATACTCATGCGAATCGGCGTTATCGATTGCCTGCGACGGATTGCTGATCGCCAGGCTGGCCGCCCCCGACTGCCCATACACCCAGTCGTCGGTCCCCGCCACCACATTGAAGTGGCTCATCTCGTGCACCAGGGTGCCGCCCTTCGAGTCGGTGCCGGTCATCGGCGCGCTCCAGAAGGCCTTGCACACATAGATCTTGTAGGGCTGGCTCGGGTACACATACGCGTAGTAAGACTCGTTGCAGCCGCAGTCGACCGTCACCGGCTTGCCGGCGAAGGCCTCCTTGATCGCCTGGAAGTGGGCCGTCACCGTGCTCGAGCGCGCCGGATCGGCGGCCCCGAACCAGCTCGCATAGCGCGCGCCCAGGGACTTTGCCTGCAGGTAGGCGCCGGCATCCTGCGCCATCGCCTGTGCTGCCTGCGCGGCGCCGGCGATCGCCTCCTGCTGGGCATTCGAGCAGCGGCTGAAGGACAGTCCCGCGCCTTCCGGCAGCGCGCTGACAAGCTCGGACGCGCCGCGCGGCAGGCGCCCGGCTATCCACACCGAAGCGGCCCCCGGCTCGGGCAGGGCGATGGCGCGGGCCGGCAGCGCCGACTGGCCATTCGTGGCGCTGGTGCTCACGCGCGCGACGCCGGGGCGGCTGAACAGCTGGGTGGCGCCGTCGCGCCAGCGCACGCTGTAGGCGCCGGTGACGCCCATGTCGTACAGCGCCGATAGCTCGACCCGCACGCTGCGCGAGGCGCCCGGCCTGAGGGCGACATAGTCGGCGGGGACGGGCGCGGGGCGCTTGACCTGCACGCCCAGGTAGCGCACCGGCAGGCCGTCGCGCGTCACCTCGAACAGCGGCGCCTCGATCGCGCCGAACGGCGTCTGCCACTTCAGCAGGTATTGCGTGGCGGCGGTGGCATTCGTGACGGTCACGTCGACGACCACGTTGTCGCTCTTCGCCAGGGTCTGGCGTTCCGGCGTGACCCGTACCGTGAGCTCGCCGGCTGCGGCCAGCGCGGCGCCCGTGTTCAGCATGGCGCCTGCCGCCAGCGCCACTCCCATGATCGACTTCCGGTCCATATGATTCTCCCGAGGCTGGTTCAAAGCTCGTTTGTAGCAAGCCGGCACCCAGTAATATTGCCGCTCCGCAAGAAACCGCACAGGCCGTGCAGCTTTAATGCAACAAATGGTGAGAATTGACTCTCCGTTACAAAGAATTGCGCGCTTGACTAGACAACCGTTGTTAGAATGAAATGATGCTGGAAGAACACAAGAGTTTCACGACGGAATAAATTCCCCCTGATCGCTCATGCGCCGCCCGAACATCGCGCGCGCGCCGGCCCACACGCCCCACAGCACCCTGAACACTGCGACCACGCCTGCCGCAGTGGCCGCCGCATGTTCGCTTTGCGGCTACCCTTGCGGGCGCATACATCGAACAATGGATTTATGAGCGGATCAGACAATTCAGCGGACGCGATCGCCTCGCGCAAGCGCTTCCTCGAGCTGGGCAAGAACGACATGCTGCAGGTCATCGACGGCATGCCGGCCGGCCTGCTGGTGGTGGACGAGCAGCGCCGCGTCCGCGCCATCAACAGCACCATGAGCGCCATGCTCGGCATCCCCGACGATGCGCTGGCCGGCTTGCCCTCCCTCGAATCCCTGATCCCGGCGGTGGAGCTGGGCGAGCGCGTGACGGCGGCGCTGGAAACCGGCGCGCCGCAGGATGCGGTGATGGCGCCGGTCGACGGCCGCGCGGACGGCGTGCGCTGGTTCGAGTTCAACATCCGCCGCACCTCCCAGTCCGGCGGCGTCCAGCTGCTGCTGATCGGCCAGGACGTGACCTTCCGCCGCCAGGCCAGGCAGCGCCTGCAGGAGAGCGAGGAATTCTTCCGCCTGACCTTCAGCCAGGCCGCGATCGGCATCGCGCTGCTGTCGCGCGAAGGGCGTTTCGTGCGCGTGAACCGCAAGCTGTCGCAGATCGTCGGCTTCAGCGAGATCGAACTGCTGCAGCGCTTCTTCCACCAGGTCACCCATCCGGACGAACTGGATGAGGACAAGGCCCTGATGCGGCGCCTGGTGGCCGGCGAGACGCGCGACGCCCGGCGCGAGTCGCGCTACCTGTGCAAGGACGGCCGCACGGTGTGGGTGGCGCTGAGCGCGTCGACCATGCGCGAAGCCGCCTCCGGCCAGCTGCGCCTGATCGTCGCGGTGCAGGACATCTCGCGCCGCAAGGAGGCCGAGGAAGCGCTGCTGCGCATGGCCAGCCACGACGCCCTGACCGGGCTGCCGAACCGCCTGCTGCTGCAGGACCGGCTGGCGCAGGCCATCGCCCACGCCCAGCGCGCGCGCCGGCAGGTGGGCGTGATGTTCATCGACCTGGACCGCTTCAAGCACGTCAACGACAGCCTCGGGCACGAGGCCGGCGACCAGCTGATCGTCGAGATCGCGCGCCGCCTGTCCGCCGCGCTGCGCGAGAGCGACACCGTGGCGCGCCAGGGCGGCGACGAATTCGTGGTGGTGCTGGCCGACCTGGCCAGTCCCGACGATGCCGCGCTGGTGGCGGGCAAGCTGCTCGAGAGCCTGTTCGAACCGCTGTCGCTGGTCGGCCACGAGGTGTTCCCGTCGGGGAGCATCGGCATCGCCATGTACCCCGGCGACGGGCGCGACAGCGAAGCCCTGCTGAAGGCGGCCGACAGCGCGATGTACCGCGCCAAGGCCAGCGGCGGCAAGCGCTACGAGTTCTACGCCGACGAGATGGCGGCCGAGGCCCAGGCCCACCTGCGCATCGAGCACGGCCTGCAGCGCGGCCTGCTGCGCAGCGAGTTCGTGCTGCACTACCAGCCGCAGGTCGACGCCGGCAGCGGCCGCATCGTCGGCGTCGAGGCGCTGGTGCGCTGGCAGCCGGAGGGCGGGGCGATGGTGCCGCCGAACGACTTCATTCCGCTGGCCGAGGAGACCGGCCTGATCGTGCCGATCGGCGAATGGGTGCTGGGAGAGGCGCTGCGCCAGCAGGCGCGCTTTGCCGCGCTCCTCGGCGGCACGCCGCCGCGCATGAGCGTGAACATGTCGGCGCGCCAGTTCCGCGAGCAGGACGTGGCGGGCAAGGTCGAGCGCCTGCTGCAGGAAACGGGCTGCGAGCCGTCCTGGCTGACGCTGGAGATCACCGAGAGCGTGCTGATGGAGAATCCGTCCGCCGCCGCGGCGACCATGACGCGCCTCTCGAGCATGGGCGTGCACCTGGCGGTCGACGATTTCGGCACCGGCTATTCGAACCTGGCCAACCTGAAGCGCTTCCCGATCCACTGCCTGAAGATCGACCGCTCCTTCGTCTCCGACATCGCGGACGGCGACGACGCCGCCATCGTCAAGGCGGTGATCGCGCTGGCGCAGTCGATGAAGCTGGAGGTGATCGCCGAAGGCGTGGAGAGCGCCGCCCAGCTGGACTTCCTGGGCGCGCACGGCTGCAAGCGGATGCAGGGGTTTTACTTCAGCCGGCCGGTGACGGCGGAGGCGGTGGAGGAATTACTGAAGGCGCAGCTTTAAGCCGTCATTCCCGCGCCACACGTCGTTCCCGCGAAGGCGGGAACGACGTCAGCCGACCAGATAGCGCTTCGAAGGCCCGCTCGGCGCCGTGTGCCCGCCCGGTCCATACACGCCGGCGTCGCCATTGCCCGCCGGGCGCAGCGCGTTCAGCATGCCCTGGGTGTGGGCCATCTGCTTGTTGACCAGCATGCCGTTCACGCGGTTCAGTTCCTTGGCTTCGCGCGTCATGGCGAGGAGCTGGTTCCATTGGCTGCGCAGCTCGTCGTTGCCGCCGACCGCCAGCCAGGGCTCCATGCCGCTTTCCGCGGCGGGGAAACCGGCGGCGCCCAGGGCCCGGTGGCGCAGGCGCGCCAGCTCGGCCATCTTCTGGGCCAGCTGCAGCTTTTTCGGGCTGAGGTTGGAGAGGCCATCGGCATCCGCACTGACCAGGAACTGCTGTTCCGTTTTCATCAGCTCCACGATGGTGCCGATCAGTTGCTGTTCGTCGCGCAGGGTTGCGCCGGGGGATGCTATGGCCATGGAATGTCTATCGTTTGCGGGAGTGCAGCAGGTCGCGTACCGTTTCCAGCAGGCCGTCCGCCACTTTCTCCGAATTTACCTGGAACTGGCCATCGGCGATGGCCGCCTTGATGCGCTCGACTTTCTTGGCGTCGAACACCTGATTCGTGCTGCCGGCAGCCAGCGCCTGGCCTTGCTGGGACAGGCGCACGGTGTCGGTGGCGGCAGGCGAGGTCGCTGCGGCGGTCGCCGCGGCCGCGTTGTCGGCGGTCTTCGCGGTGGCCGGCGGCGTGGTATTCGCCTGCACGCCTGGGTTGTTCTTGAGGGTATCGTTGATTTTCACAGCATCATCCTTTGCAGTTCGGAACAGAAAGCCCGGGATCTGCTTGGGTTATCGGCGTATCAAGTGAAAACTTTAGTCCCAAACCTGTTAAAAGGCCACCTCGACCATACCGCCGGCCCTGGCCGTGCCGCTGACCATCGTGCCGGACGCGGTGCGCACCTGCACCACCTGGCCTTCGCCGGCGGTGCCGATCGCGCGGCCTTCGGACGACACGGAAAAGCCATTGCCATTCAACACCAGACGCACCGCCTGGTTCTGCTGCACGACGGGTTTGCTCTTCAAGGTATCCAGGCGTAGCGGCGTGCCGGCCGCCAGCGAGACGGTCGGGGTGCGGCCGATGGCCTGCGCCATGTCCGTGATGATTCCGTTGGGCATCGCCGCGATGTCGCCTTTTACCAACATCAGCTGGCCCTGCTCGACCGGCTGGCCCTGGGCCAGCGGCACCGCCGCCGCCACATACTCGGCTTTGACGTTCACCTGGGCCTGGATGAAGATGGTCCAGACGGAGGGGGCGGTGCAGCGCACGCCCACCGTGGTCTTGCCCCAGGCGCGCGCGCCCGGCTGCAGGAAGGCTTCCGGCGCCGGGCAACCCGCCAGCGCGGTGCGCGGATCGACCGCGCCGACTTTCACCGACACCTCGCCCGGCAGGCCGGCAGCCTGGGTCAGCAGGAACTGTTCGGCCACGGCGCGCAGCGCATTCGCGTCCTGGCGTGCCGGCACGGCCGGCGCCGCCTGCGTCAGCAGCGGGATCAGCGAGACAGCGGCAAAAAGAGTACGGATGAGGCGTTTCATAAATGGGAAATCCTGTTCGACCCTGCCATCTTAGGCGCCCTGATTCCGTACTGAAACTTGGAATAGCCCTGTTTTGGGTCCCCTTATTGCCCGATTGGAAGAGTCGGCGAGCCCGTATGATCGATCCTGTCCAATAAGACCTTAGCCCCTGGAGGCGACATGATCGGCAAACTCGACGACTACCTGCGTTTCAACGAAACCGCGCTGAGCCTGCGCTCGCAGCGCCAGGAGCTGCTTGCGTCGAACATCGCCAACGCCGACACGCCCAATTACAAAGCGCGCGACATCGACTTTTCGAATGCCCTGCAGGGCGCGCTGGCGCGCGGCGCCCAGCCCCATATAGCCAACGGTTCGGTGGCCGCGGACGGCAAGGCGCTGGCGGACGGCACCCCGGTCCTGTACCGCAACGTATCCCAGGGCGCCGTCGACGGCAACACGGTCGACATGGACACCGAACGTACCCAGTTCGCCGACAACGCGCTGCGCTACGAAGCAGGCATCACGATGATCAACCACCAGATTCACAATCTGCTCGCCGCCATCCAGGGAGGCCAGTAATCCATGTCGCTCTTTAATGTCTTCAACGTCGCCGGCTCGGCGATGAGCGCGCAGTCGGCGCGCCTGAACACCACCGCCAGCAACCTGGCCAACGCCGACAGCGCCACCAGCGCCACGGGCGAAGCCTACCGCGCCAAGCAGGTCGTGTTCGAAGCCGTGCCGGTGACCAACGGCTCGACCGCCGTCAAGGTGCGCGAAGTGGTCGAGGACCCGTCGCCGATGAAGCAGGTGTACGACCCGAAGAACCCGCTGGCCGACGACAAGGGGTTCGTGACGATGCCGAACGTGAACGTGGTCGACGAGATGGTCAACATGCTGTCGGCCTCGCGCTCCTACCAGACCAACGTCGAAACCATGAATGCGGCGAAGACCATGCTGCTGAAGACCCTGACCATCGGTCAGTAACCGCTGAAAGTTCCCACCCATGACCACCGTTAACACCAACACCGGCTCGCCCGCCACCATCAACGACCTGATGTCGACGATGAACACCAAGGCCGCCGCCACCAGCGGCGACAGCGTGCAAGCCGACACCGACAAGTTCATGACCCTGCTGGTCACCCAGCTGAAGAACCAGGATCCACTCAATCCGCTCGACAACGCCCAGGTCACCAGCCAGCTGGCGCAGCTGCAGACCGTCACCGGCGTGAACAAGCTGAACGAGACCCTGAACTCCCTCAAGGCCAGCTACCAGAGCACGGAAGCGATGCAGGCGACCAACCTGATCGGCCACGGCGTGCTGGTCGAGGGCAGCAACGTGACCCTGTCGGGCAGCAAGGCGATCCTGGGGGTGGAACTGGCCAGCAACGTCGACAGCATGAAGGTCGTCATCAGCGACAAGAACGGCAAGGAAGTGCAGACCATGGACCTGGGCGCACAGAAGGCCGGCGTGATCCCGCTGGCCTGGGACGGCGTCCCCGATGCCAACAAGCTGGACAGCGACGGCAAGCCGGTCACGGTGGCGGACGGCAACTACACCTTCCAGGTCGTCGCCACCCGCGGCGGCGACAAGGTGACCGACGCCAAGACGCTGTCCTTCGACAGCGTGGCGTCGGTCACCACCAACAGTACCGACGGCGTCAAGCTGAACCTGCCCTCGAAGGGCGGGGTCACGCTGGCAGACATCAAGCAGGTCCTGTAATCGAACTTTTCTAGGAGCAGAACATGTCTTTCCAACAGGGCCTGAGTGGCTTGAACGGCGCCGCGAAATCGCTGGACGTCATCGGTAACAACATCGCCAACGCCAGCACCGTCGGCTTCAAGGGTTCGACCACCCAGTTCGCCGACGTCTACGCGCGTTCGCTGAGCGGTGCGGGTGGCGTCAATGCCGGTATCGGCGTGACGGTTGCCGGCATTGCCCAGCAGTTCACGCAGGGTAATATCGAAACCTCGAACAATCCCCTCGACATCGCCATCAACGGCAGCGGCTTCTTTCGCACCGAGACTTCCGGCGTCATCCAGTACACCCGCAATGGCCAGTTTTCCCTGGATAAAAACGGCTTCCTGGTAACCCCCCAGGGTGCCAACTTGACGGGCTACGGTGTGGGACAAAGCGGACAGATCCTGGCCGGCGCTCCTTCCGCGCTGCAGATCAACTCGGCCGATCTGAAGCCCGTGGCCACGACCCGCGTGGATACCTCGCTGAACCTGGACTCGCGCGCCGACCCGCCGACCAATTATCCTTTCAACGCCGACGATCCGACCACTTACAACAAGCAGACGCCGGTGGAGGTCTACGACACGCTCGGGAATCCGCACGTGATGTCGGTGTATTACGTGAAGAGCAGCGCCCAGGCTGGCGCCTGGGATGTCTATGTCGGTAGCGATGGCATCGAACTGACGAACGTGAACGTCGCGTCGGCAGCGACGAAGGACGCTGCCGCCAGCGCCGCGCGCCAGGCCTGGGACGATGCGACCAAGGCGGTGCCGCCGGATGCGGCCACGATTGCGAGCGCGCTGAAAAATTACGCGGACAAGGCCTCGGCCGCCGTCATTGCAGCGGGCGGCACGACGATGAGCGCGGCGACGGTCGACGCCATCAAGGCGGCTGCGGCCAGCGCCGGCTCGGCCTCTGGTTACAATCCGGACCAGGTCGACAAGGACATTACCAACGCCGTAACGGTGCCGGCCGTGTCGCTGGGGCAGTTGCGCTTCGACTCGAACGGTGCGCTGTCGGCGAGCCTGATGACGAAGACCCTGCCGCTGACGGTCGACCTGCCGATCTACCCGCCCACCGGGGCCAAGGAAGACCTGCAGATCAAGTTGAATTTCACCGGTAGTACCCAGTACGGCACGGACACCAGCGAAAAGAAGACCACGCAGGACGGCTACACCGCCGGCCACCTGCAACGCTTCTCGGCTGGCGCCGACGGCATCATCCTCGGTCAATATAGCAACGGCCAGACCAAGCCCCTGGGCCAGATTGTGCTGGCCAATTTCACCAATCCACAGGGCCTGGAGCCGCTGGGTAATAACTCCTTCGCCGAGAGCTCGGCCTCGGGTACGCCGATGGTGGGAACGCCCGATACCGGCAGCCTGGGCGTGCTGCAATCGTCGGCAGTGGAATCTTCCAACGTCGACCTGACCGCCGAACTGGTGAACATGATCACGGCCCAGCGCGTGTATCAGGCGAATGCCCAGACCATCAAGACCCAGGACTCGGTGTTGCAGACGCTGGTGAGCCTGCGCTAACGCAAACCGGGGTCAGAGCCCCGTTTTAGGAAATAACTAAGGGGCAGTTGCCAAAATTCGGGCTCTGACCCCGGTTTAAGGAAGATCATGGACCGGTTAATCTACACGGCAGCCAGCGGTGCCAAGCACATCCTGGAGCAGCAGGCGACCACCTCGAACAATCTCGCGAACCTCAACACAACGGGTTTTCGCGCGCAGTTCGATACGTTTCGCGCGGTGCCGGTCCAGAGCGAGGGCTTGCCCACGCGTGCTTTCGTGGTCGATAACACCACGGGCGCCGACTTCTCTGCCGGTCCGCTGCAGGTGACGGGGCGCGATCTCGACGTCGCGATCAAGGGCAAGGGCTGGATCGCGGTGCAGAATGCGGACGGCACCGAGTCGTACACGCGCAACGGTTCGCTGCAGCTCAGCCCCAACGGCATCCTGCAGACCGCCAGCGGCCAGACCGTCGCCGGCGAGGGCGGTCCGATCACGATTCCGCCCGACGTGACGGTGGCAGTCGGCGCCGACGGCACCATTTCGACCCTGTCGACCACCACCACGCCGGCCGCGCCCACCGTGCTGGGCCGCATCAAGCTGGTGAATCCGAACGAAGCCGACCTGGTGCGCGGCGACGATGGCCTGTTCCGCCTGAAGGACGGCAGCAGCGCGCAGTCCGACCCGGCCGTGACCGTGGCTGGCGGGGCGCTCGAAGGCAGCAATGTATCGGCCGTCGACTCGATGGTGAACATGATTTCTTTGGCGCGTTCCTTCGAAACACAGATGAGCCTGCTGAAGAACGCCGAGAATAACGCGACGAAAGCCACCCAGATCCTCGCTTTGACTTGATTGCTGCTGGGACATAATTTCATGGTGGGCGATGGAGTTCCGTCGCCGTCAGGAGAACTCCACCATGATCCGTTCGCTATTCATCGCAAAAACCGGCCTGGAAGCCCAGCAGACCAACCTCGACGTCATCACCAACAACCTCGCCAACGTCAGCACCAATGGCTTCAAAAAGTCGCGTGCCGTGTTCGAGGACCTGCTGTACCAGAACGTACGCCAGCCCGGCGCGCAATCCTCGCAACAGACCCAGTTGCCGTCCGGCCTGCAGATCGGCACCGGCGTGCGCACCGTCGCCACCGAACGCATCCATACCCAGGGCAACCCTCAGCAGACCGGCAACGACAAGGACGTCATGGTCAATGGCGCCGGATACTTCCAGGTGCTGCTCCCTGACGGCACGCAGGCCTACACCCGCGACGGCTCCTTCCAGTCCGACGCCAACGGCCAGCTGGTGACGTCCAGCGGCTACGTGCTGCAGCCGCCGATCACCGTGCCGAACAACGCCCTGAGCCTGACCGTGGGACGCGACGGCACGGTCTCCGTGACTACCCCGGGCCAGGCCGCGCCGACCCAGATCGGCTCGATCCAGCTGAACACGTTCGTGAATCCGGCCGGCCTCGAATCGCGTGGCGAAAACCTGTACGTCGAAACCGGCGCGTCCGGCACCGCCAACGCCAACACGCCGGGTACCAACGGCGCCGGCGTCCTGATGCAGGGCTATGTCGAGACTTCGAACGTCAACGTGGTCGAGGAAATGGTCAACATGATCACCACCCAGCGCGCGTACGAGATCAACTCGAAGGCGATTACGACTTCCGATCAGATGCTGCAGAAGCTGGCGCAATTATGAAAAATGTTTTTAAACTGGCAGCGCTCGCGGCCCTGATGGCCGGCTGCGCCGCCACTCCGACCTCGATCGTCAAGGGCCCGACCTCGGCACGCCCGATGATCGCCGATGCCGGCGCCCCGACCGAAGGCGCGATCTACAATTCGAGCACCTTCCGTCCGATGTTCGAAGACCGCCGCGCGCGCCATATCGGCGACATCCTGACCGTCAGCATCGTCGAGAAGACCTCGGCCAACAAGAGCGGCGCCGCGACCGGCAACAAGTCGGGCAGCGCGGAGTTCGGCATTCCCGGCCCGCTGCAGGGACGCCTGGGCGCCGACCTCAAGACCAGCACCGCCACCAAGTACGCCGATGGCGACACCCAGACCGCGTCGAACGCCTTCACCGGCACGATCGGCGTGACGGTCTCGGAAGTGCTCGCCAACGGCAACCTGATCGTGGTCGGCGAGAAGCAGGTCGCGATGAACAAGGGCGTCGAATTCATCCGCTTCTCGGGCATGGTCAATCCGGACACGATCCAGCCGGGCAACGTGGTGTCCTCGACCCTGGTGGCCGACGCCCGCGTCGAATACCGCACCAACAGCCAGATCGACCGCGCCGAGATGACCTCGATGATGTCGCGTTTCTTCCAATCAATGTTGCCGTTCTAATTGCCTAAATTCGGGGTTAAATTCGGGGTCAGACCCCGAATTTAATCAACTGACTATGAACAAGAATTTCAGACTGATCGCCCTCGCCGCAGCTCTGCTGGGTCCGCTCCTCGCGACCCCGGCCCACGCCGAGCGCCTGAAGGACATCGCCAGCTTCGGCGGCGTGCGCCAGAACCAGTTGTCCGGCTACGGCATCGTGGTCGGCCTCGACGGCACCGGCGACCAGACCACCCAGACCCCGTTCACCGTGCAGTCGATCATGGCGATGCTGCAGCAGAAGGGCATCAGCCTGCCGGCCGGCACCCAGCTGCAGCTGAAGAACGTGGCGGCCGTGATGGTCACCACCTCGCTGCCGGCTTTCGCCCAGCCCGGCCAGGCCATCGACATCACGGTGTCGTCGATGGGTAATGCCAAAAGCCTGCGCGGCGGCACGCTGCTCATGACGCCGCTGCAGGGCGCCGACGGCCAGGTGTACGCCATGGCCCAGGGCAATGTGCTGGTCGGCGGGGCAGGGGCGTCGGGCGGCGGCGCCTCGACCCAGGTGAACCAGCTGGCGGTCGGCCGCATTTCGGGCGGCGCCACCGTCGAACGCGCGGTCGCCTCGAACCTCGGCGCCGACAACCAGGTCAAGCTGGAACTGAACACCACCGACTTCGCCACCGCCAGCCGCGTGGTCGAAGCGGTCAACGACAAGTTCGGCCCGGGCATCGCCACCGCGCTGGACGGCCGCGTGATCCGCGTGCGCGTGCCCTCGTCGAGCGACCAGCGCGTGTCCTTCCTCGGCATGCTGGAGAACATGGACGTCAGGCCGGCCGAAGCCGCCGCCAAGGTGATCCTGAATGCGCGCACCGGCTCGGTCGTGATGAACCGCGCCGTCACGCTCGACACCTGCGCCATCTCGCACGGCAACCTGACGGTGACGATCGGCGCCGACACGCAAGTGAGCCAGCCGGCCGCCGGTTCGCGCGGCGCCACCGCCGTCACCCAGACCCCGACGGCGTCGGTCAAGAAGGACGCTGGCCGCGTCATCATGCTGAACAACGGCGCTTCGCTCGCCGAAGTCGTGAAGGCGATGAACGCGATCGGCGCGACCCCGCAAGACCTCCTGTCGATCCTGCAGTCGCTGAAGGCCGCCGGTTCGCTGCGCGCGGAACTCGAAATCATCTAAAGGCCCATCATGCTCGGTTCGACCTCTGACCTGTCCGGGAAATTCGCGCTCGACACCAACAGCCTCGGCGACCTGAAACAGTCCGCCAAGGCCGGTTCGCCCGAAGCCCTGCGCGGCGCGGCGACGCAGTTCGAATCCATGTTCGTCAACATGATGATGAAGAGCATGCGCGACGCGACGCCGCAGGACGGTCCGATGGACAGCCAGGAGACCCGCACCTTCACCACCATGCTGGACCAGCAGATGAGCCAGAAGCTGGCCAAGCGCGGCATCGGCCTGGCGGACGTGCTGGTGCGCCAGCTGTCGGCGCAGCAGAGCGGCGCGGCGCTGGCCAAGGAGATGCAGTCGGGCGCGCTGGCGATCGGCTCGAACCCGGGAGCGAAGCAGGGAACGAATACCTCACGCCCGAGGCTGGAGGCCGACAGCATGTCGACCGACGGCGCGCCAGCCGCATCGGGCATCAAGGGCAGCGCGCGCAGCACCACGCACAGTGGCAAGCCGGCTCATGTGCGCGCTTTCCAGGACAAGCTGGCTGACGCCGCAGAGGAGGCCCAGAAGGTCACCGGTGTGCCGGCCAAGTTCATGCTGGGCCAGGCCGCGCTGGAAACCGGCTGGGGCAAGCGCGTGATCCGCAACCAGGACGGCAGCTCCAGCAACAACCTGTTCGGTATCAAGGCCGGCCCGGGATGGCAGGGGAAGGTCGCCACCGCGGTCACCACCGAGTACGTCAACGGCCGGCCGCATACGAAGGTCGAGAAGTTCAGAGCCTACGATTCGCCGGCGGAGTCCTTCAAGGATTATGCGCGGATGATCGGAAATAACCCGCGCTACGAAAAAGTGCTGAACCACGGCGGCGATGCGAGCACCTTCGCCCACGGTCTTCAGCGTGCCGGCTACGCCACCGATCCGCAATACGCGGCAAAGCTGTCGCGCATCATCAAGCACTCGCTGGCTTGAGCGGAAAGACAAGAATAAAGTTTTGGCGGATTTTGCCGACAACGACATAGTAGACAGGAAGAAGAGCACATGTCCCTCCTCAGTATCGGCAAGTCCGGTTTGTTCGCAGCCCAGGCCGCGCTGTCGACCACCGGCCACAATATTACCAACGCCAACGTGCCCGGCTTCAGCCGCCAGGGCGTGATACAGGAGACGGCTACCTCTTCGGGCGGCGGAAATGCTTTTTACGGCAATGGCACTCAGATCGGCCAGGTCAAGCGTTACTCCGACGAGTTCTTGAACGCCCAGGTGCGTAATGCCCAGGCCGCGACCAGCGGGCTCGAAGCTTACCAGGCCCAGGTCAGCCAGATCGACAACATGCTGTCCGATGCCACGTCCGGCCTGTCGCCAGCGCTGCAGGACATGTTTGCGGCGGTGCAGAACCTGACCGGCGACAAGGCAGGCCTGCCTTCGCGAGGCGCACTGATGAGCGCTGCCGACACCTTGGCCGCGCGTTTCCAGGGTATGAACGATCAGCTCGAAGAAATGCGCAAGGGCGTGAATTCCGAATTGAGCTCGGGTGTCGGCCTGGTCAACAGCTACGCTTCGCAGATCGCCGATTTGAACGACCAGATCGGCAAGCTGGTCGGCAACAGCAGCACCAGCCTCCCCAATGACTTGCTGGACAAGCGTGATCAATTGGTCATGGACTTGAGCAAGCAAATCAAGACGACCGTGGTCCCTGGCGATAACAACAGCCTGACGGTATCGATTGGTACGGGCCAGCCGCTGGTGGTCGGCACCCACGCGTACCAACTTGTGGCCGAGGGCTCGCCCACCGATCAGACGCGGGTATCGATCGGCTATGTCACAAACGGCAAGAGCGTGCCGCTTGCCGAATCCGCACTGACGGGCGGCGCCATCGGTGGTCTGCTGGAGTTCCGCTCCAAGTCGCTCGACACGGCCCAGAACGCGCTCGGCCGCATTGCGATCGGGCTGGCGGCCAGCTTCAACGACCAGCACCACCTGGGCGTGGATGCGAACGGCAACCCGGGCGGCGACTTTTTCACGATCCTGCCGGCCGAAGTCACGAAGGACATCCGCAACAACCTGACCAGCACGACCACCGTCGCGGCGACCGTGCGCGACGCTACCCAGCTGACCACCAGCGACTACAAGGTCAGCTTCGACGGCGCCAAGTACAGTGTCACCCGGCTGTCCGACAACAAGAACACCGTGATCTCGCCCTTCCCGCAGAGCGAGCCGCAGCTTATCGACGGCCTCGATTTCGCGATCGCCGGCAAAGCCGCGGCGGGCGACAATTACCTGGTGCGCCCGACGGTCAATGGCGCCGCCAACTTCAAGCTTGCGCTCACCGATGCTTCCCAGATCGCGGCGGCGGCGCCGACCGCCACCAGTATCGCGACCTCGAACAAGGGCAGCGCCAAGATCGGCGCGGGCGCGATCGACAAGTCCTACCTGGTCTCACCCATGGGTTCACCGTTGAAGCTGAGCTACAGCGGCGCGACCGGCACCTTGTCGGGTTTTCCGGCGAAGGAAGCAGTGACGATGACGGCGGGCGGCGTGACGACGGCCTATCCGCCGGGCGCCGCCGTGCCCTTCGCGGACGGCGCCAGCTATGCCGTGGGCGGCTACGAGTTTACGCTGGGCGGGGCCCCGGCCGATGGCGCCGTGCTCCAGGTCGGTACGCCGTCGCCGCTGAAGCTGTCGTATGACGGCGCAACCGGTTCCTTGGCGGGCTTTCCGGCTGCCTTGCCGGTCAGCGTGACCATCGGCGGCGTGACCACCAGGTACGCGGCAGGGGACAGCGTGCCGTTCAAGGACGGCGCCAGCTATGCCGTGGGCGGCATGAGTTTCAGCATGACCGGCGCGCCGCTCGATAAAGACAGCTTTTCGATCCAGACCGGCAGCGGCGACGGCGATACCCGCAATGCGGGCCTGCTCGGCGACCTGCAGACAAAGAATATCTTCGACGGCGGCAAGACGACCTACCAGTCGGCCTATGCCCAACTGGTCGGTACCGTCGGCAACAAGACGCGCGAAGTACAGGTCAATGCGGAATCGAGTGGCGCCTTGCTGGAGCAGGTACAGAATGCCGCCCAGAACGTTTCCGGGGTCAACCTGGACGAAGAGGCCGCCAACCTGCTGAAGTACCAGCAGGCCTACCAGGCCGCAGGCAAGGTCATGCAGATTGCCGACAGCATTTTCAATACCCTGCTGCAGATCGCTCAATAACCGGAGTCGGGCCATGTCCATGCGTATCAGCACCAACACGATGTACGAATCGGGGATCAGCCACCTGACCACGCTGCAGAGTCAGATCGTCAAGACCCAGAACCAGTTGTCGGCGAACCGTCGCGTGCTCAGCGGCGCGGACGATCCGATCGCGTCGGCGCGCGCGCTCGAAGTCACCCAGTCGCAAGCGATGAACACACAGTTCGCCACCAACCGCAACAGCGCCAAATCCTCGCTGTCGCTGGTGGACCAGACCTTGCAGAGCGTGACCGGCCAGTTCCAGGACATCCAGAGCCTGATCGTCCAGGCAGGCAATGGCGCGTTCACGCAGAGCGACCGGGAGTCGTTGGCAACCGAACTCGAAGGACGGCTGAACGACCTGATCGGGCTGGCGAACACCACCGATGGCACGGGCGGCTACCTGTTTTCGGGCTACAAATCGAACACCCAGCCATTCCTGCAGACCCCCGACGGTGCTGTCTACCAGGGCGACCAGGGCCAGCGTGCCCTGCAGGTCGGCGCCTCGCGCAAGATGGCGACCACCGAAAACGGCAGCACCCTGTTCGAAGGCGTCCCGACCGGCAATGGCAGCTTCGAAGTCCAGGCCGCCGGCGGTAACAAGGGTACGGGCGTGATGTCGGAAGGCAGTGTTGTCGACCGCGCCAAGTTCCTCGGGCACGACTATACGGTCAGCTTCAAGACCGACAGCGCGACCAAGTTGACCACCTACAGCGTCACCGACCGGTCGACCACGCCGGCGACCGACGTGGTCCCGGATACGCCCTACCAAGCCAAGACACCGATCGAATTCGATGGCATGTCCTTCGATATCGAGGGCACGCCCGTCGACGGCGACAGTTTTTCCGTCGAATCCGGCGCCAGGCAGTCGGTGTTCAAGACGGTGACCGACCTGATCACGACCTTGCGCACGCCGGCGGACGGCGATGCCGGCAAGACGGCGCTGGTCAACGGCCTGGCTGCCGCAGGCGCGAACATGCAGAATGCACTGGACAATGTGCTGACCGTGCAGGCCTCGGTCGGCGCGCGCTTGAAGGAAGTGGATTATCTCGACGACAGCGGCAGTGCACTCGATGTGCAATACACGGCAACCTTGAGCGGTCTCCAGGACCTCGACATGGTCAAGGCCATTTCGATGTTCACCCAGCAGCAGCAGACGCTGCAGGCCGCGCAGATGTCCTTCAAGACGATGTCAGGCCTGTCGCTGTTCAACTACATCAGCTGACGCATCGAGGTCGAGGTCGAGGTCCAGTCCTAGTTCGGAGAGGATCTCGTCCTTCATCTGCTGCAGCTGCGCGTTCGACAGCCGGCGCGGATGCGCCTGCGTCACCTGGAAAGTGCGCTGGATCGTGGTCGGGCGCTGCGACAGCACGACGATGCGGTCGGCCAGGTAGAGCGCTTCCTCGACGTCGTGGGTGATCAGGATGACGGTATGGCGCTCTTCCTGCAGGATGCGCAGCAGCTCGTTGCGGATGCGCAGGTTCATCAGCGCGTCCAGGGCCGAGAAGGGCTCGTCCATGTACAGGATCTGCGGCTTGACCACCAGCGCCCGCGCGATCTCCACGCGCTTGAGCATCCCGCCCGACAGCTCGCGCGGGTAGGCGTTCTCGAAGCCCTTCAGCCCCACCATCTCCGCATAGTGATCCGCCAGCGCGCGCTTGTCCGCCGGCGTGCCGCGGTTCAGTCCGAACATCAGGTTCTCGCGCACGGTCAGCCACGGGAACACCGAACCATGCTGGGAAATGACGATGCCTTGCGGGCCGGGCCCGCGCACCTCCACACCGTCGATGCGCACCGCGCCGCTGTCGGGCAGGGCGAAGCCGGAGATCACCTTCATCAGCGTCGACTTGCCGCAGCCCGAGGGGCCGACGATGGCGACGAATTCGCCATCCTTCACCTGCAGCGACAGACCGTCGATCACCTGCAGGGTCTCGCCCTTGCGGGTGAAGCCCTTCCTGATATCGTCGATGACGATCTTAGCGTCCATAGCGCCACCTTACCGAGTTGAGTCCTTCGAGCCGGCGCATGCCCACGTCCAGCAGCAGGCCGATGATGCCGATGATGAGCATGGCGGCGATCACCAGGTCGTAGCGGTTGCCGGCATTGCGCGCGTCGATGATCATGAAGCCCAGGCCCGAGCTGCGCACGATCATTTCGGCGGCCACCACCACCAGCCAGGCCACGCCGAGGCTGATGCGCATGCCCACCACGATATCGGGCAGCACCGCGGGCACCACCACCTGGCGGAACATCTTGCGGCGCGAGACGCCGAAGTTGGCGGCGGCGTCCAGGTAGCGCTTCTCGATCGTGTGCACGCCGTGCGCGGTCTGCACGATGATGGGGAAGACGGCCGACAGGAAAATCAAAAACACCGGCGACACGTCGCCCACGCCGAACCACAGGATGGCCAGCGGGATCCAGGCGATCGGCGAGATCGGGCGCAGGATCTGGAACAGCGGATTCAGCGTGTTGTAGACCGCGCCGACGCGGCCCATCCACAGGCCGAGCGGCACCGCGACCAGCGTGGCGAGGATGAAGCCGGTGGCCACGCGCTTGAGCGAGGCGCCGATGTGCTGCCACAGGGTGCCGTCGCGCGCCAGTTCGAGGGTCCCGTCCAGCACCTGCTGCGGGGTCGGGAAGATCACGGTCTGGGTCGTGACCACGGCGTAGTGCCAGAGGCCGACCAGGGCCAGGATCAGCAGCAGCGGCGGCCAGGTTTTATGCAGCTTGTTTTCCAACTTATCCACTTGCGGCGGCTTTCTTGAATTGGGCCAGCCGCCATTGCAGGCGGGGCAGGCCGGGTGCGGGATAGGGCTCGACGATCACCTTCATCGAGCCGCTGGCGTGCGCGGTGCAGTTGAATTCGTTGACCGACACCGTGTCGAAGGGCAGGCGGAAGTCCTGGCCCGGCATGATCAGGACCGGCCCGAACACCTGCGGCACGCTGTCCTTGTTGCGCAGCAGGAGCGTATCGTTCACGCCCAGCGTGAGCACGATCTGCTGCGGCAGGATGTCGACCAGGTCGCCGGCCATGCGGCGCGCCCAGGTGCCTTGCGGGATCTCGAACAGCGCGTCGCGGCTGCCGGCGGCGATCGGCGCGAAGGCCGCCCAGGACAGCAGCCCGGCCGCGCAGGCAGCCGGCAGGCACCACAGCAAACGCAGGCGCAGGCGCTTCATGCCTCAGGGCCCGAGCAGGATCGCCAGGTCGTGGGCGATGTCGGCGGCCGGCCGGCCGAAGGGCATCATGGCGCGCTGCCTGCCCTGGCGGTCGATGAAGTAGAGGTAGGACGAATGGCTCATCGAGTAGTCGCTGCTGCCCTTGACCGGGTGTTTGGCGGCGCTGATGCCGTAGTCCTTCAGCACCTGCGCGATCTGCGCCTCGCTGCCGGTGACGCCGGCGAAGCCCGGGTCGAAATTCGCCAGCCAGCTGCGCAGGCGCTCGGCGGTGTCGCGCGCCGGGTCGACGGTGATGAACAAGACCTGCACGTCCTTGCCGCGCGCGCCCAGCAGCTGCCTGGCCTGGGCCAGCGAGGCCAGCGACACCGGGCACACGGCCGGGCAATGCGAAAAGCCGAATTCCAGCACCACCACCTTGCCGCGGTAGTCTGACAGCTTGAGCGGCGCGCCGCTGGAGGAGGGCAGGGCGATCTCCGGCGCGGGGCGCGGCGGGTCGAACACGCCGCCTTTGAATTGCTGGGCCGAGGCGGCGCCCGCAACTAACAGCAGGGACAGGAACAGTGCTTTCACAGGATCAGCTTCAGCGGTTGGAGGGACTTCACGAAACTGTCGTCCACATAGCGTTCGTAGGCGATCGGCTTCTTGAGCGTGCGCGCTTCCAGCGACAGCTGCATCAGCTCGTCGAACTCGTCGCGGATCATGCGCAGGTCGCCATAGGTGACGCGGTCCTGCGGGTTCTCCATCACGAACTTGATGATCTTCGGGTCCTGGTTGAAGAAGGCCTTGCCGCCGGCGATGCCGGCGGCCTTGTCGCGGTTGGCCGGGCTTTGGTCGAGCCAGCTGCCGGCGGCCTGGATGTGATTGACCAGGTCCTGCACCAGCGGGCGCCGGGTCTGGATCACGTCCTCGCGCACCGTCAGCACGCAGCAGATGTAGTTGCGCCATTCGTCGCGCGTCATGGCCAGCGGCCGCGCATAGCCGGCGCGCTGGGCCGAGGCGCCGAAGGGCTCGCCGGTGCAGTAGGCGTCGACCGCCTTCGCATACAGCGCGGCCGGCATGTCGGGCGGATTCATCTCGATGATTTCGACATCCTTCAGCGTCATGCCCTCGCGCGCCAGCATCTTGCGCAGGAAAAGGTAGTCGACCGCGAAGCGGCTCGGCACCGCGATGGCCTTGCCGCGCAGGTCGCGGAAGCGGCGGTAAGTGGAATCGGTACGCACCATGATCACCGCGCCGGAACGGTGGCCGAGCGAGACGATCTTCATCGGAATGCGCGAGTTCACCAGGTCCATCACCAGCGGCGCCAGCATGTAGGCCGCCTGGATCCGGCCGGTCATCAGCGACTCCTTGATCTCCGGCCAGCCGCTGTACTTGTGATAGACGAAAGGCGCGGGACCGAGCCCGGCGCGCGCGTTGGCGTTGGCCTTGGCGAGGCAGGCGATCGGCAGGGTCAGGTTGCAGGTGACGGGCAGGCCGCCCACGGCCAGCGGCGGCGCGCCATCCTGCGCGGAGGCGGCGAACGCGGCGGACGATCCAAGCGGCAGGGCCGCGGCCAGTGCGCCTTTGAGGAGCTGGCGCCGGCGCAGCAGGTGCACGGCAACAGGATCTGCGTGCGGCATGGTTGAGTAATGGTGGCTGGAAATATTTTCCGATTGTACACCACCAGATGCGGCGATTGGGACGGCCGTCAATACCCGCTACAGCAGCAGAGGCGCGATGTCCTCATCCGGCGCCAGCGGAACGATCTGCGCGGCGTCCTTCCCCTCCAGCACCGCGCGCACCCAGTCCTGTACGGCAGCGCGGCCGTGCCGTTGTTCCAGGCCCGTGAAGAGCGCGAGCGCGGCGCCATAACGGGCGGTCCCGTTGCCGTCGTCTTCGACGAAGTCGCCGGGACCGAAGCTGAATGGCCCCGGCGGCATGTAACTCAGGTCCTTCTTGCGGCGTTCACGGTCTTCGGCGCTGAGCTGGCGCTCGATGGCCTCGGGTTTGACGCAGCGCCTAACCCACGCTAGCCGGCTGACTGCCGATCAGCTTGCACCCGCACTCTGTTGTGCATCCTTCGACCGCAACAGGCAAGCCGTTGACGGTGAAGGACTTGAAGGCGGTAACAATCTTGTTGACCCCATGCGGTTTGCCTCCAGGGTAGAGCTGCGGACAGTCGACCTGATCCCCGAGCCTTGCAATCGCGCGCCCCTGAATATCGTGATCAGGCGAGCCGCTGATGACAGTTCCGCCGTGATCGGTCTTGTCACCGACCGTGATTATTTTGAGAGGCATATTTTGCTCTGTGAGAGATGAAGTCAGTAGCTCGGCGGGCTGTCCGGCTCCGGTTCTATCGCATCCTGAATGCCATTCCATGCAGGTAGTTCCGCAGGAGGCATCGGCAACACATGGTCGAGGCGGGCGAATTTCAGGTCAGGGTTGAGATCCAGCGCTTCATCGATTTGCTTGTACCGGCTCTTGCGTTCCGCATCGGGAAGGATCCCGAGTTCTCTTAGCGCAACCTGCTCCTGCTTGTCGCGCAAACTCCATTTTTTGGTGTCGAACATAAGCATCAGTACCGCAGCGGATCGTTCGCTGCCGAACTTTATCCCTGCCTGGTAATACTCCAGCGCTTTGCCGAAATTCTTTAATAGCTCGGCAGTCATTCCAAGATCGTGAGCTGCAGGACCATGTCCTTGCTTATAGGCGCACATCACCATCGCTTCCTCAGCATCGCGTCGTTGGGCTTTCAGATAGGCTCCTGCCAAGGCCATCTGCGCTTCCGGACTACCGAGCTCCGCCGCTTTTCGGTAATAGGCCCACGCAATCTGTTCATCCTGCGCAGCGCCCCCGTAGCCATGCTCGTGGGCGACGCCGAGATCGTAGTAGCCCCAGGCCTGGCCGGCTGCGACGGCAGAGCGCAGGATTTCCACCAATTTGTCGGCGTCTGGGTCGAGCACATGGTTGGTGTCGAGAGGGCCAAGGCCGTGCCGGTAGAAGTAGGCCATCAATGCACGTGCGCCCCAGTCGCCCTGGTTCGCGGCGGCCTGCACATCGTGCAGGATGCTGAGCGCTTCCTGGCGCGTCAGCTGCCACGCAATCTTGCTGCGCCACAGCTTGCGGGCTTTGATGTAGAGCCGATAGGCGGCCGGATCGCGAGTCTTCGGCATCGTGTCCTTCCAGCGGCCGCAAGTCGGGATCGGACCGTTGACGTCGAACGGCTGCAAGCCAGCGGGGATCGTGTGCATCTTCACGTACTCCAGATGTTGTTGTAAAAAGTAGGCTCCGATAGCAAAAGCAACCGAAGCGGCTGCCATGTACATCCATTGGCGGATTGTCAGTCGCATGTCAGATCACCGGCGGGCCAGGTTGCCTGTCGACGTGGAACGTGGCGATCTGGCTCTTCAGCGGCCAGCCATTCGCCATCGCTTTCGTGTTGTTTTCCATCAGCGTCAGCCAGTCCTTGAATGTTTCTCCCATATCGCCGAACTGCGCCGGACCCTCGTCGCCGGTGCATTGGTTGAACAGCTTCTTGCGCAAGTCAAACGCGACATCCATGGCCTGGCTGAGCAGATTGAGTTCGCTGTCGAGGGCCATGCTGCGCACGTTCAGATTGGCCGAACCGACCGTGAAAGCCGCATCGTCGACGATCGCCACCTTGGCGTGGATGTAGGTCTCTTCGTAATCCTTCGGGGATCTAGGCTGCTCGGCGCTGCTCCACATCGATGCCATGAGGGCTCTGATGCCTTGTTCGGCCAACTTCTCGGCCGTGATTGGCATCTTTGCCTTGCCGCGCCTGGCGCGCTTGAGCGTTTCCTCATGCTCGACCTTCATGGTGTGACTGCTCCCGAGTTGCAGAGCAACGTCATAGGTCGCCAGATCCATGCCATCGGTCTCGGGTGTCGAGGTCAGGATGAATACGTAGACGGGTTTGGTGTAGCCCGCGCTGCGCAGCTTCTCCACGCACGCCGTCAAGTAGGTGGCCCACTCCTTGTACTGGACGTACTGGTTCTGGATGAAGATGTAGTGATGCGTGAGCCGGGTCAGGTTGGCGTAGCATTCCTTGATCGATTTTTCCTGGTACGCCGGGTAGGTGCGCAACAGCTGCGCGCTGTGGTGGCAGTCCTTCAGGGCGAAGTCGGCGGCCTTGAAGTGCCGCCTGCTCTGCGCAAGAGCAGGCAGAGCCGCCAGCGCCTGGCCGGCCCCTTTGACCGCGACAGGTTCTTCCACGCCGGCCATGCCGGGCGGCGTCATCCAGATAGCGTTGTTCAAGGCTGGCGTGCCCGGTTCGGACTCTGCCCACCCGAAGCAGAAATTGTGGTTCATGTCGTACAGGATCGAGCCACGCACGCGCAGCGACACGTCCTGATACGGTTTCGCAGTGAATCCATATTTACGGATGAATTCCATGAGGCGCTCAGTTTTTCGCTGCGACGCCAGGTCGGGCAGGCCCGACATCGATCGCATTTGCCGCTCGTACCAATCCTGCGCTTCATCGACAGCGGCTGTCAGCTTGCCGATCGCTTCGGCGGGATTCTTCTTGTACAGCGTTTCACGGCGCCGGTCCTCGAAGCGATGCGCGGCCGTGTCCCAGAAGTCAGTCGTCGAGTTATGCCCCATCACGTAGCCGACGGCACGCTCCGGTGTTTCGTAGTCGATCAGGATCATCTTTTGATGATGGGTGGGGTAGATGGAGCCGGCCCGACCGTCGATAGCGCTGATCTTGTACTTCTCGTCCGCCAGCGCCGGACTGCGGAACTTCAGGGCGACTTCCCGCGTATGCAGCTTGATGTTCGGCACCTTGTTTCCGATAATCTCGTCGAACCATTCGCGGTTGTACCGGTCATGCGTCTCGCCGTAGTAGCCTGCGTAAGCGCCGATCGTGGGAATACGGGTTCCATACAGGCCAAGATTATTTTTCTGAATCGCATACGAGGCCGCATTGTCGTGCCAGAGCAGCAGACGCACGGTAACCGGGTTCTCCTTGCGGGTCGCAATCTGCTTGAGCAGGTCGCCGTAGCGCATGCCGTCTTCGGCCGAGCCGCCACGGACGAGCACCATGCCCGGGTCGAATCCCCACGTGATGATGTCCACGCTCCGCTGCGCCGCTAAGAGGTCTTTCTGGATTTTCCCGAATACGTCTTCGCCGCAGATGAGCGGCTCGATACGGCAGTGGTGCCGCGCCACGTAGGACTTGTGCTTGCTCGTCCTGACCCACCAGGGCAGGGACAGGCACTGGTAAGGGCCTACCGTCTGGTTGTAGCAGAGCTTCTGTGTATAGAGCCCCTCGTTTTCTTCCATGCCCATTCGCTTCCCTTTCGTTTGAAGGCTTACTGGGTGGACCAAGGATTGGCCGCGATCCGGTCCTGGTCCAGGGACTGTTCGTCGTCGGTCAGTGCACCGCCCGGATTCTCGTAGCCGTGGTATCCGACGCCGGCGTTCTGCTCATGCTGCTCGGTGTAGGCGCTGGCCGCTATGTCGAAAGACTGACCGGTCGGGAGCTCGACCTTGTACGCCGAAGTAGCATCGAGCTCGTGCGCGAACTGGATGTTTCCCTTGTTGTCGATGTGCCCCTGCTCGACCAGTGCCCCGTCCTTGAGCAGCTTGAAGGGCATCCCGGCAGAGGCTCTCCCCGCGGTCTGTGCGTGGCTGCCGAGGTGCAGAACCGCGCGCCCTTTACGCAGCACGTCGGCCACGGGCGGCATGGTGACGGTCATGTCCATGTTCTTGGCGTTGACCAGGCTGTGGTGCGCAGCGTGGGCGACGAAGGTGCCGTTGGTGCCGTGTTCGATGCCGCCGGCAGCGAATTTCACGTAGCTTCCGCCGCCGTTGATGACCACCTCTTCCTTGGCACTGATCGTGATCCGGTTGGCCGTGTGCGTAATTTCCAGCTTCGCCAGGAGCTTGATGCTGTCCGACAGTGCCTGCAGGTCGATGTCGCCGGCCGCGGCCACCATCTTCATGCCAGCCTTCTGGACGAACAGCCGCAAGGATTGGCGGACGCTGGCAAAAAAATGCGTACCGACACCGAGCGACAAGCTTTTTCCGGTCGTGAGAGCCGTATGGCGGTCGCTGGCGATGTGGGTGTCGCCGGTAGTCGTGGTCGCGATACCGGCGGCACTTGCGAGCACCAGATGTGGCTTCGCCAGCTCGGGGCAACCGCCTGCTTTCGAATCCTGACCCTTGACCGAGTCGGTCTGCGCTTGCAGCACGGACGCAACGGCATCCTGGTTGTCGACAGGCTCCTGGGCACCGTTCTTTTGCGCGATCTCCGCCAGCAGTTGATGCTGTTCGCCAGCCAGGGCGAGCCGTCTCGTCGTTTCGTCCATGTCCTTGATCGGCCCGCGCCCGGCTTGCCGCGCTTCGGTCGTGATCAACAGGCCCTTGGCTGCGCGTGCGACGCCATGCCCGTCGGTGCGCAGTTCCCAGCCTTCCCCGCGCGCGTCCTTGCGGCCCGCGTTATCCTCGATGCGCGTAATGTGGCCGAGCGAGAGTTGACTGCACTGGTGGTCGCTTTTCAGCTGTGCCTGGATTTTCTCCGGTGTGTCGTCGAGTACAAGGTGGTTGCCGCGCGTCCCGCCGGCCAGCTCCCGGCTGCGCAGGCCGGCAAGGGACTGCTGCTCCGGCAGTGACCACGGCGGCATGTGGGTTTGGTTGTAGAGCGCGCCAAGGATGAGCGGATGGTCGATATTCCCATTCGCGTAGACGACGCCCACTTCCTCGCCAATGCGGGGCAACCGGATCTGTCCGAACTGGTCGCCGGCCGCGGGGCTCAATACCCGAATCCATGGCGAACTCATCTCATTGCAGTCGCCCAGCCGGTCCCAGTGAAATTGCAGCTTGACGCGCCCATAGCCGTCCGTATGGATGTCGGCACCGGCCGGGCCGACGACAATCGCCGTGTGCAGCCCCGTGTAGGTAGCCGGTTCACTGTTGTAGTTGCGGCCGGGACGCCAGCGGATGTCCTGGCGGATGCACGTGAAGCGATTTTCGTAACGGGAGGAGGCGCCCGCCCCCGCCTGGTAATTGTTCGTCACCACATGGTCGACAGACAGGATCAGGTAATAACGATCTTTAATGCTGGGGCGCGGTACGGGATCGTATGCACGCGAGCGCCACTCAGCACTGAAGTGGCCGCCAAGCTTGAAGGTACGGCCGGGCAGCACGAAGCGTTCGTTGCCCTTCGCCTCGAAATACTGGTTGTCCTTGTCCACTTCGTCCATGCGCCGCGCCGCCAGCTTTTCACCGTCGGCGTACAAGCGAAAGCCATATGAGCCGGTGTCCTCGTAGACCTCGTAAGGGAAAACATCCCCTTGCGGGTTGAGGGAAGCGGCCTCAGCCCGTTGCGCGCGGGGGTTCTTGTAGTCGAAACTCGCCAGCGTGGTCCGTCCCGAGCCCAGGCGCCGGATGGCCGTCCACTCGTGAATGCCGTCGTCCTCGCGCGAGCCGCCCTCGTCATGGAACGAGATCACGACCATTTCTTCGTGAATTGGTTCAGCCAGGCAGCTGTTATCTGAAATCATGAGCTCGTGGCCGTCGAACCTGTGCTCGTACCAGTAGTGCAGGCCGAGCGCTTCCCAGCGGCGGTGCAAATGGTTGTAGTCGGTCTCGTTGTACTGGTTGGCGACGGTCAGCTTCGACTCGTCGATCGGGTACAGGTGCCACTTGGCTGTGTGGTAGTGCCGCAGGGTTTCCTCGGTGATCTCGCGCACGTTCTTGTTGTGGAACGAGACGCAGTTTTTCCGCAGGCGTGCGAACGCAAGCCAGGGTTCGAGCACCATCCTGTAAAAAGCGAAGCCGCCATCGCTGCGCAGGAAGCGGAATTCGGTGATGTAGCCGTTGAAGTAGCGTAGCGACCCGTCTTCCCGGACCAGGGAGATCGTCACCATCCGGCCCATCAGCATTTTCAGCGGAATGCGCGGTTCGTCCGACAGCACTTCGACATCGAAGCGGAAGCTCCGCGAGACTTCCTCATGCGCGACCAGCTTGTTCGGTAGAAGGATCGCGGGCGGCCCATCCTTGAGCGGAAAATCGAGCCGCATGAGCCGGTTATGTTGAGATGCGCCGCTGAACGCCGACCGCGCGGCACCGGCCGCGATTTCCTGGCTTTCGCCCATTACCTGCCTCCGATGACCAATAGCCTTGGCCCAAGTAGAAAAACGTGCAACGAACACGTTACCCGGAGGCTGCCGAGAAGAACTTGATCAGCGTCAACACGTTTCCCTGCGCGACTTCTAAAGCATTTTCGACAGCTTTCCTAGAGAGGATTGGCAATGCCGAGAAACGTGGAACGGAAGGGCAAGCACGTGCGGCAAGCCGACTGGTCGAAGTTGTCGATTGTCGTCGATGGCTAGGCGAAAGAATATTCGATTCAATCGTCCCTGATGAGCGTGGATGCGTGCAGCTCGGCAAGGGGAGATCGAGAAAGGAATAAGGGCCGTTCAGTGCGTGTACACCGTCAATGATCCAGGGAAGGGCTATCGGTGCTGGGTGGGAGTAGGTCCCAAGCCATCGATCAGGCGGAACTGCACCCCATCCACTGGATTCCCTGGCGCCGAATCGGGCTCAGGCAAAGTGCTCCGCGCCTGCCGGCGGCACCACCCATCCATGCATGCGCTCCTCGTAGACCGATACGGTGGGCGCCGGGAAACCCGGGTCCGCGAACGCGCCGACGGGAATGGTAATGAATTCACGCAGGCTCGCCGGCTCGTAATACACCGTCGCGCCGCATTGCGGGCAAAAGTGGAAGGTGGCGCCGCCGCCTTCATCGCCGGCGCGGAACCAGGCGCTCGAGTTCCCGCTGATCCTCACGTTCTCGCGCGGATAGCGCGCCTGCTGCGCGAAAGGACCGCCGCTGCGGCGCTGGCAAGCCAGGCAATGGCAGATCGAGACGCGGACCGGATCGCCGGAGACTTGCGCGGACAGCTGGCCGCAACTGCAGGATGCGAAGCGCGTCGACATGCGTTTTTCTCACAGTGAAATCAAGTGCGAATAATTTACTTGGTTTTTACGGCGGCGCGAATACACTGGGGGGAATTAAATTGTCGAGCAAGCCATGACCACCGACGCCATCGCCATCCGCGCACGCTTCAACCCGCTGATCAAACCCTTCCTGGTCATGAAGATCGGGCTCACGATGATGTGCACGGTGGTCGGCATTCCGCTGGCGATCGTCTGGTTCCTGGGTGTCGGCCGCTGGTGGGCCCAGCACTATTTCGACCGCCTCGAATGCCAGCTGGGCGAACGCAACCTGCGCTTCCGCAAGGGCATCCTGGTCACCACCGAAAAGACCATCCCGCTCGAGAACATCCAGGACGTCACCTTCGTCGAAGGGCCGATCCTGAAGCATTTCAATCTCAGCACCCTGAAATTCGAAACCGCGGGCCACAGCGTGGGGCAGGCCTCGGACATGCACCTGACCGGCATCATCGACGCCCAGGCCTTCCGCGCCCAGATCATGCGGGCGCGTGAAGCCTTGCGTCATCCGCCGCAGAACAAGGAGAACGATGAGCAGCTGCTGGTGCTGCGCTCGATCGAAGCGAAACTGGGAGAGATTGCGGAGCTGCTGCGCGCCAGGCAGTAGGCGGCAGCAGCATCCTCAAGCGCGTCGCGCGCCAGGCCGCTCTCAGGAAGGACGGCGGCGGCGCGCAGCAATGCCGCCCAGTAGCGCGGCGCCAAACAGGGCAAGGCTGGCGGGTTCAGGCACGGGCGTGCCGTTGATTTTCACGCTGGCCGCGCTCAGCTGGAAGTTGTTGGCGCCTGCGGCCTCGTCACCGAACCACAGCTGGAAATAGCCGTTCGTGGCGATGTTGGCGAACACGTCCGGATGGCTCGCAGCATCGATGTGAAACACTTGCGTAGTGGTTGCGGTACTGTTGGTCATGTCCAGCAGGACGCTCGACGAATGCGAGGACGTGTCGGCGATCTTGACGCGCCAGTCTTCTTTAACCTTGAAGAAGATGAGAACGGTATTGGTGTCGTCGGTGTTGCTGAACGACAGGGTCAAGTCCAGGCTGTCCAGGCTTTTATAGTTCAGGCCGCTGAAATTGAAGGTGTCATGGAAGCGTTCGCAGCCGGAGGAGGTGTCCTTCACGGTGATCGAGCTGGCGTTCAGGATGTCGCAGGAGCCCGCGCCGGTGCTGGCGGTAGCGCCGCGGCCGGCAGCGCTGCCGTACAGCTTGTCGATGGTCCCCAGGGTCATCACGGACGCGCTGGCGCTGGCCGCACCCATGGCGAGCAGCAGGGCAGGAACGAGTTTGGTCAGGACTTTTTTCATGGACATCTCCATTATCGCGTGAAGTAAAGGATAATGTCTATTTAGCAATTTGCGTGCCAATAGGAAATTTCCTATTGGATTCAAACGTTTGCGAATCCTGTAGCTTCGAGCTTGCCCTCGCATGTAAGAAATACCGACACGGGCGCCGGGAACGCCAATCGGGCGTGATCAGGAGGCCGGCACGATCGCCGCCGGCGGCACGGCCGGCCTGGGCTGCCCTGGCCGCTCGCCGCCGCTGCGCGGAATCCGGCGGCTGGCTTCGATGCCCTGGTTGAACAGGTTCTGCAGCGGCGTGTTCAGGTAGGGCAGGGTCAGGCTGATGATCAGGAAGCCCGCGCCCAGCGTGATCGGGAAGCCGATGCCGAACAGGTTCAGCTGCGGCGCGGCGCGGGTCAGGATCGCCAGCGCGATATTGGTGATTAACATGGCCGCGACGATCGGCATGGCGATCTGCAGGCCGGCGGAGAAGATGCGGCCGCCCCAGCGCACCATTTCGAGCGGCGCCGCCAGCGACATCGGGGTGCCGGAAATCGGCAGCGTGAAGAAGCTCTCGACCAGCGCCTGGATCAGCACCAGGTGGGCGTTCATGGCCAGGAAGGCCATGGTCGCGACCAGCGCCAGGAACTGGCTGATGGCCGAGTTGCGGCCGGCCGAGCTGGGGTCGTAGAAGGTGGCGAAGCCGAAGCCCATGGTGTTGCTGGCGACTTCACCCGCGAATTCGACGGCGGCGAACACCAGGCGCAGCGCAAAGCCCATCGCCGCGCCGATCAGCATTTCCTGCGCCAGGATCAGGATGCCGGCCCAGGAGGTCGGATCGACCGCGGGCGTGCCGGGAATGACCGGCGCCACGATGGCCGCCAGCAGCACGCCCAGGCTCAGCTTGATCAGCATGGGCACGCCGGTATTGCCGAACACCGGCGCCGCCGCGATCAGGCCGAGGATGCGCGTCAGGGGCCACAGCAGGCCCCCGATCCACGCATAGAGTTCAGTCGTGGTAAACGAAATCATGGACGTGGGGCGGGCACTCCGTGCCCACGCGTGACGCCGACATCACCCGATCATCCCGGGAATGCCAGTGAAGATATTCCGCATGTAGTCCGTCATCACGGTCAGCATCCACGGACCGGCCAGCACCAGGGCGACGAACACGCCGACCAGCTTGGGAATGAAGGACAGGGTCTGTTCGTTGATCGAGGTGGCGGCCTGGAAGATGCTGACCACCAGGCCGATGATCAGGGCCACCAGCAGCAGCGGCGCCGACACCATCAAGGTGACTTCCATGGCCGCGCGGCCCATTGCGATGACGCTTTCCGGAGTCATGCTTCGATCCTTAATTAAAACTCTGACTAATTGAAACTTTGGGACAGGGAGCCCAGCAGCAGCTGCCAGCCGTCGACCAGCACGAACAGCATCAGCTTCATCGGCAGCGAGATCACCGCCGGCGACATCATCATCATACCCATCGACATCAGCACCGAGGCCACCACCATGTCGATGATGAGGAAGGGGATGAAGATCGCGAAGCCGATCTGGAAGGCGGTCTTCAATTCACTGGTGATGAAGGCCGGGATCAGGACCCGCAGCGGCACTTCCTCCGGGCCCTGCAGCGCGGGCGTGCGCGAGATCTTGACGAACAGCGCCAGGTCCGACTGGCGGGTCTGCTTCAGCATGAAGCCCTTCAGCGGCGCGGCGGCCTTGTCCATCGCCTCGCCCATCTGGATCTTGTTTTCCTGCAGCGGCACGTAGGCTTCGGTGTAGATGCGGTCGAACGTCGGGCCCATCACGAACAATGTCAGGAACAGGGCCAGGCCCACCATCACCTGGTTCGGCGGCGCGGTCTGGGTGCCGAGCGCCTGGCGCAGCAGCGAGAGCACGATGATGATGCGGGTGAAGCTGGTCATCATCAGCAGCGCCGCCGGGATGAAGGTCAGCGCCGTCATCAGGAGCAGGGTCTGGACCGGCAGCGAATACGCGGTGCCGCCGCCCGGCGCGGGGCTGGTGGTGAAGGCGGGAATGGCGGGCGCCGCGATGGCGGCTGCGGCCGCGGCCAGCGACAGGACGATCAGGCCGGCCGCCAGCAGGATTCTTGGTTTGCGCATTTACTTACGTTTGTCGATGGTCTGCTTCAGCCAGTCGGCGAAGCTGTTCGCTGGCTGCGTCGTCGTTGTTTCACCTTGCGCCAGCGTAGCACCGGCCGAGGCCATGTCGGCGCTCTCTTGTTTCGGCATGGTCGCCAGCGCGTTGACGCGGCCGGGCGAGGCGCCCACCACGATCCACTGGTTGCCGATTTCGACCACCAGCAGGCGCTCGCGTCCGCCCAGGTTGAGCGAGCCGACCACGCGCAGGCCGGCAGCGCCGCCCATCGCTTTCGGGCCGTAGCGCTTCAGGAACCAGGCGAGGGCGCCCAGCACGCCCAGCACGACGATGAGCGCGAACAGGGTCTGCAGCAGGCTGCCGGTGGCCGAGCCGGACGGCATCGTCACCGGTGCGGGGGCAGGGCGGTTGGCCGCGCCGCCGCCGACGGTGGTCTCGGGCGCGGCCGGGCCGGCCGGGTTCAGGACGGGGGCGTTGGCGCCTGGCGCGGGGACGGTGGCCGCGGGTGCTGCCGTATCGGCGACAGGCATGCTGGTCGCAGGCGCCTGCGCGCTCGCCGCCAGCGGCAGCGAAAGGAAGAGGAGGGTCAGCAGGCGCGCGCTGGTCGTCATTTGTTCAGTTTGCGGATACGCTCGGACGGCGTGATGATGTCGGTGAGGCGAATGCCGAACTTGTCGTTCACGACCACTACCTCGCCCTGGGCGATCAGGCAGCCGTTCACGAGCACGTCCATCGGCTCGCCGGCCAGGCCGTCCAGTTCCACCACCGAGCCCTGCGCGAGCTGCAGCAGGTTCTTGATGGCGATCTTGGTACGTCCCAGTTCCACCGTCAACTGTACCGGAATATCGAGGATGAAGTCGATATCGTTGGGCGTGTCCGGGCGTGGGCCCTTGTTCGAGAAATCCTTGAACACGGCGGCGCTGGCCGTTTGCTGGTTGGCGAGCGCGGCTGCTTCGGCAGCCGCCTGCTCGGCGATCGCCGCACCCCAATCGTCGTCGATGCTGCCTTGATCGTCCTGGGTATCGGACATGATGTTCTCCTGTGTAGCCAGAGGCTGGTGTTTCGTTATTTCTTGAAGGTTTCTGTGTTGGCCAGCAGCTTTTCGACTTTCAGCGAGTACTGGCCGTTGAAGACGCCATAGCTGCAATCCATGACCGGCACGCCATCGACGGTCGCCTGGACGGTTTCAGGGACCGAGATCGGTATGACATCGCCGATTTTCATGTTGAGGATTTCGTCGAAATTCGCCTTGCCATGTCCCAGCACGGCAACCAGTTCGACTTCCGCTACCTGGATCTGCTGCGTCAGCAGGCGGATCCAGCGCTTGTCCACCTCCAGGGCTTCACCCTGCAGGCTCGAAGTCAGCGCATCGCGGATCGGCTCGATCATCGAGTAGGGCATGCAGAAGTGGATCTGGCCCGACACCGACCCGAGCTCGACGGTGAACGTCGACGATACCACGACTTCGTTCGGGGTGGCGATGTTCGCGAATTGCGTGTTCATCTCCGAGCGGATGTACTCGAATTCGATCGGGTAGACCGGCTCCCAGGACTTGGCATAGGCCTCGAACACGATGTCGAGGATGCGCATGATGATGCGCTGCTCGGTCTGGGTAAAGTCACGGCCTTCCACACGGGTATGGAAACGGCCGTCGCCGCCGAACAGGTTGTCGACCAGCAGGAACACCAGGCCCGGATCGAAGACCATCAGCGCGGTGCCGCGCAGCGGCTTCATGTGGATCAGGTTCAGGTTGGTCGGCACCACCAGGTTGCGGATGAATTCGCTGTACTTCGAGACCCGCACCGATCCGACCGACACTTCGGCGCTGCGGCGCAAAAAGTTGAACAGGCCGACCCGCAGATACCTGGCGAAACGCTCGTTGATGATCTCGAGCGTCGGCATGCGGCCGCGGACGATCCGCTCCTGCGTTGCCAGGTTGTATGTGCGGACTCCCGAGGTGTCTTCAGGAGCCGCGACATCGTCCTGATCGCCGTTGACCCCTTTTAAGAGGGCATCGACTTCTTCCTGTGAGAGAAAATTATCGGCCATTCTGCTTTACTGGTAGATAAGGCTATTTACTGAATGATGAACTCGGTGAACAGGACGTCCGAGACTTCCTGCTCATCGCCGTGTTCGGCAAACGGTGTTTTTACCACAGCGAGGATTTCGCCGGCCAGCTGCTGCTTGCCTTCGACCGTGTTGATCTCCGAAGCTTTCTTGCCAGACAGGAGCAGCAGCACGCGGCTGCGCACCTTGGCCATGTTAGCCTTGATCAGCTCGGCCTGCTCGGCGCCGTCCACTTGCAGCGTGAAAGCGACGCGCAGGTACTGGTCGCCGTTTTCCGGCTGCAGGTTGACGGTAAAGGCGTCGAGCGCCAGGTACTCGGGCGGATGCTCTTCCTTTTTCTTCTTCTTGCTGCTGCCGTGGTCCTTCTTGGCCGGCTCGGACGTTTCAGCGCCGCCGCTGCCATGCATGAAGTACCAGCCGGCGCCACCGCCCAGGCCGAGCACGAGCACTGCCGCGCTGATCAGGATGATCAGCTTGTTCCTGCCGCCTGCCGCCGGCGCCGCTGCTGCGTCCGCTTTCGGATCAGCTTTCATTTTTGGATTCGCTTTCAAGATACCTCGGTCCCGCTGTGGATCGTCCCGCCATTATGTCATTATCGGGAAAAAGTGAGCAGAAGCAATTGTGGAAAAGAGGGAGGAAGGGACGCTATCTCGTTGTTTCTTAATGATTACGCGAACGTATCGACCATCCCGCGGTCACCCAAGGTTGCCGTGCGGGTTACCGGACGCGCTGCCGTCTCGTCGACCGTGTTGCCGCCATTACCACGGCCGCGATTATTGCCGCCAAAGCCGCCGTTGTTGCGCGCAGCCTGTTCCTGCGCCTGGCGGTTGTCCGGCATGCCGGCATTGACGCTGGCGTTGTTCAGCGCGATGCCGCTTTCGCTCATCATTTCGCGCAGGCGCGGCAGGGCATCTTCGAGGGCCTGGCGGACTTCTTCCTGGTTGGCCGAGAAGCTCACGCTGGCCTGGTCGTTGCTTACCGACAGCACCACCTGCAGCGGTCCCAGGTCCGGCGGGTTCAGGGTCAGCGAGGCGGTCTGCTCGTCGTTGCCGATCATGTAGACGACTTTCTGGCCGACCTGGTTTTCCCAGGCCTCGGTGCCGACCCGTGCGCTCAGCTCGTCGGCGGCCGCGGCCGCGGCCTGCACGGCCTCCAGCACGGCCGGCTGGGCCTGGGCAAGGGCGATGACGGCGGCGGCCGGCTCGCGCGCGGCGGCGCTTTCGCGTGCCTGCTGCAGGGCCAGTGCGGCTGTGTCGAATTGCGATTCCAGTTGCCCCTGGCTGGAGGTGGCGGCGAGGGCCGCGCGCAGGTCGGCGCCCAGCTTTGCGCCCGCATCCGTGGCGGCGGCCTTGTCGTCGGCGACGATGCCGGCGCCGGAGGCGGCCAGGGCCGGGTTGCGCAGGGCCGCGGTGTCGCTGAAGGCCTTGCCGGCGGTGGTGGCGATGCCGGAACCATCCTTGGCCACAGCTTTCATCGCCGCCTGCAGGGCCGCCAGCTGGGCGGTCTCGCCGCGCTTGCCCTTGCCGCCGGCGCCGTTCAGCGCGTCGAAGGCCTGGCTGGCGGCGCCCTTGGCGGCATCGGTTTTCGTGTCTTTGGCCGGCGTTTGCAGGCTGGCCATCAGGGCCAGCATGGCGCTGGCCGGGGCGGACGCCTCGCCGGACTGCTCGTCGGCGGCGTCCTTGTCGCTGTCGGCCTTGTCCGCGTCCTGTGCATCGTCGGCCTTGTTGGCGGCGGCCGGCCTGGCGGCATCGTCCGGCCTGGCCGCCTGCTGCGGCGCGGCGTCGTCGGGCTGGGCCGGCTTGTCGGCGGCCTGCGGCTTTGGTGCTTCCGCTTTCCGGGCGGCCGGCGTCGGTGCCGGTGCCGGCTGGCGCATTGCCATTTCGTTCGACAGCATGGCGCCGAACTGGGCGGCGTCGCTGTTGGCGGACGCGCCGTTACGCTGGGCCGGGGCCGGAGCGTTGGCGTTCAGCTGGATATTCAGGGCATTGGTTTGCATCGTCGTCTCGTCAACGTTGAATTCAGCTTTGCGCGCGGCGTGCCGAGCGGGCCGCAAAATCGTCCATCATTTTCTGGTCGCGCTTGGTCTCGATCGCCAGCGCCTGGGCCGCCGCGCGTTCGCCCAGGGTGCGATAGGAAAGGCGCTTGCGTTCGCTGTCCTGCAGGGCCCTGCGCTCAAGGTCGGCCTTGTACTGCGCATGCTTGATGACTTCCTTCTGGCCATTTACAGCGTTGTCCAGCTTGCCCATGAAGGCCACGAAGTTCGCGTAGGCGAAGGGCGTGATGCCGTTCATCTGGGCCTGGTCCAGCTTGTCCGCATAATCCTGGCGGTAACCCTGCAGCATCTGCAGCTTCTGCTCCGCTTCCTCGACCGCCTTCAGGGCGGCGCCCAGGCGCTTGGCGCGGTCGTCGGACTCGCGTTGTGCGAGGTCGATCAGGGTGTCGAGTGCGGATTGGATGGCCATGGTGACTCGCAGTATAGAGGTCGTTGCCGCCGATCAATCAGCCGAACAGAGCGGTCAATTCCCCCAAACTCTGCAGCATATCCGTGTTGTCGTGGATTTCCTGGCAAAGGAATTTCTCGATGCGCTCGTGCAGGACGATCGCCTTGTCCAGCGTCGGGTCGGTGCCGGCCACGTAGGCGCCCACGCTGATCAGGTCGCGCGAGCGCTCGTAGCGCGAGTACAGCTGCTTGAGCGTGCGCGCCGCCTGCTGGTGCTCGCGCGAAGTGATGCCGTGCATCGCACGCGAAATCGACTGTTCGATGTCGATGGCCGGGTAGTGGCCGGCTTCGGCCAGGCGGCGGTTGAGGACGATGTGGCCGTCCAGGATACCGCGCGCGGCGTCGGCGATCGGGTCCTGCTGGTCGTCGCCCTCGGACAGCACGGTGTAGAAGGCGGTGATCGAGCCGCCGCCTTCGTGGCCGTTGCCGGCGCGTTCCACCAGCACCGGCAGCTTGGCGAACACCGAAGGCGGATAGCCCTTGGTGGCCGGCGGTTCGCCGATCGCGAGGGCGATCTCGCGCTGCGCCTGGGCGTAGCGGGTCAGCGAATCCATGATCAGCATGACATTCTTGCCCTCGTCGCGGAAGTGCTCGGCGATGGCGGTGGCGTAGGCGGCGCCCTGCATGCGCAGCAGCGGCGGCGAGTCGGCCGGCGCCGCCACCACGCAGGAGCGCGCCAGGCCTTCCTCGCCGAGGATCTGTTCGATGAATTCCTTCACCTCGCGGCCCCGTTCGCCGATCAAGCCGACCACGATCACGTCGGCGGTGGTGTAGCGCGCGATCATCCCCAGCAGCACGGATTTACCGACGCCGGTGCCGGCGAACAGGCCGAGACGCTGGCCGCGGCCGACGGTGAGCATGGCGTTGATGGCGCGGACGCCCACGTCCAGGGTCTCCGAGATCGGCGAGCGCTCGAGCGGGTTGATGGGGCGCGCGTTCAGCGGGCCCATCTCGGTGGTGGCGAGCGGGCCCTTGCCGTCCAGCGGGCGGCCGGCGCCGTCGACCACGCGGCCCAGCAGGCCCCAGCCCACCGGCAGGTGGCGCGCACGATCCATCGGGCGGCGGCGCGGGTGATCCACGCTGCCGGGCTTCGGCACGCTGGGCTCGACCGGGAACACGCGCGAGCCGGGAATGACGCCTTCGACGTCGGATTGCGGCATCAGGAACAGGCGTTCGCCTTCGAAGCCGACGACCTCGGCCTCGATCCGCGCGCCGCTCGCCACCGGGATGGTGCAGGCGCTGCCCACCGCCAGCTTGAGGCCCACGCATTCCATCACGAGGCCGGCCACGCGCGTGACGCGGCCCGAGACCTGCATCGGCTCGACGAAATCGAGCAGGTTGCCGCAGTCCTTCAGGTAGGACTTCCAGCGCGCGGTGTGGCGGTCATTCACCGAGCCACTCCACATTGCGGCCCAGCGCGTGCGCCAGGCGCTGCCAGCGCGATCCGATCTGGGCGTCGATCTGGTTGCTGGCGGTGTCGATGCGGCAGCCGCCGCGCGCGACATTCGTGTCCTCGACGATGCGCCAGCCGGTCTTTTCGAGTTCGTGGCCGATGCTGCCGCGGACGATCAGGGCGTCTTCGGGATTCAGGATCAGCAGGGCAGGCTGCTGCAGGGTCGGCAGGTAGTCGACCGCTTCGCGCACCACCGGCAGGATCAGTTCGGGGCGCACCTCGAAGGCGGTGCGCACCATATTTTTTGCCAAGTGCAGCGCCAGTTCCAGCACGTCGGCGGCGATGGCTTCATCGGCCTCGGTGACGGCGTGGCCGAAGCTGACGGCCATCTCCTGCAAATGGGCCAGTTCGGACGCCGCTTCGGCGCGGCCCAGGGCCAGGCCGTCTTCATAGCCGCTGGCGTGGCCGGCTTCGAAGCCTTCCGCATGGGCTTGCTGACGCGCCGCTTCGCGGATCGCTTCCAGCTCTTGTTCACTGATCGCCGGGGGCGGCGGCAAGTCCATGCCGTGCCGTGGCATTGCCTCGGCCACGGCTTGGGCCTGTGCGGCGGCCTCGGCCGCCCGGCGCTCGGCCACGACGCTGGCGCGCTCGTCGCCGAAGGAGGTCATTTCCCAACGCTTGAACATGGGCTGGAAGTCTTTCGAGTTCACCATCAGACGAACGAGTCCTCGCCTTTACCGCCCAGGACGACCTGGCCTTCGTCGGCCAGGCGGCGGACGATCTGCAGGATCTGCTTCTGCTGGGACTCCACTTCCGACAGGCGCACCGGCCCCTTCGATTCGAGGTCTTCGCGCATCATCTCGGCCGCGCGCTGCGACATGTTCTTGAAAATCTTTTCACGCAGGTCCTGGCTGGCGCCTTTCAGTGCAATGATCAGCATGTCCGACTGCACTTCGCGCAGCAGCAGCTGGATACCGCGGTCGTCGATGTCGATGATGTTGTCGAACACGAACATCTCGTCCATGATCTTCTGCGCCATGTCGTTGTCGTAGTTCTTGATGGTCTCCATGACCGAGCTTTCCAGTTCGCCGCTCATGAAGTTGAGGATCTCGGCGGCAGTGCGCACGCCCCCCAGGGACGATTTCTTGATGTGTTCATTGCCCGAAAGGAGCTTGGTCAGCACGTCGTTCAGCTCGCGCAGTGCGGCCGGCTGCACGCCGTCGAGGGTGGCAATGCGCAGTACGACGTCGTTGCGCAGACGGTCGGTGAAGTGGCCCAGGATTTCGCAGGCCTGGTCGCGCTCGAGGTGGACCAGGATGGTGGCGATGATCTGCGGGTGCTCGTTGCGGATCAGTTCCGCCACCGATTGCGAATCCATCCACTTCAGGCTTTCGATCCCGGATGCGTCCTTGCCGCCCAGGATGCGGTTCAGCAGGACGGTGGCCTTGTCGTCACCCAGTGCCTTGGTCAGTACCTGGCGGATGTACTCGTCCGAATCGAGGCCGACGGTCGACTGCAGGTCGACCCGCTCGCGAAAGTCGGTCAGCACCGCGGTGACTTCCTCATGCTGGACCGCCTTCATCTGCGCCATCGCCGCGCCCAGCTTCAGCACTTCGCGCGGGCCGAGGTAGCGCATGACTTCCGCCGCTTCGGATTCGCCCAGTGCCAGCATCAGGATCGCGGCCTTGTTGACGTTGTCTTTGTCCTTGTCGCTCATATTACTCTGCGCCCAACCATTCCTTGATCACGTTCGCCACGATGCGCGGATCGTTCTGCGCCAGGCTCTTGGCCATCTCCATGTTGCTCTTGTAGATGATGACCTGTTTCTTCTCTTCTTCCTCGCGGGCCGCGCGGCTCAAGGCGTCGAGGTCCGGCTCCGCCGCTTCTTCCTCTTCGTCCGCCTCGGGTTCGGGCGGCATCTCGACCGCCTTGTCGAACTGCTTCATGACCGGCCTGAGAAGCGGGCGCAGGATGCGGTACCACAGGAAGGCGAGGACCAGGGCAATGAACAGGTACTTGGCGATTTCCTTCGCCAGCGGCAGGTTGTTCTGATCCTTCCACCATTCAGGCTGCACCTCGGCCGGCTTGTCGATCCCGTCGAACGGGGCGTTGGCCACGTTGAGCGTATCGCCGCGCGCCTGATTGTAGCCCATCGCCTGCTTCACCAGATCGTTGATCTGCGCGACCTCCGCAGCGGACAGCGGCTTGATCGCGACCTTGCCGGTCTTCGGGTCGATACTGCGGCGGTAATTGACCACCACGCCCACCGTCAAGCGCTTGATGCCGCCCATCGGTTTTTGCTCGAAGCGCAAGGTCTTGTCGACTTCGTAATTGGTGGTGGCGTTCTTGCTGGTCGGGCCGCTCGTGGTTTGCTGCTGGCCGGCTGCCGGCGCGCCACCCTCGATCGGCGCCGTGGCCGCGCCCGGCGGCTGGTTCGACAGCGCGCCCGGGATGCCCGATGGGTTCTGCGAGCCGGGACCGGTCTGCTCGGAAGTCTGCTGGCTGCGGATCGCCTGCGGCTCCGGTGGCGAATTCGGCTTGTACATCTCGGCGGCGGTGTCGACCTGGGCGAAGTCGACTTCGGCGGTCGCTTCCGCGCGCACATTGGCCTGGCCGACGATCGGCGCGATCATCGACTCGACCTGCTTGACGATGTTGGCCTGCAGGGCTTCGACGTACTTCAGCTGGTTCGGATCGAGCTGCTTGCCGTTACGGGCAGCGGTGTCGGACAGCAGGGTGCCGTTCTGGTCGACCACGGTCACGTTGGACGGTGTCAGTTCCGGCACCGACGACGCCACCAGGTGCACGATGGCGCTGACTTGCGCCTGGTCGAGGGCGCGGCCGGGCTGCAGGTTGAGCAGCACCGAGGCGGTGGGCTTCTGCTGATCGCGCACGAACACGGAGGGTTTCGGCATCGCCAGGTGCACGCGCGCCGACGCGACCGCGGACACGGCCTGGATCGAGTTCGCCAGCTCGCCTTCGAGCGAGCGCTGGTAGTTGACCTGTTCGACGAACTGAGAGGTGCCCAGCTTCTGGTTCTCGAGCAGCTCGAAGCCGACGTTGCCGGCGCGCGGCAGGCCCTGGGACGCCAGCTTCAGGCGCACGCTGGGCACTTGCTCGGCCGGGATCAGGATCGCGGTGCCGCCTTCGGAAAACTTGTACTTGACGCCCATCTGGTCGAGCGAGGCGGTGATGGCGCCGCCGTCGCGGTCGCTGAAATTCGAGAACAGGACCTTGTAGTCGGGCGCCGAGGACCACAGCCATAGCGCGGCGACAACCGCCAGCGCCACCGCCGCGGCAGCGCCGGCGACCACGCGCTTGCCCATCGGTGTTTCCCAATACCTGGGACGCGGATCGGCCGGGCTTTCGTCGAGGATGGGTTGCGCTGCTGTTGCCATGGTTGGATGGTCGGGTTTCGAGTAGTTGAACGCTATTATGAAGCCGCAGGGCAACATTCAATACGGAGAAAAGGGGGGCGTTTACGGCGCTGCTCCGGCGCATCCATTGCCGCCCCGCTGATATTCTGACAGCCTGAATGAATGTTTTCTTTTGGGGTCAGAGCCCGGTTCACGCGAATGGGCTCTGACCCCGACTGACTGGAGAGCTCGACATGAATATCGGCGGAATCGACAGCAGCCGCATCGAAGCGATGATGGCGCAATTGAAGGCGGCGGCCAGCAAGCCCGCCATGCCGTCTGCCGGGTCGGCCTTGAACGCGGGCGGCATCGGCGGCATCGGCAGCCTGGGCAAGCCCGGCGGCGCCGAAGCGGCCGAGTCGTCGTCGAAGGTCAGCTTTTCGGATGCCTTGAAGGCCCAGTTGGACAGTGTCAGCAACGCCCAGAACCAGGCCGAGGACATGGGCAAGAAGTTTGCCGCCGGCGACGATTCGGTCAGCCTGTCGGACACGATGATCGCCATGCAGAAGGCCAGCATCAGCTTCCAGGCGACCGTGCAGGTGCGCAACAAGCTGGTTTCAGCCTACCACGACATCATGAACATGCAGGTGTAGAGCCGGGACGCTCAGGCCAGTCCCGCCTGGCGGGCGTTGCGCTCGCGTTCGAGCCTGGTGATATAGCGTTGCACCGCAGTCAGGCTGGCGCCTGGCATGTCGACAAACTGCAGGCCCAGCCTTCGATTCGTCTTGTTGTTCAGCATCGGCACGTCGAGCGCGTAGCGGACCTGCAGCGAGGTCGTGATGGCCCCGAGGTCGGGCAGGCCGATGCTGCAGTTCGCGAAGGTCTGGCCGATGGTCGTGCCGAGCAGGCCCTTGTTGTCGAGCAGCGCGATGCCGCCGCAACTGATGTCGGCCAGCGGCAGGAAGGCGTTGCCCCCATCGTCTTCGCCCGGCAGCGGTATCGTGACGTAGACCGGATTGGTAACCGGTGTACTCATCCGGTAGAACTCCCGGCGCTGCAGACGTACCAGGCTGGCCGGGAAATTCGCGCGCAGGGCGGTACCGCCGTCGAAGCGCGTCTCGACGATGTTTTCGATGGTGAAGAAGATGCGGATCCTGTCGAGCGAAGTCTCGCACCTCAGCTTGCCGCTGGAAACGATGCGCTCGTTCTGCTCGCGGCTGACCGAACGATCCAGAACGATCGTGCCCTTCTCCGGGTCGACCTGCAGCAAGGATGTCATGCAGCTGTCGGCCTCGCCCCTGATCATCAGGCGAATCAAGGTGTTCTTTTCGAAGAGTTGCCGCAACAGGGCCGCGACTTCCCTGCGGGAGCGTACTTCATAGACGCGCCAGTCCAGCTCGGCATCAGTAATTGCTTGCATTGTTCTAAACGGATTCAGGGGCGAGCGAACAATGACGCTCATTAATATGTGAGCATATTATGCAACACAAACAGATCTTCAAAGCGCCGAATAGCGGTGCCCTTACCGTACTCTTTTCCCACGGTATTGCTTTAGCGCAGTACTTATGACAATATCGACCGTGCCGCCTGCGCGGCGGCAGTTCATCCCCTAAGGCCATGGCGAAATTCATCTATCTTTCCGAGCAAGAACTGAAGGTCGGCGCCCCCTTGCCCTGGCCGATTTACCTGCGCTCGGGCGAACTGCTGGCGCCGGAGGGATTCATCGTCGACAATCTGGCGGTGCGTCACCGCCTGCTGGAAAAACGGCCGGTGCGTGCCGCCCTGCCGGGTGACCGCAGCATCGCGGCGACCCTGGTCGATGGCGAGGACGCGATGGGGCGCCAGCTGCGCGACCCGCTCATCCACTTGAAGCACAATGCCGAAGGTTTGACCCTGACCTACAAGTTGCCGGGGGATTTCGAGGCGCGCAACGAGCAGGTCGAATTCCTCGGCCGCATCCCGCTGCAGGCCTTGATCGTCTCGGCGCCCACCCTGCGGCTGGGAGGCGGGCAGGTCTGGAACGACTTCGAAGGCTTGCCGATCGCGGTGCAGGTCATCTTCGGGCGCAACCTGTGCGTTTTCAAGACCTCGCTGATGCGCTATGCCTCCTTGCCCAGCCCCCACATGTTCCTGCGTTATCCGACGGAAGCGGCAACCAAGCCGTTCCGCCAGGCGCTGCGGGTCGATACCCGGATTCCGGTCGTGCTGTCGATCGACGACGACCATTCGATTCCGGCCGTGATCATGAACCTGTCGGGGAGCGGTTGCGCCATCGCCACCAATTTCGTGCTGGGCCAGGCCGGAACCCGGATGAAGGCCTCATTCCGGCTCAAGATCGCCCAGCAGAATCACCTGTTGACGGTCGGCTGCACGATTCGCAGCGTCAAGGGCAAGTTGTCGCAACAGATGCGTTATGGAATCGAGTTCGACGACGGCAACGATGGGGCGACCATGCTCGCCATCAAATCCTTCGTCTACGAGCACCTGGCTGAACGCTGAGGGACGGCACACGCCGTCCCGTGATCAGACCAGTCCGGCAATGCGGGCATTCTGTTCGCGCTCGAGCTTGGTGATAAATCTCTGCACTTTGGCAAGGTTGCCTTGCGAGATGTCGACGTACTGGCAGCCCAGGCGATGATTCGGCTTGTTGTGAAGCAGGGTCATGTCGACCGAATTCCGGATCTGCAAGGCGGTGGTGACCGTCCCGAATTCCGGCAATTCGATGCGGCAATCCGGCAGCACCAGGCCGATCTGATTGTCGAGCTGTCGCTTGTTGTCGAGGATCGCGATGCCGCCGCAACTGAGGTCCGCCAATGGCAGGCTCAGCGAAGGCGCCCCCGCATCGCCCGGTACCGGCAGGAGGACCCGCACGGGATTGCTGAGCGGGGTCGGGATCCGGTAGTACTCGCGGCGCTGCAAGCGGATCAGGGTCTCTGGAATCGGCGCCTGCAAGGCAGTGCCGTTTTCATAGGCTATCTCGCGCAGGCTCCGGACGCTGAACAGGATCCGGACCTTGTCCAGCATGGTCTCGCATTCGATGCCGCCGGCAGCCAGGATGCGGCGGTTCTGCTCGGCGTCGACCGAACGGTCGAAGGTTAAGGTATTGCTGTCCTGATCGATTTCCAGCAGCGAAGTAATGCAGGAGTCCGGTGTGCCCGGCACGATCATCCTGACCAGCTGGCGCTGCTCGCTGATGCGGCGCATCAGGGCAATGATTTCCCTGCGCGACGTCACTTCATAATCGTGCCAGTTTTCCATGTCCATCTTGCTTATTGCTTGCATTAACTTCCCGCCGTCATTTGTTTTGTTGCGTAGCTTCAACATGATATAGCCATGCCAACAGTTCCGCAATTGCACGGTAGAGTGCAGGCGGGATTTCCCGGTCCAGATCGACATGCATGAGCAGCGCCACCAGTTCCCTGGACTCATGGACGAAGACGTCGGCTTCGCGCGCACGCGCGATGATCTGCTCGGCGACCAGGCCGCTGCCCTTGGCGACGACGCGCGGTGCGCCGGCGGCATCCTCGTACGCGATGGCCACAGCCGATTGCAGGCGTTTTTGTTCAGGCGTGCTCATGGCGGCGGCCTGCCGATGCGCAGCGCCGCCAACCGGGCGCCGGCGGCGCCAAGCGCCTGGTCCAGGCCGGACGCGCTGGCCCGCAGCTGCGCGCGGCTGGCCTCATCGTGTGCATCGACCTGGATGTGCAGCTGGCCGCCGGCCAGGGTCACGCTGGCGGACACCTCGCCAAGGCAAGGGAAGTGCAGCCGCAGCGTGCTGCGCCAGGACGTGCCGTCGGCGCCGGCATCGATACCCCGGCCATGTCCCGGGTCTTCTTGCGGCGGGTCTTTTTCGATGGTCCAGTGCAGCGCTTGGCCGGGGAGCAACTGGCCCTGCCAGCTCAGTTGCGGCGACTCGAGGACATTCAGCTGGAGATTGACGAGCTCGGCATGCGTCGGTTCGCCGGCATGCATCGCCGGACCAGGGCCCACAGCCGTGGCCGCGAGCCGGACCTGCGGTTCGCGTGCCAGCGCCTCCAGGCTGCGTTTGCCGGCATGCCATTCGGCGAGATGGGACTCGTAGAACAGCCCGCTTTCCTGTATCGACCCTTGCAGGGCCCGCGCCAGCTGTTCGGGGACGATCGGGGTGGTCGACACGAGCGGCGTGGCAGCCGATATCGCAGCCTGGCGCGCCGCTGCGTTGCCGGCCCCGGCCAGGATGCCCGACAGGGCCTTCGCAACCGCACTGAGCGTCGTGTGGGGATCGTCCTGGGCGCCGGCAGGCATGGCCTGCCCGGTGCCGGATCCGGACGCAGGCGCCAGCGCTGCCGTGTACGCCGCGGCCGCCGGGCGCGGCATCGCCTGTGCCTGGACCTGGAGCGGCACGCCGGCCAGGTCCGAAGCGCCCAGCTGGAAGGTCGGATGCGGCAGCGCCTCGACCAGCGTCATCGGCAAGACGCTGCCGGGCAGGGCTGCTGCAGGCAGGGCCATGCGGGCCTCTTGTCCGGCGACGCGCACCACGAAGCTGCCCTCGGGCAGGCGGGCCAGGACCTGGACCGGCAATTGCTGGCCGACAAGGCCTTGCAGCAGGCGTCCCAGGGCTTGCTGGCGCGGGTCGCCAAGGGCGGCGACGGCCGCCGTCGCCTGCGCCGGAGCGACCGGTCCGACCGCGGCGCCGAACCGGGTAGCCATGTGGATGTGCCGGCTTTAGACCGTGCCGTAGGCGCCGAGCAGGCGGCCTTGCGTACGCGTGTTGCTGATCAATGCCGACAAATGGGCCATCCACGGCATGCTGAGGTCACGGATCTTGCGGTCGTTGTCGAGGATCGCACGAATGTTCCGCACTTTCTGCTGGCGGACAGGCGCAGGCAGCTCGACCTCCGCTTCGCTCGCTTTGAGGATCTCGATCTGGGCCGCGCACTGTCGTTCGAGAAGCGCCAGCTCGTCCCAATTGCCGCTGGTCGCGGCGGCGACCATCCGATCGGTCAGTTCGACCATGCGGTCGTAAACGGCGATCACTTGCTGGCTGGTGAACATGGTAATTCAGGCCTTTACGAAACTTGCGGTTTGAGCGACGGCGGCGCCATAGCCGGCAGCAGGATGCGGCATTGCCGCGGGGGCGGGCGCAGGCGCTGCGGCCTTGGGCGCGATCTGGTCCCAGGCCTCTTTGAGGTCGGCCAGCAGGCGCTGCACTTCTTCCAACGCTTCCGGGTCATTCTTCAGGTTGCCCATCACCAGGCGCGTGCCCATGTACTCGTACAGGGCGTCGAGGTTTTCGGCGATCTCGCCGACACTCTTGTCGAGACTGGCGCGCAAGCCTTCGTCGATGATCCGCATGGTCTTCGCGATCGCCTGGCCCTTGCCCGCGATATTTCCAGATTTCATGTGGTGCAAGGCGGTCGACAGCGCCACCAGGGCGCCTTCGAACAGCATCGAAATCAGCTTGTGCGGATTGGCGGCGAGGACACTGGTCTCGACGCCGACATTGGCGTAGGCCTTGGCGCCGCTGCGTGGGGTTCCAAACATGGTCATTTCCTTTGGTTAAAGCTAACTGCTCGAGTTGGCGCTGAACTGGGCCAGTTGCTGGGTCAGGTAAGAGGTCGTGGTCTGCATGCTCGCCATCGCCGTGTCGAGGGCGCTGAACTGCGCCCGGTAGCGCGCTTCGACGGAGACGAGACGGGTATTGATCGCGGTACGCTGCTTTTCCAGCGCCGTGATCGAGGTGTTGATGCTGCCGGTATGGCCGGCAAGCGAGCCGACCGGCGACAGGATGCGGCCGAGCGTCACGTCCAGCTGGGACGCGAAACCGCGCTTGGTTCCGCTGGTCGCGAACAAGGCGCTCATGTTCACGCCGGGGTCGCTCATCGCCTTGTCCAGCTTGCCGGCGTCGATGCCGAGGGTGCCGTCGCGCTGGGTGGTGATGCCGACCGCCGCCAGGGTGGTGGCCTTGCCGCCGCCCGGGAATGCGGTGCCCAGCAGGCTCCGCATCTGGCTCTGGATGGTGCGCAAAGTGCTGTCGCCGGTCAGGGTCGAGCCCTTGCCGGTGGCGGCATCGAAGGCCGAGGCCTTGCTCATGGCGCCGATGGCGTCGTTATAGGCCTTCACGAAGTCGCCGACCGCGGTCTTCACCGCTGCATCGTCCTTCGTCAGCGTCAATTTGTTGGTGGTGCCGCTGGCGGTGGTGCCGGTCAGGTTCAGGGTCACGCCCTGGATCGCGTCGGTAATCGTGTTGCTGGACTTGGTGATGGTGACGTTGTCGATCGTCAGCACCGCATCCTTGGCCGCGACCTTCTCTTCCATCTCGCTGACGCCGGACGGGTCGTTGTAGGACAGGGCATTCAGCGACGGATCGTCGACGCTGATGCGCATCATGTTGGCGGTGCCGGAGTCGGCCGACGCCAGCGACAGGTAATTGCTCTTGCCGTCGTTGATGATGCTCGCGGTGACGCCGCCGTTGGCGGCATTGATGGCGTCGCGGATGCCGGCCAGGGTATTGCTGCCGCTGCCGATCGGGATGGTCTTGGTCGACTTGGCGGTGAAGGTGGGCGGGTCGGTGCTGTCGTCGTAGCCGCCCACCTCGAGGGTGATGTTGCCGGTGCCGACCACGTCGGTGGTCGCGCCGTAGCCGACCGCGGTCTTGATCTTCTGCGAAGCGGCCAGGCTGGTGACTTCGATGCTGTAGTTGCCCACCGCCGCGCCGGAACCGGCGTCGGCCGTGGCGGTGAGGACGCCGGACTGCGAGGTGCTGGCGGTCAGCGGCAGCATCTTGGCGGGCGTGCCGAGGTTTTTGGCGGCGGTCTGCAGCGCCGACAGCGAAGACTTGATCGTACCCCAGGCCGACAGCGAAGCGTTGTAGCTGGCTTCCTTCTTGTCGATCAGGTTCAGCGGCTGCTTCTCGAGGGCCATCAGCTGGGTCACCAGGCTGTCGACCGGCAAGCCCGAACCCAAGCCGGACGAAGAAATTGTTCCTGTTGTGGTGGCCATCATTTATCTCCAACGAGTCATCAATATACCGTAGGGAAACTTCCAGCAAACGGTGCGAAAGAGGTAGTTTTAGCCCCCAATTCAATCGGCCGGGCAGGCGCCGCCTGCGCGCTCAAGCCTCCTGCTTGATCAGCAGTCCCTGCATGCGGTCGATCTGCCTGGCGACCGCAAGCGCTTCCTCGCTCGGCATCTGGCGCAAGACCTCGCGCGTTTCGCGGTCGACGACCTTGACGACCGTGATATCGGTCTCCTTGTCGATGGAAAATTCGACACCCTGGTTGGATTGCTCGAAGCTCTTGTTGATGTGCTCGACGGCTTTGTCGAGCTGTCCGATATCGGTCTTGCCGGGCTTGGCGGCCGTCGAAGCCGGGGCATCGACGGGGCCGGCGGCGCCGCTCTTGACGGCGGTGGGCGCCGGCTCGCTCGCGCCCGGCGTGGCCTGGGCCGCGGGTGGCGGGGACAGGGGACGAAGTTCCATGATGGCTCCTATAAAGCAAAAAAACCCGGCCGATTGTCACCGGCCGGGCACACTGTCATGATTCGCCGAAAGGCGCCGGGATTAGCCGCGCAGCAGCGACAGCACGCCGTTCGGCAGCGAGTTCGCCTGGGCCAGCATCGAGGTGCCGGCCTGCTGCAGGATCTGGCCGCGGGTCATGTTGGCCGTTTCCGTTGCAAAGTCGGCGTCCTGGATACGCGAACGCGACGAAGTCATGTTTTCCGACGTGGTTTGCAGGTTCGACACCACGGCGCTGAAGCGGTTCTGGTACGCACCCATGGTGGCGCGCGCGGTGTTGACCGATTTCAGGGCGTTGTCGATGGTGTCGATCGCTGCCTGGGCGCCGGTGGCGGTGCTGACGTCGACCGAGGCCAGGGAGTTGGTGGACTTGGTGTCGGCTGCCTTCAGGCCGCGATAGGCTTCCAGGCCTGCATTCTTGTCGGCACTACCGCCGACCACGATACCGGTCGTGCTAGAGCTGCTCAGCGTGACGGTGCCACTGATGGTTTGCTTGCCAATGCCGGTAGCAGCCAAAGCGGTCACCGCAGCACCAGCAGAATCCTTGCCATCTTCGAGTTTGATATCGCGGCCATCGGCTGCTGTCAGGGTTAGTGCACCGGTAACCGAATCAGCGGTCGCGGTCACGCCGGTCTTGCCGCTGATTTTGTTGATCGCAGCGGCGACGTTCGCGCCCTGCGCGGTATCATCCGTGGCTCCGGCGATCTGGCCAATTTCCACACCGTTGATCTTGAAAGAGCCAGCATCGTAACCAGTCGCCGACGCCGTTGGGGCGACAGCTGTGGTCAGACCTGCGCCGGTGCCGTCCGCGGTAGCGGTCAGTCCGGTGCTTTTCGTCAGGTCAGCTGCTACCGTGGAGCCTTCCAGTTTGATGGAGATTGCCTTGCCGTTGGTCGAGGTCAGGCTTACCTGCCCTTTGTCGTCCACAGTTGCGCGCACACCGGTTTGGTCGGCGACCTTGTTGATGGCTTCCGCGACATTCGCGCCTTGCGCCACACCTTCGGATGGGCCGCCTGCCACTGGCGGATTGGTGCCCGGAGCCATGTCGGCTGCTTTACCTGCCGAGATCGCACCAATGCTGACGCCATTGATCGAGAAGGAATTGGCCGCGATATCTTTCGCATCCGCATCCAGGATGACAGCGCCTTTTTTCGTGATCGAACTTGCCACGGCAGCATTCGCCGTCGCGGTGACCCCCGACTGACTAGCTGCTGCATTGACTGCCTGGGCCAGCGCATAGGCGCTGGATGCGCTCTGGCCAGCCTGGCTGCCTGCAGCGGTCGGGCCCACGGAGGCGCCGTTCAGGGTCAGGTCGCCAGCGGCCAGGGCAGCAGTGGTCATGCCCGAGGTCAAGGTCGAAGTTCCGGTAGTGCCGGTGCCCAGCTTGTCGGTGCTCAGGTTGGCGATTTCCTTGACCTGGATGCGGTCGTTGGCGTTGTTGTTCGCGCCGACCTGGAAGCTTTGCGCGCTGAACGAACCGTCCAGCAGGTTGATGCCGTTGAAATTGGTCGACTTGGAAATACGGTCGATTTCGTCCTTCAGCTGGCCGACTTCGGTCTGGATCGAGGCGCGGTCTTCGTCCGAGTTACTGCCGTTCGAGGACTGGACGGCCAGGTCGCGCATGCGCTGCAGGATGTCGGAAGCCGAGGACAGGCCGCCTTCGGCCGTCTGGGTCAGCGAGATGCCGTCGTTGGCGTTGCGGGTAGCAACGTCGAGGCCATTGATCTGGGAGGTCATGCGGCTCGCAATGGCCATACCGGCAGCATCGTCCTTCGCGCTGTTGATGCGCAGACCGGTCGACAGGCGCTGCATCGAGGTGGTCAGGGCAGACTGCGACTTCGACAGGTTGTGCTGTGCGTTGAGCGAGCTGATATTGGTATTGATGACGTTCGACATGGAGATTCTCCAAACTTGCTTTTTAGGGTGGCAACGTGCCGGTTTCACTTTGGTGTGCCACGCTGTTCCGTGACATTCACACCGCTGTTGATTCAGGTAACGTACTTATCTGCAGAAACTTTATGGTGGCGCGTAAAAAATTTTCGTGCGGCAAGGATTTCGATACAAAAAACGCCGGCATGCCGGCGCTTTCGTATCATATTGCTAACGGGAGCTTATTCAGCAATCATCACCCGGTTCTTGCCGCTGGTCTTGGCCTGATACATCGCGCGGTCGGCGCGCAGCATCAGCGCGGCCTGGTCCTCGTTCTGGTGGCGCAGCGCCACGCCGCAGGAGAAGGTGATCAGCATTTTCTCGTTGTCGTGCAGGAAGAAATGCCTGGTCAGTTCGCGCTGCACCCGCACCATCGCCGCGGCGGCCGCTTCCACATTGGTTTCCGGCAGCAGGATCAGGAATTCCTCGCCGCCGAAACGGGCGATCACGTCCATCGAGCGCAGCGTGTCCTTGACCACTTTCACCAGATGGCGCAGGGCCTTGTCGCCGGCCAGGTGGCCGTAGGTGTCGTTGAGCTTCTTGAAATTGTCGAGGTCGAGCAGGGCCACGCACAAGGGCGTGCCGCGGCGGTCGGCGCGCGCGCTTTCGCGCTCGAACACGTCGTCCAGGCCGCGCCGGTTCAGGCTGCCGGTCAGCTGGTCTTCGCGCACCAGCTCGCTCATGTGCTGCAGTTTGGCTTCCAGCTCCTTGATGCGCGACGCCGCTTCCTGCACCTCCTGGTGCGCGGCCACCATGCGGTCGCGCGAGGCGAGGGCCTCGGCCTGCACCGCACGGGTCTCGCGCAGCACCTCTTCCAGCACCGCGTTCAAGTCCTCGATGTTGGCGGCGCCGCGGATGCGCTCCGAGAAGCCGCCGATCTTCTCCTGGTAGTCGCCGGTGGAGGCCGCCACCGAGCCGAGGCGGTCGATGAAGGTCATCATCATGTTCTTCATGGTCAGCTTGACATCGGCGATGCCGTGCTTCAGCTGGCCCTGCTTGTAGATGACGTCCTTCAGGCTGCGCGTCGCGTCTTCCAGCGCGCGCTGGTCGAGCGGCCCGCCGATCAGGTCCTGCACGGCGGCGATCTGGCCGCGCATCCAGCTGTCGTCGTCGAGCAGCTCGCTGACGTTCTCCAGCAGCAGTTTGAACAGGCGCAGCAGCAGCTCCTGCTGCTCCGCCGTATCGCCGCTCTTCAGTTCGATCTGGTAGCAGAGTTCCTTCAGGCGCGCGCCGATTTCCTGCAGCGCCGCCTCGTCGTGCGCGCCCTTGACGGCCACGCCCAGTGATTCGGCCTCGCCCGCCAGCTGCGACCCGGCCGGCAGCAGGGCGGCGACCGCGAAGCCGAGGGTGCGGCTGAGGAGCTCGCGCAACTGCCGCGTATCGTCGGGCTCGACGCCCAGCGCCATCACCGGATGGGTGTGGCGGCGCAGGTGCTTTTCGGCCAGCTGCGACAACATCTTCGAATAGCCGTCCCAGTCGCGCTGCTTAACCGCGCGGTTCAGGCGCGAGCCGATCTCGGCCAGTTCGCCCGGCGTGTCAGACAGGCGGAAGGCGAAGCCGGACAGCACGTGTTCCGCGCCCGGGTCGGTGTCAGGCGCCGCCGCGGCCGCGGCAGGCGCGATCACGCCCGAGATCTCGTTGTAGATCTCGCGGTAGGCGTCGGGCGTGGGCGCGATGCGCCGGGTGGCCAGGCGGCGAAAGGCCTCACGGGCGATTTCCGCCGGGTTCTGGGACGAGCTGGACATGTTTGGACATTGCTACTTAGATTTTTATGTCCGCCATGTTATCGCTCTTTCTTGACTTTGATCGATGGAAAAAGCGCCATAAAACCGCTTAGTTATTCGGAACGTATTGACGCCGCAACAACTCAGTCAATTAATTGATTGCGGATGGCGTAATGCGTGAGTTCCGCGCTGGTTTTGAGATTCATTTTTGCCAACAAACGCGAACGGTACTCGCTGATGGTCTTGACCGACAGCGACAGATCCCTGGCGATTTCGCTGACCGTCTTGCCCGAGGCGATCATCATCAGCGTCTGGTATTCACGGTCCGACAGGTTTTCGTGGGCCGGCTTGTCGTGGTCTTCGCCGATCTGGGCCGCCAGCACCTGGGCCAGCTGGGCGCTCACGTAGCGCTGGCCGCTGGCTACCTGGCGGATCGCGCCCACCAGCTCGCGCGGCGCGCTCTGCTTGGTCAGGTAGCCGGAGGCGCCGGCCTTCAGCGAGCGGATCGCGTACTGGTCCTCCCTGTGCATCGACAGCATCAGCACGGCCAACTCCGGCTTGTCATCCTTGATCTGCTTGAGCACCTCGATGCCGTTGCGGTCGGGCAGTGAGATGTCGAGCAGCAGCACGTTGCAGCGTGATTTGCGGAACAGCTTGATGGCGTCCAGGCCCGTTTCCGCCTCGCCGACGACGCTGATGTCGCGCTCCTCGGCAATGATCTGTTTCAGGCCCGCACGCACGATGGCGTGGTCGTCGGCAATAAAAACGCGGATGCTGGCTTTTTCGGTCATGCTCGGGTGGTTTCGGGTTGGCGGGACGCTAGGCTTGGTGCGGCCAGCCTGATCTTGACGGCCACCATCGTGCCACCTCCGGGCGCCGGCGACAAGCTCAGCGTGCCGCCCAGGGCCTTGGCGCGCTCCTTCATGCCGCGCAGCCCGAAGGATTGCGGCTTGAGGCGGTCGGCCGGGGTGATGCCGCGGCCATTATCGCAGATGGTGAGGCTCAGGTGCTGGCGCTGGCGGCGCAGGGTGACGGTCACCCGGGTCGCGCCGGCGTGCTTGGCGATATTCGTCAGCGATTCCTGGAAAATACGGAACAGGGCGCTGGCATGGTCCGGGTCGAGTTCGCCCTCGATGTCCTCGATGTCCTCGCCGTCCGCACGAAAGACGCAGGCGATGCCCATCCGCGTTTCGAACTCGCGCGCCTGCCATTCCAGCGCGGCGACGATGCCAAGATCCAGGGTCGAGGGCCGCAGGTCCAGCGAAATCCGGTGCACCGCCTCGATGGTGCGGTCGACCAGGCTGTCCAGGTAGTCGGCCTTTTCCTGCAGCGCAGGCTCTTGCGGCAGGCGCGCCGCCAGCATCGCCAGCGCCATCTTGATGGCCGTGAGGTTGCCGCCGAGGTCGTCGTGGATCTCGCGCGCGATGCGGGTGCGCTCCTGCTCCTTGACCTGGGCGCTGTGCTCGGTCAGCTCGGCCAGGCGCGCGCGCGAACGCTTGATTTCTTCCTGTTCCAGCTTGCTGGCCGTGATGTTGGTCATGATGCCGTCCCACTGCATGCCGCCCCCCATCAGCGGGATCGGAGTGGCGCGCAGGTTGATCCACTTGACGTCGTTCCAGGTGTCCTCGATGCGGATCCGGCCTTCCCAGTTCCACACGCAGGCGCAGTCGATCGAGGCCTGCATGGTTTCCTGGTAGCCTTTCCGGTCTTCCGACAGGATCAGTTGCTGGAAGCGCGCCGGATCCTGCTGCAGCTCGCTCACCGACAGCCCCAGCAGGGCCGTGCAGCCTTCGCTCAGGTAAGGAAAGGCGGTGCTGCCGTCCGCATGGCGCACGAACTGGTAGACCAGGCCCGGCGTGTGGTCGACCACGGCATTGAAGCGCGACTGGTATTCCTGCAGGGCGGCGCTGGCGGCGTGCGCCAGCGACTGGTCGTCGCCGATGGCCAGGAACAGGGTGCGGCCGTCGCGCACGATGCGCAGGAAGCACAGCTTGATCGGATAGCGGCTGCCGTCGGCGCGCACGAAGCGGGTCGATACGCTGACCTGGGCGCCGATTTCCGGACCCAGCGAGGCCAGCAGCTCTTTCAGCTCGGCGGCATCGAGTCCCGGCGCGAGGTCGAGCGGCGTCATGCCGTTCAGCCGGGCCAGTTCGTAGCCGAGATTCTGGCGCGCCGCCTGGTTGACGTCGACCAGCTGCAGGGTGCCGGCGTCGACCAGGTAGATCTCGGTGGTGGCGGCCTGCATGGCCGGCGCTAGTTTGGTCTCGTTGTTCATGTCATTGATCCATCAGCGGCGCCTTGCGCGCCATTGGACGATGAAGCGGCGCAGCACCCGCGACGCGCGGCTGGCATGGCGGCTGCCGAAGGGCGCCGTGGCACGCTTGCCGCGCAACAGCCGCGCCGTGCGGATACGCCACTGGCGCAGCGTGCGCCGCGCGGCCCGCAGCGCCTCGCCGGCCTGCAAAACAGCCCGGCTTGCGCGCAGCCGGCCGATCCAGCGCTTCTTCAGCGTCATGAACCAGCCATGGCAGCGCGCAAACCAGCCCACCGCCAGCAGGGTCGGCAGGGTCAGCGCGTAGATCCGGGCCACCACCAGGGCGCCGCCCAGCTTGGCGACCACGATGGCGGCGATGCCCGACAGGGCGTGGCCATGCGCGATTGCCATCAGCGCCAGCAGCTTGACCGGCAGCAGCAGCAGCCCGGGCAGCACGAACAGGCACAGCGCGCCCCAGGGCGGCAGCAGGCGCACGCGGCTTTCCAGCGCCGCCAGCAGCGGCCAGCGCGCCAGGCTCGCGCCCAGCCGCGCGCCCACATCCCAGCACCACTCTTCGAGCAGCAGGAGCAGGGCGGCCAAGTGCACCAGCGGCGCGAACAGCCGGGTGCGCGCATTCGTCATGGCTCGTGTCATGGCTGAATGATACGGGAAAAGGGCTACAATACGGCCCATGAACAAGGCGTTTGTAAAAGAGTCCGACAACGAGGACGAAGATGAAGCACTGGCGCTGGCCCAGCAGATCCCGGCTGGCTCCAAGAACTACATCACCCCGGCCGGGCACAAGGCCATCAAGGATGAGCTGCTGCAGCTGATCGACGTCGACCGGCCGGAAGTCGTGCGCGTGGTCCACTGGGCCGCCTCGAACGGCGACCGCTCGGAAAACGGCGACTACATCTACGGCAAGCGCCGCCTGCGCGAGATCGACCGCCGCATCCGCTTCCTCACCAAGCGCCTGGACTCGGCCTTCGTGGTCGATCCGTCCGTCCACTATGGCAACGACCAGGTCTTCTTCGGCGCCACCGTCGCCTACCTGAACAAGGCGGGCGAGGAGCACACCGTCACCATCGTCGGCATCGACGAATTCGACCCGCTGAAAGGCAAGATCAGCTGGGTGTCGCCGGTGGCGCGCGCGCTGACCAAGGCGCGCGAAGGCGAGGTTGTGATCCTGCAGACGCCGCTGGGCACGGACGAGCTGGAAATCCTCAGCGTCGACTATCCCGAACCGGTGACGGACTGATTGCCATGAAACACCCGAACGAGACCGCGCGCGAGCCGGATGCGCTCGCGGCGCTGCGCACGGCCACGGCCAGCCGCCATGAAGAGCTCGACAGCGGCTTGCCGATCGGCGCGCGCGACGCCTCGCTGGACGATTACGCCTCCCACCTGGCCATGCTGCGCGCCTGGCTGGCGCCGCTGCAGGTCTGGCTCAGCGGTTTTACCAACGGCCCGCAGTTCGACCAGGCCAGCCGGCTGGAATTGATCGAGCTGGACCTGGCCGAGCAGGGCATGCCGGCCGCGCCCGCCGCGGCGCTGGCCCGTGACTGGCCGGCCGCCGCCAGCCCCGCCTGGCGCTGGGGCGTGTGCTACGTGATCGAAGGCTCGCAGCTGGGCGGCGCCGTCCTCTACCAGCGCCTGCACGAACGGCTGGCCCCGCATCCGCTGCGCTACCTGAAGGGCAGCGATGCCGGTCCGGGACCGCGCTGGCGCGCCTTCATGCAGGCGCTGCGCGAGCATGTGCGCAGCCCGGAGGAGATTGCCGAGGCCAGCGCGGGGGCTTGTGCAGCTTTCGACAGTATCCTGGCGCTGGGATTGCACAGGCGTGGCGGATGACGCCCCTGCAGCGCGGCTGCGCGAGGCTCGCCAAGGTATATAGCTGGGGTATCGTGTGCGCATGGGTGCTGGTGTTCCCGTTTGGTATCCGCGCCCATCCGGTACTGTGGTTAGGCAAGGCCGATTTCACCCATCTGGTCGGCGCCGGTTTCGCTTGCGGCGTGGCGGTGCTGATCGTCTGCCGGCTCGCACTCGGCTCCTGGTCCGGCTTTCTCGGCGCTGCCCTGAGTCCTCGGGCCCCGCAGTACCCGATCCGTGCATCGGTTTATCTGTTCGCCGTTTGCCTGGCCTGGGGATTCACCACCTATTTTTCCGCCAACATCCTGGCGAGGGCGACGGCGGCCGAACACGCCTTTCTCGACGCCAGGTACATCACGAGTTACCGCACCAAAAGCTGCGGCAGGTTAGCCGAATTCGATACCGATGTCGGCGTGGCCCAGGTCTGCTTGCCGAACAGCCTGAATGAAGCCCAGCCGCAGCTTGCCGGGCCCGACGCTCTCAGGTCGGGCGAGCCGGTGCGGCTGGAAGGAAGGCGCAACAGCCTTGCCTTCGTCGTAGACGCCGTACTGCGCCGTCGCTGAGCGCGCTGGGGCCGGACTATACTTGTGCCATGCACCTGTACCGCGAATTTCCTCCGCATCCAGCCCTGGCGGCCCACGTCGCCTGCCTGTGGACCAGCCATGCAGTCCCGAACGGGGCGCCGGTGCGGCACCGCGTGCTGCCGGATAACTGCATCGACATCCTGTGGCAGGACCGTGCGCCGCTCGGCTTCGTGGCCGGGATGATGTCGCGCCCGCACCGGGTCGAGGTGGCGGCGCCGGTGCTGACGGTGGCGGTGCGCTTCCTGCCGGGCGCGGCGCGGGCGTTTTTCGATGTGCCGCTGCATATGCTGCAGGATGGGCATCCCGGTTTGTCCGAGCTGTGGCCGCGCGATGAGGCCGAGGCGCTGGGGGCGGCGCTGTGGGAACGCGCATTGTCTGTCGCACAGAGGCTTGCCGTGATCGAGGGTGCACTGCTGGCGCGCCTGTGTTTCAACGAAGCGGATCGCGCGGACCGGCTGGTGCGTACGGCTGTTGGCATGATCGAGCGCGCCGGTGGGGCGGTGCGGATCGAGGCGCTGGCCGGCACGCTTGGCGTCTCGCGCCAGCACCTGGCGCTGCAGTTCCGCGAACGTGTCGGCCTGAATGCCAAGACCTTCGCGATGGTGTGCCGCTTCCGGCGCGCCAGCGCGGCCTTGCGGGGCGAGCCGGGTCCGGGCATCGACTGGGCCGGCCTGGCGGGGGTGTGCGGCTACTACGACCAGTCGCACCTGATCCACGAGTTCCAGCAATTCGCCGGCGAGACGCCGGAAGCGTTCGCGCGGCCACAGTCCAGCCGGCCCGGCTAGAATGCCGTCATGGCCAAGAAAACCCCCATCTTCCCCGGTCCGCGCACAGGGCGCGGCCAAGTCCTCGCGATCCTGCTGTCCAATGTCGACCAGGCCGGCGCCGAGCCCCTGCGCGGGCGCGTGACCCTGGCCGCCATCGTGCGCTCGCTGAAGCGCAAGTACCACTGGCCGATCGAGACCAGCAGCTTTCCGTCGAATGCGGCGGATGGGCGCGCGACCTGGGCGACCGTGTACAGCCTGCCGGCCGAGGTGATAGCGAAAGCGCTGGATGGGCGCGGGCGGGATTGGTTGCGGAGTAGTCTGGGAGGCGGGTGATGGCGCGCTGGCTCATTCGGGCAGGTGTCTTTTTTCTCGTGCTCGGCCTTGCCTTGCTCTCGCCGCTGGCCGATTTGCTGCCTGTCGATTTGTTCAGCTTCATGGCGCGGCGCACGGGTCCTGTCCGGATCGTGCCGGCAGAAGGCGATGGCGGCGCGCTGGGCTTCGCCGTCCTTCTTTTCGGCCTGGCGCTGCTCGGCGCAGGTCTGGTGGCAAGGCGCCGATGAGAGCCTTTGCTTTCATTTTGTCGGCAGTTGGCTGCGTGCTCGCTTTGCTGTTCGCTTTGTCCGGCGGGCGTTCCGACGGCGAGATCTCGCAGATTCGCGTCCGCAATCAGACCGGTATGCCGATCAAGCAGGTCGAGGTGAACGGGATCGATTACGGCGATCTCCCGGTGGGCGCCGTGACGGGCTATCGGGATATGCCATCCGCGTACGGCTATGCGAGAGTCCAGTTGATCATGGACGGCAAGCGCATGCGCCTGCAGCCCGACGATTATGTCGGCGAACAGCCTTTGGGGCGCGGCCATTTCACCTACGTGATCGTGAAGCAGGAAGGGGCGACGATGAGCCTGATCGATCTTCAAGCGCTCAGGGACCCGTAAACGATCGTCTACACAGGGTCCTTGAACAGCTTGTCGACATAGCACCATCCCCAGGTTTCTCCCGGCTCGTCGGAGCGGATCACCGGATGGCCGGTCGCGTGGTAATGCTTCGTCGCGTGCTTGTTTTTGGAATCGTCGCAGCAGCCGACATGGCCGCAGCTGAGGCAGACGCGCAGATGCACCCAGCTGTCACCGGTTTGCAGGCATTCTTCGCAGCCCTCGGTATTGCCCTTGCGGGTGGCGATTTGATGGAAGTGTGCGCAGTCCTGGCTCATACGGGCTCCGTTACGGGTAAATATTACATTAGACAGGCGGCGACACGTCCAACTTCGCATTTCCCGCACCAGATCATCCAAATTTCCTGATGTTTTTATAAATTCCGCCGCTATACACTTTGTTGGTCGTTCATAAACATAACGGCCTGCCAGCACAGTATGGTTCGGCAGAACTCATCGAAAGGAATTGAAATGAACAGGTTGCCTCTGAAGGTAATCGGCATTGTTGTCGCAGTCATCCTCGTGGTATCGCTGGCCCCCTTCGGCACCGTACCGGCGGGACACCGGGGCGTGATGACGACGTTCGGCAGCCCGGGCAGCGAGGTGCTGAGCGAGGGCATCCACTTCCGCATCCCGCTGGCGCAGAAGCTCAACCTGGTCAATGTCTCGATCCAGAAGGGCGAGGGCGACGGCGACGCCGCCTCGCGCGACCTGCAGACCGTGCACACCCGCGTGGCGCTGAACTACCACGTGCAGCCGTCGGCGGCCATCACGGTGTTCCGCGACCTGGGCAACGAACCGGGCACCCGCATCATCATCCCGTCGGTGCAGGAAGCGGTCAAAGCCGTCACCGCGCGCTTCACCGCCGAGGAGCTGATCGCCAAGCGCACCGACGTGCGCGACCAGATCGTGGCCCAGCTGCGCGAACGCCTGGCGCGTCACGGCATCGTGGTCGACGAATTCTCGATCGTGAACTTCAACTTCTCGCGCTCGTTCAACGAAGCGATCGAAGCCAAGACCACGGCCGAGCAGCTGAAACTGAAGGCGGAACGCGACCTGCTGCGTATCGAAGTGGAAGCCAAGCAGCGCGTGGCCCAGGCCCGGGCCGAAGCCGAATCGTTGGCCATCCAGCGCCAGCAGGTGACGCCGGAACTGATCCGCCTGCGCGAAATGGAAAACCAGCGCCAGGCCATCGAGAAGTGGGACGGCAAGCTGCCCAATGTGTCGGGCGGTGCGATCCCCTTTATTAATGTGAACGGCGCGAAGTAAGCCGGGAGGCGGCCATGCGATTCGATATCTATGGCCGCTTCCAGGTCGAAGTCCGGCGCGAAAACGAAGAATGGATCGTTTATCGCGCCGAATTGGGCAAGCGCGCGAAGCTGCACGACGTGATCATTCCGCCGGATTTGGCGGCGCAGGAAATCGCCACCTACCTCGACGATGTATTTCACGAATACGCCGGCATCGGCCAGACCGTGGAGCAGTTGGCCGATTAATGTGCCGACAGCTTCATCAGTATGAGGCCGCTGACAATCAACACCGCGGCGCAGACACGCATCAGGCCGATCTGCTCGCCCAAAAACACGATGCCAACGATGAAAGCGCCGATCGCGCCGATGCCTGTCCAGACCGTATAAGCCGTACCCAAAGGCAGGCTGCGCATGGCGACGGACAGCAAGCCGAAGCTCGCCATCATCATGACGACGGTAATAAGGGAATAAATGAGATGGGTGAAACCATTCGACAGTTTCATCGAATACGCCCAGACGACTTCGAACAGTCCGGCGACGAGTAATAAGATCCAGGCCATGGCGGCTCCCTTGATGAGCCGGGCCGTCCCGCATGTGTTCCCGGATGGTGGCGGTCGTCCGCCTGGTCCCCATTGTAGCTCGCTTTCCATTTTTCCAATACAGTCGCCCGGCGGGATGGCATGATGTCGCTTTGACAGGGATATCAGGAGACCAGGATGATCAAGGGATTGCGTACCGTGAAATACCCCGTGTCCGACCTCGACAAGGCCAAGGCATGGTTCACCGAGGTGTTCGGCACTGCGCCTTACTTCGACCAGCCGTTCTACGTCGGCTTCGCCATCGGCGGCTTCGAGCTCGGCCTGGTGCCGGACGGGACGTCGGGGACAGCGGGCTCGGTGGTGTACTGGGGCGTGGACGATATCGAGGCCGAGGTCGCGCGCATCGTCGGGCTGGGCGCGACGGAGCACGAGGCGATTCAAGCAGTGGGGGAGGGGATCAAGGTGGCGGAGCTGAAGGATCCGTTCGGGAATGTGCTGGGCTTGATTTATAACCCGGTGTTCGATTTGGCGCAGGTACGGTGATGCGTACGCGGGCACGGGGTGCCCGCCCTACGAGCCTGGGCCCCCGCCTGCGCGGGGGCGACGGGGCTTACGTCCGCTCGCGCTCGACCCGGTTCACCCCCGCCACGCGCCGCAGGTTGCGGATCAGGTGGGCCAGGTGCACGCGGTCCTTCACCTGGATGGTGAAACGCAGCTGGGTCATCATGTGTTCGTCGTCCTCGTCCATGCCCACATAGGTGATGTTGGCGTCGGACTCGCCGATCTCGGCGGCGACCCTGGCGAGGATGCCCTTCTCGTTGTTGATCAGCAGGCGGATGCGGCAGTCGAAGCGGCGGTTCAGTTCCGTGCCCCACTGGACGGCGATCCAGCGGTCCGGTTCCTTGTTGCGCAGGCGCTTGGCCTGCGAGCAGTCGCCGGTGTGGACCACCAGGCCCTGGTCGCGCCGCAGCTGGCCCATGATCTGGTCGCCGGGGATCGGCAGGCAGCAGGGCGCCAGCTGCACCGACACGCCTTCGCTGCCGTAGATCGTGACCGGATTGAGCTCGGGGCCGCCTGGGCTGTCCGGGGCCGGCACGGTGTCGATCGCGCCGTCCATCAGGCCGAAGATGTGGCGCGCCACCAGCGCCGGCATGCGCTTGCCAATGCCGACGTCGGCGTACAGCTCGTCCATCGACTTGGCCGAGGATTCGGCCAGCAGCTTCTCGATGGTCGATTGCTGCAGCTCGCCCTTGATGCCCAGTTGCGCCAGCGCCTGCGACAGCAGTTCCTGGCCCAGCTCCACCGATTCGTTCAGGTTGATGGTGCGCAGGTAGTGGCGGATCGCGGAGCGCGCCTTGCCGGTGCGGACAAAGGACAGCCAGGTCGGGCTCGGGCGCGAATCGGGATCGGTCTCGATCTCGACGATGTCGCCGTTGTGCAGCTCGGTGCGCAGCTGGGCCGGCTCGTGGTTGATCTTGACCGACACGGTATGGTCGCCGATGCCGGTGTGGATCGAGTACGCGAAATCGAGCGGGGTGGCGCCGCGCGGCAGGGCGATGATCTTGGACTTCGGCGTGAACACGTAGACCGAATCCGGGAACAGGTCGACCTTGACGTGCTCGAGGAACTCGGCCGAGTCGCCGGTCTGCTGCTGGATGTCGAGCAGCGACTGCAGCCAGGCGTGGGTGCGCTGCTGCAGGTCCGACATGTTCTGGTCGCCGGTCTTGTACAGCCAGTGCGCCGCCACGCCGCTTTCCGCGGTGCGGTGCATTTCCTGGGTGCGGATCTGGAATTCGACCGGGGTACCGTAGGGGCCGATCAGGGAGGTGTGCAGCGACTGGTAGCCGTTGATCTTGCGGATCGCGATGTAGTCCTTGAACTTGCCGGGCATCGGCTTGTACAGGGCGTGCAGGGTGCCGAGCGCCACGTAACAGTTCGGGACCGTGTCGACGACCACGCGGAAGCCGTACACGTCCAGCACCTGCGAGAACGACAGGTGCTTGCTGCGCATCTTCTTGTAGATGCCGAACAGGGTCTTCTCGCGGCCGTAGACCTCGGCCTGGATGCCGGCGGTGGCGAGCGTGTTCTTGACCGCGTCGAGGATCTTCTTGACCACTTCGCGGCGGTTGCCGCGCGCGGCCTTGATCGCCTTCGCCAGGGTCTGGTAGCGCAGCGGGTACAGGTGCGAGAAGGACAGGTCCTGCAGCTCGCGGTAGATGTCGTTCAGGCCGAGCCGGTGGGCGATCGGCACGTAGACTTCCATGGTCTCGCTGGCGATGCGGCGCTTCTTCGCGGGCGCCATCACGCCCAGCGTGCGCATGTTGTGCAGACGGTCGGCCAGCTTGATCAGGATGACGCGCACGTCGGACGCCATGGCCAGCAGCATCTTGCGGAAGTTCTCGGCCTGGGCCTCGACCACGCTCTGGAATTCGATCTTCTCCAGCTTGGACAGGCCGTCGACCAGGTTCGCGACCTGGGGGCCGAAGCGCTCGATCAGCTCTTCCTTCTTGACGTCCTGGTCCTCGATCACGTCGTGCAGCAGCGCGGCCATGATGGCCTGGGCGTCCAGCTTCCAGTCGGCGCAGATCTCGGCGACGGCGATCGGGTGGGAGATATAGGGTTCGCCCGACTTGCGTACCTGGCCGAGGTGCATCTCGTCGGAGAAGCGGTAGGCTTCCTTGACCTTCTTGAGTTCGGCGGGCGTGAGGTATTCGGCCAGCTTGCTGGCGAGGTGGGAAATCGACGCGACGCCTGGAGCAGGCGTGGGTTCGGCTTCGTGCGGCTTGCTGTTGGACCGGCTGGGCCGGCCCTTGGTGGTGCCTGAGTGGATGGAATCCGGTGGGGACAAGGTCATACTCTAAGAAATCGGCCGCTGTATGAAGACAGCATAGCAGAATAGGGAGGGGTCAGAGCCCGGTTCACGCGCTTGGGCTCTGACCCCGGTTTTCCCAGCTTCGCTGATTCCAACCACAATAATTACATCGGGACCTTTTTCAGCATCTCGATGCCGACCTTGCCCGCTGCGATTTCACGCAGGGCGACGACGGTCGGCTTGTCCTTGGCTTCGACTTTCGGGGTGTGGCCCTGCAGCAGCTGGCGCGCGCGGTAGGTCGCGGACAGGGTCAGCTGGAAACGGTTCGGGATGTTTTTCAGGCAGTCTTCGATGGTGATGCGGGCCATGTGTTTCTCCAAAATTTGAAAATCGGGGTCAGAGCCCGAATTGCCCGGGTGGGCTCTGACCCCGACTGACTATAAGATTTTCGTCCTGGCTCGAAGGTCAGGGCTGTTGCAGTACGTGGATTCCCAACTGGGCAAACAGCGAAGCATTGCGGGCCGCCTGCTGGGCGAAACGTGCTCGTGTCGCTTTGACAATCGCCTGCAGCTCGGACAGGGCGACGTTGAACTCTTCGTTGATGATAGCATATTCGAACTCGGGAGCGTGAGCGATCTCGCCGCCCGCAGCCAGCAAACGCCGCGTGATGATGTGCGGTTCGTCGGTGCCGCGCTTGTGCAGGCGCTCTTCCAGCGCAGCGATCGACGGCGGCAGGATGAAGATGCCGGCCGCATCCGGGAACAGCTTTTTGACCTGGCGCGCACCCTGCCAGTCGATCTCCAGCAGGATGTCGGTGCCGTTCTTCATTTCCTGTTCGACGATCAGGCGGCTGGTGCCGTAATAATTGCCGTGCACCTCGGCCCATTCCAGGAACTCGCCGCGGTCGGCGCGCGCGACGAAATCCTCGGCGGTGGTGAACTGGTAATGGACGCCGTCCTGCTCGCCCGGGCGCGGCGGGCGCGTGGTGGTCGAGATCGACAGCTTGATGCCCGGTTCCTGCGCCAGCAGGGCATTCACCAGGGTCGATTTACCGGCGCCGGACGGGGCGGCGACAATGAACAGGCTGCCGGAGAAGGCGTTGGTGTGCATGGTTGTTCCTTTGTTACGTGTATTCGATATTTACAATGCCCGTGGGCACAGGGTGCCCACCCTACACGTCCGTAGGGTGGGCACCCCGTGCCCACGTGTGCCAAGCATTAAAGCCAGGCATATAGTCAGTCGGGTCGTTAATTCGGGGTCAGAGCCCGGTGTTCACGGGTGGGCTCTGACGCCGAATTAAGGACCCTCGATTATTCGAGGTTCTGCACCTGCTCCCGCATCTGCTCGATCAGCAGCTTGAGCTCCATCGATGCGTCCGCCAGTTCCTTGACCGAAGCCTTGGCGCCCAGCGTGTTCGCTTCGCGGTTCAGCTCCTGCATCATGAAGTCGAGGCGCTTGCCGACCTGGCCGCCCTTTTTCAGGATGTGGCGGGTCTCGTTCAGGTGCGCGGTCAGGCGCGACAGCTCTTCGGAAACGTCGATGCGGATGCCATACAAAGTGACTTCCTGGCGTATCCGTTCGAAGACTTCCTGTCGCGTCAGCACCTGCGGGTTGCCGTGGCCGGCCAGGCCCAGCGCATCCTGCATGCGTTCGACCGCCTTTTGCTGGAACTGCGAGATCACCTGCGGGATCAGCGGCGTGATGCGCTTGACGATGGTTTCCATCGATTCGATGCGCGACAGCAGCATCGCTTCCAGGGCCGCGCCTTCGCGCTGGCGGCTGTCGACGAAACCGGCCACCACTTTTTTGGTGAGCTCGGCAACGTCGGCCTGCAGCGATTCCTGGCCCACTTGCGCTTCTTCGACCACGCCCGGCCAGCGCAGCAGTTCGGCCACCGTCATCTGGGACGCGGACGCGAAGTGGCGCGAGACCTCGGACTGCAGCCGCGCGAGGTCGGCCAGCAGTTCCTGGTTCAATGCCTGGGAGCCGCTCGCAGCCTTGCGGCCGAAGGAGAGGCGGACTTCGACCTTGCCGCGCGTGATCGCAGCCATGATCGCCGAGCGCAAATCGGGTTCGAGCGCACGCAGCTCGTCGTTGATGCGGAACTGCAGATCGAGGAAGCGCGAATTGACGCTCTTGATTTCGATCGTGAGGGTGCCGGCAGCGCCTTCGCTGGTAGCGACCGCATAACCTGTCATGCTAGAAATGCTCAATGGAGTCCCCGGATATTCGCAAGGGCTGAATGCCCTGTTTATTCTTTACAAAGCGGTGATTTATCCACACAATCGCCGTGTTACGCAAGGAATATTCCCAAATGGCTGCACAAAATAACGCTCCCCTGCCCGAAGGGCTGGAAATTGGCGGATATCGCATTGTAAAGAAAATTGCGTCCGGCGGGTTCAGTATTGTTTATCTTGCATATGACGGCGACGGCAATGCGGTCGCGATCAAGGAATACCTGCCCAGCGCCCTCGCGCTGCGCCAGCCGGGCCAGCTGATTCCCCTCATCTCGAAAGCCAACCTGCCGGTATTCCGTATCGGCCTGAAGTGCTTTTTCGAAGAGGGCAGGGCGCTGGCCAAAATCGTCCATCCCAACGTGGTGCGGGTCCTGAACTTTTTCCGCGCCAACGACACGGTCTATATGGTGATGGCCTATGAATCCGGCCACTCGCTGCAGGAGCAGATCTCGCGCCTGATGGCCAGGAGCCAGCGCGCCAGCGAAGGCTTCATCCGCCAGGCCTTCAAGGGCGTCTGCGGCGGCCTGCGCGAGGTCCACGCCAACAAGCTGCTGCACCTGGACCTGAAGCCGGCCAACATCTACCTGCGCACCGACGGCACGCCGCTGCTGCTGGACTTCGGCGCCGCGCGCCAGACCATCAATACCGATTCGCCGACCCTGGCGCCGATGTACACCCCCGGCTTTGCCGCCCCCGAGCTGTACGCCAGGGGCGCCACGCTCGGCCCCTGGACCGACATCTACAGCATCGGCGCCGCAATCTACGCCTGCATGGCCGCCGCGCCGCCGCAGCCGGCCGACCAGCGCAAGGCCCGCGACGAGATGGCGGAGCGCTTCGCCAGGCTGGACGAGGCCTGGTCGCCGGAGCTGCTGGCGATGGTGAAGTCCTGCCTGGCGATGGATCCGCTGGCGCGGCCGCAGAGCGTGTTCGCGGTGCAGAAGGTGCTGCAAGCCGGTTTGAGTGCTGCACCGGCGCCGGCGCCGGCCGAAGACGCCCCCGCATCCGGCTGGCGCAGCCTGGTCAGCCGCATCAATCCCTTCGCTTAGGAACCCCATGCAGTTTTCCGTCTACCAGCAAAGCCATATCGGCGGCCGCAAGGTCAACCAGGACCGCATGGGCTACAGCTACACGCGCGAGGCCCTGCTGCTGGTGCTGGCCGACGGCATGGGCGGCCACCAGCGCGGCGAGGTCGCGGCCAGCATCGCCCTGCAGACCATGTCGGCCCTGTTCCGCAGCCAGGCCACGCCGTATGTGAAGAAGCCGGAGCGCTTTCTGGAGGACGCCTTCCAGCGCGCCCACGAAGAGATCCAGCGCTACGCCCGCGAGCACGGCATGCCGGACAATCCGCGCACCACCATCGTCGCCTGCCTGGTCCAGCACAACTGCGCGGTCTGGGCCCACTGCGGCGATTCGCGCCTGTACTGGCTGCGGCGCGGCCAGATCCTGGCGCGCACGCGCGACCATTCGCACATCGAGCACCTGATCGCCAAGGGCCTGGCCGATCCCGGCGAGCGCGGCACCCACCCCGACCGGAACAAGCTGTACAGCTGCCTGGGCGCGTCGACGCCGCCGAAAGTCGAGCTGTCGCGCCAGTCCGTTCTCGAGCCGGGCGACGTGCTGCTGCTCTGCTCGGACGGCCTGTGGGGCATCCTGCCGGACACCGAGATCGTGCACCAGCTGTCCACCCACACCATCGTGCAGGCGGTGCCGGACATGATCGGCATGGCCACCGCGATCGCCGGTCCGCGCGGCGACAACACCACGGCCCTCGCCATCCAGTGGCAGGGCGCGCACGACGCCCCCTCCAGCGGCGACGAAGGCATGGTCTCGACCCTGATGCTGCCGGAGGGCGAGGTCACGACCCGCCTGGCCGAGGCGCCGGCAGCAAGCCCGCTGGACGACTTCGGCGACGAGGACATCGAAAAGGCGATCGCCGAGATCCGCGACGCGATCGAGAAATCATCCCAGCTACTCAAATAACAAAGGATCCACCATGACTTTCACTACGCGTCCAAGCAACCGCGCCGTCGACCAGCTGCGCGACATCAGGCTCACCCGCCAGTACACCAGGCACGCCGAAGGCTCGGTGCTGATCGAATGCGGCGACACCAAGGTGATCTGCACCGCCAGCATCGAAGAGAAGGTGCCCGGCTTCCTGAAGGGCAAAGGGCAGGGCTGGATGACGGCCGAATACGGCATGCTGCCGCGCTCGACGCACACGCGCATGGACCGCGAGGCCGCGCGCGGCAAGCAGTCCGGCCGCACCCAGGAGATCCAGCGCCTGATCGGCCGCTCGCTGCGCGCCGCGTTCGACCTGGAGGCGTTTGGCGAGCGCACCCTGCACCTGGACTGCGACGTGATCCAGGCCGACGGCGGCACCCGCACCGCGTCGATCACCGGCGCGATGGTCGCCGCCTACGACGCCTTCAACGCGCTGGTGGGCCGCGGCACGATCGCCTCGGTGCCGGTCAAGCAGTTCGTGGCGGCGGTCTCGGTGGGCGTCTACAAGGGCATGCCGGTGCTCGACCTCGACTACATCGAAGATTCAAGCTGCGACACCGACATGAACGTGGTGATGACCGACCTCGGCCACTTCGTCGAAGTGCAGGGCACGGCCGAAGGCGCGGCCTTCTCGCGCGCCGGCATGAACCGCCTGCTGGACCTGGCCGACAAGGGCATCCGCGAACTGGTGACCCTGCAGAAGCAGGCGCTGGGCCTGGCCGGGTAGGGTGGGCACCCCGTGCCCACGTGTGGCGCTCCCCGGGAACAGGCGACGTTTACGTGATTCCGCGAAACAGCCGGGGACGCGCAGGGTTTTCGGCGCACCCGCCTTTTTCGTCGGCGATAATGGATTTTCGGAGACTCAAAGAGAAGAGCGATGAAAAAAAATCCACGCCTCGTCAGGCACGCCCTGGTTTCGCTGCTGATGGCCGCCGCCGGCACCTTCGCCCATGCGGCCAACCCCATCGTCCCCGGCTGGTACGCCGACCCGGAAATCCGCATCTTCCAGGGCCAGTACTGGATCTACCCGACCTATTCGGACGATGTCGGCAGGCCGGCCCGCGCCAGCAAGTTCACAGCGGCGCAGAAGGAGATGCGCGCAAAGAAGGACTTGATCTGGGAACCCTACCTGAAGCAGACCTTCCTCGATGTGTTTTCCTCGCCCGACCTGGTGCACTGGACGAAGCATGAGCGCGCGCTCGACGTCGAAAACGTCGCCTGGGCCGCCTACGCCGTCTGGGCGCCCTCGGCCATCGAGCACAAGGGCAAGTACTACCTGTTCTTCGGCGCGAATGACATCAAGAGCAACGGCCAGCCCGGCGGCATCGGCGTGGCCGTCAGCGAGCGCCCGGAGGGACCGTTCAGGGATGCCCTCGGCAAGCCGCTGGTCGGCGAGATCGTCAACGGCGCCCAGCCGATCGACCAGATGGTCTTCAAGGACGACGACGGCCAGCTCTACATGGTTTACGGCGGCTGGAAGCACGCCAACGTGGTCAAGCTGGCGCCGGACCTGCTCAGCCTCGTGCCTTTCCCGGACGGCTCGACCTACAAGGAGATCACGCCCGACCCCGAGTACGTGGAAGGCTCCTTCATGGCCAAGCGCAAGGGCGTGTATTACCTGATGTGGTCGGAGGGAGGGTGGACCGGACCGGACTACCGCGTCGCCTATGCCATGGGCTCGACGCCCTTCGGGCCGTTCAAGCGGATCGGGACGATCCTGGCGCAGGACGGCCGGATCGCGCGCGGGGCAGGGCATCACTCGGTGGTGAACGTGCCCGGCACCGACGACTGGTATATCGCCTATCACCGCCGGCCCTTGCAGGACAAGAATGGGCACCACCGCGAGATGGCCATCGACCGCCTGGTCTTCAACGAGGACGGAACGATCCGGCCGGTCGTCATGACCAGGGAAGGCGTGGCGCCGCGGCCGCTCGTCGCCAATACTCAATGATGCAGCTGGCTGCCTGCCGATGCCTGGCCGGGCTGGTCGGGCTGGTCGAGGCGGAAGGCGCGCTCGCCGGCCGCCGTGTCGGCATGGGCTTCGAAGCGGGTGACCTTGCCGTCGCGTAGGGTGAAGACGTGGATGAAGGGCGTGTCGAAGCTGCGCCCGGTCAGCTTGGCATGCCAGGTGGCCTGGCCCAGCACCACGACCTTGTCGCCTTCCGCGATGAATTCCTGCGGTTCGAAACGCGTGGGCTGGGCAGTGGCGTCCATCCTGGCGAAAAAGTCGGCAATGCCCTGCTTGCCGTGGAAGGTGCCGGCAAAGGGAATGTGATCCGAGTCCGGGCTATACCATTCGGCCTGGTCGTCGCAGCGTTCGATCACGCCGCGGATGTCGCCGCTCAGGAATTGTTGATAGGCGTCTTGCACCACTTGCTTGTTTTGCTGTGCGTCCATGGCAGTCGTCTCCCAGAGGTCGGCCGGAGCGGCCGATGAATCAGCCTAGTCCCACCCTCCAGGAAGTCAAGAATCCCGCGCGCGTCCCTACATATAAATAGACGTTATAATGCTAAATGTTAAATTTTCTTCGAAGGAAATAAACGATGTCGCTCGTCAAAGCCCGCAACAACGTTAGCGTCTCTGGCAGTGGCTCGGCTACCATGGTGTTCGCGCACGGTTTCGGCTGCGACCAGACCATGTGGCGTTTCCTTGCTCCGGCCTACGAAGAACGTTTTCGTACGATTGCATTCGACCTGGTCGGCAGTGGCCGGTCGGACCTGACGGCGTACAGCCGCGAGAAGTACGACACCCTGCACGGCTATGCCGACGACCTGCTCGAGATCATCGACGAGTTCGCGACGGGCCCGGTGATCTTCGTCGGCCACTCGGTCAGCACGATGATCGGCCTGCTCGCCACGATCAAGGCCCCGGAAAAATTCAGCGCCCAGGTCATGGTCGGCCCATCGCCCTGCTACATCAACGACGGCGATTATGTCGGCGGCTTCAGCCGCGAGGATATCGACGAGTTGCTGGAAACGATGGAAGCGAATTACCTCGGCTGGTCGAGCAGTCTGGCGCCGGCCATCATGGGCGCCCCCGAGCGGCCCGAGTTGAGGAAGGAGCTGACGGACAGTTTCTGCCGCAACGACCCGGACATCGCCAAGCACTTTGCCCGCGTGACTTTCCTGTCCGATCACCGCGAAGACGTGGCGCGCTCGCAGGTGCCGGCACTGATCCTGCAATGCACCGACGACATGGTGGCGCCGCGCTCGGTCGGCGAGTTCCTGCACCGCGCCATGCCGGTCAGCACCCTGCACATCATCGACAACGTCGGCCATTGCCCACACATGAGCGCGCCCACCGCGAGTTCGCAGGCGATCGACCGGTTTCTTGCACAGAGCTTGCGCTGAGCGGTCGTGGAAGACCCAGCGCCTTCCAGCGAAGCCCTGTTCGCGCGTGCCGCGTGCGGCTTGCTGCTCACCTCGGACGATGGATTGATACTCAAGGCAAACGCCACCGCCTGTTCCTGGCTCGGCTACGACGAGCAGGAACTGGTCGGCAAAGTGCTTGTACGTGATTTGCTGCCAGTGGGCGCGCGCCTGTTCTTCAACACGCATTGCCAGCCCATCCTCCAGCTGCAGGGATCGGTGGCCGAGATCCAGGTGGACCTGCGCAACCGCCGGCAGGAGCGCTTGCCGATGCTGATCAATATCGTGCGGGAGCGGGACGGCGACCGGATCGTCGATCACTGGGCCTTGTTCAAGGCCTCCGACCGCCGCGCCTACGAGCGCGAACTGCTGTCCGCACGCAAAGCCGCGGAAGCGGCCGAGGTGGAGCTGAAGAAGCTGAATGCGCAGTTGTCGGCGGCGGATCGCCGCAAGGACGAGTTCCTCGCCACGCTGTCGCACGAACTGCGTAATCCGCTGGCGCCGATGCGCAGCGCGCTCGACGTCTTCAGGCTCAGGTTCGGCCAGGCCGCCGACGACCGTCTGCTGCTGGTCTTCGACCGCCAGCTGCGCCACCTCACGCGCCTGGTCGACGACCTGATGGAAGTCTCGCGCATCACGCAGGGACGCATGCAGCTGCGCCGTGCGCCGGTCGAGCTGTCCGCGCTCGTGCGCAGCGCGGCCCTCGATATGGCCGAGACCATGCGCGCGGCGCGGCACAGCCTGCATCTGTCTGTCTGCGAGGCGCCGGTGATGGTCGACGGCGACGCCACCAGGCTGGCCCAGGTCGTGATCAATTTACTCACCAATGCCGCGAAATATACGCCGGATGGCGGCCGCATCGAACTGCACCTGCATTGCGAACCGGAGCTGGCCGAGATACGGGTCTGCGACAACGGCATCGGCATCCCCGCGCCGGCGCTCGCCACGGTGTTCGAGATGTTCTCGCAACTCGAGCCGGCGCTGGAGCGCGCCAAGGGCGGACTGGGCATCGGTCTCGCCCTGGTACGCGGGATTGTCGAGCTGCACGGCGGCAGCATTCGCGCCGACAGCGCCGGACCTGGCAAAGGAAGCATGTTCACCGTGCGCCTGCCGCTGGCGGCAGGCTCGGTCTGCCCGGCCGAGGAGGCGCCCGCCCGAACCGCGCCCGCCCGCGTCCGCATCGTGGTGGTCGACGATAACCAGGACGCCGCCGAGATGCTGGCGATGGCGCTGGACATGCTCGGTTGCGAAGTGACGGTCGCGCATACGGCGGCGCAGGCGCTGGAACGCATCGCCGGCGCCGACCCGGCGGTGGTCCTGCTCGACATCGGCCTGCCCGACATGAACGGCTACGAACTGGCGCGCCAGGTGCGCCAATTGCCCAATGGCGCCGCCATGACCCTGATCGCCACCACCGGCTGGGGACAGCAGAAAGACCGTGAACGGGCTTTCAGCGCCGGTTTCGACCATCACCTGACCAAGCCGATCGATTTCACCCAGCTCGAACCCCTGTTGCCACGTGCCGGCGGCGCCTGAATTAAAATAGCGCCTTCCCCGCGCTATTCAACACGACCATGACCCAACGCCTCATCCTTGCCTCCAACAACGCGGGCAAGCTCAAGGAATTCGCCCAGCTGCTGGCTCCGATCGGTTTCGAACTGCATCCGCAGGGCGAATTCAATGTGCCGGAAGCCGAGGAGCCCTTCGGCACCTTCGTCGAGAACGCGCTGCAGAAGGCCCGCCACGCCGCGCGCCTGACCGGCTTGCCGGCCCTGGCCGACGATTCCGGCGTGTGCGTGAACGCCCTCGGCGGCGCCCCCGGCGTGTATTCGGCGCGCTACGCCGGCGAGCCGAAATCCGACGCCCGCAACAACGCGAAGCTGGTGCAGGACCTGGCGGCGCACGACGACAAGTCGGCCTATTACTATTGCGTGCTGGTCTATGTGCGCCATGCCGACGATCCGCAGCCGGTCATCGCCGACGGCGTCTGGCGCGGCCGGATCGTCGACACCCCGCGCGGCGAAAACGGCTTCGGCTACGACCCTTACTTCCTGATCCCGGATCTGGGCAAGACCACCGCCGAGCTGGCCCCAAGCGAGAAGAACGCCATCTCCCACCGCGGCCAGGCGATCCGCGCCCTGGTCGAGAAGCTGAAACTGACATGATCCCGATCAAACCCGTCGGCAACGGCGTCCCGGCGCGTAGCGAGCCGCGTTCGCCAGCCACCGCCGCCCTGAAATACCTGCAGCCCGGTTCCCTCAACCTGGCCGCGCTGCCGCCGCTGTCGCTGTACATCCACTGGCCCTGGTGCGTGCGCAAGTGCCCCTATTGCGACTTCAACTCGCACGAATCGAAGGGGCCGGTCCCGGAGCAGGCATACCTCGATGCGCTGCGCGCCGACCTCGAACAGTCGCTGCCGCTGATCTGGGGCCGCAAGATCCACACCGTGTTCATCGGCGGCGGCACGCCCAGCCTGATGTCGGCGGCCGCGCTGGACCGCCTGCTGTCCGACCTGCGCACCCTGCTGCCGCTGGAGATCAACGCCGAGATCACGATGGAAGCGAATCCCGGCACCTTCGAGGCCGAGAAGTTCAAGGCCTACCGCGCCAGCGGCATCACCCGCCTGTCGATCGGCATCCAGAGCTTCAATGGCCGGCACCTGCAGGCGCTGGGCCGCATCCACGACGAGAACGAAGCGCGCAAGGCGGTCGAGATCGCGCAGGCCAACTTCGACACCTTCAACCTCGACCTGATGTACGCGCTGCCCGGCCAGACGCTGGAAGAGGCGCGGCAGGATATCGCCACCGCGCTGTCGTATGCGCCGCCGCACCTGTCGCTGTACCACCTGACGATGGAGCCGAACACGGTGTTCGCCAAGTATCCGCCGCAGCTGCCCAGCGACGACGAGAGCGCCGACATCCAGGACATGATCGCGGAGACGATGAAGGGGGCGGGGTACGGACACTACGAGGTCTCGGCCTATGCGAAGCCGGGACACCAGGCGCGCCACAACCTGAATTACTGGCACTTCGGCGACTATCTCGGCATCGGCGCCGGCGCCCATTCGAAGCTGTCCTTCCCGCACCGCGTGCTGCGCCAGGCGCGCTACAAGCAGCCGGCCTCCTTCATCGAGGCCGCGCAAAAGGGCAATGCGGTGAGCGAGGAGCACGAGATCACGCGCGGCGAGATGGGCTTCGAGTTCATGCTCAACGCCCTGCGCCTGACCGGCGGATTCGACCCGAATTTGTTCGGCGAGCGCACCGGGATGCCGATCACGGCGATTGAAAAAGCCCTCGACGAAGCCGAGGGCAAGGGCCTGATCTACCGCGACTTCAAGCTCATCAAGCCGACAGAGCTGGGGCAGCGCTTCCTCAACGACCTGCAGGAGATCTTCCTGGCCGAGTAAGGCGCGATGGCGCGATCAGTGCTTCATGCCCTGGTCCGCCATGCCGTCCTTTTTCATGGCGTCCTTCTTCATCTCGTCCTTCTTCATGGCGTCGTGGCTCATGGCATCCTTCTTCATGCCGTCCTTGGCCATCTTGTCCTTCTTCATCGCCGGCTTCTTCATGCCGTCTTTGGCCATTGCATCGTGGCGCATCTCGTCTTTCTTCATGCCGTCCTGCGCGTGCGCGGCGCCCGCGAGCAGGCAGGCGGCAAAGAAGGTGGTGGCGAATGCTTTCATGGTGGTTTCCTTTTAAGTGATTGGACAAACAGGTGCTGCGAAAGGCGGTTCGGCGCTCAACTGCCGCCGAACCAGTTGTAACCCTGGTCTTCCCAGTAGCCGCCAGGGTAGGCATTGGTCACGAAGATGGCCTGGATGTGCTTCGGATTCTTGTAGCCGAGCTTGGTCGGCATGCGCAGCTTCATGGGAAAGCCGTAGCGCGGCGGCAGCGGCTGGCCGTCGTAGCTCAGCGCCATCAGGGTTTGCGGATGCAGCGCGGTGGCCATGTCGATGCTGGTGAAATAGTCGTCGGCGCATTTGAAGCCGACGTATTTCGCGCCCAGGTCCGCGCCCACCAGGCGCAGGAAGTGTGCGAACGGCACGCCGCCCCATTTGCCGATCGCGCTCCAGCCCTCCACGCAGATGTGGCGGGTCACCTGCGATTGCTGGGGCAGGGCGCGCAGCTGGGCCAGGGTCCAGGGCTTGCGCGCGCCGATCAAGCCCGACAGTTCCAGGCGCCAGGCGGCGCCGTCGATGCTTCGCACTTCGTCCTCGCCGTAATAGGCATTGAAGGGGAAGGGGCGGGTGATCATGCTTTCCGGATAGGTTGGCGCCAGACGCGCGGGATCGAACAGGAAGGCCTGCGCGCGGTCGTTGAGGCGCGAGATCGCGCCGAGGGCGGTCTCGATGCTTTCCTGGCTGTCGGCCGAACAGCCGGTCAGCAGCGACAGGCCGCCCAGGCTCAGGCTGCGCTGCAGGAAGGCGCGGCGCGATGGCTGCTCGACGCGCCGGATGGCGTCGGCGAGCATGGCGACGCCCTCGCCCGGCATCACGATCTCGCGTGGTTTGAATAGTTTCATGTCGTAGGATCCTTGGCTAACGGCCACGCAGCATGGCCAGCAGGGTGCGCGGCACCAGCATCACCATCACGAGGTGCAGCACGATGAAGGCGCACAAACCGGCCATGGCGCCAAAATGGATGCGGCGCGCCGCTTCGTAGCCGCCCAGCAGTTCGCGCAGCAGCGGGAACTGCACCGACTTCCACAGCACCAGCCCTGACAGTACGAGCACGATGCTGTCGGCCATCACGAACAGGTAGGCCAGGCGCTGCACGCTGTTGTAGTGGCGCGGATCGGCATGGCTCAGTTTGCCGTGCAGGGCAGCCCCGATGTCGCGCACTACCTGGCGCGGCGGGACAGGAAAGAACTGGCGCCGCAAGCGTCCCGAGAACAGGTTCACCGCCAGGTACAGCAGGCCGTTGGCGAACAGCAGCCACATCGCGGCGAAATGCCATTCCAGGGCGCCGGCCAGCCAGCCGCCCAAGGTCAGGCGCGGCGGGATACCGAAGCCGAGGAACTGGGTGGCGTTGTAGATGCGCCAGCCGCTCGTCACCAGCAGCACGACGGCGATGGCGTTCAGCCAGTGCATGATGCGCAGCCAGGCTGGATGGACGATGCTTGGGTCGCGTGCCATCACGGTCTCCCCGCCTCGGCGCCGGCGACGCCGTCCTTGCAGGCCGCCGTATCGACCGCCTGCAGGACACCGGCGCCGGGGTCCTGGACGAAGGCGAGCGCCTGTAGCCGATCGCGTCGCCATGCCGGGGCCAGCTTCACCTCGCGCTGCACCTGCACGGCGCCGCCGGCCAGGGGAAACGGCCCCAACCAGAGGCGCGCGACGTCCTCGTGGCGCAAGGTGGCGCCGCCGTTCTCGCCGCGCGCTACCTTCGACACCAAGCCGGTTTCGGTCAGCACCAGGTACAGGGCGCCGGCCGTGTGCGGATCGGCGGCGCGGGCGCTCGCTTCCAGGCGCAGCATGCCGCCGCCGGCGGCGCTCCCTTTCAGGACGATCTTCAGCGGCGCCGGCTGGGCGTTGGTGCGCCGGATCGCCTCCGGCAGGGCGGCGTCCCAGTCACGCACTTCCGTGCCGTTGACGAAGAATTGCGGTGTGTAGGCCACCTGCCGGCGGCCATGCTGCAGCAGCAAGCGCTGGCGCTGGTCGAACAGCGGCTGGGCGAAAGGGTCCTTCCAGCCCAGGCTGTCCCAATAGCCGACGTGCAGGGTGAGCGGCACCACGGCGGCGCCGGCATCCATCCGGCTGCGCAGTGCCGCGAGACGGCGGTCCGCGGGCGGGCAGCTGGAACAGCCTTCGCTGGTGTACAGCTCGACCAGCGCGGCGGTGGCGGCGCCGCTGTTGACTTGGCAGGCCGCGGCGGCATACGATGCCGGCGCAGCAAGGGCAAGGGCAAACGCGAAAAGTAGCGGCGGTAAAGGCTGGTCATGCATGGCGGACCCCGTTTCATTGGATAGCAGCTGTTAGTTCGCGGCCGCGACGCGATCGGTTACATGCGATGCTGCGTTTCATGCAAATTTTTTTCGATCGATCGCTGTCACCAAAGGCGTCCATGCAACGAATACCTGAAGGAACGGTCTTGCGCGCGGCGGAATTGCGCCTGCATGCCCTGTTCGTACAAGGCATCGATGGCGATGCGGCGGCTTACCGCACTTTCCTGTCGGCCACGGCGACCCACCTGCGCGCGTTTCTCCGACGGCGCTTGCGGCAATGGCCGGATGAAGTGGAGGACCTGGTGCAGGAGGCCTTGCTGGCCATACATAACCAGCGTGCCAGCTACGATACCGGCGTGCCGCTGACGGCATGGATCCATGCGATCGCCAGGTACAAGCTGATCGACTGGCTGCGGCGCCATGCGCGGCGCGATGCCTGCCACGATGCCCTCGACGACGAGGACATCGTGGCCGACGAGGCGGACGCGGAAGCGGGCGAAGCGCGGCGCGACCTGGCGGTGCTGCTCGCCACCTTGCCCGCCAGGCAGCGCGAGGCCATCGTGCTGACCAAGCTCGATGGCTTGTCGGTACGGGAAGCGGCCGCCGCGCTGGCAATGTCGGAGGCGGCGGTCAAGGTGAGCGTGCACCGCGGCCTGAAAGCGATTGCCGCGAACTTGAGGACGATGAAATGAAGACCGATGAACTGATCGAGATGCTGGCGCGTGGCCCGGACCTGCGGGTCGATGCGGCGCGTGGCCGCGTGCTGCCGTTCGTGGCGGCGGGCGTGCTCGCCAGCGCCGCCTTGATGCTGGCAGTGCTGGGCGTGCGGCCGGACCTGGGCCTGGCGATGCTGTTGCCGGCGTTCTGGATCAAACTTGGCTTCGCAGCGGCGCTGGCATGGGGCGGCGTGGCGGCGGTACGGCGCCTGAGCGCGCCTGGGGCCGCGTTGGGCGTCTTGCCGGTCTGGCTGGGCTTGCCGCTACTGGCGATCTGGGGCCTGGCGGCGATGGCCTTGCTGGACGCGCCGCCGGAGGCGCGCGCCGCCTTATTCTGGGGCCGGACCTGGCGCGTGTGCCCCTTCCTGATCGCACTGCTGTCGCTGCCGGCCTGCGCCGCCGTGCTGCTGGCGATGCGCCGGCGCGCGCCCACCCGGCCGCGACTCGCGGGCGCGGCGGCCGGTCTGGCGGGCGGCGCCCTGGCAGCGCTGGTGTATTGCCTGCACTGTCCCGAGATGAGCGTGGTCTTCGTCGGTTTCTGGTACGTGCTGGGGATGCTGCTGCCCGCCGCGGCGGGCGCCTTGCTCGGCCCGCGGGTGCTGGCCTGGTAGGACGAACAACGCGCCGCCCGATCACGGCCGGACGGCGTCGGCTCAGCGCGTCACCAGCGCCGTGCCTGGCTGCTGGGCGATCCGGAAGCGGCGCATCAGCTCCTCCAATCTCGCCGACTGGTCCTGCATGCTGGACGCCGCCGCGGCGGCTTCCTCGACCAGCGCCGCGTTCTGCTGGGTGGCCTGGTCCATCTGCGTGATGGCGGCATTCACCTGGTTGATGCCGGCGCTCTGCTCGTGGCTGGCGGCGGTGATCTCGGCCATGATGTCGGTCACGCGCGCCACGCTGGCCACCACTTCCTCGATCGTCGCGCCGGCCTGCTGCACCAGCGCCGTGCCGGCGTTCACCTGGGTCACCGAATCGCCGATCAAACCCTTGATCTCGCGCGCCGCGGTGGCCGAGCGCTGCGCCAGGTTGCGCACTTCGGAGGCCACGACCGCGAAGCCGCGGCCCTGCTCGCCGGCGCGCGCCGCTTCGACGGCCGCGTTCAGGGCGAGGATATTGGTCTGGAAGGCAATGCCGTCGATGACGCCGATGATGTCGACGATCTTGCGCGAGGCGCCGTCGATGGCGCCCATGGTCTGCACCACCTGGCCGACGATCTCGCCGCCGCGCGTGGCGACCGTCGATGCCGCCTGCGCCATCTGGTTGGCCTGGTTGGCGTTGTCCGCATTGTGGCGCACGGTCGAGGTCAGTTCTTCCATCGAGGCCGCGGTCTCTTCCAGCGAGCTGGCCTGCTGCTCGGTGCGGCTCGACAGGTCGAGGTTGCCGCTGGCGATTTCGGTGCTGCCGGCCGCGATGGTGCGCGTGCCTTCCTTTACTTCCGCCACCACCCTGGCCAGGCCGTCGTTCATCGCCTGCATGGCGCGCATCAGGTCGCCGATCTCGTCGCGGCGGCCATTGTCGAAGGAACCCGTCAGGTCGCCGCCGGCCACCGTCTCGGCCACCTTCACGGCGCGCGACAGCGGACGGATGATGCTGCGCGTGATCGCCACCGCGCCGAAGGCGCCGAGCGCGATCATCAGGCCGTTCAGCAGGAGGATGATTTTTTCCCGGTCATCGGTGGCGGCGCGGCTCGTGTGCGCCATCCGGTCGATGGTCCGGCGCTGCATCGCCAGCAGTTCCTTCAGCGCGGCCGAATAGGCTTGTGCGGCCGGGGCGAAGCCTTCGTTGAAGCGGCGCTCGGCGGTGCCGGCGTCGCCGGCCTTCTTGGCATCCATGACCTCGACCTTGGCCGCCTGGTATCTGGCGCGCAGCGACTGCACGGTCGCCAGCTGGGCCTTTTCTTCCGGCGAGTCCAGCAGCGGCTCGACCTTCTTGATGATCTCGGTGCTGGCGGTCACGCTGTCGGCGATCTCCTTGGCGAACACGGTGCTCAGGGTCGTGTCCGTGCTGCGCGCGATCAGCGAGGTGCGGACGATGGCGGAATAAGTGTTGACGTTCCAGTCCGACACCAGGCGCTCCTTGGCCAGCGGGACGGCCAGCATCCTTTCGGTGGCGTCGGCATTGGCGCTCGCGGCCAGCAGGGCGGAAGCGGTGGCGACGGTGGCGAGCACCAGGATGAGTGCAAAGGCGATGGATAGACGGGTGCCGATGCGGGTATGGCGCAGAAAATATTTCACTTGTCCCCTCTTGTTTCTTTTTTATTTAGTCATGCGCTTTGCGCGCCATGCGAGGAAATTATGCAATATTTACTTGCGGTATGGAAAATTTTTTGACGACCAGGGCAAGTCTGTCGTAAATATGCCGCGTCAGCTTTGCGCCCCCGAGGCGAGCCGGGTGATGGTGCGCGCCAGGCCCCGCACCACGCGCGCGGTGCTCTCGGCATCGGGCTGGTCCGGCGTTTCCTCGCGCATATGATAGTAGGGATAACGCATGAAGGCGGTGTCCGTGATCATGATGGCCGGATAGCCGAAGCGCCTGGCGGCGGCGCGGTCCAGAAAGGTCACGCCCTGCACGTAGGCCGGCGCGGCCAGGCCATGGGCGGGGAAGTCGGAGACGGCGCGGAAGGCCGACAGCGCATCCTGCACCAGGCGCGACGCCTCCAGCGTGCCGACGAAGGCGATGAAGTTGCCCGAGTCCGTGCGTGCGGCATCCTGCTTGCGGCTTTGGCGCAGCGAATACCAGCCGACCGCCGCGAGCACCGGAGAGGCGCCCGCGTCTCCGGCGCTGCCCAGGTCCTCGCCCTCGAGTCCGGACGGCGTCTGGTCGACGAAGAAGACGAACTTCACTTCGGTGCCCTGGCTCGGGTGCAGGTCCTTCAGCAGGCGCGCCAGCTCCAGCACGGCCGCGGCGCCGCTGCTCCTGTCGCTTGCGGCGGCGGCCAGCGGCGCGGCGCCGTAGCGGGCGCCGACGATGAAGATGCGCGCCGGCTTCGCATGCGGCGCGGGATTGGTCACCGACACTTCGATATTGCGGACCTTGCGCGCGCCGGCCCGGTATGCCTGGCGCCGCACCGCATAGCCCTCGCCCTGCAGCACGCCCTCGATATAGCGCGCCGTGTCGTCTTCACCGGAGGCGATGGCCGCCGCGTGGGCGCGCAGGCGCAGCGCCAGGGAAGGCTGGGCCACCTCGGCGGCGCCCGGCGTCACGGTGAACAGCGCCAGCAGCACCAGCACGATGATGGCGACGAGGACTTTCCAATGTGAGCGCAGAAAGGTTCGCATGGCATGAAGAACGCCGCAAAAAGAAACCGGGGCCGGCTTGCGATTTCATCATACCGAAATCACCAGTCCGGCCCCGGCAGGGCGCTTTCAATTATGCGAAGTAACTCAGCGCGCGGCGGTCGTGTTCGCCGGCTCGCTCCAGCCGCCGCCCAGCACGCGGTACAGCGTCACCTGGTTCTGCAGACGCGCCAGGTTCGCTTCGATCGCCTGCTGCTGGGCGGTGAACAGCGAACGCTGGGCGTCCAGCAGGTCGAGGTAGCTGGCGGTGCCGTTACGGTAGCGCAGGTCCGACAGGTTGAAGCGGTCGGCTTCCGCGGCCGCCACCGCCTGCTGGGCGCGCAGCTGCTCGCTGAAGGTGGCCTGGCCGGCCAGGGCGTCCGACACTTCGCGGAAGGCGGACTGGATCGCCTTCTCGTAGCGGGCCACGGCGATGTCGCGGCCGGCCACGGCGCTCTCGACGCCGGCGCGGCGGGCGCCGAAGTCGAACAGCGGCAGGATCGCCTGCGGCGCGAAGCTCCAGCCGAACGAGCCGCCTTTGAAGAGGCCGGACAGCTCGGAGCTGGCGCTGCCGGCGCTGCCGGTCAGCGAGATGCGCGGGAAGTAGTTCGCGCGCGCCGCGCCGATGTCGGCGTTCGCCGCGATCAGCTGCTGCTCGGCGGAGCGGACGTCCGGCCGCGCGCTCAGCAGGTCGGACGGCATGCCGGCCGGCAGGTCGGGCAGGTTGGTCGCGGCCAGGGTGGCGCCCGGCGGCAGGCTGTCCGGGATGGTCTGGCCGACCAGCAGGGTCAGCGCATTCGTGTCCTGCGCGATCAGGCGCTGCTGCTGGGCCAGCACGGTGCGGGCCTGTTCGACCAGCGACACGGCCAGCTGCAGGTCGAGCTTGGAGATCACGCCGTTTTCGAAGCGCAGCCTGGACAGGCGCAGCGATTCCTCGCGCGTCTTGAGGGTCTGCTGGGTCAGGTCCAGCAGCTCCTTGTCGGCCAGCAGGGTCAGGTAGGTGTTGGCCACCGTGGCGATCAGGCTGATCTGCGCCGTCTTGCGCGCTTCCTCGGTCGCCAGGTACTGCGCCAGCGCGGCGTCGCTCAGGTTGCGCACGCGGCCGAACAGGTCGAGCTCGAAGGCGGTGACCGACACGCCGGCCTGGTAGACGCTGGTCAGCGGCGCATCGCCGGCGGTCGAGGCGCGGCTGGCGGTCAGGCCGGCATTGATCGCCGGGAAGCGCGCTGCGCGCTGGATCTGGAACGCGGCCCGCGCCTGCTCGATATTCAGGATCGAGACCCGCAGGTCGCGGTTGTTTTCCAGCGCCAGCTGGATCAGCTTTTGCAGGCGGGCGTCCACGAAGAAGCGCTGCCAGGCGATGCTGGACGGCGCTTCATTCGCGACCGGGTTGCCGCTGTGGACGGTGCCTTCCACCGTCGGGAAGGCGCCGGCCACCGGTGCGGCCGGGCGCTCGTACCTGGGCGCCAGGTTGACGCAGCCTGCCAGGGTCAGGGCCAGGACGAGGGGAGTCAGGACGTTTTTCATTTTTTTCATTTAATCTCTTCCTTCGCAATGCCGGCACTATCGGCATGGTGTTCGTAGATCTCCTGCTGGCGCTTGCTGCCCTTGAAGAAACTGCGGATCACCACGAAGAACACCGGCACGAAGAACACGCCGAGTGCGGTCGCGGTGATCATCCCGCCCATCACGCCGGTACCGATGGCGCGCTGCGAGGCGGCACCGGCGCCGCCCGCGATCACCAGCGGCAGCACGCCGAGGATGAAGGCCAGCGAGGTCATGATAATCGGTCGGAAGCGCAAGTGGGCAGCTTCGATGGCGGCTTCGATCGGCGACTTGCCTTGCGCCTGCAGATCCTTCGCGAACTCGATGATCAGGATCGCGTTCTTCGCCGCCAGGCCGATCACGGTGATCAGGCCGACCTTGAAGTAGACGTCGTTCGGCATGCCGCGCATGGTCGCGGCCAGCAGCGAGCCGAGCACGCCCAGCGGCACCACCAGCAGCACCGAGACCGGGATCGACCAGCTTTCATACAGCGCGGCCAGGGCCAGGAACACCGCCAGCAGCGAGAAGCCGATCAGCACGAACACGGTGGAGCCGGACAGGATCTCCTCGCGCGACTGGCCGGTCCACTCGTAGGCGAAGCCCGCCGGCAGCTTGGCCGCCAGGTTCTGCATCTCCTGCAGCGCGTCGCCGGACGAATAGCCCGGCTTCGGTTCGCCGGTGATGCTCATGGCCGGGTAGCCGTTGTAGCGGCTGGTCTGCTGCGGACCGTTGATCCACTTGGTGGTGGCAAAGGCCGACAGCGGCACCGGCTCGCCCTTGTTGTTCATCGCGTTCAGGCGCAGCAAGTCTTCCGGCTGCATGCGGTCCTTGGCGTCGGCCTGCACCACCACGCGCTGCAGGCGGCCGGCGTTCGGGAAGTCGTTCACGTAGCTCGAACCCAGCGAGGTCGAGATCGCAGTGTTGATCGCATCGAAGGTCACGCCCAGCGCCTGCGCCTTGTCGCGGTCGATCTCGAGCTGCAGCTGCGGCGCGTCTTCCAGGCCTTCCGGACGGATGCCGGTCAGGACCGGCGACTGCATCGCCATGCCCAGCATCTGGTTACGCGCCTGCAGCAGGGCTGCGTGGCCGAGGCCGCCGCGGTCCTGCAGGCGGAAGGAGAAGCCGGCGCCGCGGCCCAGTTCCGGGATCGGCGGCGGGCTCACCACGAAGATGAAGGCGTCGCGCAGGCCCATCAGGTGACCCGTGATGCGGCCGGCCAGGCTCTGTGCGTCCGAGCCCTTGGCCTTGCGTTCGTCCCAGGACTTCAGCGGGATGAAGGCAAGGCCCATGTTCTGGCCCTGGCCGGAGAACGAGAAGCCGGTCACCGACACCATGTCGGCCACTTCCGGCTGCTTCAGCACGTAGTCTTCGGCGGACTTCAGCACGGCGCTGGTGCGCTCGGCGGTGGCGCCCGGCGGCAGCTGGATGTTGGCGATGATGTAGCCCTGGTCTTCGTTCGGCAGGAAGGAGTTCGGCATCCTGGTGAACACCAGGCCGACGAGGCCCAGCAGCAGCACGAACACCACCAGTGCGCGGCCGGTGCGGCGCAGGATCTTGCCGACGAAGCCTTCATAGCGCCTGGCGCCGGTGCTGAAGGTACGGTTGAACCAGCCGAAGAAGCCGCGCTTCTCCATGTGGTGGCCGGCTTCGACGGGCTTCAGCAGGTGCGCGCACAGCGCCGGGGTCAGCGACAGCGCCAGGAAGGCCGAGAAGGCGATCGAGGACACCATCACCGCCGAGAACTGGCGGTAGATGTTGCCGACCGCGCCGGCAAAGAAGGCCAGCGGCACGAACACCGAGATCAGCACCACGGTCACGCCGATGATCGCGCCCGAGATCTGGCCCATGGCCTTGCGGGTCGCGGCAAGCGGCGGCAGCCCTTCCTCGGACATGATGCGCTCGACGTTCTCGACCACCACGATGGCATCGTCGACCACGATACCGATGACGAGGACCATGCCGAACATGGTCAGCACGTTGATCGAGAAGCCCAGCGCCAGCAGGGTCGCGAAGGAGCCGAGCAGGGCGACCGGCACCACGATGGTCGGGATCAGGGTGTAGCGGATGTTCTGCAGGAACACGTACATCACGATGAACACCAGGATCACGGCCTCGATCAGGGTCTCGATGACCTGGCTGATCGAGATCTGGATGAACTTGGTGGAGTCGTACGGCACCGCGTACTTCATCCCGTGCGGGAAGTACTTCGACAGCTCGCCCATGCGGGCCTTGATCAGGTTCGCGGTTTCGAGCGCGTTACCGGTCGGCGACAGCTGCACGCCGATACCGGTGGACGGGCGGCCGTTCAGGCGCGCCGAGGTGGTGTAGGCCTGGCCGCCGATCTCGATGCGGGCCACGTCCTTCAGGCGCACGGTGGAGCCGTCCGGGTTCGCGCGCAGCACGATGTTGCCGAACTGTTCGACGGTCGACAGCTGGCCGGTGACCACCACGGTGGCCGAGATCTGCTGGCCGACGTTCAGCGGCAGGTCGCCGATGGTGCCCGACGCCACCTGGGCGTTCTGGGTACGGATCGCGTTGTTGACGTCCGCGGACGACAGCTTGAAGCCGACCAGCTTGGCCGGATCGATCCAGATGCGCATCGCCTTCTCGGTGCCGAACAGCTGGGCCTGGCCCACGCCCTTGATCCGCTGGATCTCGGGCAGCACGTTGCGCGAGGCGTAGTCGCCCAGCGCGATCGGGTCCCAGTTCGGGTCGTCGGACGAAAGGATGGTGAACAGCAGGAAGTTCGAGCGCGCCTTATCCACGCGCACGCCCTGCTGGTTCACGGCCGCCGGCAGGCGCGGGGCCGCGCGCGACAGGCGGTTCTGGACGTCGACCTGGGCCAGGTCGGGATCGGTGCCGGTCTCGAAGGAGATCGTGATGGAACCGGAGCCGTTGGCCTGGCTGGTCGACTCCATGTAGACCATGCCGGGGGAACCGTTCATCTCGCGTTCGATCACGGAGATGACCGAATCCTCGAGGGTCTGTGCCGAGGCGCCCGGGTAGGCGACGCTGACCACGATCGACGGCGGCGCCACGGTGGGATATTGCGCGATCGGCAGCTGCTTGATGGCGACGCCGCCAAGCACCATGATGAACAGCGCGATCACCCAGGCGAAAATGGGGCGGTCAATAAAAAAACGAGCCATAACGGATTCCTGTTTCTCTTATTTAGCCGCGACCGGTGCTTTGTCAGCGGCCGGCGCGCCGGTAGCCGCCGGCGCTTGCGGCGCCCAGGGCACCGGCTGCACCGGAGTGCCCGGCGGCAGCATCTGCAGTTTCTGGAAGCCGTCGACCATCACTTTCTCGCCTTCCTTCAGGCCGTCGGTGACGACCCAGTTGCTGCCCTCCTGGGAAGCGATCTTGACGGTGCGCGGGGTCGGCTTGTTGTCGGCGCCGACCACCATCAGGGTGTCGCCGGCCGGGCCGCCGCGGGTCACGGCCTGCTGCGGCACCACGATGCCGGCCGGCAGTTCGGCCTGGGCCAGGCGCACGCGCACGTACTGGCCCGGCAGCAGGGCGCTGTCCGGGTTCGCGACCTGGGCGCGCAGGGTGACCTGGCCGCTGGTCGGATCGACGGTCACGTCCGAGAACAGCAGCTTGCCTTTGCGGCCGAGCTCGGTGCCGTCGTCGAGGATCACCGACACCGGGATGGCGGAGTCGATGCCGCGCTTGCCGGCGCTCTTGCGCAGGCGCTGCAGGTCGGCGGCGGACTGGGTGATGTTCAGGTAGACGTTGTCGGTCTGCTGGATCAGCGCCATCTGGGTCGCCTCGGTGCTTGACACCAGCGCGCCTTCGGTCACCAGCGCGCGGCCGATGCGGCCCGAGATCGGGGCGTACACGTTCGAGTAGCCGTAGTTGATCTGGGCGATCTTCAGTTGCGCGCGGGCGGCGTTGACGTCGGCCTCGCCCTGCTTGGCGGCGGCGACCGCGTTGGTGTACTCCTGCTTGCTGACCGCGTTGGCCTCGACCAGAGGCTTGTAGCGCTCGACGGTGGCGGCGGCCGAGGCCTGGGTGGCCTGGGCGCGGCCGAGCGCGGCCTGGGCGCTGCTGACCTGGGCCTGGTAAGGCGCCGGATCGATCTGGAACAAGGACTGGCCCTGCTTGACGATGCTGCCCTCGGTAAACAGGCGCTTCAGGACCACGCCGTTGACGCGGGCGCGCACTTCGGCCACGCGGATCGCCTCGACGCGCGCCGGCAGTTCGGTTTCGAGCGCGACCTGCTGGAATTTGGTGGTGATCACGCCGACTTGCGGCGGGGGCATCTTGCCGGCCGCGGCGCCGGCGCCGGCAGCGGCGCCGTCCTTCTTGCCGCAGGCCGACAGCAGGGCCAGGGCGGTCAGGGTGCACAGAGCGATCCTGCGGACCGGCGTACCGGTCAGATTCAAGGTTGAGGAGTGGGCAGAGTGCATTAAGCTTTCCTTCTGTTGAAAAAAGGACAAAACCGTCCGCGGCATTACACTGGAGGCCGTCGTCGATTCGTCACTGGCTTTTAGATAAACGCAGCTATACTATCACGAGTGTATGTTTAATGTTTTCGGACCACCAATTTTGGAGATAGGCGATTATGGCCCGCAGAACCAAAGAAGAGGCCGCTGCCACACGTGACAGCATCCTTGATGCCGCAGAAAAATTGTTTGTTGAACAGGGCGTGTCCAGGACGACTTTGCAGCATATCGCAAGCGCCGCCGGTGTGACGCGCGGCGCAATTTATTGGCACTTCGACGACAAGGGCGCGCTGTTCAACGCCATGATGGAGCGCGCCACCCTGCCGCTGGAAGCCGAGCTGCAGGTGCTCGACGAAGCCGCGTCGGGCGATCCCTTGTCCGACTTGCGCGAGTACATGCTGGCGGTGCTGCGCCGCACGGTCGAGGACCCGGTGGCGCGCCGCGTGTTCGAGATCGCCACCCTGAAAGTCGAATTCGTCGACGAGATGGACGCCGTGCGCTGCCGCCGCCGGCACAACCTGGGGCAATGGATGGCGCGCGCCGAACGCCAGGTCAAGCTGGCCGCGGACCAGGGCCTGATCGGCAAGAACGTCGATCCGGCCAGGATCGCGCTGGCGCTGTGGACCATGATCGACGGGATGATCCGCAACTGGATGTTCGCGCCGCAGAGTTTCGATCTGCTGCAGCTGGGAAAGTGCGTGATCGATCCGTATATGGAAGGCTTGCGGGCGGGGCGCGCATGAAGTTCTTGTGCGCGCTGCTCTGCGGCCTGGCCTGTTTTCCGGCGGCCGTACAGGCGCAGGCCTTGCCCTTCGCCGGACGCTGGCTGCTGGACGAGAACCCAAAGGCGCCGGCCGCCGCCTACACGGTCCTGACAATCGACGGCGAGAAAATGCGGTGGAGCGGGCCGGACAAGGCGACGCCGGTGTGCGTGCAGGAATTCGCGCTGAAGCAGGAAAAGCCCGGCACGGTGTACGCCGATGGCCGCGGCACCAGATTCCTGGCCGGCGTCAAGGGCAGCATCCCGACCTATCTGCTGCAACTGCGCAGCAGCACCTGCGGCCGCGCAGGCGAAGACACGCGGATCCGCTATCCGCTGGTCTACGACACCCGGCATATCGAAGTGATCGGCTATGTGAAGGGCAAGCCGGTCAGCTCGCGACGGTTTCATCGCAAGGAGTGAAGCGGCGCCGGCTGGCGGCGCGGACGCCAGGTACTCCAGTGGATCAGCCATAGCAGGGCAAGCTGGATCGGCAAACGCAGCCATAGCGCCCATAGCGGTACGTGGAAGAGTTCCGGGCGCTGCAGCATATAGATATGGACAGGGGTGACGGCCACGGTCAGCAGAAAAAGCCCGATGCCGGCCGCCCTGCGCACCCGCGGTATCAGAATGCCGGCCGCACCCAGTAACTCGGCGGCGCCACTGACCAGCACCGCCGCCATTGGCCAGGGGATATAAGGCGGTACGACACTCGCTTCGATGCGGGTTGCCGCAAAATGCATGATCCCGCCGATGAAAAACCAAATGAACACGATCGACAGGCCAAACGCCTGCTTCTTGCTGATCTGGCGGTGTGTCCAGGCGTTTTGCAAGTTCATCACAGTTCGGCGACCGCAGGATGCGCAGCCTGGACGAAGGCTGCTTCCTTGCCGTCGCCGTCGCGCAGTATCGTGATCAAGCTTTCCAGCGCCAGCGACGCTTCGCCGCGCCACACCAGGTGGGTGCAGTTGGCCGCGATCCGCCCGGGCAGCTTGTGCTGCCTGACCTTGTCCGCCGCATGCAGCGCGCCCAGCACGCTCTGCGGCACCACGGCAAAGCCGGTGCCCGCCGCCACGCAGGCGATCATGCCCTGGTAGGAGCCGAATTCCAGCACCCGCTCGGCCACCACGTCCTCGCTGCCCAGCCAGTCGTCCAGGCGCCGGCGGTAGGAGCAGCCGTGGGCAAAGGCGATCATCGTCAGGCGGCCGAGATCCTTCGCCGTGCGCACAGGCCCGGCATTGCGCGGCGTGATCAGGACCAGCTCTTCGCGGAACACCGGCAGCGCGTTCAGCCCCGGCGCCGTGAAGGGCTCGGACACGAAGGCCGCCTCGATCTCGAAATTGCGCACCCGGTTGAGCAGGGCGCCAGTGGTCCCGGTGACCAGCTCCACCACCACGCCCGGATGCGCATCGTGATAACGCGACAGGATGGGCGCGAGGCGGCTGCCGGCCGTGCTTTCGAGCGAGCCGAGCCGGAACACGCCCTGCGGCCTGCCGGTGCGCAGTTCGTCGACGGCTTCGTCCGCCAGGCGCAGCAGGCGGGTCGCGTAGTTCAGCAGGGTCTTGCCCTCGGCGGTCAGGCTCAGCGAACGGCCGTCGCGCCGGAACAGGCGCACGCCGAGGTATTCTTCCAGCTGGCGGATGCGGGTGGTGACGTTGGACGGAACGCGGTGCAGCTTTTCCGCGGCCCGGTTCACGCCGCCCTCGCTGACGACGGTACGGAAAATCAGCAGGGCTTCGAGGTCGATCGTTCTCATGGAGAGAATGATAGTCCAATTTTATTCATTAGTCAGGACGCGCATTGTGCGTTTTAATGGCGATATGGACACCATCTTTTCAGCAAGCGTCCGCCCGGGGCGCACCGCCGCGGCGGTCTGCGCGGCCGCCATGATCTCGCTGGCCGTCGCCATGGGCATCGGCCGCTTCGCCTTCACGCCCCTGTTTCCGCTGATGGTGCGGGATGGCCTGATCGACAGTCACGCCGGCGCCATGCTGGCCGCCGCCAACTACCTCGGCTACCTGGCCGGGGCGCTGGCGGCGGCCCGCATCCGCACCAAGCCGGCGCTGCTGCTGGCGCTGGGCCTGGCCGGCACCGTGCTCATTACCGCGGCGGTCGGCTGGACCGCGTCCGGCTTCTGGTGGGCGGTGCTGCGCTTCCTGGCCGGCGTGATGAGCGCCTGGACCCTGGTCGCGACCAGCGCCTGGGGACTGGGCTGGCTGGCCGCGCTGGGGCGGCCCGACCTGGCCGGCGTGCAGTTTTCCGGGGTCGGGATCGGCATCGCCGCCGCCGGCCTGTTCTGCCTGCTGCTGGGTTCTTCATTGCCCTCGCCGCAGCTGTGGATCGGCCTGGCGGCGTTGGGTGCGCTGGCTTCGGTGCTGCCGCTGATGCTGAGCCGCAGCCTGCCGGCGCCGCCTGCCGCGCCTGCTTCTTCCGCGCCGGCGCCGGTGGCTGCGCCTTCGAAGACCGCCGGCCTGGTCGCCTGCTACACCCTGTTCGGCTTCGGCTACATCCTGCCGGCCACCTATCTGCCGGCGCTGGCCCGCCAGCTGGTCGACGACCCGCAGGTGTTCGGCCTGGCCTGGCCCGTGTTCGGCGCCGCCGCGGCGGTGTCCACCGTGCTGGTGTCCTGGCGCCTTGCCCGCGCTGACCGCTTGAGCGTGTGGGTGGCCGCGCACCTGCTGATGGCGCTGGGCGTGCTACTGCCGGCCGTGTGGACGTCCCTGGCGAGCGTGACCCTGGCGGCGCTGCTGGTCGGCGGCACCTTCATGGTCATCACCATGGTCGGCATGCAGGAGGCGAGGGCGCGCGCCGAAGGCCAGGCCACGCGCGTGCTCGGACGCATGACGGCCGGCTTCGCGCTCGGCCAGCTGGCCGGTCCGCTGGTCAGCGCCGGCATCGCGCGGCTGACGGCCAGCGAGGCGGGCGCCCTGAAGCTGGCGCTGGCCTTGTCGGCGCTGGGATTATTGGCGAGTTCTTTTTATTTGTGGCGCCTGCGCCGCCACGATTGAGCAATCAACAGGAGAAACGATGAGCACAGCACAGGGCTTCGGCCCGATGACCAACGAGCGCCTGCCGCTGCCATCCCGCGAGGGCATGAGCGAGGCCCAACAGGCGGCCGCCGACAGCATCATCAACGGTCCGCGCAAGGCCATCTTCGGCCCTTTCGTGCCGCTGCTGCAGGTGCCGGCGTTGATGGAACACATCGGCAAGACGGGGGAGACGCTGCGCTTCCACGGCAGCCTGAAGGATGCGATCCGCGAGCTGGCGATCTGCGTGGTGTCGCGCGAGACCGGCAACCAGTTCGAGTGGCAGACCCACGCGCCGGCCGCCATCAAGGCGGGGGTGAAGGAAGAGGCGATCGCTTCGCTGGGCGCGGGACGCCGCCCGCGCGACCTGCCCGGCGACCAGGCCTGCGCGGTCGATTTCGCGCAGGAGCTGATGCTACGGCAGGGGGTGAGCGATGCGACGTATGCGGAGGCGGTGGCGCACTTCGGCGAGCCGGGGACGGTGGAGCTGACCGCGCTGATCGGCTACTTCACGATGGTGTGCTGGGTGATGAATGTGGCGCGGACGCCGGGGCCGGCGGGGTCGAATGCGCCCGCTTTGGCAGCGTTTCCTTGAAGCCTGGCAATTTCGTTGTATTTAGGAAATTTCTTTTATAAAAGAAATAGTGCTCGATAGAAACTTTTCGATTCTGTACACTAAGTACTTTTTTTCACAGAATCACAGAATGAATGCCTCGAACACTGCGGAAACGATTGAGCAGCCGGTGCAAACCGCACAAGTTTCCACCTCCAGTACATATCCCTTGCTGGGGTTTGCCTTGGTGATGACAACAGCCGCCATCTGCTATGGCATCCTGTATTACGTCTTCATGCTTGACTAGAACTCGTGAAACCGGCGGCTCGATGGCCGCCGGTTTCATTTGTGACTGCACGTCACAAATCGATCACCACGCGATCAGCGCAACTCCTCGATCATCTTCTTCAGCTTCAGGGAATCCGCCACGAAGGCACGAATGCCCTCGGATAGCTTCTCGGTGCCCATCGCATCTTCATTCAGCATGAAGCGGAAGGTCTTCTCGTCCATCGCGATCTTCTCGAGATCGGCGCCGGCATCGGCAGTCAGCTTGCGCTCGACGGGTGCATCCGCCTCGGCCAGCTTCTGCAGCAGGTCCGGCGAGATGGTCAGCAGGTCGCAGCCGGCCAGTTCCAGGATCTGCGAGGTATTGCGGAAGCTCGCGCCCATCACTTCGGTCTTGTAGCCGAACTTGCGGTAGTACTGGTAAATGCGCTTGACCGACTGCACGCCCGGATCGTCGGCGCCCTGGTAGTCGGTGCCGGTCGATTTCTTGTACCAGTCGTAGATGCGGCCGACGAACGGCGAGATCAGCTGCACGCCCGCTTCGGCGCAGGCGATGGCCTGGCACAGCGAGAACAGCAGGGTCAGGTTGCAGCGGATGCCTTCCTTTTCCAGGATCTCGGCGGCGCGGATGCCTTCCCAGGTCGAGGCGATCTTGATCAGCACGCGCTCGCGCTTGACGCCGGCGGCTTCGTACAGGGCGATCAGTTCGCGGCCCTTGGCGACGGTGGCTTCGGTGTCGAAGGACAGCGCAGCGTCGATCTCGGTCGAGACACGGCCCGGCACGAACTTCAGGATCTCGACGCCGAAGGCGATCAGCAGGCGGTCGACGATCTCTTCGACGCCGGCGCCCTTGGCATCGGCAACGGCCTTTTCCAGCAGCGGACGGTATTCCGGCTTCTGGACGGCTTTCAGGATCAGCGACGGGTTGGTGGTCGCGTCCTGCGGGGCGTAGGCCTTGATCGACTGGAAGTCGCCGGTGTCGGCGACGACGGTGGTGTACTGCTTGAGCTGTTCGAGTTGGTTCATGGCGCTTGGAAAGTGATGTGAGATACGGATTTCGTGATTGTACCGTACCGGCGGCGGCCGATTTATTCGAAAAGGCGCATGCCGGCATACGGCGCCGCGCGGCACGAGGGCCTGCTACGGTAGGGTGGGCAGCCTCTGCCCACGGCAGGCATCAGCAATCCGTCGCGTCCAGGAAAGCCGCGACCATGGCCTCCAGTCCGGCCTTGTCCTCATCCGAGAAACGGTCCGGCTTCGGGCTGTCGATATCGAACACGCCGACCAGCTTGCCGTTCTTGATGACCGGGAGCACGATTTCCGAGCTTGATGCCGAATCGCAGGCGATGTGGCCCGGGAAGGCGTGCACGTCCGGCACCACGATGGTCTCGCGCTTGACGGCAGTCGTGCCGCAGACGCCGCGGCCGAAAGGGATGCGGGCGCAGGCCGGCTTGCCCTGGAAGGGGCCGACCAGCAGGTCCTGGCCTTCGCCCTTCTTGCTCGGCACGGTCAGGTAGAAGCCTGCCCAGTTGAGGTCGGCGAGGGTGTCGTAGACCAGGGCCGAGAACTGCGCGGCGTTGGCGGTGAGGTCGCGCTCGCCTTCGAGGACGCTGGCGACCTGGCGTACCAGCAGGTCGTAGTCGGGGCGGGTGCTGCGTTCGGGATTGATGTGCATGGCGACGGAATCAGGGTGTCGAAACCGGCCATTCTAGCGGATTCGTCCCGCGCCCGCCGGGGCCGGGTGGGGAAGCCGCTTGCCCCGGTTTATTTCTCCGGGGCATCCACGGGGGGCGTGCAGGCGCATACAATCGCCGCATGCCGACCCACATCCTCCATTCCGCGCCGCCCGTGCCCCGGCACAGCTTCCGCGAACGCCTGCAGGCCGAGCTGGCGGCGCGCTGCGAACGCAATCCCGGCTATTCGCTGCGCGCCTACGCCAACTGGCTGGGCATCGACCATGCGACGCTGTCGCAGCTGATGCGCGGCAAGCGCAGCATGACCGAGGCCACCTTGCGCCGCCTGGGCGCGCGCATCGGCCTGGCGCCCGAGGAAATCGATGCCTATGCCGCACGGGGAGAGGCGGCCACGGCCGGCAGCGCACCGGTGCGCGCCCTCGCCGAGGATGCGGCCCAGGTGTTCGGCAACTGGCACGCCTTCGCGATCATGGAACTGATGCGCCTGCGCTCGTTCCGGCCGGACGTGCGCTGGATCGCCCGCGTGCTGGGGGTCAGCGCCGGCGAGGTGCAGGTCGCGCTGCAGCACCTGCTGCGCCTGGGCTTCCTGCAGCTGGAAAGCCCGACATGCTGGCGCGACCTGACCGGCGGCGCCATCCTGCGCGAGGAAGACTTCACGATGCTGGCGCTGGAGCGGCTGGCGGCGCGCTCGCGTGAGATCCAGCTGGCATCGGCGCGTAATGCCCCGCAAGCGAGCCGGGCTCACGGCGCCGTCACGATTGCGCTTGCGGAAAAGGATGTCGGGCTGCTGATGAAGCTGGTCGAGCAATTCCTGGCCGACGTACAAGCCTGCAGCGCCGGCGAAGGCGCGGACCGCCTGTATCACGTCGACCTGCACTGCCTGCCGCTGTCCACACAAGATTCTTCATCCTCATAAAGGAGCATTACCATGGCAAATCCCGTCATGCGCTGGCAGATCGTCAGCGCCGAATCCGAGCAGCTGGCGCAGTTTTACTGCGGCCTCTTCGGCTGGGAACCGAAGCGCGACAATGCGCTGGGCTACAACGCCATCGATACGAAAACCCAGGATGGCATCCAGGGCGGCATCTGGCCGGCCCCGCCGGGCGCACCGTCCTTCGTGCAATTGTTCGTTGAAGTCGACGATTGCGCCGCTTATGTCGAATCGGCGCGGAAACGCGGCGCCACCGTGCTGATCCCACCGCAGGCCTTGCCCGACGGCGACGTCATGGCCTTGCTGAAGGATCCGAGCGGCATGTCCTTCGGTATCATGGCACGCCGTCCGGGCTGAAACTGTTTCAGGCAGCGGCCAGCTTCTTCAAAGCGGGCAGGATCTCGTGCAGGCTGCTCACTTCGCAAGTGGGCACGGCCTCGGATTCGTTCGCCAGCTGCGCCGGATTGAACCAGCAGCTGTCGATGCCGAAGCGGTTGGCGCCGAGGATGTCGGCATCGAGCCGGTCGCCGACGATCACGGTCTCGTGATGCGCGAAGGCGCGCGCCATCTTCGCCGCGTAGTCGAAGAAGCGGCTGTCCGGCTTGGCGTAGCCGCAGGCTTCCGAGGTCGAGACGAAGGAGATGTGGTCTTTCAAACCCGAGCTGGCGATGCGGCGGGTCTGGATGTGCTCGACGCCATTGGTGATGATGCCGACTTCGCCGATCGCGCACAGGGCTTCGCAGACCTGTTTTGCGCCGTCGATCAGGACCACGGTCTCGGACAGCGATTCGAGATAGAGGTGGCTGGCGCTTGCTGCGTCGAGCTCGAGGCCGTTCTGCGCGAAGGTGCGGCGAAAGCGTTCGACTTTCAGGAAGTCTTTCGAAACGGCGCCCAGCTCGAACTCGCGCCAGAGGGCGACGTTGATTGCCTGGTATTGCGGGAACAGGGTGTCGATCCCTTCGCGCAGGCCGAGCGCTTCCAGCGTGCGCAGGAAGGACAGCTGTTCGGAGGCCTTGAAGTCGAGCAGGGTGTCGTCTAGGTCGAAAAGAAATAGAGTGTGTTTCATCCGCACTAGTTTAGCCCAGCGCGCGCCTCAGGTGGTCAGCGGCGCCATCACCGTTTTGCGGAAGGCCGGACGCCCGGCCAGGCGCTCGAACCAGCGCTGCAGGTGAGGTAGCTCTTCGCGTGCGATCGGCAGGGCGAACCAGCGCCAGGCCGCGCATCCGGCCGCGATGTCGCCCACCGTGAAGGCGGCGCCGCCGACGTAATCGCGTCCGGCAAGGTGAGCGTCGAGGATGCGCATGGTGCCGAGCGCGGCCAGGCGCTGCGCTTCGATGCGCACCGGATCGCGCTCGTTCGCGGGCGTGCGCATGAAGGCGCGGAACAGCGGCAGCAGGGCCGGCCACAAAGTCGAATTGGTCCAGTCCATCCAGCGCTCGGCGTCGGCGCGCGCGCGTGGGTCGCCAGGGAGCAGTCCGTCCTGCGCATAGCGGCCCGCGAGATAGCGCACGATGGTGTTGGATTCCCAGACCACGTAGCCGTCATCGTCGATGGTGGGCACCAGGCCGTTCGGATTCAGTTCACGGAAGGCGGGCGTGCCGACCACGCCGAAGTGGCGGCCGGCGTCGATGCGATGGTAGTCGAGCGCCAGCTCCTCGCAGGTCCACAGCACCTTCTGGACGTTGATGGAATCGGCGTTGCCCCAGATGGTGATCACGGGGCAGGGTCAGCCAATGAAGGAATCGAACTGCATGTCGAACTCCTGCAGCGCCTTCTGCGCATTCTGCATCTTCTTGCGGAACTCCGGACCGCGCTGCAGGGCCAGGCCGACGGCCAGCACGTCGATCACGACCAGGTAGGCCAGGCGCGCGGAGATCGGCGTGTAAGGGTCGGTCGCGAACACCAGGTCGATCGGGATCAGGAGGCTGGCCATGTCCGCCAGCGGCGTGCCGGACGGCGCCAGCACGATCACCTCGGCGCCGCCGCGGCGCGCCAGTTTGGCCGAGCGCGTGAGTGCGGGGTTGTTGCCGCGCTGCGAGATCGCCACCACCACATCGCCTTCGCGCAGCAGGGCCGCGGCGATCGAGTGGATGGCCGGATCGGTGTAGGCGATGGTCGGGACGCCCGAGCGGAAGAACTTGTGCTGGGCATCGGCGGCGACGAAGCCGGAAGTGCCCTGACCGTAGAACTCGATCTTGTTGGCGCGCGACAGGATGTCCAGCGCCTTCTGGATCAGCTCCGGTTTCAGGTTGTTGCGCAGGTCGAGCAGGGTATTGATGGAGCGGCTGCAGATCTTGTTGACGAGGTCGGCGGCGAGGTCGTCCTGGGCCGGCTGCTCGCTGGCGCCGGGCAAGGCCAGCGCCAGGCCTTGCGCCAGTTTCAGCTTGAACTCGTGCCAGCCGTCGTAGCCGAGGGTGCGGCAGAAGCGCACCACGGTCGGCTCCGAGACCTGGGCCGCGCGCGCCAGCGCCGTGATGTTCTGGCTGACGGTGCCGTTGGGCGAGGCCAGCACGGCGAGCGCGACCTTGCGCTCGGACTTCGACAGCGAATCGAGCTGGGTGCGGATGGAATCGAGCAGCACGGTGATCGGGTCCTTAATCTTCCGGCAGCGCTTCTTCGCGCCACTGCAGGCCGTCGCGGCCGATCAGGGCGCTGGACGCGGCCGGGCCCCAGGTGCCGGAGGAGTAGGGCACCGGCGAGGTGTCGTCCTGCTCCCAGTAATCGAGGATGGGCTCGACCCATTCCCAGGCGGCTTCCAGCTCGTCGCCGCGCATGAACAGGGTCAGCTGTCCGCGCAGCACGTCCATCAGCAGGCGTTCGTAGGCTTCCATGCGCGGCGCCTTGAACTGCTCGCGGAAGTCGAGCTCGAGCTCGGCCTGCTTCAGGCGCATGCCGTCGCCCGGGGTCTTCGACATCAAATTCAGCGACAGGCCTTCGTCCGGCTGCAGGCGGATCACCAGGCTGTTGGGTTGAAAGCTGGACGTCGGCTGGTTGAAGATCGAGTGCGGGATCGGCTTGAAGCGCACAACGATCTCCGCAAGGCGATCCGCCATGCGCTTGCCGGTGCGCAGGTAGAAGGGCACGCCGGCCCAGCGCCAGGTATCGATCTCGGCCTTCATGGCGACGAAGGTCTCGGTCTTCGACTGCTTGGGCGCGCCCGGCTCGTCGCGGTAGCCCGGCACCGGCTGGCCGTCGACGTAGCCGGAGCGGTACTGGCCACGCACGATGTTCTGCGCCAGCGTGGTCGGCGTAAAACGCTTCAGCGAGCGCAGCACCTGCAGCTTGGAGTCGCGCACGGCGTCCGGCGCGATCGAGGTCGGCGGCTCCATGGCGACGATACACAGCAGCTGCAGCAAGTGATTCTGCAGCATGTCGCGCAGGGCGCCGGAATTGTCGTAGTAGCCGAGGCGGTTGCCGACGCCGATCTTCTCGGCGATGGTGATCTGCACGTCGGAGATCCATTCGCGGCGCCACAGCGGCTCGAACAGCACGTTACCGAAGCGCAGGGCCAGCAGGTTCTGCACCGTCTCCTTGCCGAGGTAGTGGTCGATCCGGTAGATCTGCGATTCCGCGAAGACCTTGCCGACGTCCGCATTGATCTGCTTGGCCGATTCGAGGTCGCGGCCCAGCGGCTTTTCCAGCACCACGCGCGAATTCGCGGTCGCCAGGCCGCTGGCGGCCAGGTTGTCGCAAATCCTGGCGAACAGCGACGGCGGCGTCGCCAGGTAATACACGCGGGTCAGCGACTCGTCCTTGCGCAGGGCGTCGGCCAGGGCGCTGTAGCTGTTCAGATTGACGGCATCGACGGCGACCCAGGTGATGCGCTCGAGGAATTTCTTCCACGCGGCTTCGTCCACGGTTTCCTTGACGTTCGGCTTCGAATTCGTTTCGATCATCCGCAGGAAGTCTTCCTGCGTCATGTCCTCGCGGCCTACGCAGATGATGCGGGCGGTGGCCGGGAGGTCGTTGGCGACGTCGCGCGCATACATCGCGGGCAAGAGTTTGCGCATCGCGAGGTCGCCGCTGCCGCCGAAGAAAACGAGATCGAAATCGGAAAGAGCCATGGGTGTCTGATCGTGAAGAGGTGGGATAAGCTTGATTGTAAATTTACTACACAATTATTGCTTGCGCAAGTAAATTTACTACGTCGAGAGGCATTCCGCGGGCATATGGTGCCACATTCACGTGGCCGGGCGCGCAAAAGTGAGCAGCAGACGTCTTCCACACTTATAATGTAAATAAGTGCAAGATTTCCGTTGCCGGTGGCGAGTCGGCCGGCGGGCAGGTCAGCGCTTTTCTTGCAGAAAAACCAAGGAAACTGTGCCAATCTCTTCTGCGCCGCCGTCATACCGAGCCATGCCGATAATCGATCCTCCTGACCAGCCGCATTTTCGCGGCGGCGGCGCCATGGGTGCGCTGATCCGATGCCACGACTGGTCGGCGACCCCGCTTGGCGCGCTGGAATCCTGGCCCCTGTCCCTGAAAACGACCGTGAGCCTGATCTTGCGCGCGCAGCAGCCCATGTTCATCGGCTGGGGGGCAAGCCATATCTCACTTTACAACGATGGCTACATCTCGATTCTCGGGGACAAGCATCCTCGCGCGCTTGGCCATTCGATGGCCGAGGTATGGAGCGAGATCTGGGACGAACTGAGCCTGTTGAACGAGGCGGTCATGCGCGGCGAGTCGCTGTCGTTCGAGAACAAGCCTTTCCAGTTGGCCAGCCGCGCGACGCCCGGGCCGCACTATTTCAGCTTCACCTACACGCCCTTGCTGGATGACGATGGACGGATCGCGGGCATCTTCTGCGTGGCGATCGAAACCACCTCGACGGTGAGACTTGCCGAGAACACACGCGTCGCGCGCGTGGCGCAGCAGGCGCTGGCCGAGAGCGAAGAACGCCTGCGCCTGGCCACGGATGCGTCGGAGATCGCCTTCTGGGATGTGAACGTGCAGGATGGCAGCCTGATCTGGCAACCGGGGCTGCGAAACATGTTCGGCATCGCGACCGATGAGCCGCTTTCGCTGGACGCCTTCTTCGCGGGCCTGCATCCGGACGACCGCGAGATGGTGGCCCGCGCATTCGAGGCCGCCTGCGATCCGCAGCGCCGCGCGCTTTACAACGTCGAGTACCGCACGGTGGGACGCGACGACGGCCTGATTCGCTGGGTTGCAGCCAAGGGGCGCGGACTGTTCGACGACGCCGGCCGCTGTGTCCGCGCGAACGGCACGGCCATGGACATCACCAGCCGCAAGACCGCCGAACTGGCGATGGAGGTGGCCCTGGAGGCCAGCCGCACCGGCACTTTTCATTGGAGCATCCAGGACAACCGGCTGACCTGGGACGATGCGCTCGACCGCCTGTTCGGCCTGCGCCCCGGGGAGGCGGTGCGCAGCCTCGACCAATTCATCGCGCTGGTTCACCCGGACGATCGCGCCGAGGTCATCCGCCGCTGCGCGCGCTGCCGCGATGAGGGCGCGGATTTCGACATGGAGTTCCGGGTCGTGTACCCGGATGGTTCCCTGCATTGGCTGTACGATCGTGGCCGGACCTTCCTCGACCCGATGGGCCGCGCCAAGACCATGACGGGCGCTTGTGTCGACATCACAGACTACGTACGCACGCGCGAGGCGCTCAAGCTTGCCGATCGCCAGAAGGACGACTTCCTGGCGACGCTCGCGCACGAGCTGCGCAACCCGCTCTCGCCCTTGCGCACCGGGTTGCACCTGCTGCAGAACCTCAAGGGCGGCCTGCCGCGCCAGGCGGACCAGGTGCTGGCCATCATGCAGCGCCAGCTCGATCACATGGTGCGCCTGGTCGACGACTTGCTCGACGTCGCCCGTATTCAGCAGGGCAAGATCCTGCTGCGGCAGGATCCGCTTTCGCTGCAGGCCGTGCTCGAGCAGGCGCTGGAGGGCGTGCAGGCCCTGCTCGACGCGCAGGGCCTGGCGCTCGTTTGGGGCGGGGTGGACCCCGCGCTACGGGTCATGGGCGACCCGACTCGTCTGGTGCAGGTGGTGGGCAACCTGCTCAACAACGCGGCCAAGTACACGCCACGCGGCGGCCGCGTCACGCTGCGCGGTGGCGAGGACACGCAGCCGGGCATGCTGCTTATCGAAGTGGCCGATACCGGCATCGGCATTCCGCCCGACATGCTCGAGCGCGTGTTCGAACGATTCGCACAGGTGCCCGATCACCTCGACCATGCGCAGGGCGGACTGGGCATCGGCCTGAGCGTCGTCAAGGGCCTGGTGGAGATGCACGGCGGGCGGGTCGCCGCCGAGAGCGCCGGACCGGGCGCCGGCAGCCTGTTCCGCATCTGGCTGCCGCGCGCGGAGAGGCCGGAGCCGCTCGAGGTCGCGCTGCCTTCGGGTCGGGACGCCATCGGACGGCACAGGGTGCTGGTGGTGGACGATAACCGCGATGCGGCCGACACCATGGCGATGGTGCTGGAGATGAGCGGCCTCGAGGTGCTGGTTGCGCACGACGGGCATGCAGCGGTCGAGATGGTGGCGCGGCACGACCCCGCAGTGGTGTTCCTTGACATCGGCATGCCGGGCATGAATGGCTACGAGACTGCCTTGCAATTGCGGGCCCTGCCGGGCGCACAGGCCCGCATGCTGGTGGCGCTGACCGGCTGGGGCAGCGAGGCCGATCAGGCGCGCAGCCTCGCGGCAGGTTTCGACTTTCACCTGACCAAGCCGGTCGACATCGACAAGGTCCAGCGCCTGCTGACGGAAAGGTTTGGCCGGGAGGCTCGCGCGCCGGCGCTGTGAGGGCGTGGCTCAGCTCCGGTATTCGGGCATCTCCAGCCCAGCCACATCGACCCGGAACGCCAGCACCTTGCCGCTGTTCGGCATCGCCGCCAGCTCCTCCTGCGGCCGGCCGCCGCAAGCACTGGTCACATACATGGTCCGCAAATCCGGGCCGCCAAAGCACACCGCGGTCGGGCACTTCAGCGGCAAATCCACCTGCTGCAGCAGCTCGCCGGCCGGCGACAATTTCAGGATCCGCCCGCCTTCGTACATCGCGATCCAGTAATTGCCTTCGCTGTCGATCGCCGCGCCGTCCGGACGGCCGCCGTAGGTGCCGGTGGTCTTGTCGGCGTCGAAGGTGACCAGGTTGCGGCCGTTCGACTGGGTGCCGGTGGCCAGGTCGTAGTCGTAGACGTCGATGCGGTGGCTGGTGGTGTCGGCGTGGAACATGGTCTTGCCGTCCAGGGTCCAGGCCAGGCCGTTCGAGTTGGTCATGCCGCCAGCCCAGGCCTGGCGCAGCTTGCCTCGCTCCAGCACGTGCATCTCGGCCTTCGGCTGGTCGCGCGGCTCGTACAGGGTGCCGACCCAGAAGCGCCCCAGCGGGTCCACGCGGCCATCGTTGAAGCGCATGATCTTCGTGTCATAGGGCGCCGGCGCGATGTCCTCGACTTCGCCGGTGCTGGTGTTCAGATAGACGAAGCCATTGCGGGTGGCGACCACCAGGTTGTTGTCGACGTCGATGGCCAGCGCCGAGGGCTCGCTGTCCATCTTCCAGGACGAGTACTTGCCGCTGGCCGGGTGCAGGCGGTGCACCATGCAGTCCGGCACGTCGACCCAGTACAGCGCGGATTCGACCGCGTGCCACACCGGGCATTCGCCGGTCTTCATCGGCTCGTCGTGGACGACCACGAATTGTTCGCTCTTCATATGCAGTCCTCCCTTACACCGCGGCCTTGGCGCGCGCGATCAAACCGTTGGTCGAGCTGTCGTGCTGGGCGGGCCGGGCCTCGCCGTTCAGTTCCGCCTCGATCTTCTTGGCCAGCACCTTGCCCAGCTCGACGCCCCACTGGTCGTAGCTGTTGACGTCCCACAGCGCGCCCTGCACGAAGACCTTGTGCTCGTACAGCGCGATCAGGGCGCCCAGCGTGGCCGGAGTCAGGTATTCCATCAGGATGGTGTTGCTGGGGCGGTTGCCGGGGAAGGTCTTGTGCGGGACCAGGCGCTCGATCTCGTCCGCCGGCTGGCCGGCCAGGTCCTGGCGCACCTCGTCGGCGGTCTTGCCCTTCATGAAGGCTTCCGATTGCGCGAAGCAGTTGGCCAGCAGGGCCGCGTGGTGCTTGTGGAACTCGTGGGCCGGGCGCAGGGCGGCGATGAAGTCGATCGGCGTGACGTCGGTGCCCTGGTGCAGCAGCTGGAAGTAGGCGTGCTGGCCGTTGGTGCCGACGTCGCCCCAGATGACCGGGCCGGTATCGTAGTCGGTGATGGTGTCGCCGGCGCGCGTGACGCGCTTGCCGTTGCTTTCCATGTCGAGCTGCTGCAGGTAGGCCGGGAAGCGGTTCAGGTCCTGGTGGTAGGGCGCGATCGAGACCGAGGCGCAGCGCAGGAACTCGCGGTTCCAGAAGCCGACCAGGCCCATGATCATCGGCAGGTTCTGCTCGATCGGGGCGGTGCGGAAGTGCTCGTCCATGGCGTGGGCGCCGGCCAGCAGGTCGTTGAAGTAGCCGAAGCCGACGCTCAATGCGACCGGCAGGCCGATCGCCGACCACACCGAATAGCGGCCGCCGACCCAGTCCCAGAACGGGAACATGTTGGCCGGGTCGATGCCGAAGGTCTTGATTGCTTCGACGTTGGTCGACACCGCGACGAAGTGCTTCGCCAGCGCCTGTTCAGCTGACTGAGCCGGCGCCTGCTGCAGGAACCAGGCGCGCGCGGTGTTCGCGTTCATCATGGTCTCGGCCGTGGTGAAGGTCTTCGAGGCGATGATGAAGAGGGTGGTCTCCGGGTCCACGCGCGACAGCGCGGCGTCCATGTCATGGCCGTCGACGTTGGAGACGAAGTGCATGGCCAGGCGCGGGTGCGCAAATTGACGCAGCGCCAGGCAGACCATCTTCGGCCCGAGGTCGGAGCCGCCGATGCCGATGTTGACGACATCCGTGATCGGCTTGCCGGTGTGGCCGAGCCAGGCGCCGCTGCGCACGCTGTCGCTGAAGGTCTTGATGCGGTCCAGCACGGCGTGCACGTCGGCGGTGATGTTCTGGCCGTCGAGCTCGAAGGCCCTGGTCCGCGGGGCGCGCAGGGCGGTGTGCAGGACGGCGCGGTTTTCGGTCAGGTTGATCTTCTCGCCGGCGAACATCGCATCGCGCAGGCGCTCCACGCCGCGCTCGGCAGCGAGCTGCTTCAACAGTTCAAGCGTGCGCCCGTCCAGACGGTTTTTTGAATAGTCTAGGAACAGCCCGGCGGCTTCAGCGGACAGGCGCTCGAAGCGCTGCGGATCCTGTGCGAACAGCTCGCGCATCTGCCATTCCCTGGCCTGGGCAGCGTGATTGCGGAGCGACTGGTAGCTGGTGGTGCTGGTGAGAAGAGGTTGGCGCATAGGTAGTGGTGACGACGGACGGTATGATGTCATTTTGTGCAGATTATCGAATCATACAGGAAGCGGGCGTAAAATCACTACAAATTGTGTTGCGCAGGTGCGTGGGCACGGGGTGCCCGCCCTACGTAGGGCGGGCACCCCGTGCCCGCGAACAATATCTTAATATCCCGATGCATCATGCGAAAACGGGGCGCCGGCATGCGCCCATTCGCATTTTGTAGTAAAATTTCAGAAATCCAATTCATAAGGAACGATCATGGTGCATCCCGTAGTAGAGAAGGTGACCCAACGCATCATCCAGCGCAGCCGGCCCTCGCGCCAGGCTTATCTGGCGCACCTTGATGCAGCGCGTGTGAAAGGCGTACAGCGCGGCACGCTGGCCTGCACCAACCTGGCCCACGGCTTCGCCGCGTTCCCGGCCAACGACAAGCTCAAGCTGCGCGAACAGAAGCAGCCTTCGGTGGCCATCGTTTCCTCGTACAACGACATGCTGTCGGCGCATCAGCCGTTTGAGTACTTCCCGAAGATCATCAAGGATGCGGTGCGCGAAGTCGGCGCCGTGGCCCAGTTCGCCGGCGGCGTGCCCGCCATGTGCGACGGCGTCACGCAAGGCCAGCCGGGCATGGAATTGTCGCTGTTCTCGCGCGACACCATCGCCATGTCGACCGCCATCGCGCTGTCGCACAACATGTTCGACGCCAGCCTGTATCTCGGCATCTGCGACAAGATCGTGCCGGGCCTCTTGATCGGCGCGCTGCACTTCGGCCATATCCCGGGCATCTTCGTGCCGGGCGGCCCGATGACCACCGGTATCTCGAACAAGGAAAAGGCGGCTGTGCGCCAGCGCTACGCGAAAGGCCTGGCCACGCGCGAGGAACTGCTCGAGGGCGAAGCCCAGGCTTACCACGGCGCCGGCACCTGCACCTTCTACGGCACCGCCAACAGCAACCAGATGCTGATGGAGATGATGGGCCTGCACCTGCCCGGCGCCGCCTTCATCACCCCGGGCACCCCGCTGCGCGACGCGCTGACCAAAGCGGCGTCCCAGCACGCCGTGAAGATCTCGCAGCAGGGCGGCGAGTACATGCCGATCGGCCACATCGTCGATGAAAAGTCGATCGTCAACGCCATCGCCTCGCTGCACGCCACCGGCGGCTCGACCAACCACACCATGCACCTGATCGCGATCGCGCGCGCAGCCGGCATCGTGGTCGACTGGAACGACTTCGACGAGCTGTCGAAAGTGGTGCCGCTGCTGGCCCGCGTCTACCCGAACGGCGACGCCGACGTGAACCACTTCCAGGCCGCCGGCGGCCCGACCTTCGTGATCCGCGAACTGCTGGACGCCGGCCTGGCCCACGAGGACGTCAACACCATCCTCGGCCGCGGCCTGCGCGCCCACTGCAAGGAACCCTTCCTGGACGGCGACAAGGTCGTGTGGAAGGACTTGCCCGAGCAGAGCGGCGACGAGGCCGTGCTGCGCAAGTACACCAACCCGTTCAGCCCCGACGGCGGCCTGGTCCTGGTGCAGGGCAACCTGGGCCGCGCCGTGATGAAGGTCTCGGCGGTCAAGAAGGAACACCACATCGTCGAAGCGCCGGCCAAGACCTTCGATTCGCAGGAAGACTTCATGCATGCGTACCAGGCCGGGCAGCTGAACATGGATTTCGTCGCCGTGATCCGCTTCCAGGGCCCGCGCGCCAACGGCATGCCGGAACTGCACGCGCTGACCCCGGCGCTGGCCAACCTGCAGGATGCCGGCTACCACGTGGCGATGGTCACCGACGGCCGCATGTCGGGCGCGTCCGGCAAGGTGCCGGCGGCGATCCACGTGTCGCCGGAGATCCTGGCCGGCGGTCCGCTGGGCCTGGTGCGCGACGGTGATATCATCCGGGTCGATGCAACCCAGGGCACGCTGGACGCGCTGGTGCCGGCCGACGTGTGGGCCTCGCGCAAGATGGCGACCGCCGACCTGAGCCGGAGCCACATCGGCATGGGCCGCGAGCTGTTCGACGGCTTCCGCAAATCCGTGACCGCAGCCGAGGAGGGCGCCGCCCACTTCCCGCTGCCGTCGCCGATCGAGACCACCGTACCCCTGCACGAAGGCACCGACAGTGGTGAAATCATGCCGGGTTCCGACGAAGACTTCCTGTTCCCCAAATCCAAATAAGCTGAGAGAGCAAACGATGAGTACTGATATGAGCCTGCTCGACATCATGAAATCGGCCGTCGTGATCCCGGTGATCGCGATCGACGATCCGGACCACGCCGTCCCCCTCGCCAAGGCGCTGGTCGCCGGCGGCATCCGCGTGCTCGAAGTGACCCTGCGCACCAAACACGGCCTGGAAGCGATCCGCGCGATGGCCCAGGTCGAGGGCGCCATCGTCGGCGTCGGCACCCTGACCCAGCCGGAAGAATTCGCCGCCTCGCGCGATGCCGGCGCGGTGTTCGGCGTGTCGCCGGGCCTGACCCCGGCCCTGATCGAAGCCGCGAAAAAGAGCGGCCTGCCGCTGCTGCCGGGCTGCATGACCCCGTCCGAAGTGATGGTGGCGCGCGAAGCCGGCTTCAAGCAGCTGAAGCTGTTCCCGGCCGTGCCGGCGGGCGGCGTCGGCATGCTGAAGGCGATCGGCGGCCCGCTGCCGGACGTGACCTTCTGCCCGACCGGCGGCATCTCGATCGAGACCGCGCCGCAGTTCCTGGCGCTGAAGAACGTGGCTTGCGTGGGCGGCTCCTGGCTGACCCCGGCGGACGCGATGAAGGCCGGCGACTGGGACCTGATCACCGAGCTGGCCAAATCGGCTTCTTCGCTGCGCGCCGCCGCTTAAGGACCACATGACTCGCCTGGCGCGTGGCTTGACCGCGGGCGAGATCAGGATGGCGTCGCTGCTCTTCGGCGGCGCCATCGATTACACGCGCGTGCGGGTCCACAACCGCCGCTACCTGCCGCTGCTGCAGCCGAAGAACTGCGCGATGACGCCCAACGGCAGCATCTACTTCCACCATTCCTGCTTCCTGCCCGATTACAGCGAGGGCAATCCCACCGTCATCCACTGGTTCATGCACGAGATGGTGCACGTCTGGCAGCACCAGCTGGGCTATCCGGTACGCCTGCGCGGCGCGATCCGGCTCGGCCTTTCGTATCACTACGAACTGCGCGAAGACGCAACGCTTGCCGACTACAACATGGAAGCCCAGGGCGATCTGCTGGCCGATTACTTCGCACTGAAATTCATGCAGCACCCGCGCGTGGTGCGCCAGCGCAGGCATGCGCATCAGCTGGGATTGTATGAGCGGGTGCTGGCGGGGTTTCTGGCTAATCCGCAGGACCGCGAGAATTTGCCCAAGGGCGGGGCGCGCACGCTTGTTCGCAAGCAGTATCCGGCACCTTGAATCGTCGTCCCCGCGAAGGCGGGGATCCAAGTTCGAAACGCCGCCACTAGCTCGCGCTTAAGCCAATTGCGCGGTATCAATTCGCAGCCCAGCCCACCAACGTAGGCTCATGTGCGTACGCCGTCCCCCATGAGTCCATCATGCGATTTCCATTCCTCGCCGCCGCCCTGTGCGCGCTGGTGTTCACGCTGCCGGCGGCGAAAGCCATCGCCCGCATCGGCGCCGCCGAAGTCCGCGAAGGCCCGCGCGGCGGTCCCTGCTTCACGATCAGCCCGCGCGAAGAGCGCGAAGGCACGCCCGATTTCCATTCCGTCACCGTCTCCGACGGCCAGCGCCTGCTGTGGAAAATGACCATGCCGCCCGAACGCACCTTTCCCCTCAGCTTTTCGATGTGCGTGCCCTACGGCGGCCAGGTCGCCTCGCTGCCGCGCACCCAGGCGACGGCGCTGGAAGCCGGCAAGATCTACTACCTGCGCATCGACGCCCGCCCCGGCAAGGCGCGCGGCACGGCCCAGGCCTACGAATCGCGCTTCTGCCTGGCGAAGCAGCGCGACGGCAGCGCCGTCGTGCACCAGATATGGGATGGGGAACGGCCCGGCAAGCGGCTGTTCGGCTGCCTGCCGCCGGGTGAGTGATCAGGCTTCGGTACGTCCCGTGTCCGGCCGGTCACCCTCATAGTGCCTGGCGAGCGGGAAGGGCGGCAGCCAGCTTTCCCGGCGTATGGTCCATAGTTCGTAGCTCGGCCTGAACTGGTCCGGACTGTCGAGCGCGCCCAGGCTGATCTCGATTTCGTCGCCGCTTTTCGAGAACACCGAAGAGCCGCAGCGCGGGCAGAAATAGCGGGTGCCGTAGTGGTGGGCCTCGCCTTCGACCTTGACCGCGTCTTCGGGATAAATCGCCGAGGCATGGAACAGCGCGCCATGATGCTTGCGGCAATCCATGCAGTGGCAGAGGCCGACGCGGTAGGGGCGGCCTGTCGCGGTGACGCGCAGGTCGCCGCACAGGCAGCCGCCGGTGGTGCTTTCCATACAGCTCTCCTTTATAGCTCCAGATACACCTGGCCGGAGATATCGGCCTTCTTCGGCGACAGGCCGCGCTCGATCAGGACGCAGGCGATGGCATCGTTTGCATACCCTTTGGTATCCAGGCGCCGGTCTGCATACAGTGATGAGAACTTGTTTTTCAGTTCGTCCGTCGACAGCGGCGCCAGGAAGTTGCGCGCCGCCAGCAGCTCGGCCCCGGTATAACGCACCGGGATATTGTCCAGCGCCGCCTGGCGCTGGAAGCGGAATACATGGTCCTCGGCCTTCAAGGCAATCTCGCTGGCCTTGATCATCGCGGTCCGGTCATGCCCTAGTTCATACTCGCGGTCGATTGCACCCAGCAGGAAATTGGCCGTGGTACAGATGGGGCGCGACAGCCCTGTCCGCGCATCGATCAGTGTGATGAGCACGTAGGAGGGCGATGTCGAGATTACACGGAAGGCGTTCTCGTAGCTCGCACGCGATTGCGTCGTGGTGCTGTCCTGGGCAGGCGCCTGGGCATGGCAAGGGTAGGCGACCGACAGAAGTAAAGTGTATGCCAAGGATAGTTTCACGAGCATTTCGTGCCAGCTCCGGTCCCGATTCAACCGCGTACCGCCGCTTCGATCTTCGCGACGTCGATCTTGCGCATGTCCATCATCGCCGTGAACGCGCGCTTGGCGGCCGCCGGATCGTCGCCCGCAACCGCTTCGGACAGGACGCGCGGCGTGATCTGCCACGACAGTCCCCATTTGTCCTGGCACCAGCCGCAAGCGTTTTCCTGGCCGCCGTTGCCGACGATGGCATTCCACAGGCGGTCGGTTTCTGCCTGGTCCTCGGTCGCGATCTGGAAAGAGAAGGCGATGCTGTGGCTCGGGCCGGGGCCGCCGTTCAGGCCGATGCAGGGGATGCCGGCCACCGTGAAATCGACCGTCAGCACATCGCCTTCCTTGCCGGCCGGGTAGTCGCCCGGCGCGCGGTGGACGGCCCTGACCTCGCTGTCCGGGAAGGTCTTCGCGTAGAAGGTCGCGGCGTCGAGCGCATCGCCGTTGAACCACAGGCAGATCGTGTTTTTGTTGACCATTTCAGTTCTCCCAGTTAGACAACACCATTGTTAATTGGCGACGGCCGGCGGCGGTGCCGTGGTCGCGCCGACGAAGAACACGCCATCGAACTGCGGCGAGGGCGGCACCAGCGAAAACGGCGTGGCCGGTGCGGGGGTGACGCGGTTGATATCCCATGCCGTGGCGTGGCAGGACGCCGGCGCGCCGCCCTGGCATACCCAGGCGGTGCCGCCGGCCGTGCCGACGGTCAGCGACAGCGGACGCTGGTCGGCCAGCAGGTAAACGGCCGATTCCTGTTGCGGGTTGAAGCGGGTGCCCTTGCTGCGGATCGCATGCAGCCCGCCGATCAGCGCCACCAGCTGGCGTCCGGGGCCCTGGCGCAGTGCGGCGCGCAGGTGCTCGGCCATGAGCGCGTCCCGGCGAGCCCCTGACGCATTGCTGTCGATCGCGATCAGTTTGATGTCCGTGCCGCCCGCCCGCAGCGCGCGGACGTTCTCGAACAGGCGCAGCATGTCGACGCTGGTCCGGCCATCCTGCAATGGGCGGCGCCAAAACGCGGTACCGGTGAATTGCTCGGCATCCTGCGGCGTGCCGCGGCCGGCCATGAAGGCGTCGATGGCGCTTTGCTCGCTGGACGGGAACTCGACGGCCAGCGTGATCCTGCGCTGCTGTTTCGCTGCCGCGCACAGGTAGCCAATGAGGAAGGCGGGCACTTCACGTGTCCCATGCACCTCGCCGAATACCAGCAGGGGCGCGTCGAGTACAGCGCCTGGCACGGTGTCCACTTCCATGCAGAGTGGGGCATCGGCGACCATGCCCATTGCCGCCGACGGCTGCGCGACGGGAAACCACAGGCATGCGGCAAGTGTGGCGGCGAGGAGTCCGGATTTCATCGTCGAGGCGAGATCCTGTGTTATTGTTGAACAATTAATGGCACGTCAGTCTAGCAGCCTTGCGCCCGGCAAGGCACTGTAAGTTCTTGCAGGTTCGTGGAGGGTAGTCGCTTGCAGCAGTTTGAGGTGGAAGGACATCAAGAGTGGCTGCATGGCTTTGCGCAAGCGAAGACCGAAGCGGCGTTGCTGGAACTTCTGGCGAAGGCCGCCAACGAGCTCGGCTTCGACTACTGCGCGCTCGGCATGCGCCTGCCGCTGCCGTTCTCGAATCCGCGCACGGTCATGTTCAACAATTACCCGCAAGCCTGGCAGCAGCGCTACCAGTCGGAGCAGTATCTGCGCATCGATCCCACCGTCGCCCAGGGCATGACCTCGACCCGGCCCATGCTGTGGTCGGAAGCCCTGTTCGCGTCCAGCCGTCCGTTGTGGGAAGACGCGCGCGCCCATGGCCTGCAGATCGGCTGGGCCCAACCGACCCACGACCTGAAGGGCGTCGCCAGCCTGCTGACCTTTGCGCGTTCCGGCGAGGCCATCGGCCGCACCGAATTCCAGGCAAATGCCCAGAAGATGCACTGGCTGGCGCAGGCCGCGCATGCGGCGCTGGCCAATATCCTCGCCGCAAAGCCGGATGGCGTCGGCACGATCAAGCTGACGGAGCGCGAAATCGAGGTGCTGCGCTGGGCCGCGGACGGCAAGACGGCGGCGGATTCCGCGGAAATCCTGGCGATCTCGGAGCGCACCGTGATCTTCCATATCGATAACGCGCTGCGCAAGCTGGGCGCGGCCAACAAGACCGCGGGTGTGCTGAAGGCGGCGATGCTCAGGCTAATTTAACGGACTGCCTGCGCGCATCCGTTAAAATGGCGGCATTTTTCACCTTCCAACATCATCATCATGACCCAGGACGAACTCAAGCAGGCCGTGGCCCGCGCCGCCATCGATTACGTGGTCGACGGCGAAATCATCGGCGTCGGCACCGGCTCGACCGCCAACTTCTTCATCGACGAACTCGCGAAGATCAAGGACCGCATCAAGGGCGCGGTCGCGTCCTCGGAAGCGACCGCGGCGCGCCTGCGCAGCCACGGCATCGAGGTGCGTGACCTGAACGATGTCGAATCGATTTCCATCTACGTCGACGGCGCCGACGAGATCGACGCTTCCGGCGCCATGATCAAGGGCGGCGGCGCTGCGCTCACGCGCGAAAAGATCGTCGCATCGGTGTCGAAGCGCTTCGTGTGCATCGCCGACGGCTCCAAGCTGGTGCAGACCCTTGGCAAGTTCCCGCTGCCGGTCGAAGTCGTGCCGATGGCGCGCGCGGCCGTGACGCGCAAGCTGGCGGCCCTCGGCGGCCAGCCGCGCCTGCGCACCAAGCCGGGCAGCGAAGAAGCCTTCGTGACGGATAACGGCGGCCACATCATCGACGTCGCCGGCCTGGCGATCACCGACCCGGTGGCGCTGGAAACTGAAATCAACCAGATCGTCGGCGTCATCGCCGTCGGCCTGTTCGCCCAGCGCGGCGCCAACGTCTGCCTGCTGGGCATGGCGGAAGGCGTCAAGACCCTGACTTTCTGATCCGGAGAGCGGCATGCAGCGTCTGCCCGTCACGATGTTCCTTGCCGCACTGCTCGGCGGCTGCGCGATGTTCCACCAGCCGCCGCCCGCGCCCATGCCCATTTCAGCGCCGGTCCCGGTAAAACCTGCCGGACCGGTGGACGCGGACGGCACGCCGATCCAGACGCTGCCGTTCCGGCTCGGCGTCTCGTCGGCGACCGTCGAGAAGCTGGCGAAGCAGCAGGCCTGCATGGGCGGGCAGGGCGCCGCCCTGGTCACCGAACAGGGACCGGTCGAGGTCTACCGCATGCAGTGCGATAACGGCAAGGTGTTCATGGCGCGCTGCGAAATGCGCCAGTGCCGGCAGATGTAAAACTCCTGCCTCCAAGCGTGCGCCGCAATTTCTTGCGGTGCAGCATCCTATCGTCTTGACACAACTTTACGAACTCTTACAGTTCGTTTGCATTTTTTTCCTCTAATTGCCCATAGAATTTTCGCATCCTCTTCTGTGTAGAACGGAGCAGCATGAAATATTCAGGTGGACAATCCCTCGCGTTCGATGCGATCCATTACGAGGCGCCGGCCTTACCCGCGCCGCTGGTTGCGCCGGCGCTGCTGCGGCAGGCCGACAAGATCCTCTTCATCGCCCATCTGGCCCTTGGCGACTTTACCTACCTGCAGGCTTGCTTCCAGGCGTTTGCGCGGACCTATCCGCATCTGAAGATCCACCTGTGGGTCGACGAGCGCCGCCGCACCAGCCGTTCCAGTGAGTGGGCGCACCTGAAGAAGTATGCGCTCTACGATTGGCTGGCCGAGTGCCCGGCCATCGCCAAGGTCTATGACGAAACCTGGAGTCCGCAGCTCTACCGCGAATCGCTGGAACAGGCGCGGCGCGAGGACTACCCGGTCGTGGTCTCGCTGGCCGTGCTGGAGCGCCACAAATACGCCAGCCTGGCGCGCAGCATCAGCCCGCACGGCTTCGTGGTCGGGCAGAAGAAGCGCGTGCGGCCCTGGGACCTGCCGAAGCGCCTCATCTACCGCAAGCTGGACGCCGCGATCCCGGCCTACACGCCGGCATCGCATCCTGACCAGCACATCAGCGACATCTACGCCGGCTGGTTCACCCAGCTGTTCGGCATGGACATCCCGCGCGCGGCGCGCTTCCCGGTGCTGCGCATCGCCGACCGCTGGATCGCGTATGCGCATCGGCAGTTTGCCGAATGGGGTTTCATGGGCGTGGACGGCAAGCCATCGCGGGTCGTGTTCGTGAATGCGTTTTCCAAGTCGGTGGAACGCAGCTGGCCGCTCGAGCGGGTGATCGGACTGATCCGCACCATGCGCTGCCGGCCGGAATGGGGCGACGTCGGCTTTGTCGTCAACGTGGTGCCCGAGGAACTGGCCCGCGCCCGAGCGCTGTTCGCGGATGCCGGGCTGGAGCGCACCCATTTGTTCAGCGCCGAAGACAATTTCTTCCAGCTGCCGGCGGTGCTGAGCCTGTGCGAACTGATCATTTCGGTGGAGACGGCCGTGATGCACCTGGCGAACGCCGTGCACGTGCCGGTGATCGCGCTGATGCGGCAGAACAATCCGGAATGGGCGCCGATCGACCGCGCCAACAGCACCGTGATCACGGCGCCCGCGCATGGCGACTGGGTCGACAGGATCGGCGTACAGGATGTGATGCGCGTGCTGGCGGCCTTCGGCAGGCTGTAGACGAAGCGGCGGCCTAGGCGGCCGCGTCGGCTGGCGGCACCGCCGGCAGGAGCCGGGTCCGGCTGCGCCGGTCGACCAGCGTCCAACTGGTCGGCTGCTCGAGGCGGTAGCTGGCCTGGACGCCGCGCAGCTTGTTCCACAGCGATTGCGGCCGCGACAACAAGGCCTGCGGCATGCGCTGGCCCGCCGTCAGGAACTGGCGCTGGCCGCCCGCGACCCTGGCGCCGTTGCCGCCATCCTGGCATTGCCACCAGCCCGATACGGGGCAGATGTCGCCCGCCGTGCTCGTGTCACCGGGCTTGGGGCCTGGCGGCGGTTCGCGCTTCGGCGGCGTACCGGTCGGGCGTATCCGGATGCTGGACGAGATCTTGTCCCAGAGCTGGAGCAGGGCGTCCTCGCCGAGGAAGCTCGTCACCGGCCGGGCGCCGGCATTCACGGGGTGGCCGGTCGACATCTCCAGTTGCATGAAGGGGAGGTAGACATTGTCTTCGGTGCCGTTCACTTCCCAGTTGAACCCGAAGGTGTGCACAAAGTTCAGCTCGGTCCACCTCTCCGCCACTTCGCCGCCTTCGATACCGTTGATGCTGCGTTTGCCTTTTCTGAGCTTGTCCACCAGCGGCCTCTGCCACAGTGGCATCTCCGCGTCGAATGCCGTGTCGCGCGCCAGGCGGTCTTCCTTGTCGGGTTTCGTGCCGGCGCGTGTGGTGAGGGCCAAGGCAAGGTCGGGATGATCCTGGAAGCCGGCAAAGATCGTGACCCCTTCCGTCATCTCGGCCGGTAAAGGGTCGACGAACATGCCGGGGCCAAAGCAGAAACCGGCACTCGTGGGAATCTCTTTCGCCGGGACGAGCTGCAGCTTGTCGATCAGCTTGCGCAAGTCGCCGACAAGTTCTGCGTTATAGCTATCGGCCTTAAAGTTAAAACTTTTCCCATTCGAATGGACATAGGCTTCCAGCTTTACGTTGATCCATTCCACCGGTTTTCCATTTTCTTGTCCCTTAGTAATGGTCCTGCCAAATATGAAAATTCTTCCGACAAACCCGTGATTGTCATATTGGTCGAGCTTTTCCAGGCTTTTCCTGCCAAGTTCGTTTCGTTCAGCCTCGATCTCGGCTTGCCGTGTCAAGACTCGTGCGTCAAAGCTTTCCCTTGTTTCCTCCTGCCCTGAAATCCACAAGCCGTCCACGAAAACTTGACCATATGAATAGTCCATTTTGGCTGGGAGATCGATGAGGAACCTGCCAACACAAACTGTTTTCATCTGCTCAGTGAGTTGTCCCACTGTATAACGGTCCATCATCGAATTTCCTATGCCGTAAAGAAGATAAATCCCATACAGTGCCGCCAAGACACCGAAAAATGGATGCACCTTCTTTTTGGGCTTATCCATTCTTGCTGAGTTCCTGAGCAACTTTGACGATGCAATAGCAGGTCAGCAAGATGCTGTCGTGGTGTTTGTAGCTTTCCTGATGGCGATAGCCATGCGTGGCAAACAAGGTCTTGACCTTGCCTTTCGGGCCCGCGCCGGATCGGTCCGGCACGGTATCGTCGCCCGTCGATTCCTGCTGCTGGATAGAAAAAGCAAGAACCATCTTGCCCTCGATTTCCACCTTGCGGCTACCGTCGGGTCCATGGGTCAGACATTTTGCGCTTCGAATATTGGCGGATGTAACGGGCACTGGTGCGCTCGGCCCTGATGCCTGTGCCACCCAGCGTATCTGTCCGTAACTCGGATGATTCTTATCCGCGCCGTAGTAAGCGAAGCTGACCGGGTGGTAATAATCCGATAGCCATTGGTGAAACTTTTCTGCGGCTGAAATGGCTTCGTTTATTTTTTTGCTTACCTCGCCTTCTTTCTTGTATAGCTTGGCAGGATCGGCCAAATCCGGATTGATCAACCTATACCACGAGCTCATATCGCGATATAAATCGTAGGGATTCGGCTGAGATTCATTCGGTAAATGCAGGCAATCGTTGGATGCGTCGCGGCCGTGCACGACGCTGGCGTGCAGCCAGGGCCGTGGATGCAGCTGGTTGGGCAGCAGTTCGAGCGCACCGGGCGACACTGCCATGACCGGCGTCGTATCTTCGGGCCGCCTGCCCGCGATGTCGGCGAACTTGCCGGCCTTGAAGTTATCGAGCTTGCCGTTGGCCGGACCGTCGCATTCCGTGCCGCAAGCCAGGCGGCGGTAGGCCAGCGGCGCGCCCAGCGCGGGCATCACGCCATGGACGACGCCCAGGATCTTGTCCGGTATGCGTTTCGCGCAGGCACGGGCGACCAGCCCGCCCATTGAATGGGTGACGAGAATGACTTTCTCGCACTCATGTTTGCGCTTATTCCACCAATCGATGATGTCCTGGATGCGCTTTTCCAGGCGCTTTGCCGATTCGCTACAGGACTGGAGCCAGTTGTAGCCGCAGGCATAAATCGGATACTGGTACTCGGCATACTTCTCCAGCTCGTTTTCTGTCAAAGGCGCCACCGAGCGCACACCCCAACGCTTGAGCGTGTCGCCTTCCATTGCCTGCATGACTTCTTTCCAGCGGCTACGTATATGGCGCTTGTTGAGGGCATCGAACTGGAAGGTCATTTCCAGATGGCTCTGCAGTTCGAACAGCAAGGTGCCATAGGAGCCATTGAAGATTTCTCCCCAGCCGCGCTCGCGCATGACGCTCTTTTCCAGATAGCACGATCCGATATCCAGGTCGCCGCTATCATCGACTTCGACATAGTCTGGATGAAGGATCAGTTGGCGCATTCTCGGGCTTCGCCTTGTCCAATCGGCTGCATAAAGCAGGGCGGCGCTATCGCTGTTCGGCGGCCGCCATGCCGGCTCGCCGGGCTTGAGTGGATAGCCCAGTGGCAAGAGTACATCGCGCCTCACCCGTAGATTCGTTCCCATAGTTCCCGGGATAAATATGACTGGAACAACTTTGTTAGAACCTTTGTACACCAGGCCGCGCGTCTTCAAACTGGTCGGCGTCAGAACCGTGCGTACATGCAGGCTGCCGTCTTCATTGATTACGGGATCTTTTAATCTTCGCAATGGATCAGTCATGTTGGCCTTTCGCGATAAACGTGCATGTGCAGGCTTAACAGACGCTTTGCGCTACCGTTCGGTTCCGGGCTTTACAAGACGCACTTTAGATCGCGGGCAAAGGATGACTTGCGTAATGTGCAGTGCACAAAATCGTCGCCATAATCAATGTTTTTAACTGAAATATTTCAGTGAATATATAGAGACGAATTTATTGAAACAGCGAATATTGCTGTATGAATTCGTGAGAGGAAAAGAGAATGCCGAACGGCAGCGGGCAGCGCAGGACGCACTGCCCGGAGGAAAAAGCTTAAGCAGTCGGCGGTACGTAGCCGGCAGCCTCATCGGCGCCTTCACCGAAGAAATGGCGCTCCATCTGGGTCGCCAGGTACTTGCGCGCGCGGGCGTCGGCCATGTTCAGGCGGTTCTCGTTGATCAGCATGGTCTGGTGCTTGAGCCAGCCCTGCCAGGCTTCCTTCGACACGCCTTCGTAGATGCGCTTGCCCAGTTCGCCCGGATAGGGCGGGAAGTCCAGGCCTTCGGCTTCCTTGTCGAGTTTGATGCAGTGGACGGTGCGCGCCATGTTATTGCTCCTGGTTCGAAATCGAGAAAACCTCGATTATAAGGTCTTGATGAAAATCTGCGACCGGCGCTGCCAGTTATACATGTGGGCGCGGTCCTTCGGCAGGTCGTCCACCGTGGCCGGGACGAAGCCGCGCTTCTTGAACCAGTGCGCGGTGCGGGTGGTCAGCACGAACAGTTTCGTGAGGCCGGCGGCGCGCGCGCGGTTCTCGATGTTCTTCAGGATGCGTTCGCCGTCGCCCTGGGTCTGGGCGTCCGGGCTCACGGTCAGGCAGGCCATCTCGCCCATCTTCTCGCCCGGGAAAGGATAGAGCGCGGCGCAGCCGAAGATCACGCCGTCGTGGTCGATGACGGAGAAGTGGTCGATTTCGCGTTCGATCAGTTCGCGCGGGCGCTTGACCAGGGTGCCGTCGGCTTCCAGCGGCTCGATGAGCTTGATAATTCCGCCGACGTCCTCAATTGTGGCCTGGCGCAGGCTTTCCAGGTTCTCGTGGCTGATCATGGTGCCCACGCCGTCGTGGGTGAACAGTTCGAGCAGGGCCGAGCCGTCCATCTCGTACGGCACGATGTGGGAGCGGTCGACGCCGCTGTTGCAGGCCTTGATCGCATGCTGCAGGTAGAACGAGGCGTCGGACGGCAGGAAGCCCGCCTGCAGCACGGCTTCGGCCTGGTGCGAGGACAGTTCGCGGATCTCGGCGCCGGCGGCGTCCTTCATCATCGGCGTTTCGGTGATGAAGATGAGCTTTTCGGCATGCAGGGCGATGGCGGCCTGCGCGGCCACGTCTTCCATGGTCAGGTTGAACACTTCGCCGGTGGGCGAGAAACCCAGTGGCGACAGCAGCACGATATTGTCTTCGGTCTGCAGGATCGGGTGGATCTTCTCGGCCGCGATCTTGCGGGTGACGCCGGTCAGTTCGAAATCGACGCCGTCGATCACGCCGAGCGGGCGCGCGGTGACGAAATTGCCGGAGACGACGCTGATGTGGGCATTCGACATCGGCGTATTCGGCAAACCCTGGCTGAAGGCCGCTTCGATGTCCAGGCGCAGTTCGCCGGCCGCTTCCTTCGCGCACTCCATCGCGGCGCCGTCGGTGATGCGCACGCCGTTATGGAAGCGTCCCTCGACGTTGCGCAGGCCGAGCTGCTCGGCCACCTGCGGCCGCGAGCCGTGCACCAGCACCACGCGGATGCCGAGGCCGACCAGCAGGGACAGGTCCTGGGCCAGCACCGGCAGGGCGCCGGAGGCGACGAGTTCACCGGGGAAGGCGACGACGAAAGTCTTGCCGCCGAATGCATGAATATACGGCGCGACCGAGCGCAGCCACTGGACGAATTGGGTAGGGTTTTCCATTTGCCGCATTATAATTGGCTGCGCGACTTGCGCACCAAATACCTTGTAAAAATCAATGTCTGAACAGAGTAACAAGCCTTCGCCGGGCCCGGCGCGCGCAGCTTCCCCCGACCGCAATCCGAACCAGCCACGCAAGGAGGCTGGCGGCAGGCCACGCACGCCCGCGCGCGCTCAGGTACCTGCGAATGCGCTGGCGAACGCGCTGGCGCAGGCGAAGGTGCGCGCACCGGCCGCCGCGCCGCAGGATGGGGCGCGATCGAAGGAACGCAAGCCGCGTGAGGACCGCGCGCCGCGCGGAGACCAGCCGCGCGGCGAACGCAAGCCGCCCATGCGCACGCCGCTGCCGGCGATCACCTTCCCCGAAGACCTGCCGGTCTCCGGCCGCCGCAAGGAGATCGCCGAGGCTTTGCAGAAGCACCAGGTCATCATCGTGTCCGGCGAAACCGGCTCCGGCAAGACGACCCAGCTGCCGAAGATCTGCCTGGCGCTGGGCCGCGGCGAGAAGGGCATGATCGGCCACACCCAGCCGCGCCGGATCGCCGCATCCAGCACCGCCAAGCGCATCGCCTTCGAGCTGGGCACGCCGCTGGGCGAGCATGTCGGCTACAAGGTGCGCTTCAACGACACCCTGCAGCCGGGCGCCTGGGTCAAGCTGATGACCGACGGTATCCTGCTGGCCGAGACCCAGACCGACCCGCTGCTGAAAGCCTACGACACCATCATCATCGACGAGGCCCACGAACGCAGCCTGAACATCGACTTCCTGCTCGGCTACCTGAAGGAGATCCTGCCGCGCCGCCCGGACCTGAAGATCATCATCACCTCGGCGACCATCGACGCCGACCGCTTCGCGCGCCACTTCGGCACGCCTGAGAAGCCGGTGCCGGTGATCGAAGTCTCGGGCCGCTTGTACAAGGTCGAGGTGCGCTACCGCCCGGTCGACCGCGACCCGGTGTCCGGCCCCGCGGGTGGCGGCGATGCGGGCAAGCCGATGTCGAAGGCGCAGGCGGCGCGCGACAAGCGCGACCTGATCGACGCCGTGGTCGACGGCGTGGATGAACTGTGCCGCCTGGGACAGGGCGACGTGCTGGTCTTCCTGCCCGGCGAGCGCGAGATCCGCGACTGTGCCGAAGCCCTGCGCAAGCAGCATCCGCCGCACGTCGAGATCCTGCCGCTGTTCGCCCGCCTGTCGGTGGAAGAGCAGGACCGCGTCTTCAAGACCACCAACGCGCGCCGCATCGTGCTGGCGACGAACGTGGCCGAGACTTCGCTGACCGTGCCCGGCATCCGCTACGTGGTCGATTCCGGCCTGGCCCGTGTAAAACGCTACAGCTACCGCAACAAGGTCGAGCAGCTGCAGGTGGAGGCGATCGCGCAGTCGGCGGCCAACCAGCGCGCCGGCCGCTGCGGCCGCGTGGCCGACGGCGTCTGCATCCGCCTGTACGAGGAAGACGATTTCCTGCAGCGCCCGAAATTCACGGACCCGGAGATCCTGCGCTCCTCGCTGGCCTCCGTCATCCTGCGCATGAAGTCGCTGCACCTGACGGACGTCGAGACCTTCCCCTTCGTCGAGCCGCCGCAGGGCCGGGCGATCGCCGATGGCTACCAGCTGCTGCAGGAACTGGGCGCGGTCGACGACGCCAACGAGCTCACCAACATGGGCCGCAAGCTGGCCAAGCTGCCGCTCGACCCGCGCGTGGGCCGCATGATCCTGGCGGCCGTGGACAACAACTGCCTGACCGAGATGCTGATCATCGCTTCCGCGCTGTCGGTGCAGGACCCGCGCGACCGGCCGATGGAGTACCAGCAGCAGGCCGACGAGAAGCACAAGAAATTCGCCGACGAGAAGAGCGAATTCCTCAGCTACCTGAAGATCTGGCGCTGGTTCGAGCAGGCCATCGAGCACAAGAAGACCAACCGCCAGCTGCAGGAAAACTGCCGCGAGAACTTCCTCTCGCAGCTGCGCCTGCGCGAGTGGCGCGACGTGCACTCGCAGCTGCTCACCATCGTCAGGGAGCAGGGCTGGCGCCTGAGCGAGGCCGCGGCCACCTACGATCAGCTGCACATGGCGCTGCTGACCGGCCTGCTCGGTAACATCGGCTACAAGATGGAGGACGACAGCGCCTACCTCGGCGCGCGCGGCATCAAGTTCAACATCTGGCCCGGTTCCTCGCTCGGCAAGAAGGCCGGCAAGTGGGTGATGGCGGCGGAACTGGTCGAGACCACGCGCCTGTATGCGCGCACCCTGGCGCAGATCCAGCCCGAGTGGATCGAGAAGATCGGCGGGCATCTGCTGAAGAAATCCTGGGGCGAGCCGCGCTGGGAAAAGCGCAGCGCCCAGGTGACGGCCAGCGAACGCGCGACCCTGTACGGCATCGTCGTCTACAGCCAGCGCCGCATCAACTACGCCAACATCAACCCGCAAGAAGCGCGCGAGATCCTGATCCGCGACGCGCTGGTGGGCGGCGACTACGAGACCCGCGCGCCGTTCTTCGCGCATAACCACAAACTGATCCGCGAGATCGAGAACCTCGAGCACAAGTCGCGGCGCCTGGACGTCCTGGTGGACGACCAGCTGATCGCGGCCTTCTACGACAAGGAGATCCCGGGCGACATCGTGAACGGCGCCGGCTTCGAGAAGTGGTACAAGGACGCCGCGCGCGACAACCCGAAGCTGCTCTTCCTGAACAAGGAGGAGCTGATGCGCCACGAGGCGGCCGGCGTCACCACCGAGCTGTTCCCGAAGACGATGAACGTAACCGGCATCGAGATGGCCTTGAGCTATCACTTCGAACCGGGCAGCCCGCGCGACGGCGTGACCTTGTCGGTGCCGCTGTTCGCGCTGAACCAGATCCCCTCGGCGCGCCCGGGCTGGCTGGTGCCGGGCATGCTGAAGGAGAAGGTGCAGCTGCTGCTGAAATCCCTGCCGCAAAAGCTGCGCCGCCACTGCGTGCCGCTGCCGGATTACGCGGCAGGATTCTTCGAGCGCAACCAGGACCCGGTGCGCTTCGGCCGAGGGGACCTGATCGACGCGCTCATCACGGACATCCACCAGCACACCAGCGCGCGTGTGCTGACCACCGACTTCAAGCTGGAGACCCTGCCGGCCCACCTGTCCATGAATTTCAAGGTGGTCGACGAGCATGGCCGCCAGCTCGAGATGGGGCGCAACCTGGCGACCCTGCAGGCGGAGCTGGGCGGGCAGGCGCGCCAGAGCTTCCAGCGCATGGCCGAATCGACGCCGGCGGCAGTGGCGAGCGGGCAGGCGCGGGCGCAGGCGGCGTTCGGCAAGCCTTCGGCTCCGGCTCCGGCTGCAAGCGCGCCGGCTGCGAAAGGCAAGGCGGCGCCGGCCAACGCCGGCGTCGGCCAGCAGCCCGCGTCGGCCACCACCAACATCACCAGCTGGAGCTTCGGCGAGCTGCCCGAGCTGCTGGAGATCAACCAGGGCAAGCTGACCCTGATCGGCTTCCCGGCCCTGGTCGACAAGATTACCCACTGCGACCTCGAAGTCTTCGACGACCCCAACGTGGCCGCGCGCACCCACCGCATCGGCCTGCGCCGCCTGTTCGCGCTGCAGTTCAAGGAGCAGCTGAAGTTCGCCGAGAAGAACATCCCCGGTCTGCAGCAGATGGGGATGCAGTTCATGTCGGTCGGCTCGCCGGACGAGCTGCGCGAGCAGATCGTCAACAAGGCCATCGACATCGCCTGCCTGCAGGACCCGCTGCCGCACGACGCAGCCACCTTCAACAATCGCAAGGACGAGGGCAAGGGCCGCATCGGGCTCCTGATCAACGAGATCGCGCGCCTGGTGGGGCAGGTGCTGGCCGAGTTCCACGGCATGCCCAAGCGCCTGCAGAACCTGCCGCAGGCGGTGGCCGCCGACATGCAGGCGCAGTTGAAGGAACTGGTGCACAAGCGCTTCATCGCCGACACCGAGTACAGCCAGCTGTCTCACTTCCCGCGCTACCTGAAGGCGATGAACATCCGCCTGGAAAAGCTGCGCACCAATACCGCGCGCGACGCCCAGCTGATGACGGAATGGCAGACGGCGGCGGCCCAGTTCCAGCGCACCGTCAAGAACCAGCCGCTGAAGAACCTCGATCCGCGCATGACGGACTTCCGCTGGATGCTGGAAGAGCTGCGCGTCTCGCTGTTCGCGCAGGAGCTGAGGACGCCGATGCCGGTGTCGTCCAAACGTTTGCAGAAAGTATGGGAGTCGATGCTGCGATGAAGATGCCTGCCTTGGTCCTGTGCGCCGCGTTGGCGGCGTGCCTGCCCTTGATGAGCCAGGCCGCGCCGGCCACGGCCTCCGCGGCGGCCCCGCTAGCCATCGGCGATACCTGGACCATCGCCTCCACGGCGCTCGGCGAGACCCGCCGCATCAATGTCTACGTCCCGGCCGGCATCCCCGCCGGCACGCCGCTGCCGGTGATGTATATGCCGGACGGCGGCATGCTGGAGGACTTCCTGCACGTGGCCGGCCTGCTGCAGGTCGGCGCCGGGAACGGCACCGTGCGGCCCTTCCTGCTGGTGGGGATCGAGAACACCCAGCGCCGGCGCGACCTGACCGGCCCGACCGAGGTCGCGAAGGACCGCACGATCGCACCCGTGGTCGGCGGCTCGCAGGCCTACCGCAACTTCATCCGCACCGAGCTGATGCCGGAAATCGAAAAGCGCTACCGCGTCACCCGCGAGCGCGCGATCGTCGGCGAATCGCTGGCCGGCCTGTTCGTGGTCGAGACCCTGGCGCTGGAGCCGGACCTGTTCGATACCTATATCGCCATCGACCCCAGCCTGTGGTGGAACGGCCGCCAGCTGGCGAAGCGCCTGGCTGCGCAGCCGCCCGGGATCGCGGGCAGGAAAGCGCTGCACATCGCGTTCAGCGCCGACGGCCTGCCGGACGTCGCCCCGGCGCTGAAGGCCAGTCTCGGCAAGGCGCCCGGCCTGGACTTCAGCTACGAGGCGTGGCCGGGCGAGACCCATGCCACCATCTACCACCCGGCCGCATTGAAGGCCTTCCGGGCCTTGCTCAAGCCTCGCTGAGCAGGTAGCGTCCGATCGCTTCGCCGACCTCGGTGGTGCTGGCCGTGCCCTGCATGTCCGGCGTGCGCGGGCCCTCGACCAGGCACCATTCGATGGCGCGCAGGATGGCGTCGTGGGCGGCGGTGTAGCGTTCGTCGCCCTGGCCCAGGAAGTCCAGCATCATCGCGCCCGACCAGATCATCGCGACCGGGTTGGCGATGTTCCGGCCGTAGATGTCGGGCGCCGAGCCGTGCACCGGTTCGAACAGCGAAGGGAAGCGGCGCTCCGGGTCCAGGTTGGCCGAAGGCGCGATGCCGATCGTGCCGGTGCAGGCCGGGCCGAGGTCGGACAGGATGTCGCCGAACAGGTTGGACGCGACCACCACGTCGAAGCGTTCCGGCGACAGCACGAAGCGCGCCGCCAGGATGTCGACGTGGTATTTGTCCCAGGCGACCTCCGGATAGGACTCGCCCATCGCGGCCAGGCGCTCGTCCCAGTAGGGCATCGAGATCGCGATGCCGTTCGACTTGGTGGCGGCGGTCAGGTGCTTCTTCGGGCGCTTCTGCGCGAGTTCGAAGGCGTACTTGAGGATGCGGTCGGTGCCGTGGCGGCTGAAGATGGCTTCCTGCAGCACGATCTCGCGCGCCGTGCCTTCGAACATGCGCCCGCCCACCGAGGAATACTCGCCCTCGGTGTTTTCACGCACCACGTAGAAGTCGATGTCGCCCGGCTGCTTGTTGGCCAGCGGGCAGGGCACGCCCGGCATCAGGCGCACCGGGCGCAGGTTCACGTACTGGTCGAACTCGCGGCGGAACTTGAGCAGCGAACCCCACAACGAGATATGGTCCGGCACCGTGGCCGGCCAGCCGGCGGCGCCGAAGAAGATGGCCTCGAAGCCGTCGAGCTGCTGCTTCCAGTCGTCCGGCATCATCTGGCCGTGCTGCGCGTAGTAGTCGCAGCTGGCCCAGGCGAAGGTGGTGAGTTCGAGCTGGATGCCGAAACGGCGCGCCGCGGCTTCCAGCGCGCGCAGGCCCTCGGGCATGACTTCCTTGCCGATGCCATCCCCGGCGATCACGGCGATCTTGTGCGGTTTCATTGTGCTTCCTTTCCTGGGCGATTGAACGAATATGCCCAGCATAATGGAAAACGATGCGTTTATAATCATGCTTAATGTGGCTTCAAAGATCACGAATCGTGAATAATCTGCTCGAGAATGAAGATCTCAGGGTGTTCGTCACCGTGGTGCGCATGGGGAGCTTTGCCGGCGCGGCGTCCGAACTCGGCATGTCGGCCGCCTATGTCAGCAAGCGCATCGGCGTGCTCGAAGGCCTGCTCGGCGTGCGCCTGTTCCAGCGCACCACGCGGCGGGTCGTGATCACCGAAGACGGCGAGCGGGTGTTGGTGCGCGCCCAGGCCATCCTGGAAAACCTGGACGAGCTGGTCGACGAAGTGTCGGAACGCCGCCGCGAGCCGGCCGGGCGCGTGCGCATCTGCAGCAGCTTCGGCTTCGGCCGCAATATCGTCGCCCCGGCGATCGCCAGACTGGTGGCCGCTTATCCGGCGCTGCAGATCCGCTTCGAGGTGTTCGACCGACTGGTCGATCCGGTGGCCGAGGGCTTCGACCTCGACCTGCGGATCGGTGACGAGATCGCGCCCCACCTGATCGCGCGGCGCCTGATGGACAACCACCGCATCCTGTGCGCGGCGCCGGACTACCTGGCGCGGCATGGCGTGCCGAAGAACCTGCAGGAGCTGGCCAGGCACCAGTGCCTCGCCATCAAGGAGCGCGACCATCCCTTCGGCGTGTGGCGCCTGCGCGGCAGGAATGGCGAGGAGACGGTGAAGGTAGCCGGGCCGCTGTCCACCAACCACGGCGAGATCGCGCTGCGCTGGGCCGTCGAAGGGGCCGGCATCGTGCTGCGCTCCCTGTGGGACGTGCAGCCCCACCTGAACGCCGGCCGGCTGCTGCGGGTGCTGCCCGAGTACACGCAGGAGGCCAATGTCTGGGCCGTGTACCCGCAGCGCCTGGCGGGATCGGCCAGGCTGCGGGTGTGCGTGGAGTTCCTGGAGCGTCAGCTGGCCTGAGCGGCGCGGCCGGCATGCGATCCGCCCTGGAGCGATGCCACGTCGCGCGCCAGGCGGCCCAGGAAGCAGCCGTTGAAGACGCCGAACAGGGCGCACACGGCGGCCGCGAACAGCGCGTCCTGGCGTGCATGCGGCAGCACCGCCAGCAGCACCGAGGCCGCGTACTTGGTCAGGAAGATCGCCATCATCATCGCCAGCGGCGCCCAGCTGCCGCGCACGATCACGCGGCCGGGCGTGGCGGCGGGCGCGGTGCGGCTGCGGCCCAGTTTCCACACCAGCAGAGCGGCCGCGGCGGCGGCAAGCGCCCAGGCGGCCAGCGGCATCGCGTCCGAGCCGAACTTCATGACCACATCCTGCAGCGACAGCGCCAGCATGATGGCCGGGACGATGAACAGGCTGCGGACCGGCATCTCGCGGTCGCGCAGGGCGGCCGTGCCGCGCCAGACCAGCACGGCGAGGATGGCCCAGACGTAGACGGGGGTGTGGATCAGGATTTGCTGCAGCATGGCGGTCTCCTTCGGAATCGTTGGTAAAGTGCGTTGCGTGACGCTACTTTGCCCGCGCCATCGACGCGGCGGGATGGCATGCGACGAATTGCCGGCTGGCGGCGCGAAACGCAGCCTGGCGGCGCGAATTGCGCGGCCATGGGAGACGGGCTGTCATTGTTTCAGGAAGAAGCGCAGCATTTCCTTGCTGGCGTCGGGACCGCGCATATCGGTGTAGCTGCCCTGCACGCTGCCGCCGGACCAGGCATGGCCGGCGCCGTGCACGGTCCACTGCTCCACCAGCACGGCGCCGTCGATGCCGGCATGGATGCTGCGCGTAAAGCCGCGGCCGCCGGACTCGCCTTTTTCTTCGACGGTGCTGACCGCCCGGCTGTCGACCGATTGCCGGACCACGCGCGCGCTGTTCTTCCGGTGTACGGTGGCATCGGCGTCGCCGTGGAAGACGATGACCGGGACGCCTGGCGAAGGCGTGGCGCGCGCAAGGATGTCCTTGGACGCGCCATCGCGCATGGCCAGCATTGCGCCAATGGCGTCCGTCGCGCTGCCATAGGCCAGACCGGAATGGCTGCCCACCGCATTGAACAGGTCGGGATAAGTCCGCCCCAGGATGAGCGCCATCGCCGCACCCGACGACAGGCCGGCCACGGCGATGCGCGCGCTGTCGACGGCGTAATCGGCGGCGACTTGCCTGGTGAGCGCCGCGATCATGGCCGGTTCGCCTTTGCCTCGTTGATGATGTGTCGGGTCGTACCAGTTCCAGCATTTGTTCCAGTGCGCATGGGCGGACTGTTCGGGGTACAGGACCAGGACCTGGTGCTCTTCGGCCAGCGCGTTCATGCCGGTGCCGATCGCGAAATCGCCGGCATCCTGGCCGCAGCCGTGCAGCATCACGACCAGCGGCATCGGCGCGCCGCAGTAGGCGCTCGGCACGAACAGCTTGTAGTGAACGACGCGCTCGCTGTCATCGAAGCTTCCCCGGATGAATGCGCCGGCATGCGGAATGGTGGGGGCGGGAGCCTGGAAGCCGAACGCAAATGGCGGCCAGGTGGAAAATACGTTCATGAACATTATTGTGACTCCGTCGGCTCGTTGATAGGCGTCTCCTGTCTGTTTTTATGGTGCGTCCAACGCAAACGCTGCCGCGGTGACTCGTCACCGGGCAGCGAGGGCGATAATGCGTGACATGCCGGGAGCGGCTGCGATCGCCGAAGCGTCGCAACCGGGAACTACAAACGATCAGCCAGGTTTGCCAAGGTTCTTGCCGTTGGCTGGCTGGGCCTGCGAGCCGCCCTGGGCATTGCCGGGGAATGGCGCGCTGCCGGTCTTGCCTTCGGCGCTCTGCAGGTTACCCGGCGCCGGCATGGCGGTCTTGCCGCTGCGTGTGCTTTCCTGCTTGAAGGGGTCGCGGAAGCTCTTCAGGGTTTCCTCCTGCTGGCGCATGCTGCGGTCGGTCTCTTCCGATGCGATGCGGCCGACCTCCTCCGCCAGGGCATGCGCGGTGCGGGAAGTCTCCTGCACGTGCTGCTCGGTGACGCGCGACAAGTCGACCTGGGTCGCTGCCGCAATGCGCGAGAGGTGCTGCTGGTAAGCGCGCAACTTGTCGCTGGTGGGCTGGGCGCGTGTGACCGCCTCGTTCAGCGCTTCGTTGGGACGATCGGTCGTCATCATGCGCTGGCCGACGAGGGTGGACTCCTCGAGCAGGGTCTGGCCCAGCTGGAGGTTGAGCTGGCAGACGTCCTGGAAGGACTTCGACATGGAGCGGGAAAGTTCGTTGAAAAAGTCGACCTGGGCGTTGAAGTGGGTACGCAAGGCGGGATTGATGGATTGCGGGAATGGATACATTAGGTACCTTTGGAAACGTGAATCTGGGATGTGTGACCGCAATGGCGATGCGCGTCCTGGGATGGCATCCGGCGGTCTGGAGGTGGGCGTCCGAGCTTGCCCGAAGTGGCAGGGAATCGATGAAGATCCTGCTGAAAGAAGCTACTATGCGCTCTTTTCGGCGCAATAGTAGAAAAGCGCCGGTTTTATTTTTGCTCCATGAATCTCGGCAATATCACGCCATGTCCGTGGCATGGCCCGTCACCCGGGCCGCACGTGGCCGAGCCGGCGCCAGACCGCGTGGAATACCAGGGCGCCAGCCAGTCCCTTCAAGCCGGCAGCCAGTACACCCTCCCCAGCGCCTATCCATGCCGGTAGCGCGCCGATGGCAAGCCCGCCGATCGCGACCACGGCCCAGCCCAGGCGCCCGGTGCGGCGCAGCAGCAGGAAAAGCGGCACGCCGACTACGAACACGCAGACGGCCGCAAAGGCGAACTGCATCGCGAGAACCGTGGCCACCGTCGGCGCTTCCAGCACGGATAGAAAATAGTGGGCGTGCGCCGCGGCGTAGATCAGCGGCTGGAGCAGCGCGGCCGCCATCCCGGCGATCCAGATGCGCAGCGGCGTCTTCATCGTGCGAACCTTTCACGGAACCAGTCAGCCGACGCCGCATCGGCCGGGAAGAAAGACTCCAGCCGCAGCTCGTGCACCGTCACGTCGTGCGGCGTGCCGAGCGTGGTGATGGTGGTGAACAGGTTCAGGCGCACGCCTTCGTGCGCGATCCGCAGCGGCAGGAAGGGCAGTGCGCGCCGCTCCAGGTCGGGCAGGTGGCCGATGGCGGGCATGCCGGGCAGGGCGGACAGCTCGGCCAGCAGCGCGGTCGCCTCGCTGCCCGGGCCGTCGGCCATGGCTTCGCGCTGTATCCACAGCAGGCTGTCGGCGCACACGGCTTCCCAGTTCAGGAGGCGCGGACGCAGGCCGTCGGGGCCGAGCATCAGGCGCAGCACGTTGATCGAGCCGTCGCGCGGGATCGCGGCCTCGCTGGGCATCGCGAGCAGCCACTTCATCATGCCGGCCGCCGGCTCGTTGAACATCACCAGGTTCCACAGGCGGTCCACCACCAGCGCCGGGAAGGGCGCCTGCTGGCGCAGCATGAATTCGAGGGCCTGCATCACGCTCGCCAGTTCCGGGTCGGACAGCTTGCGCTCCTGATAGGCTGGCGCGAAGCCGGCCGCCAGCAGCATCGCGTTGCGCTGGCGAAGCGGCACGTCGAGCGCGATGCCGAGCTTCAGGATCAGGTCGCGGCTCGGTTGCGAGCGGCCGCTTTCCAGGAAGCTCAGGTGGCGCTGCGAGACCCCGCTGTCGGTCGACAGCCGCAGCTGGCTGATGCCGCGCCGCGTGCGCCAGTAGCGCAGCGCGGAGGCGAAGTCCTTGAAATAGCCGGCGCCGCCGCCGGCGCGGCCGTCGATGTCGTCCATGCGCATCCTCCCGGCGATGATGATAGCTCAGGCCGCGTCGAGGAAGCCGGTGACCTTGAGCAGGCGGCCGTGAGCATCCACGTAGGCGACGTCGCTGCCCTTCGCGACCGGCGCGCCGGGTCCGTCGGGCGCGAGCGTCCATGCGAAGCGCACCACGTCATTGTGTCCATCCGGCGTGCCGTGCAGGGCGAAGCGGTGGCCTGGGAACTGGCGCTGGGCGGCGGCGATCATGCTGTCGATGCCTTCGATGCCGGTGCCGCGCATCATCGGGTCGGCATAGGTGGCGCCGGCCGCGAACAGCTGGGCGATGCGGGCGCGCCGGGTGATGTCGTCGCGTTCGTTCCAGACGGCGAGGTAGCGGTCGGCGATGATGGTGGCGTGGCTGGCTGCGTGGTTCATGCTGGTCTCCGGTGCGTGGTGAGTCGATGGAGACCAGTGTGCCGGGCCACGCGCCGCGCGGCGATTACGTCCCAGGTAATCACCGCGCGGCGGCGTGTCAGCCGATATTACTGCCGCGGATCTTGCTCAAGTCCTTGTCATCCCCCTGGTTCCCGGCGCGCGGATCGGTGCTGATGCCGCTGCCCGAACCGAGATCCCCCGCGCCGGCGCCGCCGCCCACGCCCGAGGCCACGCCCGCGCCCGTGGCAGCCGTCCCGCCCGCATGGCCGGCGCCCAGTCCGCCCATGCCCGCGCCCATCCCGGACATCGAACCGGCGCCGCCCGGCATGCCCCGCGCCGCCACGTCGGGACCCATGCTGGGCCCGCCGCTGCGGTTCGGGTCGGTGCCGTAGAAGCTGTGGACCGCGTGCGCCCACTGCTCGTCGGCCATGTTGGGCCAGGCGTCCTTGTTGAAGCCGGGCGCGTTTTTCAGGCGCGCCTTCTCGACGTCCAGCACGAAGCGCTTGTTGACGGTGTCCAGGTGCAGGGCCTGCCAGGGCACGGCGAACAACTTTTCGCCCATGCCGAGGAAGCCGCCGAAGGCCAGCACCACATAGGCGACCTGGCCGGTGTTCATGTCGAGCATGATCTCCTTGATGTCGCCCAGGTCCTCGTTGCCGGCATTGACGACGCCGTCGCCGAGCAGGGTATCGGCGCCCATCAGCGAGGGGCCGGGGCCGGCGTGGCTGGCGGTGTCCTTGTACATGCCGTATTTGTCGCGTTCCGAATAGCTCATGGTGACCGTCCTCCTGGTGTGCTGGTTATCGGGCATAACCCGATCAGGGTATAAGTCAGGGTGCTTGTGGGTTTGAGAAGGATCAATTGTGCCAAGCTGCCCTCCTTATGCGAGGTGCCGCACAGAAAGAACCATGCGGCGTGACTATTCTGATAAGAAATTGGAGACAATCAACATGCCCGTCACTCAGCGCTGCAACTACGCCGGCCCCCACGCCCAACGCATTCCGACCCGCTCGCGCGCTTTCACGCTGTACACGCGCCTGCGCGCGGCAGTACTGCAGCTGCGCCGCTAAGCCTGCTCCGGGATTGCCCGCGATACCCACGCCGGTTGGGCGCGATCCACGGAGTCTAGCCGCGCCCCCAGCCCGGGCGCGCCAGCTAGACTGGCGGCAATGACTCAGTCGAGGTCGGACGCGTCGTGGCGCTCCGCCACCTGTTCCTCGGGCTTGCCGCGCACGCGGTTGACCTTGCGGCCGCGCATCACTGCCGGACGCTGCGCCACCTCGTCGGCCCAGCGCCGCACCTGCTGGTAGTTGTGCACCGCCAGGAACTCGCCGGCCTCGTACAGCTCGCCCATCACCATCAAGCCGTACCAGGGCCAGATCGCCATGTCGGCGATGGTGTACTCGTCGCCGGCGACGAAGCGGCGCTCGGCCAGCAGGCGGTCCAGCACGTCGAGCTGGCGCTTGGTCTCCATCGCGTAGCGGTTGATCGGGTACTCCAGCTTTTCCGGCGCATACGCATAGAAGTGGCCGAAGCCGCCGCCCACGAAGGGCGCCGAGCCCATCTGCCACATCAGCCAGTTGAAGGTCTCGGTCCTGGCCGGCGGCTCGGTCGGCAGGAAGGCGCCGAATTTCTCGGCCAAGTAGACCAGGATGGAGCCGGATTCGAACACGCGCACCGGTTTTTCGCCGCTATGGTCGACCAGGGCCGGGATCTTCGAGTTCGGGTTGATGCCGACGAAGCCGCTGCCGAACTGCGCCCCCTCGTTGATCTTGATGAGCCAGGCATCGTATTCCGCGCCCGTGTGGCCGGCGGCCAGCAGCTCCTCGAGCATGATCGTGACCTTCTGGCCGTTGGGCGTGCCCAGCGAGTACAGCTGCAGCGGATGCTTGCCGACCGGCAGTTCCTGCTCATGCGTGGCGCCGGCGATCGGGCGGTTGATGTTGGCGAAGGCGCCGCCCGACGGCGTGGCGGGCGACCAGACCCGCGGCGGGACGTAGGTCGAGAAGGGGTTCGAGCTGCTGGTCATCGGCTTCTCCTTGTTGGTGTGATATCCAGAACAAGGATGATGCCGCAAATCCGGCAGGCTTGCCGGAGGCGGCTCCGGTGTGCGCTCAGCTGGCGGCGGCGACAGCCTTGGCCGGCTTCTTCTTCGGCTTCGGCAGCGGCATCAGCGCCGCGGTTTCCTCGATCAGGCGGCGCAGTGCATCCGGATCGTCGAGCAGTTCGTCGGCGATGGGGTAATCCTTGGCGCCGGGGTAGGGCGGACCCTTGGGCAGGTCCGGCGCCAGCCTGCTCACGGCTTCCGACGGTTTGATGAAGAGGCTGTTGTCGCAAGCGAAGGCGACCACTTTCTCGTCCAGGTAGAGCGCGTATTCGCCGAACATTTTTCGGTAGGTCAGGCGGCCGCCGAAGCGGGCGGTTTCCAGGATGTAGTCGACGAAGCTCGGTTCGGTTGCCATGCTTGCTCTCAAGGATATCGATTCCCGGAGAATAGCAGATCGGTGCGCCTAGGCAACAGCCTTCCGCGACGGCAGCGGCGCATCGAGCGGCACCAGGCCCTCGGCCCGCAGCTCCTCCCAGAACGCCGCCGGAATCTCCATGTGCATCAGGGTCGCATTACGCCGCAAATGCGCCGGGCTGCTGGCGCCGGGGATGGTCGCGGCCACCACCGGATGGGCGGTGCCGAACTGCAGCGCCGCCGCCGGCAGGTCCACGCCGTGGCGCGCCGCCACCTGGCGCAGGCGTTCGCGGTGCGCGTGCTGCTCCGGCCTGGCCGGCTGGTAATCGTAATGGTCGCCGCCGGCCAGGAAGCCGGAATTGAAGGGGCCGCCCAGCACCACGTGGGCGCCGCGCCGGGCGCACAGCGGGAACAGTTCCGCCAGCGGCGTGGTTTCCATCAGCGTGTAGCGCCCGGCCAGCAGGAAAATGTCGGGATCGGCGTCGCGCAGCGCGCGCAGGCAGGGTTCGACCGTGTTCACGCCCAGGCCCCAGGCCTTGATGATGCCTTCTTCGCGCAGCTTCACCATCCCCTCGAAGGCGCCGCCCTTGCCGGCCGCGACCCGGTAGTGGCGCTCGAAGTCCTTGCCGAACATGTCGGGCGAAAGGTCGTGCACGTAGGCGATGTCGATATGGCCGAGCGCCAGGCGCTGCAGGCTGTCCTCGACCGAGCGGCGCACGCCGTCGGCCGTGTAGTCGATCACGCGCTTGAAGGGCAGGGCGCCGACGAAAGGCGCTTCGATCTCGCCCGGCATGTGCGGCGCCAGCAGGCGCCCGACCTTGGTCGACAGCGTGTATTCGTGGCGCGGACGGCGGCGCAGGGCCTGGCCGAAACGATGCTCGGACAGGCCGGCGCCGTAGTGCGGCGCGGTGTCGAAGTAGCGGATGCCGGCTTCCCAGGCGGCATCGACGGTCGCGTGGGCCGCAGCATCAAGGGTGGTGTGGTACATGTCGCCCAGCCCGGTGCCGCCCAGGCCCAGGCGCGTGATCGGTCGATAGCGCTGGTTCACGGTGGATCCTTTCTCGTTCGTCGCCTGCGGTGCATGCTACACCGCGGGCGTGAGCGCACGATTGAAAGGCTGCGCCGGGATGCGCTGACGCTAGCGCAGTCCCAGCTGCTGCAGGATCTCGCGGCCAATACCGGAAAGCGGCACGCTCTTCTCGACGCCGCCGCGCTTCACGGCTTCCTTCGGCATGCCATGCACCACGCAGCTTTCCTCGTCCTGGGCCGCGGCGTTGGCGCATGACGCGTCGCTCTGATCGTAATCGTTGGTTGCGGATCAGGATTCAAGGGCTGAGTTGCCGTACGGAGCAGATGATTGCAGATAGAGTTGCCGTAGCGTAAGCAGCGGCGTTACAAATTGCAGAGCTGAATCGAATAAACCACACCACCGGCAGGGAGCGCTGCGGCGGCGTGCGCCCTGCCGTTCTTGCGCTCAGCCTACCGCCGCGGCAATGGACTCGAAGGTGTCGAAGATGGCGTCGTTCGGTTTGCCCTTCGGAGCTGCCGGCTCCAGCGCGGTGATGGGCGCGCCGTCCTTGTCGAAGATGGCGAAAATGAGGCCGCCCGTGGGGTCGCCGTGGGTATCGAACACCAGGCCGCTGTCGGTGTCTGCACGCGAGGAGGCAGCGCACACGCCGACCAGGCCAGTGCTGTGGCGCCGATCGAAGACGGCATCGGCAATGCCGCGCGCGGCGCTGTAATCCTGGGCGTCGCTGGCGGCCGAAATCAGCATGTCGAAGGGGAGGTTGTCGGCCATGCCATAACGGCTGCGCGCTTCGCCACTCGTGCGTAGCCGGTGGAACAGCGGGGCGAGGGCGGTCATGCGCAGGTCGGCAAACTGCAGCGGGTGTTTGAGGCGGAACAAATGGAAGCGTTGCGGCGAGTGTGGCATGGCGCCGGTTTTCTGCTGCTGCATGAAGGCGCGCGTGGTGTCGGGTGCGCCGGGCTTGAACAGGCTTGGCGTGGGTGTGCCGAGTTTGGAGCTGGGATAGGATTGCAGCGAGTAGTGGGCATGTTCGCGCAGGACGCCGCCCACGGTGCCCATATACAGGGCGCCCTGGCCGTTACGGCCATCGAGGCGCGGGCCGCTGAAACGGTTGTTGCCGTTCATCGAGCTGCCGGGTGGGATCGAGCGCGCCTGTTCGATGGTCAGGCTGGCGTTGACGACACGTAGCATCAGCGTGCCCGTGTCCACCGTCATGCAAGGGAAGTCGCCGCGTAACATGGCGTCGAAGGCGATATCGTAGAAAATGTCGTACCGCTCGGAGTTCTTGATTTTGCCACCAGTCGTTTGTTGCCTGCGTGGCTGATATCGGCTTTGATAGGTCATGCGGCTCTCGCTGGTTGAATATAGGAAAGACTGCTGCGTGACCAGATAAGTATGGCATTTTCAACCAGCTTTGCAAGTGGATCTGCGCCGCTCAGAACTTCATCTCGAGGGTCGCACGCAGCACCGGCGAGCCCGGATAGATGGTGCGGCTGCGCTGGGTTGCGCCGCCGGCCGCGATGTAGCTGGTTTCATTGATGTAGTCCTGGCCGAGCAGGTTGGACGCCGCCAGGCGCAGCTGGTTCCTGGGGTTCAGCTTCCACAGCGCGTACAGGTCGAGATCGCGGCGCACGCTCTCGTAGCTGACCTGGTTGGCGGACAGGCGCACCTCGCCGCCGTTCTTGAAGACGAAGCTGCCGCCGGTACTGAATGCGCCGAGCTTGTAGTCGGCGCCCAGCGTGGCCGACAGCGGTGTCTGGTCCATCAGGCGGTTGTTCGGTCCGGGGATCCCGTCGACGCTCGACCAGTTGCGCGACAGGCTGGCGCGCAGGTCGAGGGAGCTAGCGGTGGCGATCACGGCCTTCAGCGGGAACTTGGCCTCGAGCTCGAGCCCGTGTGTGCGCGCACGGCCCGTATTCGTGAGGCGCGACACCCAGCGGCTGCCTTCGAGCACGGTCTGGTTGCGCATGTTGTTGTCGATGTCGCGGGCCGACGCGCTGATCGATACCAGCGCACCCTCGGCCCAGTAATGCTCCCAGGCGGCGTCGACGCCGAGCGCCAGCTCCGGCTTCAGGTTCGGGTTGCCGATCGAATCGGGATCGGTCTGGCTGTTGTTGGCCGAGTCGAAGCGGTGCGGGATCAGCCTTTGCACGGGGATCACGCGATAGGTGCGGGTGAGCGCGAAACGCAGCTGGTCGCCTTTTGTATCGGGAAGCTTGTACAGGGTCTGGAACAGGGGGCTCAGTACGGCCGAGCGATTGTGCACGGTCGCGAAGGTATTGCCCTCGATCCGGGTCCGGACGCCTTCCCAGCGCGCGCCCAGGTAGACCGACCATTGCGGCGTCACGTTCCACTCATCCTGGCCATACACGGCCAGTCGCGTCACATTGGCGGCATAGGACTCGTCGCCGCCCGGCGGCACCACGTCGGACTGGGCGTAGTCGCGGACACGGCGCGAGTCGGGTGAGGTCAGCTCGCTGCCGTCCCAGCCGAAGGCGAGCGCATGGCCTTCCCGGCTGGCGCTGGTGAACTTGCCCATCGTGCTCAGGCCGTGCACGCTGTTGTGCGACATGACCAGCTCACGCAGCGGATTCGCACCCGTACCGGCGGCAGTGCGATATGTCGAGATAGGGTTGGCGCCGGCGGTCGCAACCACCTTGGCATCGAGCTTTGCGCCGGATGCGTACTTGTGCGTCCAGTTGAATTCCTGGCGCAGCAGCTTCTGGATGCTGCTTGTGGTCTGGACCAGGTCCGGATAGGGCGGCGGCGGGCCCAGTTCCGTATCGACCAGCGTGTGGACGCCGTTCTCGAAATGGTTGAAGTTGGCGAGGGTCTGGAAGATCAGCGAGTCGCCGTTCTCGAGGGTCCAGATCAGGCGCGGGCTCAGGTTGAGCATGGTGATGCGCCCGCTCTCGGGCAGGCGACCCAGGCGCAGGCCGTCTTCGATGCCGGACGCATCGGCATGCTCCTCGACGTTGTGCACCGTGCGCGAATAATGCTCATGTCTGACATTGGCCGTGACCGACCAGGCCAGCCGGCCCGCCTTGTCGGCCAGTTGCAGGTTGGCGTTCGGCCCCATGAAGTCGCGGGCCTGCGCATAACCGAGCTTCAGCTCGCGCTGCCCGGCCTTGACCGTCTTCTTCAGCACGATGTTGATGGTGCCGGCGATCGACTGGGTCGAGTACTCGGCGCTGGCGGCGCGCATCACCTCGATGCGCTCGATCAGGTCCGGGGCCAGCGAATCGATGGTGAAGCCGGGCGGGGTCTTGTCGCCGTTGAGCAGGATCTGCGTGTAGCCGGCGCCCAGGCCGCGCATGCGCACCTCGCTGCCGCGCCCGCCGTTGCCGCTCACCGTCACACCTGGCACGCGCTTGAGCACATCGAGCAGATTGGTGTCGCCGTACTTGGCGATCTCGTCGCGGTTGACCACGATCTTGCTGGCGGTGTCATCGCGGCGCGGATCGTAGGCCTCGAGCGAGCCGCGCACCTCCACCTGCTGGGTCTTGTTGTCCTGTGCTTCCTTGCCGTCCTTCGTCGCGCCATCGTTGTTGCCGATCGCGGATTGCCGGGCATGCGCCGGAGCGGCGGCCAGCGTCAGGGACAAGGTGGCCGCGACGGCTGCGGCGAGGACGTTCATGTGCATCGATGGAAGGGTAAGTGCGCGTTTCAAAGGTGTCATGGCATTTTTTTTGGGATTATTAGGCTATCAACATTGCCACAAGTTAGCATCATAAGTTGCTATTGACAAGAAGTTATTGTCTGGCGCAGCTATGCTGGCGCTTGCCCACTGTCGTGTCAGGCTGATAGCCATGCACCGATGGCTGTACCTGTGTGCTCGAAGCGGAAGCCCTGATCAAGCTGCACCGCGAGCTCGCCGAGGTGCAGAGCCAGATCGAGAAGGCGGCCACGTCGCAGGCGCAGCTGCGCAGGCGGGTGGATACCGAGCTGCTGACCGTGGCCATGCACGAACGCGCGGCGGCGGGTGCGTGCAGGCCGCCGCGGGGCCAGGGCGGCGCCGGACAAGCACTGACAGCCGGCTGTCAGCGCAAGAGCTTCAAGCCCGGCGGCAGCGCATCCCCGAACATGCGCGTGGCGCTGGCCTGGTCCAGCTCCACCACTTCGCGCACCATGGCCGCCCAGCTGGCGGGCGCGCCGCTGGCGCCCAGCTTGTTCAGCACCTGCTGGCGCAAGGCTTCGCCAATATCGCGCGAGCGGTCGCCGGTCTTGCGCGCGATGTGGGCGGCGGCAAAGCCGGCCGGTTCGATGCGCTTCCAGTCGAGCTGCAGCAGGCACTCCAGCCAGCGCTCGGCCGCTGCGATGGTCGCGACTTCGTGGGCGCTGGCGTGCAGCGACCGGCGCGCGCCGACGCGGGCCAGGGCCCAGAGGTAGCGGGCGTAGGTGGCGGCGGTCTTCGGGTCCGGTTTGGGCGAGGGCGGAATCGCCATGATCTGCTGCAGCATCCAGTCGCCGATCTCCACCTTGTAGGCGGAGGGGATGCGTTCGAGCGAGGCGCCCAGGCGCAGCATGTCGTCCTCGCTGCCGTCGACCAGGGCGACCGGGCGTTTGGCGCGGTCCGCGGGTTCGGCCTGCAGGTTGAAGGCGAAGTCGTCGAGCAGGCGCAGTTGCGATTCGGTCGACAGGCCGCCGGCCACGCGCCGCCACAGGGTCCACCATTCGGCGCGCGCCTGGCTGTCCTTGTGGTACTGGATGCCGGTCTCGAACAGGGCCCACAGCTGCTCGATGCGCCATTCGTCGAGCGGATGGCCGAAGCCGGGGCGCAGGCACCAGCCGGCCAGGTTGAGCCAGACCCGTTCGTGTTCGCTGCTGCGGCGCCGGCCCCTGGCGCGCTCCATCAGGGCGTCGAACAGGCGGCGCAGCAGCGGCGTCTCCCAGCGTTCGCGCGAGCCGAGCAGGTGTTCGAGCGTGCCGCGCAGCTGGCGCACTTCGCGGCTCTCGACCTGCTGGTTGCGGCTGCCGAAGATGCGGTCGATGCGCTGCAGGGCTTCATCGAGGCGGGCCGGCAGGGCGCTATCGCCTGCGTCTTCGTCGTGCGCCTGGCCTTCCGCGCCGCGTAACTGAAACTCGAGTTTCCAGCGCTGGCCGCTGCCATCCTCTGCCACGCAATGCACTTCCAGCGTGCCGACCTCGGACAGCGAGGCCGCCAGCCGCACCGGCAGCTCGGTCTTCGTCCCCGCCGTTTGCGCGCGCAGCACGGTGGCGATGGCCGGCAGGCGCACGACCTCGGCCGGGTCCAGCGCGAGCAGCTCGCCCGGCCGCGGCGGCGCGCCCCGCGGATCGGCGGTCGTCGAGACCAGGTGGAAGCGCACCGGCCGTCCCAGCCTGAGGCCGAAGCTGCGTTCCGCCAGGCGCACTTCGACGCCGGGCTTTTCGCCGCGTGGCAGCAGGCAGACGGCGTTCAGCCGGCCGTCCTGCAGGGCGTCGTCCAGCAGCAGGAAGTAGCTGCGCGCGGAGCCGCTCTCGATGGCCGGGGCCAGGCCCTGGCGCGCGAGGGAATAGGCAACCGCGCCGCGCGCCACGGCGACGTCGGGGTCGAGGTTGCGCAGCACGCGGACCGGCTCGCCGCGCCACGCGGACAAGGTGGCGGCCAGGCGCTGCGCCAGCGCGGCGCCGCGGAAGACGCCGCCGTTCAGCAGCAGCGTGTCCGGGACCGGCATGTCCGGGACCGGCATGTCCGGGACCGGCATGTCCGGGACCGGCATGTCCGGGACCGGCATGTCCGGCACCGGCATGGCGGCATCGGTGCCGAGCGCTTCGCGCGCCGCCTGCGCGTGCTGCCGCAGGAAGTCGGCCAGGTGGCGCGTGATGGCAGGATCGCTGGCGTAGGGCAGGCCGAATTCGACGATGCCGGCGCGTGCGCGCTTCGCGCCTTCCTGTGCTTCGTTCAGCGGGAAGAAGCCGTCCAGCACGATGCGTGCCATGTCCTCGCGCGTGAGCGGGATGGTGCGGCTGGCGCCGATCAGGCGCGCGCCGCTGCCCAGCAGGGTCACGTTGACCTGGTCAGGCGCGTCGGGCGCCAGCAGCTGTTCCTTGGCCGCGCGGCAGCGTTCGGTCAGCTGGGCCAGGCGGGCCGCGGACAAGCGTGCCGGCGCCGATTGTTGATCCTGCGCGGCCAGGCGCGATTCGACCAGGTGGGCCAGCGCCAGGTCCATGTTGTCGCCACCGAGGATCAGGTGGTTGCCGACGCCGATCCGTGTCAGCCTGGGGGCGCCGTCTTCGAGTTCCACCTTGACCAGGCTGAAGTCGGTGGTGCCGCCGCCGACGTCGGCCACCAGCACCAGGCGCGAGGCCGCGAGTTCCCCGGCCAGGCTATCGCGGTGGCGCTGCAGCCAGTCGTAGAGCGCGGCCTGCGGCTCTTCCAGCAGGCGCAGAGAGGGCAGGCCGGCCAGGCGCGCCGCTTCCAGGGTCAGGGCGCGCGCGCCTTCGTCGAAGGAGGCGGGAACGGTCAGGACCAGGTCCTGGTTTTCGAGTGCTTGTGAAGGGTGGCGCGCATTCCAGGCCGCCCGCAGATAGGCGAGGTAGCTGGCGCTGGCGGCCAGCGGCGAGACCTTGGGCACCTCCTCGGGCGCGCCCCAGGGCAGGATGGGGGCGGTGCGGTCGACGCCGTGATGGGACAGCCAGCTCTTGGCAGATGCAACTAACCGACCCGGCGTGGAGGCGCCCAGCAGCCGGGCAAGCCGGCCGACCACGGCATCCGGAACGCCGGCTGGGTCGGTGGCTGCCCAGGGCAGCTGCAGCGCACCGGCAGGCAGTTCGCCGGCGGCCGGGTGGTAGCGGCTTGATGCCAGCAGCGGCGCCGGCGCCACTTCGCCGGGCGCCACCAGCTGCTCGATGGCGAAGGTCTCGACCTGCTGCGTGCCCGGCGCCGCGTAGGCCAGCACCGTATTGGTGGTGCCGAGGTCGATGCCGACCAGCCAGGCCGGCGCTGCTGCCGATGTGCCCACGAGCGCTTTACTGCTGCTCGTTGGCGCGGACGTCGAACTCGACCTTCCAGCGCTGGCCTTCGCGCGAGACCGCGATCAGCTCCAGCGTGCCCGCCTCGGTGGCCAGCGCGTGCAGCTTGACTTGTACCACGTCGCCCGGGGTGCGGGCATCAAAGGGCAGCTCGGCCTGGATTTCGTTCAGTTCCTGCAGCTCGTCCGGGCCCCAGAACTCGAGCACTTCGCCGATGCGGTCCTGGCGGCGCACGGTCGAACCGAAGAAGCGGAAGTGCACAGGCTCGCCGACCACCAGGCCGAATTCCTGACCCGGCAGTTCCAGTTCGCTGCCTTCTTCCATGCCGAAGGGCGCCACGCACAGGGCGGTGATCGGCGGCTCCATGCCGGGGATGGCCGGCATCGACGATTCCACGCCGACGTAGTAGGAACGCGCCGTGCCGCCGCGGATGCGCACGCCGCCGCCGCGCCGCGCATGGCCGTAATAGGCCGCGCCGCGCGCCACCGCCAGGTCGAGGTCTGCGCCTTCCAGCATGCGCGCCGGTTCCGCGCCTTCCATGTACAGCCAGTCGTTGATGGTGTCCATCACGCGCTGGGCCAGGATGCCGGACTTGAACACGCCGCCGTTGAACAGCACCGCGGTCGGGTGCAGGAAGCTGTGCTCCGGGTTTACTTGGCCATTAAAACCTTCCAGCTCCGCGGTGGCGCCGGCCTGGCGCGCCAGGAAGGCGGCCAGGTGGCGGGTGACCGCGGCATCCTGCGCGTAGGGCAGGCCCAGTTGCGTCAGGCCGGCGCGCGTGCGCACGGCCGGGCGCGCGCTCGCTTCCACGCGTGGGAAGAAGCCGTCGGTGATGAAGGCGGTGACTTCGTCGCGCGTCAATTCGGTGCGGATCGAACCGCCGATCAGCTTCGAGCCGCGGCTCGGCACCACAATCGGCCAGGTGGTGGCGTTGGCGTCGGCCAGCAAATGCTCCTTGGCGCCGCGGCAGGCGTAGGTCAGGGCGCGCATCTGCCAGGCGTCGAGCTGGGTGCCGTTGGCCTGCAGTTTTCTCGCGACCAGGTGCGCCAGTGCGAGGTCCATGTTGTCGCCGCCCAGCAGGATATGGTCGCCGACGGCCACGCGGTGCGGTTCCAGGTTGCCCTCGCGTTCGAGGATGGCGATCAGCGAGAAGTCGCTGGTGCCGCCGCCGACGTCGACCACCAGCACGATGTCGCCGGCCTTGACCTGCTTGCGCCAGCGGCCTTCGCTGCCCTGGATCCAGCTGTACAGGGCCGCCTGCGGTTCTTCGAGCAGGGTCGGCGCGTTGTAGCCGGCGTCGCGCGCCGCTTCGGCGGTTAGCTCGCGCGCCACCGGATCGAAGGAGGCCGGGATGGTCACGGTGACGGCCTGCTGGTCGAAGGGCGCTTCCGGATGCGCGGCGTTCCAGGCATTGCGGATGTGCTCGAGGTAGCGGGTCGATGCGGCGAGCGGCGAGACGCGGTCGACTTCTTCCGGCGCGTCCGGCGGCAGGATCGCGGCGCGGCGGTCCACGCCCGGATGCGAGAGCCAGCTCTTGGCCGACGAGACCAGGCGGATCGGGGTGCCGGCGCCGCGGCTACGCGCCATCTCGCCGATGATCGATAAAGAAGCGGGCGCGGCCTGGCCATCGGTCCAGGGCAGGGCCAGTTCGCCCGGCGCCAGTTCGTCCGGGTGCGGCAGGTACATGAAGGAGGGCAGCAGCGGCAGGGCCTCGACGGTGCCGGGGCCGCTCAGCTGCGGAATCGGCAGCACGCCCTGGTCGGCCTTTTCGCCGTCGCTGGCCTGCAGGTCGACGTAGGAGAGGGCGCTGTGGGTGGTGCCGAGGTCGATGCCGATCGCGTAGCGCGCGGTTTCCATCGTTTCCATATTTGCGCTCACAGTTCCACCTCCGCCGGCGCGATGATGCTGGCGTCGTGCTTGTCGGCCAGCTGCGGCAGGCTCACCTTCGATGCGCGCCAGCCGCGGTGGCTCAGGGTGCCGGTGAACGGCGCCTTGCCGACCACGTTGCCGGTCAGGCGCACGCTGGCGGCGTCGAAGCCTTCGGGCAGGGTCAGGCGCGCGCCTTCGAGTTCGGCGCGCACGGGTTCGATGGTGAAGTGCTCGCGCAGCACGCGGGCGCAGCCTTCGTGCACGACGCGGGCGGCGGCGCCGATGTCGGCGTCGCTGTAGACGGTGATGTTCTCGTTGGCGAAGTCGATCAGGCGGGCTTCGCGCTGCAGCAGGGACAGCAGCTGCAGGGCGGCGTCGGGCGTTGCCACGCGCAGCGGGGCCGCGGTGGGCGCGGGCGTCGGTGCGGGCGTCGGCGCCGGAGCGGGTGCGGGCGCCGCTACGGGCGCGGCGATCGGGCCGATCTGGTCATCGCGCACGCGCGCGGCGAATTCGGCGTCGCCCAGGGTCTTGAAGAAGGCGCCGAAGGCGAGGGAAAGCCGGCTCCAGAAGGAGGGCAGGTTGGTCGGTTGGCTCATGTTCTTGTGTTGTCCGGTCCATGAAAGCGGGCATGATACCAGTTAGGCAAACTTCGATGGCGCGATGCAGCAAGCGGCCTGGCCGAAGGGCACGGTGACCGGTGACAAAGTGCGTAATTTCTCGACAAGATTCCGTAGTATCTTGCTGCCTTCACGCTCGTCCACTTTCTTCAAGGAGGATCCTGTGCCTGTGACCGGTCGTCAGCGGATCAATGCGGTTTTTCTGCGCCTGCTTTTTGCATTTGCCGTTTTCGGTATGTCGAAGGCGTTTGCAAACGTACCTCCCGAGTATGTGGAGCTCACCAGTGCTGAAATGAAGAGCCGGGGATTCACGTTCAAGATCGACAGATACAATGACCATGCCTCGATCGAACTGAAATTTCCCAGTCAATTGCGTGGGAGAGAAGCCTGGCTTGTTCCCTTGTACACCTATGTCGTCATCAAAAACAAGTCGGGAGACGTGATTGCCAGCACGACCAACTGGGTGCTAAAGAACGACACCCTGACGATCGTTTCGTCCTACAACACGACGCTTTCGGATTTGTCCATAGCGATCGATTACGGATGCCCAATTGCGGGCAGCCCCGAATTTCGTTGCGGTACTACGTTCAGGATTGCTTCGGTGTCGCAGTTTTTCGATGAAAATCCCGATGCGCTCAACCTGCCCTTGAAGTGCAGGAAAGTCCCGGGTTACAAACTCGAAATCCTCGATTGCACCGGATAGAAGCGCAAATGCGCGGCATGCGCCGCGTTCAGATGGCCGGATCGCCCGTGAGCGGCGTCTCGGCATCGGGCGCCGCCGGCGTATCGGCCGCCCTGGCCAGCAATGCCCGCGCATAGGCGTCGAAATCGTCGAGGCCGCGCTTGATGATGGTGACCAGGGCCGGCAGCGGCGAGGCCTGGTAATCCCAGTCGGCGCGGCAGAATTCGCCGGTGCGCTTCAGGTCCTCGCCCAGCGCCGGGTCCAGCCAGCCGTTCTCTTCGAGCAGCGAGATCACCTCGCGCTCGTCGTGGGCCGGGCCAAGGCCGGCGTGGGCGAGCACATAATCGCCCATCTCCACCGCCGCTTCCCAGGCGCGGATCACGTTCAGCGTGGCCGCGTCCTGGCGCGTGATGTCGCCGACGAAAGTGGTCGGGTCCTTTTCGTACTCGTCGCGGGCGCGCTTGATGCAGCGCTCGATGGCGCCCGTCTTGCTGACCAGCAGATCCTTGTCCATCGCTTCTCCTCTCGGTTCAGCGCTACCTTACAGCAGGAACATGATAGCTGCCACACAAGTGGGGCCGAGCGCACCCAGCAACAGCCAGACAGCCCCGATCGATTCGTTGGCGAAGCCGTGGCGCAGGAGGGCCGCGCCGGCCGGGTTCGGGGCGTTGGCGATCACCGTCAGGCCGCCGCCGCCCACCGCGCCCGCCACCAGCATGTATTTCTCGTGCGCGGACAGGCCTGTGATCAGGGAGCCGAGGTAGGTCAGGGCGGCGTTGTCGGTGACCGCCGTCAGGCCGAGGGCGCCGAAGAACAGGGCGGTCGGCCCGAGGCTGGAGACGATCGGTTGCAGCCACCATTGCTGCATGCCGCCCAGCACCACCAGGCCGGCCAGGAAGAAGCCGACCAGCAGGCCTTCCTTCAGGATCAGCGGCGACTGGTAGCGCTCGTAGGCTTGCGTAAACCCGAGGAACAGCAGGAACAGGCCAATGAACAGCACCGGGTGGTGGGCCAGCAGCACGACGGACGCCAGGAAGGCCAGGTGGATCAGCGCCACCAGCGGCGGCACCGGCGCCGTTTCGCCGTCGACGGAGGCATCGAGCTGGCGCAGGTGGGCGCGCAGCAGGAAGGTGATGGCGGTGGCGTTGACGAGCACCGCGAGCAGCGCGCGCCAGCCGAAATGGGTCAGCATGTAGAGGCTGTCCCAGTCCCAGGTCTTGGCCACCATCAGCACCGGCGGCGCGGCGTAGGAGGTCAGGGTGCCGCCGATCGAGACGTTCACGAACAGCACGCCCAGCGCGCCGTACTTCAGCCACTCGGGCATGCCCTGGCGGAACACGGTGGGCGCCAGCATCAGCGCGGCCAGGGTCATCGCGGCCGGCTCGGTGATCAGGGAGCCGGCCAGCGGCACCAGGGCCAGGGCCAGCCAGGCCTGGGCGACTTCGGAACGCACGGGGGCGAGGCGGGCCAATACGCGCAGCAGGGCGCGCGCCGCTTCCAGCACGGGGCGCGAGGCGGCCACCACCATCACCACGAACACGAACAGCGGCTCGGCGTAGTGGCGCGACTCGGCATAATCGACCGCCGCGGTACGGCCCTCGACCACGGCCATGAAGACCATCAGCACGAAGGCCCAGAAGCCGAACACGACCTCGACCTCGCCCAGCAGGTGGAACAGGCCGGCATGGCGCGGGTGCTTGTGCGCCAGCACCTCGAACAGATGGGTCGAGAAGGTGTGCAGCAGGGCCAGGACGAACAGGACCAGGCCGATGGTTTGCATGGTGGTGGTCATGGCTGGGCTCCGCGCAATACGATCTTGGTGACGAAGAACCCCAGCTGCCTTGGATCGCCGCTTGCCGGGGCAGGATTTTTTATTGGCACATTGCGCAACTCGACGATGGATCGTCCTTCATGGTTTCGCAGGGCGCCTTTCACGGGAATCGGAAGGCCGCGGTCCAGCGCAAAACGTCCCAGGTGGACGCCGTTCACCGACACCTCCGTTTCCATGCCGGGGGCGACATACTGGCCGTGGATGCTCAGGGTTTTATACGGCAGGTTCGAGGGCGGCGTGAGCTCGAATCGCGCGACGGGGGCCACGGTCCAGATGCCGTCCCAGTTGGCGCCGCCGAATTCCACGCTGCCCCAGCCCTGGGTGAATTTGAGGGCGGCGGCATCCGCGAAATCCCTGGCGCCATAGGCGGCATCTTCGGTCAGCATCGGATTGCAGACCGGGGCGCCATTCAGGTAAGACCAGCCATCGTCGGCGCTTGTGAAGCGCGTATCGGGGGCCAGCTCCCTGTTCTTGCCGCAGAGCGTCAGGCCGGTCTGCTTGTTCTCCAGATTGATGGCGATTTTTTTGACCTGGCCGCCCACGGTGTAAGTGAGAACGCTGTCCCGGGGCGTGAACGCTTCCTGGTTGCGCAGGCGCTCCGAAAAGATTTCGATGGGCGGGTTATACGCCGCCGGAAAATGCGCGAGCACGTATCTGGCGGCCGGGCTGAATTCGACGTGGCTGTAGCGCCGCTCCATCCAGGAGACGCCCGCCTGCACCAGGATCAGTGCCAGGATCAGGGACGTGGGGACCTTGTGGTCGCGCGCGTAGAGCAGGCAGGCGAACAGGATCGGCATGGCGGCCCAGAAGGCGTAGCGCATCATGCCCGCCGCGCCGGAGTTCCAGTTCTGGGCCGTCAGCGCGGGCAGCGCCAGCGCAAGCGAGAACAGCACGGCGCCGCAAGCCAGCAGCCGTATCGGCATCGGCTTCCCGAACAGCAGGATGGCCGCCAGCGCGGCGAACAGCGCGGGAACGCCGATGACCATGCCCTGGTTGAGGTCGAAAAACAGGGAGTACAGGCGGATCCCGCTGATCAGGCGCGTTTCGGTGGTGGCCGCCGCCAGCAGGCTGGGCACGCCGAACTTGGCCAGGTTGAACAGGACCGGCAGGGAAAACAGCAGGGCCACGATGGCGAGCGACACAGCTTCCCTTGCCGAGGGCATGGTCCGCTTGTAGGCGTAGGCGAGGAAGGGGGCGAAGCCGGCAAAGAAAACCAGCGGCGGATTCTGCATGGAGGCGAGGCCGGCCAGCACGCCGCCCGCAATCGGCGCGCCGCTGAAATACAGCAGCAGTCCCGTCAGCAGCGCGGCCGCCGTCATGGCTTCAGGGCTGCTCCAGTCCCAGTAGAGCAGGCCGCCGCAAAAGGCGAATAGTCCGAGCGCGAGCGCGGCGCGCTGCTTCGACCTGAAAAACTCGAAGCAGGCCAGGCCAAGGATGAAGATGAAGGCCAGGTTGACGAACTGGTAGCACTTGAAAGGGGGGATGCCGAGCGCCTTGAAGGCGGCAAAAGGTATCGCCGCGAGTGCCGAATAGGCAAAGAAATGGATCGAGTAATAGCTGCCGTCGCGTCCGTGATAGAAGGCGGGGAAGGGCGTGTCGGCATTCTTGCGGATGCCTTTTTCCAGTTCCGCATATTGCGCAGAAATGCGGGGTTCCGGATTCAGGCGCTGGGCCTCCTGGACATCCGACAGCCTGATGGCCGGCGTGCCGTGCGAGGCGATGGCGATGGTCATGGCCCCGTATTCGAGATAATCGCCGACCTTGTTCTGCGGCCTGAGACAGAACAGCAGCAGGAGCACGGCGAACAGGGACAGGCCGAAGCCGAGGCGGCCTGCAAGGGATGGGCGATCGAAAACTGGGGACTGCCGGAATTGCTTGTCGAGAGTCTTGAACATGGGCCTGTGATGACGAACTGATGCCGTCATGATAACCCGGCAGGGCGGCAGACCTGCCTAAATTGCTTACCGGCTCTGTTTCGCCTGCAGGGTGGCGCCGGCACCCAGGACGGCGGGATCGTACTTCGGCGCCTGCTTCAGGAACTTGCGCTGGAACTGTTCCTGGGCCGCGATGCAGGCCTTGCCGAAGTGGTCGCGCGTGCAAAGCTCGTTGATCTTCCGGGTCTCGTCCAGCATTTCCTTGAAAGCCGCCTTTTGCTGGCTGTCGGCGCTTTTGGCGGCCGGCGGCGCTGCCAGGCTGGCAGTGGCGGCCTGCGCGGGCGAGGGGTTCATGGCGAGGTAGGAGGCAATCAGCAGATTGATCAGGGAGGTCATGGTGGATGGGTCCAGGTTGCACGAAGGGGATGCCGCAAGTCTAGGGCGCGGCTGCGGCGCCGTGCAGCCCCACGGATGGGGGTTTAGGGCGAGCGCCAGCAAGTCATCCTTGATTCGTTACAAAAGATAAACCTTGTCAAAAGCTGATGAGAAGAGTACTGTATAAACATACAGTATTTCTTAGCATCACTATGATCAACTGCTCAGATTCCATTCCAGCAGCGCCGGAATCGTTGCATCCGTCGCTCTGGCGCGCCTCGCAGCTGGCGCGTTCTTCAACACGCTGCGTCGAGACCGGCCATGCGGCCCTGTCGGCGCAATTACCCGGCGGCGGCTGGCCGACCGGCGCCCTGGTCGACCTGCTGCTGCAGCAGCCCGGCATCGGCGAAATGCGCCTGCTGCGCCCCGCGCTGGCGGCGGTGGCGGCGCGCCGCATCGTGCTGCTGCAGCCGCCCCATCCGCCGCAGGCGCTGGCCCTGGCCGCGCTGGGCGTGCCGCCTTCGCAACTGATCTGGCTGCGCACCAGCCGCACGGCGGATGCGCTGTGGGCGGCCGAGCAGGTGCTGCGCAGCGGCAGCTGCGGCGCCATCCTGTTCTGGCAGAACCAGGTGCGCAGCGACAGCCTGCGCCGCCTGCACCTGGCCGCGCAGGGCGGCGAGACCCTGTTTTTCATGATGCGTCCGCTGGCGGCTGGGCAGGATGCCTCGCCGGCGCCGCTGCGCCTGGCGCTGCGGCCCCAGGCCGGCGGCATCGAGATCGACTTCGTCAAGCGCCGGGGGCCGCAGCGCGATGCGCCGCTGTTCCTGCCGCTTTCCTCCAACCTCATTCAAACGCACATTCCCCGCCATGCGCCTGTGGATCGGCCTGTCACTGCCCCGGCTCCCGCTGGAAGTATTCAGTCCCAGCTGGTGCACTGACGCCGGCAGCGTCGTGCTCGAGCAGGAGCGGGTGCTGGCGGCGTCCCCGGTGGCGCGCGCCGCCGGCGTGCAGCCCGGCATGCGCCGCGGCGGCGTGCTGATGCTGATGCCCGAGGCCCAGGTCCACGAGCGCTCGCCGCCGCGCGAGGCCGAGGCCCTGTACGCGGTGGCGATGGCGATGCTGCAGTACACGCCGCAGGTGACCGAGGCCGAGGAGGGCACGCTGCTGATGGACGTCGGCGCCAGCCTGCGCCTGTTCGGCGGCGTGCGCGCGCTGTGCCGGCGCGTGCGCGAGAACGTGCGCGCGCTGGGCTTTTCCGCCTCGCTGGGCTGCGCCCCGACCGCGCGCGGCGCCTGGCTGCTGGCGCGCGCCGGCAGCGGCAGTACGGACGGCCGGAGCATGCGCTACCGGCGCACCGTCAAGATGCCGACCCTGGTGCGCCGCCTCGACCTGCTGGAGGTGCTGCTGGCGCCGCCGGCGCGCCCCTACGCGGCCTGGTTCGAAGGCATCGGCTGCGCCAGCTTCGGCGAGCTGCGGCGCCTGCCGCGGCCCGGCCTGCAGCGGCGCTGCGGGCGCGCGCTGCTCGACCTGGTGGACGCCGCCTACGGCCTGAGTCCGGAGCTGTACGAATGGATCGCCGCGCCCGAAACCTTTGCCGCGCGCCTCGAGCTGTTCGACCGCATCGACGACGCCGAACTCTTATTGGCCGGCGCCCGGCGCCTGCTGCTGCAGCTGACCGGCTGGCTGTGCGCGCGCCAGCTGGCGGTCGAGCGCATCGTGCTGAAGCTCGAACACGAGCGGGGCAGGGAAGCGCGTCCGCCGACCAGCGTCGAGGTGGCGCTGGCCGAACCGGCCTGGCGCGACGAGCACCTGGTGCGCCTGCTGAAGGAGCGCCTGGCCAAGCTGGTGCTGGAAGCGCCGGTGATCGGCCTGGGCCTGGAAGCGAAGCAGCTGCAGCCGATGGCGCCGCCGAACGAATCGCTGTTCCCGGAACCGGGCGGCACCGAGGAAGACCGCATGCGCATGCTGGAGCTGCTGGTGGCGCGCCTGGGCCCCGAGAACGTGCTGCAGGCCCTGCCGATGGCCGACTACCGGCCGGAGCAGGCGAACATGTGGGTGCCGCTGCAGCAGAAGATCAGCGACCGCGCACGCAATGCGCAGATGCCGCCCGACGTGATGAGCCTGCCGCGTCCGACCTGGCTGCTGGCCAAGCCGATCGCGCTCTTGATGCGCGAGCACCGGCCCTTCTACGGCTCGCCGCTGCGCATGGCCTCGAACCCGGAGCGGATCGAGGCCGGCTGGTGGAATGGACCTGAAACGCGCGACTATTTCATCGCCGAAGGGCAGGACCATGCGCTGTACTGGGTGTATCGGGAGCGGATCGGCGCAGATGAAGAGGAGCCGCGCTGGTATCTGCATGGCTTGTTTGGATAAGGAAAAACCGAAGTAAGGCTCAGTGTAAAGCTGATAAATTCTGAGCAATTTGTCATTAGAATTCCAGGCAGACCTCATCAACTCTGGAACGATATGAACCTTGAAACCTCGATGTCCTTTCTCGCTTCGCTATTCGACGGCAGCATGGGCTGGGCGATCCTGTGCCTGGCCTTGGCGGTACGCTTTGCCCTGCTGCCGCTGACCCTGCACATGGCGCGCAAGGCGCTCGCCAACCAGCAGAAGATCAAGGCCCTGCAGCCGCAGGTGGAAGCGATCCGGGCGCGTCTGAAGGACAAGCCGCAGGAAGCCTTCGCCGCCGTCGCCGCGCTGTACAAGGAAAACGGCGTGCGGCTGGTCGACCGTTCCACGCTCATCGGCGCGCTGGTCCAGCTGCCGGTGTTCGGGCTGCTCTACCGGACCATCAGCCAGGCCAGCGCCGGCAAGGGCGCTTTCCTGTGGATGAAGAGCCTGGCCTCGCCCGACGCCGCGCTGACAGCGCTCATCCTGCTGCTCACCGGCTTCGCCGCCTGGTACTACCCTTCGGCCTCGGCGGATCCGTCCATGCTGATGGTGGCGATGCAGGTCGCGATCATGGCCTTCATGGTCTGGAAGCTGTCGGCCGGCCTGGGCCTGTATTGGGCCGCATCGTCCGGCGTCAACGCCGTGCAGACCCTCATGCTGCGCCGGGAGCGGCACCGTGCCGCAGGTCTTGCAGCAGCCCGGCAAAGCGCTCGCCGATGAGCCGGTGGCTGGCCGCATCCGGATGCAGCTCGTCCGGCAGCGGCAGCCGCAGATTGTCGTTCGGGCCGTACAGCTCGAGGCCATCGACGTAATGGAGATTGGCGTCGCCGGTACGCCGCTGCTCGACGATCGCGCGCAGCTGTTCGCGGATCACGCTCAAGGTCAGCTTGCCCTGCCGGACCTCGTCCGCGCTGCCGCCGGCCTTGAACAGCAGGCGCCCATCGGCCAGTGCATCCATGTCGTACACGGATGGCCCGGGCAGGGTTTCGTGGATCGGACAGAAGACCGGCGACAGCACCAGCAGCGGCGTGTCGGGATGGCCTTCGCGTATCGTGTCGAGAAAGCCGTGCAGGGCAGGGCCGAAGGCGCGCAGGCGCATCAAGTCCTTGTTGACCAGGTTGATGCCGATCTTGATGCTGATGAGCTCCGCCGGCAGCGCGCGGATGCTGCGGGCCACAAAGGGATCCAGCAGCGCATTGCCGCTATAGCCCAGGTTCAGCAACTCGAAGCCGGAGCGCAGGGCGGCCACCGCCGGCCAGATGCCCGAAGGATGCGTGGTATTCGAACCCTGGCTGATCGAGCTGCCGTGATGCACCCAGCGCCGTCTTCCCGCAGTGGGCACCGGCGACAGCGGCGCATCCGAGCGCAGGGACACGAGCTCCGTCACTTCGTCGTGCGGCAGCCAGATCTCGACGGTCTTCTGCTCGGGCGGCAGGCCGCTGAAGCGCAGGGTCTGCGCTTCGCCTTCCGTGACGGTGGTGGCGCCGCTCGCCATGTTGATATTTAAAATCCGGCCGCCCTGCACACTGTTCTGCTGCGCCAGCTGGCCGCCGATGAACAGGTCGTAGATGCCGTCCGGACGCGGCCCCAGTCCGCTGTAGACGCGCTTGGTCGCGAGCACGTCCAGTTCCAGCGCGGTGGCCGCGGTCTGGAACACCAGGCGCACGCCGGAGGGCTGCGATTCCGCCATCAGCAGCTGGGCGTCCGGGCATTGCGCGCGCGCCCAGGCGGGCAGGCGGTGCGGCAGCAGGCCGGCCGGGGTCTGTTCGATGTCCAGCGCGCCGTGGATGAAGTCGCGGTTCAGTGGGGTCTCGATCATCATTTTTCCTCGACCTTGTGGATGCCCAGCGCGCGCGCGACCGCCGCCTCCGCGTGCAGGCCGGTGGTGTCGTACAGCGGCACCGGGCTGTCTTCCTGCCCGATGAGCAGCATGATCTCGGTGCAGCCCAGGATGATGGCCTCGGCGCCGCGTTCGACCAGGCGGACGATGGCCTCGCGGTAGGCCAGTCGCGAGGTCTCGTGGATCTGTCCCTGCACCAGTTCCGAATAGATGATGCGGTGGACCGTGGCGCGGTCCCGCGATTCCGGCACCAGCACCTCGAGCCCGTGCTCGCGCGCCAGGCGGCCCTTGTAGAAATCCTGCTCCATCGTGAAGGCGGTGCCCAGCAGGCCGACCCGGCGCAGGCCGGCCGCCTTGATGCGCTCCGCGGTCGGATCGGCGATGTGCAGCAGCGGCAGGCTGGTCGCCGCCTGGACCTGGGGCGCGGCGATGTGCATGGTGTTGGTGGCGATGACGAGGAAGTCGGCGCCGCCGCGTTCCAGGCGCTGCGCGGCGTCGACCATCAGCGCGGCAGCTTCATCCCAGCGATCGAGGCGCTGCAGGATTTCGATGTCGGCGAAGTCGAAGGACCACAGCAGGCAGCGCGCCGAATGCAGGCCGCCGAGGCGCGTGCGCACCTCTTCGTTGATCAGGCGGTAGTATTCGGCCGAGCTTTTCCAGCTCATGCCGCCGATCAGGCCGATGACTTGCATGGTGCGCTTCCTCACAAGGGATGGGCTCATGAGTATAGCGCGCGCCGCCGACTTGCACAGGCGGCCGATCCGGTGCAAAGTGGCGCCCATGATTACCCAACGTATGGATTTCCAGGGGCCGCACGGCAAGATCTCGGCCAAGCTCGACGCGCCGGACGGCACGCCGCGCGCCTACGGCCTGTTCGCCCACTGCTTCACCTGCAGCAAGGACGTGCTGGCCGCGACCCGCATCTCGCAGGGCCTGGCCGACCTCGGCGTGGCCGTGCTGCGCTTCGATTTCGCGGGTCTCGGCAACAGCCAGGGTAAATTCGCCGACACCAATTTTTCGTCGAACGTGGAAGACCTGATTGCCGCCGCCGACTTCCTGCGCCATAAATTCGCGGCGCCGAAACTCCTCATCGGCCATAGCCTGGGCGGCACCGCGGTATTGGCAGCGGCCCACCGCATCCCTGAATCGACGGCGGTGGTGACGATCGCCTCGCCGAGCGACCCGCACTACGTGGTCGACAAGCTGCTGCTTGAACACGTCGACACCATCGAGCAATTGGGCGAGGCGCGCGTCAAGCTGGCCGGGCGCGATTTCGACATCCGCCAGCACTTCGTCGAGGACGCGGCCCAGCACCGCCTGCACGAATGCATCGCCAGCCTGGGACGCGCGCTGATGGTGATGCATGCGCCGCAGGACGGCACCGTCGACGTCGACAACGCCGGCCGCATCTTCGGCATCGCCCAGCATCCGAAGAGTTTCGTGTCGCTGGATGGGATCGACCATCTGGTGACGGGCAAGGAAGATGCGGCCTATGTGGCCGGCGTGATCGCGGCATGGAGCGCGCGCTATGTCTGAACTGCCGAATTTCGACCGCCGGCGCGACCGCTTCGACTTCTTCGACCGCATGCAAAGCCCGGCGGTCAACCTGTGCTTCCGCATGGACCTGCCGGATTTCCGGCCCTGGTGCAAGGAGCAGGACCTGGCGCCTTTCCACGTGCTGCTGTGCGCCGTGCTGCGCGCCGTCCTGAAGGTCGAGAACTTCCGCTACCGCGTGCATGAAGGAGAGGTGATCCGCATCGAGCGCCTGCACCCGTCCTTCACGGTGGTCAACCAGCACTTCGACCTGAATCTCGCCCAGTTCGACTGGTCCGACGACGTGCGCGAGTTCGTCGCCAGGGGCCAGGCGGCGCGCGAGGAAGCGGGCAATATGCTGGCGCTGAACGCACACTACCTGCGGATGTCGCCGCGCGACGCCAAGGACCAGGTCTTCGTCACCTGCATGCCGTGGCTCGACTTCACCTCGATCCAGCATCCGATGGCATCGCTGGCCACGCCGGACATTCCGTCCCTGGCCTGGGGCAAATTCACGAACGAGCCGGATGGCGGCCTGCAGCTGCCGTTCTCGGTGCAGGCCCACCACGGCTTCGTCGACGGCTACCACATCCATCTGCTGGCGCAGCAGATCGCCGCCGAACTCGAAGCGATCATGCGCGCCTGATCGCTTAGTCGCCGCCGCCGCCGCCGCCGCCGCACGAGCTGCCGCACGAGCTGCCGCAGCTGCTGCCGCCGTCGCTGCCGCCGCCATCGGCGCAGCCGCTGTCGCCGTCGCCGGCGAAGGCAAAACCCCCGTCCGTACCGCAGCTGCTGCCGCTGTTTGCCAGCGCCGCCTGCCGCAGCTGCATGTGGGCCAGCACCATGTCGGCATCGACCAGGCCGGCCGCGAGCAGGGCAGAGGTGAGCAGTTCGGGATGGGCTTGCGCCCGCTGCAGGCACAGGCCGCGCTTGTTCAGGCGCGCGTAGACGATTTCGTCGCCGCGATTCCAGTAGCCGTGCCCGTCCGGCATGCGCAGGCGCGCGTCCAGCCCGAACAGCTGCGGCAGGTGGGGGCCCAGCGGGGTGATCCCCTCCAGCCTGCGTCCTTTCAACAGTGTGTGCGCCAGCGCGCCCGATCCGAGCCCGGCGCGCTCCACGTGCGGGATCGTACGCCCGAAATGCCGGCGGCAGTAGCGTTCCAGGCCGATCGGATCGTGCCGCAGCCAGGCGTGCCAGACCGAATCCGCCGCTTCCGAGGGCAGGGCGCAGGGCGCTTCGCTGTGCGAGACGGCGTCGAAGAAGCGCAGCAGGCCGTCGGCCGCGCGGACGAAAAAAAAGGCATCCGTGCGGATGCCTGGGTATTCCCGCGGTGCGCTGTCCCGCCAGCTGCGCTCCAGGCCTTCCGGCAGGCCTTCGAGCGCAGTGCGGTAGAGCGAAGCCCGCATGAAGCGGCGGGCGCGTGCTTCGTTGATGCTCCTGCTGATCCAGTTCATCGATGCCTCCTGTTTGTTATGGTTTTGTCGGCAGCATCAGCTTACGGCTTCCATATGACAGTTCGATGACATGGATCAGTTTGTTGCATTACTTCAACGCGGAGTAGATACCCTCGAGGCGATCCTTGGTGCCCGGGATGCGTTCCAGGCGCGGATAGCGCAGGCCGCCGTGGTAGTCGAGGGCGATCGTGCGCAGCACATTGCCCTTCTTGACCAGCAGCTGGATTGGCTCCTTCGAATCCTTGGCTTCCTTGATCGCCTTCTTCAGCACCTCCGGCTTGAAGGCGCGGTTGTTGACGGCGACGATGCTGGTGTTGGCGGCCAGGCCGGCACGGAAGCCCGGACCGTCCCAGATCAGGTTGCGCACGTTGCCCTCGGCGGTGACGGTGAAGCCGACCGAGTAGCTCAGGTCCGCGGCCTTGTTGCGGTCGTCGGCGCCCTTGATGTAGTCGGTCGGGGTGTCGGTGTAGACCAGCTTCCAGCCGGCGCGCGCCAGGCCATCCAGCGGCGCGCCCGGGCCATGGCCGTCGACGCGCGCACGCAGGAAACTCGCCCAGTCGTAGGGCAGGACCTTGTTCAGGGCCGCGACCACGTCTTCGAAGGTGTAGAAGGCCGGCAGGAAGCTGCCGTCATTGATGCTGTAGAAGGCACGGGCGAAATCGTCCAGCGATTTCTTGTCGCCCGATTTTTCGCGGATCAGGGTATCCACGTCCAGCCAGATCAGCTGGCCTTCCGAATAATAGTCTTCGCTGCGCTGCCAGTTGGACCAGCCGAGCGGACGGCGGGCATTCAGGATCGGATCGTTGACCGTGTCCTGCATCGCGCGCCAGCTGCGGCCGGCGATGCTGTCGTAGCGCGCGGCGGTGGCGGCCAGCGCATCGCGCGCGCCCGCCATCGACACCAGGGTCGAACGGGCGCCCAGCACGCTGCCCCAGTACTGGGTCTGGCCTTCGTAGACCCACAGCAGTTCGTTCTGCAGCGGGGTGTTGAAGTTGGGGACGTTCTGGCCGGCCGGGCGGCGGAACTTGCCGTCCCAGGAGTGGGTGTACTCGTGCGGCAGCAGGTCGCGGCCGGACTCGCCCTTGGCCCACTCGGTGAAGTAGCCCGGCTTGACGCCGTTCTCGCTCGACTGGTGGTGCTCGCGGCCGATGCCGCCGAATTCGTCCGACAGCGCGAACAGGAAGTCGTAGTGCTTGTAGTGGTGCGAGTTAAACAGTTTATACGCTTGCTGGACCAGCTTGCGGTGGGCTTCGATCTGCTCCGGCTTCGCTTCCAGGCTTTCCGGCGTGTCGGCGAAGACGTTCAGGCGCACCGGCACCTTGGCGCCCGGATCGAGGTCGAACTGCTTGTAGTAATGGCCGGCGAACAGCGGCGAGTCCATCAGCGTCTCGAGGTCATGCGGCTTGAAGTGGACCTCGTCGCCCTGGCGGTTTTCCGTTTCCAGGGCGGTGGCGTAATCCCAGCCTTTCGGGAGCTTCAGGTTCGGCTGCACGGTGATGCCGCGCGCCACATAGCCGGCCGGGTAGAGCGTGGTCGACACCCACTGCACGCCGAGGATCTCGTCGGTCATGGTGATGCGGCCCTGCGAGCTGTCCAGCGGCGACAGGTACTGGTACTCGGCTTCGAGCACGGTCGCGCCTTCGGGCACGTTGACGTGGAAGGCGAACACCTGCACCGGATCGCGGGTCCACTCGACCGGCTTGCCGTTGGCCGTGAACTTCAGGCCGGCCAGCTGGGTGATCGGTCCGTTCGGGCCGTGGTTGGCCGGCAGCCACTGCGGATACAGCAGGGTCAGCGGGCCCGGCTTGACCGGGATGCGCAGGCGCATCTGGAAGATCTGCTGCGACAGGTTGGTCGCATCGACGTTCAGGACGATGGTGCCGGGGTAGGTCGGTTCGACGGGCGCCGGAACGTCGGCATGGGCCGGGAAGGCGAGCGTGAGGGCCAGTGCGAGGGCAGTGGCGGAACGGGTGGCCAGCGTCTTGATGCGGCGATGCGGGTGGTGTGCGGTCATGGCTGAGGAAGCGGTCGAAGGTGAATCAGAAATGCAACAAAAAGCGAGTGTAGCACCCAGTGTGAATGGAAAATGCCGAGCCGCATCGATGCAAATAAAATTTGCAAAATAGCTTTTAAAACGATATTTCGTATGTCTTGAAAAGTGATGAGGCGGACATTAGATTGGTCCCAACGGATGCTCACGATGAGGTCCGGAAACTTATCGCTTAAACTTGAAAAGGATATTTCATCATGCGTACTTTTGACCTGACTCCCCTGTATCGTTCCGCCATCGGCTTCGACCGCCTGGTGAATATGCTCGAGCAGCGCGCCGAAGCAGCGCCGAGCTACCCGCCGTACAACGTCGAACTGGTCAGCGAAGACAAATACCGGATCGTGATGGCGCTCGCCGGCTTCAGCCGCAGCGAAATCGAGATCGTCGCCGAACGCGACACCCTGCACGTGACCGGCCGCAAGCAGAAAGATGAGGTGCAGCGCCATTACCTGCACCGCGGTATCGCCCAGCGCGATTTCGAGCAGCGCTTCCAGCTGGCCAACCACGTGAAGGTCGTCAGCGCAGGTTTCGACAACGGCATCCTCACCATCGAACTGGTGCGCGAAGTGCCCGAGGCCCTGAAGCCACGCAAGATCGCGATCGCCGATGCGAACGGCAACACCGATAACGTGCAAGTGCTGGAGCAGCCGCAACAGCAAGCTGCTTGATCGGTATCCGGGTGGGCACTTTGTGTCCACCAACAAAAACGAGGCGCCGCGTGCGCCTCTTTTTACGTCCGTTGCCTGCGTGGGCTCGGGGAGCCCACCCTACAAATTCGTGTCCCGTAGGGTGGGCACACCGTGCCCACGCAAGCGTTTAAGCGCGTTATAAGCTCGGCCTTAAGAGTGATTTAAGGCTCTTGCGAGAAACTAGCTGCATCAAAAAAGCAGTCTTCAAAAACCCTTTCCCAATCTAGGAGTACGTAATGGCTAACGAAGGTGCAGTCACCGCCATCACCGCAAAACGTCTCACCCTGGCCCTGTGCGCGGCCGGCGTCATTGGCGGAGCGGTTGGCGCGGTCGCAGTCAATCACAATAACGCCACTGCCGCCGCCGAAGCCGCCGCGCTGGCGGCCCAGGCCCCGGCACCGGTTGCAGCAGCGCCGGCCCCGGTGGCGGGCAATCCGGTCGGCACGAATCTGCCCGACTTCACCAAGATCGTCTCGCACAACGGCCCGGCCGTGGTGAACGTGCGCGTCGTCGGCAGCCACAAGGTGGCCCAGCGCCAGATGCCGCAGTTCGACGAGGACGATCCTTTCTTTGAATTCTTCCGGCGCTTCCAGCCGCAGCAGCCACGCGGCGGCAATGGCGGCAACCGGGAACTCGTTTTCGGCGCCGGATCGGGCTTCATCGTGAGCCCGGACGGCGTCATCCTGACGAACGCGCACGTGGTGCGCGACGCCGACGAAGTCACCGTCAAGCTGCAGGACCGCCGCGAATACCGCGCCAAGGTCCTGGGCAGCGACCCGAAGACCGACGTCGCCGTGCTGAAGATCGATGCGAAAAACCTGCCGGTGGTCCCGATCGGTAACACCCGCAACCTGCAGGTGGGCGAATGGGTGCTGGCGATCGGCTCGCCCTACGGCCTGGAAAGCAGCGTGACGGCCGGCGTGGTGAGCGCGAAAGGCCGCAACATCGACACCAACGGCGTGCAGTTCATCCAGACCGACGTCGCCGTCAACCCCGGCAATTCGGGCGGTCCGCTGTTCAACACCCGCGGCGAAGTGGTCGGCATCAACTCGCAGATCTACAGCCAGACCGGCGGCTACCAGGGCCTGTCCTTCGCGATCCCGATCGACGTCGCGGTGCGCATCAAGGACCAGATCGTCAGCACCGGCAAGGTGCAGCACGCCAAGCTGGGCATCGGCCTGCAGGACGTCGGCCAGGATTTCGCCGATTCGTTCAAGCTGGACTCGCCGGACGGCGCGCTGGTCAGGAACGTCGAGCGTGGCAGCTCGGCCGACAAGGCCGGTCTCAAGTCGGGCGACGTGATCCGCAAGGTCAACGGCCAGCCCATCATCTCCGGCGGCGACCTGAGCGCCATCGTGTCGGTGGCCAGGCCGGGCGACAAGGTGCAGCTCGACGTCTGGCGCGATGGCCGCGCGGTCCAGCTGAACGCGACGCTGGCGAACGCCAACGACAAGCCGGAAGCCAGCGACCGCGATAACCTGGCCGGTCTTGACAAGGGCGCCAAGCTGGGCCTGGCCCTGCGCGCGCTGGACCCGCTGGAGCGCCGCCAGTCCGGCATCATGTCGGGCCTGCTGGTCGAGGATGCGGGCGGTCCGGCGCAAGTGGCCGGCGTGCAGCCGGGCGACGTGCTGCTGTCGGTGAACGGCAAGCCGGTGACGTCCGTGGAGCAGGTGCGCGACGTGGTCGGCAAGTCGAGCAAGTCGGTTGCCTTGTTGATCCAGCGTGGGGATGAGAAAATCTTCATTCCTGTCCGGATAGGCTAAGGATTGCTTAAGGTTTTGTTTAAGGGGAGTTTAAGCTCCCCTCAGTAAACTGAAGGCTCGAAAGATTCTTCTATCCGCATGGTTTTCTGAGAATCGGGGGATTTGATGCGGCTGTTGCTGGTGGAAGACGATACGATGATCGGCGAAGTGGTGCTCGACCTGTTGAGGGCCGAGCACTACGCCGTTGATTGGGTCAAGGATGGCGAGATGGCCGACACGGCCCTGATGCAGAACCAGAACTACGACCTGGTGCTGCTCGACCTGGGGCTGCCGCGCAAGGACGGGCTCGAAGTCCTCCGCACCATGCGGGCCCGCAAGGACCGCACCCCGGTACTGGTCGCCACCGCGCGCGACGCCGTCGCCCAGCGCATCGCCGGGCTCGACGCCGGCGCCGACGACTACGTCCTCAAGCCCTACGACCTCGACGAAATGCTGGCGCGCATCCGTGCGCTGCTGCGGCGTGCCGCCGGGCGCGCCGAACCCGTCTTCGAATACAAGAACATCTCCGTCAATCCCGCCACCCGCGAGACCCTGGTCGACGGCCAGCCGGTCGTGCTGTCGGCGCGCGAATGGGCGGTGCTGGAAGCGCTGGTTGCCCGACCGGGCGCGGTGCTGTCGCGGGCCCAGCTGGAAGAGAAGCTGTACAGCTGGCGCGATGAAGTCAGCAGCAATGCGGTGGAAGTCTACATCCACGGGCTGCGCAAGAAGCTGGGCAGCGACCTGATTCAAAACGTGCGCGGCGTCGGCTACATGGTGCCGAAGGTATGAGCCCCAAGAAGGCCCGCAGAAGGCTCACGCACTCGCTGCGCGGGCGCCTGCTGTGGTACGTGCTGGCCGCCATCACCATCGCCGCGGTCGCCCAGGCCTCGATCGCCTATCGCACCGCGCTGGCCGACGCCGACCAGATCTTCGACTACCACATGCAGCAGATGGCGCTGTCGCTGCGCTCGCGCGTCCCGCTGGCCAACAGCGAAGAAGCCGGCAGCGTCGAGGCCCCGCTGAGCGGCAGCGACGACCTGGTGGTGCAGGTCTGGTCGCCGGACGGCGTGCAGGTGTTCCGCAGCGCCTCGCACGCGCGCCTGCCGCAGCGCGCGGTGCTCGGCTTTTCCAACGTGCGCGCGAACGGCACCACCTACCGCATCTTCTCGATCCAGACCAGCGCCCAGACCGTGCAGGTGGCGCAGGACCTGGCCGTGCGCAAGAGCATGGCCAGCAACCTGGCCCTGCGCACGCTGGGGCCGATCGCGGTGATGATGCCGATCCTGATGCTGGTCGTGTGGTGGGTCATCAGCGGTTCGCTGGAGCCGGTCGCACGCGTGCGCAAGCAGCTGGCTTCGCGCCAGGCCGACGACCTGTCGCCGGTGTCGGACGCCGGCCTGCCGGACGAGGTGCGGCCGCTGGTGCAGGAACTGAACCTGCTGTTCGGGCGCGTGCGCACCGCTTTCGACACCCAGCAGAACTTCGTCGCCGACGCCGCCCACGAACTGCGCACGCCGCTGGCCGCGCTCAAGCTGCAGGTGCAGAGCCTGGAGCGTTCCGAACAGCGCGCCGACAGCCTCGAGGCCCGCAAGCTGGCGATCTCCCGCCTGTCGGCCGGCATCGAGCGCGCGACCCGCCTGGTCGAGCAGCTGCTGGTGCTGGCGCGCCAGGAAGCCAGCGCCGCGCCGCACCAGCCGCTGGTGCTGGCCGACCTGGCCAGGCGCGCGGTGGCCGACCTGATCGGCGTGGCCCAGAACAAGCACATCGACCTCGGCCTGCAGCGCGCCGACGGCGGCGAGGTCGAAGGCCAGCCGGAAGCGCTGATGATCCTGCTGCGTAACCTGGTCGACAACGCGATCAAGTACACGCCGGGCGGCGGCACGGTCGACGTGTCGGTCGTGGCGGAGCAGGGCGCGCTGGTGGTGACGGTCGAGGACAGCGGCCCCGGCATCCCGGCCGAGGAGCGCGAGCGCGTGTTCGACCGCTTCTACCGCGTCCCCGGCAGCGACGCCGCCGGCAGCGGCCTGGGCCTGGCCATCATCAAGGCGATCGCCGAACGCCATGGCGCCACGCTGGTGCTGGGTTCGTCGGAGCGGCTCGGCGGTTTGTCCGCCACAGTGCGCTTCCCAGGCTGAATCGCATCGGCGCCACACCACGGATGGGGGAAAGGCCGGCGGCGGCGTCCGCGCAGGGAAAAGCGGCCGTAGAATCGCGCCTTTCCCGTACCGGATCAGCACAGCCATGACCATCCACCGCTACCGCCGCGAACTCGCGCAGCCCCTTGCCGACATCGCCATCCAGCCCTACGTGCTGCGGACCTTCCGCTCGCGCGCCGACGTGCCGGCCCTGCACGCGCTGCTGCAGGACAGCTATGCGGCGCGCGGCGCCAGCCTCGGCCCTTGCGACGAGTGGTGGCAGATCCTGTCCTCCGATGCGGAATTCGACGTGCGCATGGTGTTCCTGGCCGAGACCCCGGCCGGCGCGCTGGCGGCCGCCGGCATCGCCTGGAACTCCGGCTTCGTCAAGGACCTGGCAGTGGCGCCGGCCTACCGCCGCCAGGGCCTGGGCACGGCGCTGATGGCGCACATCTGCCGCACCTTCGAGCGCCAGGGCGCCCATGCGGTGGACTTGAAAGTGGAGGCGGGGAACCAGGCCGCGATTGCGCTGTATGAGGCGATGGGGATGCGGCGGGTGGAGACCCTGGCGGCCTGAGGCCTTCGCTCAGGCCTGCCGCGCCGACGCCAGCGCAATGTACTCGCCTTCTATCGGCCTTGTCTTCACCTGCGAAGCATCCAGCAGATCGCCGCTGGCATTCACCTGCCGCAGCACGAAGCCGGCGCCGGCCAGGAAGTCCGGCAGCCCCGCGCGCGCCATCCCCGACAGGAAGGGCTCGCCGCGCCGGCGCAGCCACCAGTCGATCAGGCGGCTGCGCCGGCGGAATCCGGGACGCCCATCCGCCAGCGGCTCGAACCACGTGAACGCCACCTGGCTGCGCGGCGCGGCCGCGGCCATCTGCGCGAACAGGGCGCGCACCGCATCGAGCGGCATGTACATCAGCAGTCCCTCCGCAACGAACAGCGTAGGCGCCTCCGCACGGAAGTCCGGATGGGCCGCCAGCAGTGGGCCAAGCGCCTGCTGCGCCAGGTCGGCGGCGATGAAGCCGACGCCGCCATCGCCGGCCGCGGCACGCCGCACGGCTTGCGTGGCCGGGTGATCGATCTCGATGCAGCAAAGGTCCGGCCGGGCCGCCTTCAATTCCATGCACAGGGTGTCGAATCCCGCGCCGAGCACGATCACCTGGGTGCAGCCGGCAGCCAGCGCGGCCTGCGCATGGCGGCGCAGGATCTGCTTGCGCAGCGCGAAGTGCAGGCAGATACCGGGCAGGGTGGCGCGTTCGAGCACAAGGCAGAGGCGGCGAAACCAGGCCTTGCACAGCAGGCTCGCCAGGCGCGGATGCGCGCGGCGCAGCAGCGGCTCGCCACAGCGCAAGGCTTCACGCGGCAGCGCATGCGTGGGCAAGGCGAACTGCGCCCCCGCCAGCTGCAAGCCGCCGGCCACGACCAGCGCGGTGTTGCTTGGCTTATGCGTCTTCATGCCGCCAGCTCCGCCGGTGGGCTCGCAAACAGGGCTGCATAGTGCCGGTACCAGTTGCTCTGGAAGCGCTGTTGCGGATCGTAGCGGCGCTTCGCGTCGAGGAAGCCGGCGAAGCGCGGGTAGCAGGCGCTGACCTGGGCCGCGCTGGCGGCGCGCGCATAGGTGAGATAAAAACTGCCGCCGCGCGCGATGGCCATGTCGATCAGCCGTCGGAAGGCGCGATGGGTTGCCGCGATGCCGTCCGGCGTGTGCGGCGTGTGCAGGTTGAAGATCACGCAGGCGTAGTGTTGGCGCGCCCACGGCAGGAAGCTTTCCGTGTCGCGCTCGATCAGGCGCACGGTCCCGTAGATCAGGTCGACGCCATGCCGCCTGAAGTCCGAGGCGGCCGTGCGCATGAAATCGGGCAGGCGTTCGCGCGGCACGTAAAGTTCGCCGATCACTTCCGAGCCGCAATGACCCAGCCGGCCATCGATCTCGCCATGGTAGCCGTCCAGGTAGGTGCTCTGCTGCAGCCGGTCGCTCCGGTAGTGCTGGCCGTTCGTCGCCAGGTAGTGGCGCGCGTAGCACTCGAAGGCCCTGGTCTTGTCGGTGTGCGCAAGCAGCAGGAGGTCGCGCCAGTCCTGTTCGGACAGTTCGCGCGCTTCGGCATCCGGCGGCGTCGCATCGTCGACCGGAACGTAGCAGGAGAACACGCCGCGCCGCATGAAGTCGGCGCTGTCCGGGTCGATGGCGAACTGGAAGTCGCCGAAGGCATGACCGGCCGCGATGCGTGCTTCGAAGGCAGGCATCAGCTCGTCCAGTGACAGCAGCGTCACGTCGCGCCGCATGGTCCGGCGCGGCGCCAGGCGCAGGGTCACGCTGGCGATCACGCCGAACAGGCCGTAGCCGCCGATCGCCAGCGAGAACAGCTCGGGATTGCTGGTGCGGCTGCAGGCCTGCACATGGCCTTGCGCATCGACCAAAGTAAAAGCTTCGACGTCATCGATGAAGGGACGCATCTGCAGGCCGCGCCCGTGGATGTTGGCGGACAGGCAGCCGCCCAGGGACAGCCGGTCCGCGCCGGTCTGCTTCTGGCGAATGCTCCAGCGCTGGCCGCCGTCCGGGGTCGGCGCGGTGTCGAGATAGTCGATCAGCTCCGGCCATTCGATGCCGGCTTCGGCTTCGATCAGGCCCGCGGCGGCATCGAAGGCCAGCACGCGGCGCATGTGGCGCATGTCGAGCAGAACCGAGTCAAGCGCGAACTGCTGGCCGCCCATCGCGTGGCGCCCGCCGCAGATCGCCACCGGCAGCTTGCGCTGGGCGGCATCGGCAATGAAGGCGCGGATCTCGGCCAGGCTGCGCGGCTGATGGATGGCCGCGACCCGTGTCGCGTTCAGCGCGGAGTGGATGTCGTTGGCGAGCGGGGAGGAGTGAAGTGGGTGCATGGCGCATCTCCGGCGTTGGAAATGCGGCCATTATTGGCAGGCTTGTTTGAGGGCGTTAGCGCTTTCTGGCGGGTGCTGTGTGACGGCATGTCAGGTATCGTCAGCTGCGCTGCTTATGGTCCCCAATCGTCGAATCCGTAGATGACGCCACGCGGGACCTCGAATCCGATTCCGGCCCCGCATTCGATAACATGATGTCCCGGAGCGATGGGGCCTGCGGTACCCTTCTTGTGCGGCCACGGCTTTCCATCGACGAGGAGAGGGCCGCACTTCCCACCGTTGTCATCGATCACCGCCAGGTAGCTTCTGCCGTCGGCTGACTTTGTCATTGTGCCGCGCAGGTCACGTTGCCCCTGTCATGCCTTCGCAAGTCTGCTGGCTTTCATTCCACCTGCCTCCGCGGTCCAGGCAGCTGTCGATCCGCATCTCATGCCGCAAACGCAGACCCAGCACGATCAGCAAAACCAGCAGGCAGGCGCAAAGCACGAGTTTCGCTGGTTGCATATGGGCTGGTAGAACTTGGGCCCCCGCCTGCGCGGGGGCGACGTGCTTAGAACTTGTGCGACACGCGCGCAAAATACGCCGCGCCATTCAGGCCGAACTGCACGCTCTCATACTTGAAGCCATTGTCCGTCTCGTCCGGATTCTGGGCCGTCGGATGCACGTTGAAGATGTTCGTGCCGCCCACGGTCAGCTTGGTTTTATCCGTGAAGGACCAGGTGAAGGACAGGTCGGCCGAGGTCTTGGCTTCGTAGTGCTGGTTCGGCACCGGCGAACCCGAGAAGGTGCCGAGGGTCTGCGGACCGTAATGCACGATGCGGAAGTCGGTTTCCAGCTTGCCCAGGGTGTAGTCGAAGTCCAGCGTGGCCTTGCGGCGCGGGCCGCCCTGTTCGATGAACAGGCGCTCGCGCTCGGACAGCAGCACGTCTTCGAAGCCGGCCAGCGCGGCCGGGGCGTGCACGCCGGTGACTTCGGTGCGGCCGAAGTTCATCGCCACGTAGGTAGCGAGCTTGCCGCCGCCGATGTCCATGCGGTGCGAGGCGGTCAGGTCCAGGCCCTGGGTGCGGGTGTCGATCGAGTTCACGAAGAACTGGGCCTGGCCCACGCCCAGCGCCGCCAGGGTGCTGCCGAGGGCCGGGTAGTTGTCGGCGTCGAAGCGGCCCGACAGCACGATGCGGCCGTCGATGTCGATCTGGTACAGGTCGGCCGTCACGGAGACAGCTTTGCTCGGGGTCCAGGTCAGGCCCAGGGTATAGCTCTTCGACTTCTCTTCCTTCAGCTGCGGGATGCCGGCCGCGTTGGCGACCTTGCCGCCGTTCGGCGCCAGCACCACGTCCATCGGCACGCCGCTGATGAAGTCGGTGAAGGTGGAGGAGAAGTAGACCTGCTGCAGCGAGGGCGCGCGGAAGCCGGTGCTGGCGGAGGCGCGCAGCAGCACGTCGTTGGTGGCCTTGAAGGAACCGGCCAGCTTGGCGGTGGTGGTCGAGCCGAAGTCGGAGTAACGCTCGTGGCGCAGGGCGGCCTGCAGCTTGGTGCGCTCGCTCAGGTCGGCTTCGAAGTCGAGGTAGGCCGCGCTGCTGTGGCGGTTGCGGTCGGCGGCGTCGCCCGGCTGGAAGCCCGGGAAGCCCTGGCTGCCGGCATTGCCGCCCACGCCCACGCCGTCGGCGTCGATGTACGAACCCGGTTCGCCGGCGAAGATCTTGTAGTTCTCGGCGCGGTATTCGAAGCCGAAGGCCGCGTTCAGGCCGCCCAGGACCTCGGGGTAGTAGCGGCTGAAGTCGGCGTTGGTGGTCAGCTGGCGGAAGGAGAAGCCGCCGGCGTCGAATTGCGAGGGGCTGATGCCCTTGGCGTCGAGATTCGCGATCGAGGCGTTCAGCGTGTGCGCGATGGTGTAGCGCATGCGGTTGTAGCCGTAGGTCTGCGAGAAATCGCCGGCCCATTCGCCGATGCGGGTGCGGTAGCCGACAGTCGCATAGCGGTCGTCGATGTCGCCGTTGATGTAGGGGACGAAGCCCTCCGGGTACATGGCGGCCGAGTTACGCGAGGGGATGTCGTCGGAGCCGATGCCGCCGCGCGCCCAGGCCGCCGAGGAGGCGTCACGGGTCTGCGCGCCGGCCGTCAGGTACAGCTTGCCCGGACCGGCCGGGAATTCGCCGTTCACGTAGACGGTCTGGTTCTTGACCTTGGTATCGCCGATGGTGCGCGGGTTGTCGGGTTCGGCGCGGTTCGAGCGGCCGCGGTCCTGGTATTCGCCGGTGATGCCGAGCACGCCGTCCGCCACCGCGACGCCGCAGTAGGCCGAGGCCAGCCAGTTCTTGCCGTCGTGTTTCGAGTACTCGCCGAAGCCGGCGATCGATTCGCAGCCCAGGCTCTTTTTCAGCTCGACGTTGATCACGCCGGCGATGGCGTCGGAGCCGTATTGCGCGGCGGCGCCATCGCGCAGCACCTGCACGTCCTTGATGGCCAGCAGCGGCAGCGCGTTCATGTCGGTGCCGGTGTTGCCGCGGTTGCGCGCGCCGAACAGGTTCACCAGGGCGGTCGTGTGGCGGCGCTTGCCGTTCACCAGCACCAGGGTCTGGTCCGAACCCAGGCCGCGCAGGGCGGCCGAGTCGACCAGGTCGGCGCCGTCGGCGCCCGTCTGGCGGGTCGAGTTGAACGAGGGCGAGATGTTGGTCAGGGTCTGCGCCAGGTCGAACTGGCCGCCTTGCTCGGCTGCCTTGGTCAGCGGGATGGTGTCGACCGGGACCGGGGTGTCGGTGGCCGAGGTATTGCCGACGCGGCGCGAGCCGACGATGCTCACACTCTGCATGCTGCTGTCGGCGGCGGCGGGCGCCGTGGTCTGCGCCATCACGCCGGATGGGAAGGCGGCGAGGGCGGCGCTGCCGTACAGGGCGAGCAGAAGGGATTGGCGGATCGCGGTGGGTTTCAAGTGCTGGCTCCTTGGTAAATATTGCATTTATGTGAATTTACCAGTTGGCAACTTGGGCAAGAAGTTAAACGTCTCATAACTACAACACTACTAACCATAATCAGTATTCATACTTAGATGCGGCTTCGTATTGACGTTATCTTGGTACATTGGTAGCATGATCGGCCATTTTTCGGAGGCCCACCATGACCGACCAGGACTTTATCGACGCGTTCGCTGCCGGGCGTCTCGCACCCGAAGGATTCGACCACCGCGCCCACCTGCGCGCCGCCTTCCTGCTGCTGCGTTCACGCCCCTTCCTGGAAGCCTGCATCGCCATGCGCGACGGCCTGCAGGCGCTGGCCGGCAAGCTGGGCAAACCGGACCTTTATCACGAGACGGTGACGGTGGCCTTCATGGCGCTGGTGGCCGAACGTGGAACCGAAGGGGACTGGGATGGCTTTATCGGGCAGCATCCGGAACTGTGCCGGCTCGGCCTGCTGGACGGCTGGTATTCGAAAGCGCTGCTGGCCTCCGGCGCCGCGCGCAAAACCTTCGCGATGCCGGACCTGATGGGAGAGCGCCATGGCTGAGAAGGTGACGGTAGAGCGGGTGCAGACCGGCCTGCGCATCGAAAAGCGGATGCTGAAAGTGCTGAAGGGCTTGGCTGAGTACCACGACATGAGCCTGGGCGACCTGGTCGAGGGGATCGTCCTGCATGCCTTCGAAGGGAAAAGCGCGTTCGGGGAGGAGAGCCTGGCGCGTATCCAGGATTTGAAGCGGATTTATGGGATGGCGCTGGCGGCGAAGGATGCGCACCGTTTGCAGGAGCAGAAACGCAAGCTCATCGAATAAAGCTGGGCTTGCAAAACCTGGATCCGCCGCTAAGCTGATATTGCGTTCCCATGCTGGAGGACCGCCTGATGAATGGAAGGAGTCTTCAAGTGACGACACCATTGACCGCACCGGTGGGCCGAGGCGGCACGAACCGCCTTCACGACATCATCGTGGTACAGCGGGTTCTATTGCGCCGGGGTTTTCGCATCGGCACGGCGGACGGGAAATGCGGACGCCGGACCCAGGCCGCCATCGACACCTTCCAGCGGGGCTTCATGCAAGCCCCGGACGGCCGGATCGACCCCAACGGCGCCACCTGGCGACGCCTCAGCGACGAGCCTGAACCCATGCCACCTGTCGACGCCAGCCTCACGCGCCTGGTTCCCACGCCGGACAAGTCCACCATCAACAAGGGGCTAACGCCGGTCAACAACACCCTGATGACCAGCCTGCTCGGCAAGCCGCGCGAAACCTTCAGCAGCGACTGTCAGCCCGTCACGGAGCCGCGTCTGAAACGCAGCATGCAGCGAGCGAACGTCGGTCCGTTCCCGGTGACCGGGCTGCGGCCCGCGGTGGAGAGCCTGGCGACGGTCCTGGCAGACGTAAGGTCGCTGTTGCCCGATGTGTATCAGGCGCTCGGTAGCGCGGGGATGCTGTGTTGCCGCTATGTCCGCGGCTCGCATTCCTCCATCTCCAACCATTCATGGGGCACCGCCATCGACCTCACGCTCAATGGCAAGCTGGACGTACGAGGCAACGACATGGTGCAGCATGGGCTGTGCCTGATTGCTCCCGTATTCAACACGCATGGCTGGTATTGGGGCGCCTCGTTCCGCACCGAGGATGCCATGCACTTCGAGGCCAGCAGATCTCTTGTGGAATCATGGCGCGATTCGCTTTGATGGCGTTCGCCCGCGCGGCGGCCCGATCGCTGGCCATGGCCGCCGCTGCCGCAGCCTGCAATCTCGCGGCCGCGGCCGGCACACCGTTTTCTGTCGCGCCCTGCGACTTCAAGGCGCCCGACCAGTGGGGCGAGTACAGCGTGCGCTGGGCGGGCACTTGTGCGAACGGCAAAGCAGAGGGTTTGGGCGTCCTGCGTGCCTACCGCGATGGCCAGGTCCAGCAGATCTACTTTGGACGCTTCGTCCAGGGCGAACCCAGCTTTGGCGTCATCGACCATCCCGAGGGCTTCATCGCTGGGCGTTTCAAGAACGGAAAGCTGGTCGATAACGAGGAGCGGCAGGATGTGATCTCGGCCTTTCGGGCCGGCGAAGCTGCCGCCCTCGCTTTCGCACAGCAGCTTAAGCGCAATGGCAACGCTTCATCGGCCCGGTTCTACCAGGAGAAGGCGCACAAGCTGGCGACCCAGATGGAGTGAGCTATTCCTGATGGAATTCCTCTGCCGAAGCAAACAAATCCCAGGCCGCAATAAACAAAGCCGCAATCACGGGCCCGATCACAAAGCCATTCAGCCCGAAGAGTGCCATGCCGCCGATGGTCGACAGCAGCACCACGTAATCCGGCATCTTGGTGTCCTTGCCGACCAGCAGAGGGCGTAGCAGGTTGTCGACCAGGCCGATCACGAACACGCCGAAGGCGATCAGCACCACGCCCTGCCACACCGAGCCGGTGACCAGGAAATACACCGCCACCGGCGCCCACACGATGGCCGCGCCCACCGCCGGCAGCAGCGACAGGAAGGCCATCACCACCGCCCACAGCAGCGGCGCCTGCACGTGCAGGATCCAGAAGATCAGGCCGCCCAGCGCGCCCTGGGCGATCGCCACCAGCACATTGCCCTTCACGGTGGCGCGGATCACGGTGGTGAAATTGCTGAACAGGCGCTTCTTGTAATTCATGCTCAGCGGCACCGCGGTCTTGATGCGGCCGGCCAGCGAATGGCCGTCGCGCAGCAGGAAGAACAGCAGGTAGAGCATGACGGTCAGGCTCACCAGGAAGTCGAAGGTGTTGCTGGCAAAGTTGAGCGCGTACTTGGCCGCGACCTGGCTGACCTGGGAGGCGATGCTGGTCAGCTTGGCCTGCAGCGAGGCGATGCTGGTGAGGTCGAAGCGTTCCAGCAGGCTGAGCAGCCAGCCCGGCAGCGAGTTCATGATCTGGCTGAAGTAGCGGCCGAAGTCGATGTGGCCGGACTTGATCATGTCGTAGATCCCCACCGCCTGCTGCACCAGCGAGGCGCTGATCAGGGCCACCGGGATGATCACCATCACCACGATGGACAGCAAGGTCAGCAGAGCCGCGACGTTGTGCTTCTGGCCGGTGGCGCGCAGCAGGCGCCGGTGCAGCGGAATGAACAGGATCGCCAGCACGATGCCCCAGAACACGGCGCCGGAATAGGGCGTCAGGATCCAGAAGAAGCCGATCGTGACGATCGTCAGGAGAAAGAGGAAGACTTTTTGCTGGAGGGTGTATTGGCTGGCAGGTGGGTTCATGAGCTTATGATAACGCCAACTGCCGCTCGATGTAGTCCTCGAACGCATCGCGCGACAGCGCCTTCGAGTAGTACCAGCCCTGGATGTAGTCGCAGCCGAAGGCCGCCAGCGCGTCGCGCTGGGCGCCGTGCTCGACGCCCTCGGCGATCACTTCGATGCCGAGGCGGTGCGCCAGGCCGATGATCGCTTCCGTCAGCGCCTTGTCGCTGCCGTCCTCGGCCAGGTGCTTGATGAAGGATTTGTCGATCTTCAGGTAATCGACGTCGAAGTGCTTCAGGTAGGCCAGCGAAGAGAAGCCGGTGCCGAAATCGTCGATCGAGACCTTGGCGCCGGCGCCGTGCAGCGCGCCGAGGCAGCGCGAGACCTGGTCGGCGTCGCTCACCAGCACGCCTTCGGTGATCTCCACGGTAATGCAGTTGCTGGGCGCGCTCGTGTGCAGGATGCGGTCCAGCCAGGGCAGGCGGCCGTGGCGCTCGAACTGCATCGGCGAGATGTTCACGCTCAATTCGATCGTGCAGTCGTACTTCTGGCGCCAGCGCTCGATGCTGGCGATGGCTTCGCTCAGCACCCACTCGCCGATATCGTCGATCAGGCCGCTTTCCTCGGCCAGCGGGATGAAGGTGGCCGGGCTGATCGGGCCCAGCCCGGGATGGTCCCAGCGCAGCAGGGCCTCGGCCTTGCGCAGGCGCCCAGTGGCGGCCTCGACGATGGGCTGGTAGAACACCTGCAGCTGCCTGTGCGACAGCGCCGTGCGCAGATCGTGGCTCAATCTGAGCTTGAGGGAAGCCTGCTGCTGCAAGGCCGCCGTGAAGTACTGGAAGTGGCCGCGCCCGGCGCGCTTGGCCAGGTACATCGCGTCCTCGGCGTGGGCCAGGAGGGCGGTGGCATCGGCCGCGTCTTCGGGATACAGGCTGATGCCGATGCTGGCGGACGGGTAGGCCAGTTCGTCGGCGGCCAGCCGCAGCGGCGCGCCCAGCGCCTCGATCAGGGCCCCGGCGATGGTTTCCAGGTGCAGGCCATGTTCGCTTTCGCCGATGGCAATCCCGAACAGGCCGCCGCCCAGGCGCGCGACGGTGGCCTCGGCCGGGACGCAGCGCGCCATGCGCCGGGTCAGCTCGACCAGGGCTTCGTCGCCGCGCGCGTAGCCGTAGCTGTCGTTGATGTCCTTGAAGCGGTCGATGTCGAGCAGCAGCACGCCCAGCCGGCGGCCGGCGCCCTGGGCCTTCTTCATGTCCTGCTGCAGGCGGTCGAGGAACAGGCGGCGGTTCGGCAGCCCGGTCAGCGGGTCGAAGTTGGTCTGGCGCCAGATCACCTCGTCCTTCTGCTTTTGCTCGCTGATGTCCTGGAACTGGATCACGTGGCGGAAGACCCGGCCGTCCGGATGGCGGATCACGCGGATGTTGACGAACTTGGCGGTGAAGCGGCCGTCCTTGTTGCGGTCCTGGATTTCGCCCTGCCAGTGGTCGTGGTCGGCCAGCGCCTGCTGCAGGGCCGTATAAAAGCCGCGGTCGTGCATGCTGGAGTCGAGCAGCTGGGGCGGCTGGCCGCTCACCTCGTCCAGCGTATAGCCGGTCTGCGCCGTGAATGCCGGGTTGGCGTCGACGATGCGGTTGGCCTCGTCGGTCACCATCACGGCTTCCGAGCTGGTGCGGTAGATCAGGTTCGCCATCCGCATCGACTCTTCCAGGTTGCGGCGATGGGTCACATCCTGCACGGTGCCGCTCAGCACGGTGCGGCCCTCGACCTTGATCGCATTGCACAGCACCCGTATCCATTTGCGCGCGCCGGCCGGGGTCAGGATCTGGGCCTCGAGGTCGAAGGATTCGCCATGGACCATGGCGGCGTGCATGGCGTGCTCGGCCTCATCGCGGTCGTCGCCAAGGAAGCAGGCCAGGCAGGCGTCCAGGTTCGGTGCTTGCGTGGGCGGGAATCCATAGATCTGCAGCACCTCGTCGGTCCACTCGAGACGGCCGCTGGCGCAGTCCAGCTCCCAGGCGCCGATCTGGGCCAGGGCGCTCATGTCCGCCAGCATCCGCGCCTGCTGGCGGATCGTGCGTTCGTGTTCGATCCGCTGGGTCAGGTCGCGCCCGACGCCCAGCACGCCCAGCGCCTTGCCGTCCGGTCCGGGAATGCGGGTCTTGATCGCTTCGAACACGCGCGCCTTGTCAGCGCCCGGCGCCGTCAGGCGTTGTTCGTGGGCCAGCGGCAGGCCGGTCCTGAGCGCCTCGAGGTCGGTCTTGCGCATGTGCTCGGCATCGAGGGGGCCGAAGAAATCGGCGTCGCGCCGGCCGACGATCGCGCCACGCGTACGGCCCAGCAATTCCTCGAAGCGCGTGTTGCAGGCCAGGTAGACGCCGTCTGGATCCTTCAGCCAGATCACGTCGGGGCTGCTTTCGACCAGGGTGCGCAGCTGGGCCTTTTCGCGTTCGAGTTCGGCGGTGCGCACGCGGACCGCCTTGCGCACCGAGCGCAGCCAGACCGCCAGCAGCAGGACCAGCGTGCCCAGCACCAGCAGGGCCTCCAGCAGCCGCTCGGTGTAGCGGAAGAAGGGCAGGGGCCGGCCCATCCACTTGTCGCGCAACTCGCCGAGCTCGGCGGGTGTGATGCTCGCCATGCCTGCTTCGACCATGGCCAGGGTGGCGCCGTCGCCCTTGCGCACCGCGCGCCGCAGGTCGTTGCGGGTGACCTCGAAGGCCTTCACGTACTGGCGCTGCAGGCCGAGCCGGTACAGGCGGTACTCGGCCGAGTTCTGGTCCATGCACAGCAGCTTGACCGACTGCCTGGCCGCGGCGTCGACCAGTGCCTGGTAGCTCGGGTAGATGCGCACGCCGCCGATGCCCGCGCGCCGCAGCTCGTCGGCGCAGGCATCGGCGGCCTGCACCCCCACTTCGAAGCCCTTCAGGTTGGCGAGGTCATGGATGCCGCGCAGCGAGGCGTCGGCATACACCACAGTGGCCACCGTGTCGTAGGGTTCGGAGAAATCGAGGGTGGCGGTGCGCTCCCGGGTACGGAAGATCGGGTCGATCACGTCGGCCCGCCCGCTGGCCAGCATGGTCTGGACCTCGGACCAGTTGACGGCGATGAGCTCGGCCTGGCGCCCGGTTTTCTTTTCCCACAAGCGCCACAGGTCGACCGTATAGCCCTCCAGCTTGCCGTCCGGGTTACGGTAGACGTAGGGCGGATAATTTTCGTCCATGACGACGCGCAGCGGCGCCGCCCACGCCAGGAGCGGAGCGCACAGAAAGACGGGCATCAGCATATGCACGACTTGCACCGACGAATCCTCCCGACAGGTCGATCGTGACGATAGCTCCCAGTGTACGGTCTGGCCTTGCGCACGCGCGCACGCGAGCGCAAGGCATGCTCAAGCGTCCTGGACCGCTTCCGACGGCCCGGCCGGCCCGTCCCTGCCGCCCCGCTTGCGCAGGCTGCGGTTGGCGGCGACCACGCCCACGCCCACGATCGCCAGGCTCAGCATGGCGCCGAGCGAGGGCGCGGCCAGCCAGCGCAGCGACTGGTCGGGCAGTTCGGAGGGCGCCTGCTGGGGCGGGTCGGAATCGGCCTGAGGGGTGGCGGCGCCGGCATCGGGCTCGCCGGCCAGCAAGGGCAGCAGGGCGCGCACGAAGGCGGCGGCGTCCTGCGGCGTGCGGCTGGTGAGGAAGCGGCCGTCGCGCACGGCTTCCTGGTTGCACCAGACCGCGCCGGCGTTGACCAGGTCGTCGCGCACGCCCGGCCAGCCCGTCAGGGTGCGCCCGGCCGCCAGCCCGCACGAGACCAGCACCAGGGCCGCATGCGACATCGCCGCGATCGGCTTGCCGGCGGCGTCGAAGGCGCGCACGAAGGCGCGCGCCGGGGCCGACTGGCGCAGTAGATTCGGTGCGATATAGCCGCCGGGAATCAGCAAGCCATCGTAGTCGGCCGCCTGCACATCGTCGACCCTGCTGTCGACCTTCACCAGGTCGTTCGGCTGGTGGCCGTGCATGCTGCGCAGCCGGCCCGGGCGCAGGGCGACGAGTGCGGCCTGTGCGCCCGCGTCCTTCAGCGCCGCCAGCGCGGCGTCCAGTTCCACCCCTTCGACGCCATCCGCCGCCAGCACGGCGATTCGCTTGCCGGCGAGTTTTCCGCTTGCGCTCATGACGATGCCTCCCATCGACAGCCCCTTGCTAGCAGAGTCGGCACGCCGGGCTTTAGTTCCGCTTGACGAACTCATAACCGCGTGGTTATACTTTTTCGCATAACCCGATAGTTATGAATCGCCATGGAACAGACACCCGACCTCATCTTCAGAACGCTCGCCGATCCCACCCGGCGCGCCCTCTTCGAACGCCTCTGCCGCGAAGGGGAGCAGACGGTCGGCGCCTTGACCGCACAGGCCGGCATTTCGCAGCCGGCCGTGTCGAAGCACCTCGGCATCCTCAAGCAGGCCGGCCTCGTCAGTGACCGGCACGCGGGACGCCAGACCCATTACACCGCACAGCTGAGCGCGCTTGCCCCGCTGGTCGGCTGGACGCAGCAGATGGCCCGGTTCTGGGAGAGCCGGTTCGACGATCTCGATGACCTCTTGAAAAGGATAGACCAATGAACGCTCCCGCACAGCAGCAGCGCGCATCACAGCTTCGCACCGTTACCGTCGAACGCGAGTTCGCGCATCCGCCGGAAAAGATTTGGCGCGCGCTGACCCAGCCGCACCTGATCGAAGCCTGGCTGATGAAAAACAATTTCGTGCCGGCCATGAACCAACGCTTCACGCTGACCGGTGACTGGGGCTCGGTCGACTGCCAGGTGCTCGAGATCGAGGCCCAGCGCAGCCTTTCCTACACCTGGGCCGCGATGGGCCTGGACAGCGTGGTCACATGGACCCTCACGCCCACCGGCGCCGGCACCCGGTTGCGCATGGAGCATAGCGGCTTCCGTCCGGACCAGGACCAGGCCTTCCACGGCGCCCAGTACGGCTGGAACAAGTTCTTCGGCGGCCTCGAGCAGGTACTGGCCGGCCTGGAGGGAGCGGCATGAACGAGGCCTCCGTCCTGATCGACCAGCGCATCGCCGACCTCGGCGACTGGCGCGGCGCGGCCCTGGCCCGGATGCGCGGGCTGATCCGGGAAGCGGTCCCGGAGGTGGTCGAAAGCTGGAAGTGGATGGGCACGCCGGTGTGGGAGCACGGCGGCATCCTCTGCACCGGCGAATCCTACAAATCCTGGATCAAGCTGACCTTCCTGAAGGGCGCCTCGCTGGACGATCCGGCCGGGCTGTTCAACGCCAGCATGGAGGGGAATGCGCGGCGCGCGATCGATATCCGCGAAGGGGAGCACGTCGATGCGGAAGCCTTCAAGGCCCTGATCCGGGCCGCGGCCGAGTTGAACGCCGCCGCCAAGGCCAGGCCGAAGAAACGCTAGCTGTTCTTCGGCGCCGCCGGGATTTCCGGCAGCGTGCAATGCTGGGAGACGGCCAGGCCTTTCAGGAAAGCACGCCGCACCGAGCCGGCCGTGACGCAAGCCGACACATGCTTCGAGTGCCGCTCCGCGCCGCTCAGCTTGCGGATCCAGCTGCGGAAGGGTAGCAGGCCCTCGGCGGTGCGCTGCACCGCGCCGACGGCCTGGTCTTCGGCCACGTCCGAGGCCTTGTCCATGAAGGATTCCTCGTGCTTGGCTGCCGAGGCCTGCACGTCGTAGTCGGGGCCGAGCGCCGCGTCGAGTTCATGCAGTTCCCGCGCGATCGCCACGCAGCTCTGCCCGGCCGGCATCAAGTAGGGGTTCTGCTGCGCCCTTTCGAGCACGGCCGGGATTTCCGTTTTCCGGATGCCGAGATCGTTGAGCGGCGCCGTGGCGGCCGTGCCCATGCGGGTTGCCGTGCGCGAGGCGCAGCCGGTCAGCGCGCATGCGGCAAGGGCCGGAACCAAAATGGTTTTGAGGGTGGAATGCATTTTGGAATTATTCTACTGTGTTCGGGCGACAAATGATGAACAAAACGGTGGTGACGTGAGCGAATCGCGGAATGTGATCTTCCTGCCCGGCGTATCGGGCGATGGCGGCTTCTGGAAGGGCGTCGGCGGGCTGCTGCCTGCGGCCTGGAACAAGCGCTACCTCGACTGGCCGGGCCTGGGCAGGCAGCCGGCCTCGCCGGACGTGAACGGCTTTGCCGACCTGCTGGCGCTGGCGGAAGCGGCCCTGGATCGCCCGGCCGCCATCGTGGCCCAGTCGATGGGCGGCATCATCGCGACCCAGCTGGCCCTGAAGCATCCGCGGCTGGTGACGCAGCTGGTGCTGGTGGCCACCTCGGGCGGCATGGACGTGTCGGTCTTCGGCGCCGCCGACTGGCGTGCAGACTTCGTGCAGGCCTATCCGGACACCCCGGCCTGGGCCTTGAACGAGAAGCCGGACCTGGGCGCGCAGTTTGCGCAGATCGTGGCGCCGACCCTGCTGCTCTGGGGCGACGACGATCCGATCAGCCCGGTGGCGATCGGTCGCCACCTGGCGGCGGCGATACCGAAGGCCGAACTGCAGCGCATCCCCGGAGGCCGGCATTCGATGGGGGCGGATCTGCCGCAGCTGCTGGCGCCGCGCATCGAGGCGCATATCGCGGGCGCGTGAGCCATGCTTGACCTGATCTATTACGCATCCTTCCTGGTAACGGCCCTGGTGGTCCTGGCCTTGCTCGCTGTCGCGCGTGCGGCAATCCGTCGTGGCGGCGACGAGAAGACCTGGACGAACTACTTTATGTTCGGCGCCATCCTGGCAGGAATGGTTTCGGGATGCCTGCTTTTCCACGCGGTCTTGTGGTCCTTTGATGCGGCCGGCCATCGGCTGAATGTCGGGCATGGCGAAGTTATCGTTGCCGCACCCTTCTTCAATCTTGTGCTTGGTGTGGTACTGGCGATCCTGGGGCGGGTGCTGCTTCGATGGCGTCCGATTGCTTGGTAACTCAGGCCATTTCCGCCGCGCCGCCGACCAGGATCGCCTCACCCTCGACACGCGCCGCGATCAGGCAATCGCGCCCGGTCGCGCGGCCCTGTCGCACGGTCAGGCTGCGCTTCAGCGCCACGGCCAGCGCGCCTGCCGCGACGCCGGTGGCGCTGTCTTCCAGCGCCGGGTCGAGGTGGTTGAAGTTGCGTCCCTCGACCGTTTCCTCATCCAGCCGGCAGTACACATAGAAGCCGTTCACGGCGTTTTCCTTGCCCCAGGCCGTGATGCCGGCCAGGTCGGGTTTTAACGTGTACAGCGTGTCCGCATCCCGCACCTCGACCAGCAGCTTGGGACTGCCGACCGAGGCCACTTGCGGCTTCGACGCCAGGACCAGCCCTGGTGCGCCCAGCAGTTCGCGCAGCTGCTCGCCGCCGATCTCCACCTGCTGCGCCGCCTGGGGCGCCAGCCTCACGAAGTAGTCATCGCCCTCGCGCGACAGCGTCAACAGCTGGCCCTTCATCGCGGTGCGCACGGCGATCGTGCCGGCGCCCGGATCGCGGGCGAACAGCACGGCCGCCACCGCCAGCGTCGCATGCAGGCAGAGCGGGCTGCGCGTGTGCGGATAGAAGTAGTCGACGTCCCGGTCCGCGGAGAGGAAGACGCAGGTCGTGTTGCGCGCGGCCGTGAAGGCCTGGCGCGCCGCCTGGTCCATGCCGTCGTTTTCGATCACCAGCGCCGGGTTCCCTTCACCCGGCCGCGCCCCGAAGCAGTTCAATGTTTGCACGTGCATGTTTCGCAATTGTCGAAGTCGTCAGTTATACTGTGTTTTTATACAGCATTGTCTTTTGTTAAGACAATTGTAGACCTATTCGCACGATGCCATCCGACCCACCATCCTCGCAACTCGGCCCCCAGTTCGGCTTACATCTGGGCCTGCCCCAGTATGCGGAGCTGTTCTGCCTGTCGAACTTCTCCTTCCTGCAGGGCGCTTCGCATGCGGAGGAGCTGGTAGCGCGGGCAGTGCAATTGGGTTACGCGGCGCTGGCGATCACCGACGAGTGCTCGCTGGCCGGCGTGGTGCGCGCGCATGCGGAAGCGAAGGGCGCGAAACTGCCTTTGATTATCGGCGCGCATTTCCACTTGCAGAATCCGGACGGCGGCCACGCCTTGTCCTTGATTCTGCTGGCGCGGAACCGCAACGGCTACGGCAACCTGTCCGAACTGATCACGCTCGGCCGCACCCGCAGCGAGAAGGGGACCTATCTGCTGCGCCCCGCCGACCTGGAAAACGGCATGCCGGACTGCCTGGCGATCCTGCTGCCGGCCTACCCGGGCCACGACCAGGAAGGCGTCGACCGCCTGCACGCGCAGGCGGCGTGGATGGCGCTGACCTTCCCGGGCCGCGCCTGGATCGGCCTGAACCTGCTGCACCGCGCCTTCGACGACGCCCACCGCGCCACGGTCGAGGAAGTCGGCTGGCAGCACGGCATGAAGATCGTCGCGCTCGGCCACGTGGTGATGCACGTCCGTTCGCGCAAGCCCTTGCAGGACACGCTGAGCGCGACGCGGATCGGCAAGCCGGTCGCCGAATGCGGCTACCAGTTGGGCCAGAACGCCGAGCAGCACCTGCGCTCGCGCGTGCGCCTGGCGAACATCTATCCGCGGGCGGCGCTGAATGAAACCTTGCGCATCGCCGGCCTGTGCACGTTCTCGCTCGACGAACTGCGCTACGAGTACCCGGACGAAGTGGTCCCGCCCGGCCACACGGCGGCCAGCTACCTGCGCAGCGAAACCTATATCGGCGCGCACCGGCGCTTCCGCGACGGCATCCCGGCCAGGGTGCAGGCCCAGATCGAGCACGAGCTGGGCCTCATCGCCGAGATGCGCTACGAGCACTACTTCCTGACCGTCTACGACATCGTGCGCTTCGCCCGGCAGCAAGCAATCCTCTGCCAGGGCCGCGGTTCGGCCGCCAATTCGGCGGTGTGCTACTGCCTGGGCATCACCGAGGTCGACCCGGCGCGGGCCAGCCTGCTGTTCGAGCGCTTCATCTCGAAGGAACGCAATGAGCCGCCCGACATCGATGTCGACTTCGAGCACCAGCGGCGCGAAGAGGTCATCCAGTACATCTACCGGAAGTATGGCCGCGACCGGGCCGCGCTGGCGGCGGTGGTGATCAGCTACCGCCCCAAGAGCGCGCTGCGCGACAGCGGGCGCGCGCTCGGCATCGACCTCGCCATCGTCGAGAAGGTGTGCAAGCAGCACCACTGGTTCGACAGCAAGGCCGACCTGCTCAATCGCCTGGCCGAGAGCGGGCTCGATCCGGAAGCGCCGCTGTCGCAGCAGTGGGCCTCGCTGGCGCAGCGCCTGCTCGGCTTTCCGCGCCACTTGTCGCAGCATCCGGGCGGCTTCGTGATGGCGCGCGGGAAGCTGTCTCGCCTGGTGCCGATCGAGAACGCGACCATGGCGGAACGCAGCGTGATCCAGTGGGACAAGGATGATCTCGAGGAGCTGGGCCTGATGAAAGTCGACGTGCTGGCGCTGGGCATGCTGTCGATGCTGCGCAGAGGGCTCGAACTCGTGGGCCAGCGCCACGGCACCGTGTTCGAGATGCAGGACATTCCGCCCGACGACCCGGCCACCTACCGCATGATCCGCGCCGCCGACACCGTCGGCGTCTTCCAGATCGAGTCGCGCGCGCAAATGAGCATGCTGCCGCGGATGAAGCCGCGCGTGTTCTACGACCTCGTGATCCAGGTGGCCATCGTGCGCCCGGGGCCGATCCAGGGCGGCATGGTCCATCCCTATCTGAAGCGGCGCGAGGATCCGCGCCTGGTGAGCTACCCGAGCCCGGACATGAAGGTGGCTTTGGAACGTACGCTGGGCGTGCCCATCTTCCAGGAGCAGGTGATGCAGGTGGCGATCCTGGCGGCCGGTTTCACGCCCGGCGAAGCCGACCAGCTGCGCCGCGCGATGGCGGCCTGGAAGCGCAAGGGAGGCCTCGAGAAGTACTACCAGCGCATCGTCGGCGGCATGCTGGCGAAGGGCTACGACATCGGCTTTGCGGAGCAGATCTTCAGCCAGATCCAGGGCTTTGGAGAATACGGCTTTCCGGAGTCGCACGCGGCCAGCTTCGCGTTGCTGGCCTATGCCAGTTCCTGGCTCAAGTGCCACGAGCCCGCGGCCTTTCTGTGCGCTTTATTGAATAGCCAGCCGATGGGCTTCTACAGCCCTTCGCAGCTGGTGCAGGATGCGCGCCGCCATGGCATCGAAGTGCGTCCCGTGGACGTGACGGTCAGCGGCTGGGAATCGGCGCTGGAGGAGTTCGACGCGTCCCGCGGCATGCAGCCGGCGGTGCGCCTCGGCCTGCACATGCTGCGCGGTTTGAAGCAGGAAGCCGCCGAACGCATCGAACTGGCGCGCGCGATCCGGCCTTTTGCGGACACCGCCGAACTGGCCCGGCGCGCGAACCTGGACCGCGGCGACCTGCAGGTGCTGGCCGGCGCGAATGCGCTCGAAGCATTGGCCGGGCACCGCCGCCAGGCCCTGTGGCAGGCGGCGGGTTCGGTGCCGGACAAGGACCTGCTGCGCCCCGCCACGCTGGAAGAAGATGTGCCGCTGCTGGCCGCGCCCAGCGAAGGACAGGAGATCGTCGGCGACTACCGCGCGCAGGGCCTCACGCTGGGCCGCCATCCGCTGGCGCTATTGCGGCCGCAGTTGCTGGCCAGGCGCTTCCTGCCGGCCGATGTGCTGATGGATTTCGCCAACGGCCAGCTGGCGCGCGCCTGCGGCATCGTCACCGTGCGCCAGCGCCCCGGCACGGCCAAGGGCGTGCTCTTCCTTACCATCGAGGACGAGACCGGAAACGTCAACGTGATCGTGTGGGCGAGTTTGGTCGAACAGCAGCGCCGCGAGGTGCTGAATTCACACCTGCTGGGTGTGTACGGGGTGTGGCAGAGGGAAGGGGAGGTGCGCCACCTGGTGGCCAAGCGGCTGGTGGATATGTCGCACCTGCTGGGGGATTTGACGACGCGCAGCCGGGATTTTTGTTAGCCTCAAAACGTCATTCCCGCCTGCGCGGGAATGACGAGGAATCAGAACTCTTCCCAGTCCGCTTCCACCGGCTGCTTGGCAGCCTTGACCGGCTTGGCAGCAGCAACGCGGCTCACCGGCGCCGCGGCACGCGGCAGCGCAGCGCGCACCGGCGCAGCCTTCACGGGCGCGGCCACCGCGCCCAGGTCATGCGCGCGGTCCAGCTTGAACACGCTGACCACCTCGGCCAGTTTTGCGGCCTGGTCCTGCATCGAGGAGGCGGCGGCCGCCGCTTCTTCGACCAGTGCGGCGTTCTGCTGGGTCACCTGGTCCATCTGGGCGATGGCCCCGTTGACCTGCTCGATGCCGCCGGTCTGTTCCTGGCTGGCACTGGTGATCTCGGCCATGATGTCGGTCACGCGGCGGATGCTGCCCACCACCTGTTCCATCGTGGCGCCGGCCTGGTCGACCAGCCTGGTGCCGGCGTCGACATTGGCCACCGAGGCGCTGATCAGTTCCTTGATTTCCTTGGCCGCGGCGGCCGAGCGCTGCGCCAGGTTGCGCACTTCGGAGGCCACGACCGCGAAGCCGCGGCCCTGTTCGCCGGCGCGCGCCGCTTCCACAGCGGCGTTCAGCGCCAGGATGTTGGTCTGGAAGGCGATGCCGTCGATGACGCCGATGATGTCGGCGATGCGCTGCGAGCTGTCGTTGATCGCGCCCATGGTGGTGATGACTTCGCCGACCACGGCGCCGCCCTGGGTCGCCACCGCGGATGCGGCGATGGCCAGCTGGTTGGCCTGGCGCGCGTTGTCTGCGTTCTGGCGCACGGTGGTGGTCAGTTCTTCCATCGACGCCGCGGTCTCTTCCAGCGCGCCGGCCTGCTGCTCGGTGCGGGCGGACAGGTCGAGGTTGCCGGCGCTGATCTCGCGCGAGGCGGTGGCGATGGTGTCGGTGCCGCCGCGGACCTGGCTGACGATGCCCACCAGGCTGTCGTTCATGTGGCGCAGGGCGCGCAGCAGGGAACCGGTTTCGTCCTTGGTACGGGCTTCGATGTTGCGGGTCAGGTCGCCGCTGGCCACGGTTTCGGCCACTGCCACCGCGTCGCGGATCGGCAGCACGATGCCGCGGGTGAGCAGCCAGGACATGACGCCGCCGAGCGCCAGCGCACAGGCGCACAGGATCACGATCAGATTCGTGCTGCTGTCCGCATTGCTGTCGATGGCGCCGGCGGTTTCGTTCATGCTGTTGCGCTGCATGGTGACCAGTTCCTGCAGCAGGTCCTGGTACTTCTGGGCGGCCGGGGTGAATTCTTTCTCGAGGATGCGCGCCGCTTCTTCCGCATTGCCGTCGGCCTTGGCCTTGACGGTGCCGTCGCGCGAGGCGCTATAGGCCTTGCGCTGCTGGAGGATCTTCGCGAACAGTTCCTTTTCAGGACCGTCGGCGGCGATCAGCGGCTCGATCTGCTTGAGCAGTTCGGCGGCTTTCTTGACCGAGGCGGCCGAGTCTTCCTTGAAGTAGGCGCCGAGCGAGGGATCGGCGCTCTTGGCGATCGCGGCCGTGCGGCGGATCGAGGCGAAGTTCAGGGTGTACCAGTCGGTGATCAGGCGTTCCTTGGCCAGCGGCACGGCCATCATGGCCTTGGTGCGGTCGGCGATCTTGTTCATGCGCCAGGCGCCGACGGCCGAAATGACGACCGTCATCGCCAGGATGAGCGCAAAGCCCAGTCCGAGGCGCTTGCCGATCTTGATGTTTGCAACGAATCCCATCGATATTCCTTTTGAAGAAGCAGTGCAGAGAATGTGCGGATTGTACTGTCGGTACGTTTCCAAAAGGAATTAAAAAATACGGTATGGAAATTTTTATGCAACATTTTGTAGGCTTAATCCGACAATACGCAGGCGAATTGTTAAATATTCATTGTTACAAATGGATTCGGCTGGTAGTCTAAAAAAGCTAGTCATCAACCTCAAAAAACCTTTCTCATGAAGCCTTCCAGCATTCTCCGCAATACCCTTCTCCTGTCCGGACTCATCGGCGGCGCAGCCGGCGCCGCGGCATTGCCGGCGCCCTTCGCTGAACAGCTCAACGCCAACTACCCGGCGATCGAAACCCTGTACCAGGACCTGCACCGCAACCCGGAACTGGGCTTCGACGAACACAAGACGTCGGCCAGGCTGGCCGATCTCGCCAGGAAGCTGGGCTTCGAAGTCACTACCGGCGTCGGCGGTACCGGCGTGGTCGCGATCATGAAGAACGGCCCCGGTCCGGTCGTGATGCTGCGCACCGAAATGGACGCGCTGCCGGTCCAGGAAAAGACCAGCCTGCCGTTCGCCAGCAAGGCCACCGGCAAGAATGCCGCCGGCGAACCGACCCCGGTGATGCACGCCTGCGGCCACGACCTGCACATGGCGGCCTGGTACGGCACCGCCAAGCTGATGTCCGAAAACCGCAAGGCCTGGAGCGGCACCCTGATGCTGATCGGCCAGCCGTCCGAAGAGACCGTGCACGGCGCCGAAGCGATGCTGAAGGACGGCCTGTTCAAGCGCTTCCCGAAGCCTGACTACGCGCTGTCCTTCCACGACGACGCCACCATGCCCTCGGGCACGATCATGTACCACGCCGGCCCGTTCCGCGCCTCGTCCGACGTCGTCAACATCACCGTCTTCGGCCAGGGCGGCCACGGCGCCGTGCCGCACGAAGCACGCGATCCGATCGTGATCGCTTCGCGCATCGTGCTGGCCCTGCAGACCCTGGTCGCACGCGAGAACAACCCGATCGACCCGCTGGTCATCACCGTCGGCAGCATCCACGGCGGCACCGTCGCCAACATCATCCCGGACCAGGTCAAGCTGTCGCTGTCGGTGCGCACCTTCAAGCCGGAAGTGCGCAAGCGCGTCCTGGCCAGCATCGCGCGCGAAGCCAGGGGCGAGGCGATGGCCGCCGGCGCACCGAAGGAGCCGCTGGTCGACGTCCAGCCGGGCACTGATTCGGTCTACAACGATCCCGAGCTGATCGGCCGCATGGTCAAGACCGTGCAGGGCGCGGTGGGTCCGGAATTCGTGAAGGAGATGCCGGCCAAGATGACCTCGGAAGACTTCTCGCAGTACGGCCTGCAGCCTGGCGTGAAGGCGGTGCTGCTGCACGTCGGCGCGGTCGAAGGCTCGCGCCTGGAAGCGGCCAAAAAGGCCGGCCAGCCGCTGCCGGGCACCCACTCGCCGCAATGGGCGCCGGACTTCAAGCCGACCGTGGTCAACACCATCAAGGCTGAAACGGCGATCCTGCTGGATCTGCTGGCGCCGAAGAAGTAAAGCCAGGCCCTGAACGAAAACGCCGCTCCCGCTGCTTGCGGGGCGGCGTTTTTTTTTCGGCCTTCGTCAGGCGCTGACGTACTCGGTCACGGAAATCGTCGTGGCCTTGCGGCCGCGCTTGACGGAGACCGTGTAGCCGCCGAGGCTGTCCCAGGAACAGTCGCCCGCGTCCGGCGCCGAGCCATCGCGGCAGATGGCGCGTTCGCTCTTGCGCCGCGCGATGCCATGCGCCCTGGCAAGGAAGGCGTCCAGCTCCTTCAGCCGCTGCGGCTCGCGGATCTTCAGTCCGGCGACCTCGGCGCGCGCGAAATCGATCCATTCGTCCTCGCTGCGTTCGCGCTCGCGTCCGCGCGCGACGGTCAGGGTGAAGCGGGTGGTGACGAAGTCTGCGCAGCCGTCCTGGCGGATGGCGATGCGCAGCCCGGCATGCGGGCGGACGGTTTCCGTCGAGCTGTGCCTGCTGGGCTGGTTCAGGGTCTGGCCGGGGTAAGCGTGCGGCCGCAAGACCGGATCCGGCGCCATGAACGAGCAGCTGTCCTCGGCCAGCGCGGATGCCGCAGCCGCGAAGAACAGTACGGACGCAAGACCGAGGCGGCTGCACAGGCGAGAGCCTGTCCCCGTCGCTGTCCGCCCGCTCATGCGGGCTGCGTGCCGTAATGCGCGTGAATCGCGCCGGCCCATTCGAGGTCGGCCATGTCCGGCCAGTGGTCGGTATCGAATCCCGGCGCGTTCTCGATGCGCTCTTTCGGGATGTCCATCGTGAAGCGCTTGTGCTGCGGGTCCAGCGTGAGGGCCTGCCAGGGCACCGCGAACAGCTTTTCGCCCAGTCCGAGGAAGCGGCTCGACGACATCACCGCATAGACGATGGCGCCGCTGCGCATGTCGACCATGAATTCCTTGATGACGCCCAGGTGCTCGTTCTGCAGGTTGTGGACGTGATCGCCGAGCAGGGTGTGCGCGCCCATCAGTTCCGGGCCCGGTCCCTTGCCGTGCTTGTTTCTGTACATACCGTAATCGTCTCGTTCCTCGTAGGACATCTGCGTCTCCTTGTTCTGGAGACGCAAGCATAACCCGAGTCCGGCGAAACCCGGTTCGGAGACGCACGATGCAGGGTGGGCACCCCGTGCCCACGTTCAACAAATGCATCGTGAGCTCGGAGAGCCCACCCTACGAATTAAAACTCTTCCCAGCCGTCGCCGACGGTGGCGGTCGCAGCAGGGCGTTTGACGGCGGCAGCGCGCGCCGGCTGCGGGCGCACTGCCGGCACGCCGGCCTTCGGCTCGATCCGCGACGGCGCTGCGGCCAGCACCGCCTGGTGCTCGACCTTGAACACATCCACGGCATGGGCCAGCTTGGCCGCCTGGTCCTGCAGCGAGCCGGCGGCGGCCGCCGATTCCTCGACCAGGGCCGCGTTCTGCTGGGTCGCCTCGTCCATCTGGGCGATCGCCTGGTTCACCTGCTCGATGCCGCCGGTCTGTTCCTGGCTGGCGGATGCGATTTCAGCCATGATGTCGGTGACGCGCTGGATCGAATCGACCACCTGGCCCATCGTGTCGCCGGCCTGGTCGACCAGCTTGGCGCCGGCGTCGACCTTGCTGACCGAGGCCGTGATCAGTTCCTTGATTTCCTTGGCCGCCGCGGCCGAGCGCTGGGCCAGGGTGCGGACCTCGCTTGCCACCACGGCAAAGCCGCGGCCCTGTTCGCCGGCGCGCGCGGCTTCCACCGCCGCGTTCAGCGCCAGGATATTGGTCTGGAAGGCGATGCCGTCGATGACGCCGATGATGTCGACGATCTTCTTCGACGACTCGTTGATCGAGCCCATGGTCAGGATCACTTCGCCGACCACGTTGCCGCCTCTGGTGGCGACGCTGGAGGCGGTGATGGCCAGCTGGTTGGCCTGGCGCGCGTTGTCGGCGTTCTGGCGCACGGTGTCGGTCAGGTGGGCCATCGAGGCCGCGGTCTGCTCCAGCGCCGCCGCCTGCTGCTCGGTGCGCGCGGACAGGTCGAGGTTGCCGGCCGAGATCTCGCCGGCCGCGCCGTGGATGGACGAGGTGCCGCCGCGGACGTCGCTGACGATGCCGGCCAGGCTGTCGTTCATGTGGCGCAGCGCGCGCAGCAGGGCGCCGGTTTCGTCCTGCGAGTCCGATTCGATGTGGCGGGTGAGGTCGCCGGCGGCCACGGTTTCGGCCACCGCCACCGCTTCGCGGATCGGACGCACGATGCCGCGCGTGAGCAGGATCGAGCTGAGCGCGCCCAGCGCGACCGCGCAGACGGTCAGCACGATGATCAGGGTTTCGCTGGACCGGGCGCCCGCCAGTATGTCGCCCTTGGCGCTGTCGATGCGCCCATTCTCCATGGCGACCAGCTGCTGCACGGCTTCCTGATAGGCCTTCGCGGTCGGGGTGAATTTTTCGTCGAGGATCCTGGCCGCGAGTTCGGCGTCACCGTCGGCCTTGGCCTTGATCGCGGCGTCGCGCGCGGACGAGTAGTTCTTGCGCAGCTCGCCGATGCGGTCCCACAGCGCCTTTTCCTCGCCCGGCGCGATCATCGGTTCGATCTGCTTGACCAGTTCGGCCGAGCGCTTGCCGGTGGCGGCCGCGTCTTCCTTGAAGAAGTCGCCCAGCGAGGCATCGCTGCTCTTGACGATGGCGGCGGTACGGCGCACGGCCGCGAAGATCTGCACATACCACTCGCCGATGAGACGTTCCTTCGCCAGCGGCGCATCGAGCACGCCGGCAGCTTCGTTGGCGACGTGGCCCAGGCGAGAGATGCCGACGCCCGCGATCAGCACGGCCATTGCCAGCGTCAGCGTAAAGCCGGCGGCGAGCCGCTTACCAATATTGAATCGACTGAAAAAACCCATGACTGTCCTTTTGAAAGCATATCCGGATGAAATACCATCCAAAATTGTACTTTCTTAAGGGTAAGCCTTTGTTACTTTTGAGTATATTTAAATAGTGACTGCCATGTTTACGCAACAGTTCATTGCCAAATAATCACGGATTCTCACGTTTCGTTTCTTCTTTGTCATCTTCCATCAGATCTTCCAGACGCTGGATGCGCTCGGCGGTGTCCGGGTGGGTCGACATATAACTCATCGTGGTCTTCAACCAGCGCGGGGTATGGGCTTCGTCCGGGGCCTGGTTTTCCAGGGCCTCGAGCGCCTGGATGAAGGCGGCGGGCGAACGGCCCTGGCGGCGCAGCAGGGCCACCGCGTAATTGTCGGCATCCAGCTCCATCGCACGCGAATATTGCATCTGCGTCAGCACCGCCGGCACGCCGGCCGCCACCGCGCTGAAATCGCCGAACAGCGCGGCCGACAGCGCCGCCATCAGGGACGAGCCGCTCATCGCGCGCGCCGCATGGCGGTGCTCGATATGCCCCACCTCGTGCGCCAGCACGGCGGCCAGTTGCTCCTTGCCGGCTTGGTCGAGCTGATTGGCCTTGCCCTGCGCCAGCCGCACCATCCAGTCGGTGACGACGATGGTGCCGTCCGGCAGGGCCAGCGCATTCGCGCCCAGCGTGCGCGAATTGCGCACCAGCAGCCGGATCGGCACCCGCGGATGCGCCGGCAGCACGCCAGGCAGCAGGGCCTGGACCTCGGCGATACGCTGCTCGCTCAGGCGCGAGGGTTCCAGCAGCCCATGCCGTTCCAGGCTGGACAGGGCGGCGCGGCCGAGGCGGATGTCGACCGATGGCGGCAGTTTCTCGGCGATGCGCTCGGCGGCGGCCGGCAAGCCGCGGAAGTAGAGCAGGGCCAGCAGCGCCACCAGCAGGACCAGCGCCAGCAGTGCGGCCGGCCAGCGTTCCTGCCAGCGCACCACGGCGCTCTTGCGGTAGCCGAGCGCGTCGAGCAGCGGCTGGCGGCCGTCGCCGGCGACTTCGCAGCTGGCGCCGTCGGCAAAGCGCAGCACGGCGGGCGCGGCGGCAAAGGGTTCGGACAGCCTTATTGCGCCGACCGGATAGCTGCGCTCGAAGGCCGGGGAACTGAGCTGCAGCATGCCGGCGTCCACGTTCAGGCGGACCGGATGCGGGCGCGCGTTGCGCCCGTCGAAATAGAGAGCGTTGGTCATGTCCGTCACCAGGAAAGGTCGAGGCCGAGGAATTCCGCGCTGCCGTCGCCGGCCGCGGTGGCGGGGCGCCGGCTTGCCTGTCCGGTCGCGGCTTCGAAACCGTCGGGCGCCTCGACATGCACGTGGGCCAGGCGGTAACGCCAGGTCCGCACGGCGGCGAAGGGACGGTACAGGCCCAGGGTCAGCAAGGTGAGCAGGACGTTGACGGCCTGCAGGCGGAAATAAGAGCGCAGCCGCATCGCGGACTCGATGCGCACGCCCGGGAAACGGGTGTCCGACCACGCGATATTGTTCATCCTTACCATGACGAACAGGGCGCTGAGGATGATGAACAGGTAGAGCAGGAGGATGCCGCCGAGCGGTATCAGCACGGCGGCGATACCGCCCGCGCCGGTGTCGGCGCGGAGCCGGGAGCCCGCATAAATCATCATGCCGAGGACGACGATGCCGACGATGCCCATCACGAAGCTCACCACATAAGGCGCGGCCAGTTCGGCGCTGCTGGCCCCGAACTCGGCGCGCTGGTCGCCGTAGGTCAGGCTGCCGTGCTGGTAGCGCTTCATGGCGCCGTGCATCAGCGGCCAGAGCAGATAAAGCAGGAAGACGGCGCTGACCATGGGCCGGTCCGGCAGCAGGGCGACCAGCGCGCCCGGCAGGATGAACATGGCCACCGGCAGCGCGTACACGCGGTAGGCGGCCTGGATCTCGCCGGCGAAGCCGAAGGGCAGGCCGCGGTACCAGGTATTCGACAGCCGGAAGCGCAGCGCCGAACGCATCATGAAGGGCAGGAGGCAGACCAGCAGGCCCACCGTGACCGCGCCGGCCACGGCGGAAAAACCGAAGGCGTAGTGGTAGGCGGCCAGCAGCACGACCGCCAGCAAACGGCCGCGCAGGATCGCCACGGGATTGCCGCGGAAGTCGAAGCTGGCGCCGGCAAGCTGGGTGTTCCGGTAAAAATACTGCAGCCGCCGGGTCTTGGCCCAGGCCGAGTAGATGCCGAGCGTGGCCACGGTCAGCAGCAGGTTGACGACCCAGATGCGGAAGTATTCGCCGCCGCTGCCGCTGAAGCCGAAGGCCAGCGGCGCCGGCGGGTAGTCGGGGACGGCATCGTCCGGCAGGGTCGCGTCCGACGCGTAGTCATGCTCGATCATGGGGTGGGCTCGATGTTGACATGAAGGAAAGATGCACAGTGTAGCCACAGCCTGGGTGGATTGGCAATTTTTGCAAGTGCTGTTGATGCAGGCTGAGTCGGATTCGCCACGCCATGACGGCAAAGCGACGCCATTGCCCGCTACGGGCGTGAATTGCCAGAATGGAGAAGTATTTGCAGGATTAAGGTATAATTTCAATTTCCCGCGCGTGCCGTTCGGCACCATCTGCACAATGACCAAATTCGTATTCGTCACTGGCGGCGTCGTGTCTTCCCTGGGTAAGGGAATCGCGGCCGCCTCCCTCGCCGCGATCCTCGAATCGCGCGGTCTCAAAGTCACCATGCTCAAGCTGGATCCATATATCAACGTGGATCCGGGCACCATGAGCCCGACCCAGCACGGTGAAGTCTTCGTCACCGACGACGGCGCCGAGACCGACCTCGACCTGGGCCACTACGAGCGCTTCATCAGCACCCGTATGCGCAAGGTGAACAACTTCACCACCGGCCAGATCTACGAATCGGTGATCCGCAAGGAACGCCGCGGCGAGTACCTCGGCAAGACCGTGCAGGTGATCCCGCACATCACCAACGAGATCCAGGACTATATCCGCCGCGGCGCCGAAGGCGTGGACGTGGCGCTGGTCGAGATCGGTGGCACCGTCGGCGACATCGAATCGCTGCCTTTCCTGGAAGCCGCGCGCCAGCTGTCGCTGCGCCAGGGCCGCAAGGGCGCCGCCTTCGTGCACCTGACCCTGGTTCCGTACATCTCGTCCGCCGGCGAACTGAAGACCAAGCCGACCCAGCACTCGGTGCAGAAGCTGCGCGAGATCGGCATTTCGCCGAACGCGCTGCTGTGCCGCGCCGACCGCCGCATCCCGGACGACGAGCGCGCCAAGATTTCGCTGTTCGCCAACGTCGAAGAGCAGGCCGTGATCTCGGTGTGGGACGTCGACACCATCTATAAAGTGCCGCAGGTGCTGCAGGACCAGGGCCTGGACGACATCATCCTGGAAGCCCTGGGCCTCGAGGCGCCGCCGGCCGACCTGTCGATGTGGACCAAGCTGATCCATACGCTGGAAAACCCGAAGCACGAAGTGACCATCGGCATGGTCGGCAAGTACGTCGACCTGATCGAGTCCTACAAGTCGCTGACCGAGGCGCTGCGCCACGCCGGCATCCACACCGAAAGCCGCGTCAACATCGAGTACATCGACTCGGAAGAGATCGAGAGCACCGGTTGCGCCCACCTGGCCAAGTACGACGCCATCCTGGTGCCGGGCGGCTTCGGCAAGCGCGGCGTGGAAGGCAAGATCATGGCCGCGCGCTATGCCCGCGAGAACAAGATCCCGTATCTGGGCATCTGCCTGGGCATGCAGGTTGCGCTGATCGAATACGCGCGCCACGTGGCCGGCCTGCCGAACGCCAACTCGACCGAGTTCGATCCGGAAACCGACCAGCCGGTCGTCGCCCTGATCACCGAATGGCAGAACCACGACGGCAAGGTCGAGAAGCGCGACCTGAACTCCGACCTGGGCGGCACCATGCGCCTGGGCGCCCAGACCTGCGCGGTGAACCCGGGCACGCTGGCCGCCGAGATCTACGGCAACGTCGTGACCGAGCGTCACCGCCACCGCTACGAAGGCAACAACTACTACCTGCCGAAGATCGAAGCGGCCGGCCTGGTGGTGTCGGCCCGTACGCCGAACGAAGACCTGCTGGAGATCATGGAGCTGCCGCGCAGTGGAGAACAAGCGCACCCGTACTACATCGGCGTGCAATTCCACCCGGAGTTCAAGTCGACCCCGCGTAACGGCCATCCGCTGTTCACGTCGTTCATCCAGGCGGCCCTGAAGCACCAGGCCGAAAACAGCAACCAGCAGGCCGCGAATACCCCGGCCGTGCAAGGAGATGCAGCATGAAGCTTTGCGGATTCGAAGTCGGCCTCGACCAGCCTGTTTTCCTGATCGCCGGCACCTGCGTGATCGAATCGCGCCAGATGGCGATGGACACGGCGGGCACGCTGAAGGAAATCACCAGCGCGCTGGGCATTCCCTTCATCTATAAATCGTCCTTCGACAAGGCCAACCGCTCGTCCGGCAAGACCTTCCGCGGTCCCGGCATGGAGAAGGGCCTGGAGATCCTTGCCGACGTGCGCAAGGAGATCGGCGTGCCGGTCCTGACCGACATCCACACCGAGGAAGAGATCCCGGTCGTGGCCAGCATCGTCGACGTGCTGCAGACCCCGGCCTTCCTGTGCCGCCAGACCGACTTCATCAACGCCGTCGCGCGTTCGGGCAAGCCGGTCAACATCAAGAAGGGCCAGTTCCTGGCGCCGGGCGACATGAAGAACGTGATCGACAAGGCGCGCGCAGCCGCCGCTGAAGCCGGCCTGCCGGACCAGTTCATGGCCTGCGAACGCGGCGTCTCGTTCGGCTACAACAACCTGGTGTCGGACATGCGTTCGCTCGCCATCATGCGCGAATCGAACTGCCCGATCGTGTTCGACGCGACCCACTCGGTGCAGCTGCCTGGCGGCCAGGGAACCTCGTCCGGCGGCCAGCGCGAACACGTGCCGGTGCTGGCGCGCGCCGCGGTGGCGGCTGGTGTGTCGGGCCTGTTCATGGAAACCCACCCGAACCCGGCCTGCGCGCTGTCGGACGGCCCGAATGCGGTGCCGCTGGGACGCATGAAGGAACTCTTGAGCACGCTGGTCGATATCGACCGCATCGTCAAGAAGGCTGGGTTCATCGAGTCCAACTTTCAATAACATTCGGGGTCAGAGCCCGGTTTTCACGGGTGGGCTCTGACCTCGACTGACTACTCGCCTGCCAACATCGGGCTCTGACTCATCCTGGAACACCGGGGTCAGAGCCCACCCGGATAAACCGGGCTCTGACCCCTGAGGAGACTGAAAAACCATGAGTGCTATCGTTGATATCATCGGCCGCGAAATCCTTGACTCGCGCGGCAATCCGACCGTCGAGTGCGATGTTCTGCTGGAATCCGGCGTGATGGGCCGCGCCGCCGTGCCTTCGGGCGCATCGACCGGTTCGCGCGAAGCGATCGAACTGCGTGACGGCGATCCGAAGCGTTACTTCGGCAAGGGCGTGCTGCAGGCCTGCGAGAACATCAACACCGAGATCAGCGAAGCCATCATGGGCCTGGACGCCAACGAACAGGCTTTCCTGGACCGCACCCTGATCGACCTGGACGGCACCGAGAACAAGAGCCGCCTGGGCGCGAACGCGATGCTGGCCGTCTCCATGGCCGTCGCCAAGGCAGCCGCCGAAGAAGCCGGCCTGCCGCTGTACCGCTACTTCGGCGGTTCGGGCGCGATGCAGATGCCGGTGCCGATGATGAACGTCATCAACGGCGGCGCGCACGCCGACAACAACCTGGACATCCAGGAATTCATGATCATCCCGGTCGGCGCACCGTCCTTCAAGGAAGCGATCCGCTACGGCGCCGAGGTGTTCCACACCCTGAAGAAGATCCTGCACTCGAAGGGTCTGAACACGGCAGTGGGCGACGAAGGCGGTTTCGCGCCATCGGTGGCCAACCATGAAGAAGCCATCAAGCTGATCATGCAGGCGATCGAGCAGGCAGGCTACGAAGCCGGCACCCAGATCGCGATCGGCCTGGACTGCGCCGCCAGCGAGTTCTACAAGGACGGCAAGTACGTGCTGGAAGGCGAAGGCGGCATCCAGCTGAGCGCCACCGACTTCACCAACATGCTGGAAACCTGGTGCGACAAGTACCCGATCATTTCGATCGAGGACGCGATGCATGAGGGCGACTGGGACGGCTGGAAGATCCTGACCGAGCGCCTGGGCAAGCGCGTGCAGCTGGTGGGCGACGATTTGTACGTCACCAACACCAAGATCCTGAAAGAGGGCATCCAGAAGGGCATCGCCAACTCGATCCTCATCAAGATCAACCAGATCGGCACCCTGACCGAGACCTTCGCCGCCATCGAAATGGCCAAGCGCGCCGGCTACACGGCCGTGATCTCGCACCGTTCGGGCGAGACCGAAGACTCGACCATCGCCGATATCGCGGTCGGTACCAACGCCCTGCAGATCAAGACCGGCTCGCTGTCGCGTTCGGACCGCATGGCCAAGTACAACCAGCTGCTGCGCATCGAGGAAGACCTGGGCGACATCGCCAGCTACCCGGGCCGCGACGCCTTCTACAACCTGAAGTAATGTAAGATCGCAGCAATAGAAGATTCCCGTCGGCATCGGCTGGCGGGAATTTTTTCGTATACTCATCATTCATGCGCCTCATTACCCTCGCTCTTGCCGCCTTACTGCTGCTGATCCAGTACCCGCTGTGGCTGGGTAAGGGCGGCTGGCTGAACGTCGGCGAGCTGGAACGCCAGCTCGCCGACAGCCACGCGCGCACCGACCAGCTGAAGGCGCGCAACGCCAAGCTCGACTCCGAAGTGCGCGACCTGAAGGACGGCACCGAAGCGGTCGAGGAACGCGCCCGCTACGAACTCGGCATGATCAAGCAGAACGAGATCTTCGTGCAGGTGCTGCGCAAGGATGAAAAGCCGGCGGTCATGATGACGCCGCCGCCGCCGCCGCGCGAACCGAAGGGCGCGAAGGGCGCCAAGCCCCAGAAGCCGCTCGACGACTGAGTATTTCTCCATGACCGACCAACTGAACACCCTGGAAGCCGTCGCCGCCTGCCTGGCCGCGGCCTTCGAGAGCGGCAACGCCGAAACCATGCGTGCCGCACTGGCGATGGTCGCGGGTTCAAGCGGCCTGCCTGCGCTGGCCGCCGCCGCCAACCTGCCGCGCGCCGAGCTTGCCGAAGCCATGCTGGCCGGCGAGATGAGCCTCGATACCACGCTGGCCATCATGAAGGTCATCGACCTGCACCTGCCCTGACAAGCGCCTGGCTCCGGTTGTCATTTGTTTAAGTTGGAATTAAGTTACCCTCAAGGAATTTTCGAATACAATTGTTTCCCATAAGCCAACTCTTTGGGGGACCTCTTGTATTCCTTGTCTGTTGGGACCGCAGCCCGTCCCGCCTTTGCGTTCGCTGCCGTATGCCTCTTTTCAAGCGGGATGGCGGCCCACGCGCAAGAAGAGGCCGCAGCGCCGAAAGCCATCCAGGTGCAGGCGCGTAAAAACGCCGGGAACCTGCCTTACCGCGCCTTCTTCGACATCCAGAAGCACGTGCAAGGCTACCTCCCGCCCGAACCGCGCATGTTCGACGCGCTGTTTCGCATTTCATTCACCGAATTGCCCATGCCCGAGCGCGAAGCCTACCGGCCGGCGAAATGGGGCGTTTCGATCGTCAGCGATTCGGTCGACCAGACCCTGGAGATCCGGCGCGGCGGCTACTTCCAGTTGCCGGCCAACGCCAAGGCTTACGAAGAGAACGCCACGCTGATGTTCAGCGAACAAAGCCGGCACAACTTCCTGGACGTCGGCTGGGTCGTGCGCATCGGCTCCGAACAGCGCCTTTCGTATGCGGATTTCAGCAAGTCCATGACCGAGCTACGTGCTGTCCAGAAGGCCATGCCCTTCTACCGCCTTTCCATGAAAACCGAAAAATATGCCAAATACGATGGCATCAAAGCCTGCTTCCTCGAACCCGGCGGCGCCTTGCTCATCGACGGCAAGCCGGCCGCCGACGCCACCGTCGGCAACTGCGCCGTGCTGAAATTCGACCCGTCCAGGGCCGCGAGCGGGGCGACGATCGAGTTCAGCGGACCGCTCGACATCGTGACGATCGTCGAGACCGCGCCCTACCTGCCGGCAAGGACATGAAGCAGTTCGGGGCCTTGCCCGCGCTCGCGTGCGCACTGGCCTGGATGTGGACGCCACATGGGGCTGCGCAGAACCAGGCGCCGGCCACCCAGGCCGCCGCGCCGCTCACCGTCAAGGTCAGCGAATCGAAGCAGTTCGGCGAGCTGCCCTACCGTCCCGTGATCGAGAGCTTCCGGCTGCTCCAGTCCTACCAGCCGGCCGAGCCGAGGCTGGTGGACGTGCTGGTGCGCGCAAAATACCCGTTCATGTCGGATGCCGAGCAGGATGCCTATATGCCGCAGCGCTGGGGTGTCGCGATCGTCAGCCCTTCCGTGGACCTGAACGTGCCGGTGCGCCGCGGCGGCTATTTCGTGCTGCCGGACGTGGACGGCGCCTATCGGGAGAAGGGCAGCATTCTGTTCAGGGAGCCGACCACCAGGCCGCTCTACCTGTATTTTTCCCTGCGGGTGGGCGCCGGCCAGCGCATCCGCTATGCCGACCTCGGCAAGGCCTCGGAGCAGATCGATACCTTGCTCGGGAAGATTTCCTATTTCAACCGGCAGCTGCGCCACCTGAAGCGCGACAAGCACGATGCCATCAAGGCCTGCTTCCTCGACGCCAGCGGCGACATCCTCATCGACGGAAAATCGGTGGCCGACGGCAGCATCGGCAACTGCAAGCTCCTCCGGATCGATCCCGAGCGCATGAAGAGCGGCGACGTGATCGAATTTTCCGGACCGCTCGACATCGTGACCTTTGCCGAGAGCGGCCAGCAGGCGGATCCAGCCTGAGCCGCCGGCAGCCGAAGGGCGGCGCCGGCAGCGGAGGCCTGGCGATGCTCAGGCGGCGCTGCCCGCCGACGGCGGCACATAACCCGGCTCGAGCAGGCCCGGCACGGGTTCGCCTTCCAGCACGACGATTTCGCCGATGCTTTGGGCGCGCATGACGATGCGGTCGCCGTTGGCGACGTGGCTGCCGACCAGCGCGATCGGACGGTTGGCGATGGTCGAGGCGTGGCCGGCGCCCGAGACGATCACGCTCTCGCTGCCGTCCGGGTAGCGAACGCGGTCGCCGACGCAGGCGACGTGGAAATCGTCCGCGAACGGGTCATTCGATGCCAGCACAACCTGGCCGCCGCGGCTGGTGCGCGAGCCGACGCTTGCAATCGGATAGCGGGCAAGCACCTTACGCGGAACAGACGGATTTGACTGACCGGGGCAATGCGCCTTTTGTACAAAAGCGACATTGTCCCGGCACCGTGTGTACGGATTCGTACACCGGTCGCCATTGGACCGCGACGTTGATTCACGCCAATTGATTTTTCTCAAGTCGGAAATAAGCGAGGCGGGGATTCAGGGAATTCCGACACCAATCCTTCCGGTTCGGCTTGACGGTCCGGCTGTCGGGTTTTTTCAGTCGATCAGGGTCTTGACCAGCACCTTGCCGTCGCGCGGCGCGCTTTCCTGGCGCAGCATCAGCTGGCTGCCCTTGGCGAACCAGAAGGTCGAGTCCGCGCCCGGGGTGCCGTAGTCGGTGGTCACGATCCAGCAGTCGACCGGACCGGCCGGGCCGGCGATGGTCGCGGAACCGGCCACCTTGAAGCTGTAGCGCTTGGGGGCCGGTCCGCCCGGGTGGTAGAAGTTGATGCTGGCTTCATAGCCCTCGGCCAGCGGCAGCGCCTGCAGGAATTCGATGTCGGTCTCGAAGTTGAAGGTCGGCTCGGGGGACGCCACCGACAGCGCCTTCTGCGCATTGTCCGCCAGGTCGGGCATGCCGCTCACGCGGTCCGGTGCGAAGGTGAAGCCTTCGACCAGCTTCTTGCCGTCGCGCTCGGTGATCCGCACGTGGCTCAGCGGGCGGAAGGTGGCGGTCTCGAACCAGGAGTCGAGGCGCTTGACGGCGGCAGGGGTGGTCGGCGAGGCCATCGCCCCGTCCCAGCGCTGCACGATGTGCATTTGCTGCTTGCCGTCGCGCTGCTCGAAGCGCACTTCACGCGCCCAGATGTCGAGCGGGATGCTGGCGCCGTCGGCGGTGCGGAAATAGCGCAGGTAGTGGTGGGTGCCGGGCTTGACGAGGCTGAAGCGCGGCAGCGCGGCGCCGACGTCGATGCTGGTGACAGCGGCCTGGGCGGAAGTGCACAGGCAGGCGAGGAGGGTGGGAAGAAGGATGCGGCGCATGAAGACCTCGACGGAAAAGGAATACCGCCGAGTATGCCGATAATGTATATGTCAGATCAACAACAAATGGATATGCACGTTTAACTTGGGTTCCCGCCTTCGCGGGAACGACCGCTTACATTTGCAGCGTTTCCAATAGCGCGCGCGCGTCTCCCGGAATCGGCACCGGCCGATTCGTCTCGCGATCGACATACACATGCACGAAATGCCCGGCCGCGGCCGGCATCTCGTCCTCATTGCGATACAGCCCGATCTCGTAGCGCACGCTGGAATTACCCAGCCTGGCCACGCGCACGCCCACGTGCACCGTGTCCGGAAACGCTACCGGGGCAAAATACGAACACCCGGTCTCGACCACGAAGCCGACCGTCCTGCCGCCGTGGATGTCGAGCACGCCCCGTTCGATCAGGAGGCGGTTCACCGCCGTGTCGAAGTAGCTGTAGTAATGGACGTTGTTGACGTGGCCGTAGACGTCGTTGTCCATCCAGCGGGTGGCGATCTCGCAGAAATGCGGGAAGGCGGAGCGGGGCGTGTCGCGCATGCGGACCGGTGATCAGTGCTTCACATCGGACGCCGGCGCAATCGCGTCGGCGGTCAGGTCGGCGGCGAACAGCTGGGCGCAGTCGACCGCGTCGAACTCGTAGTGCTTGCCGCAGAAGTCGCAGTTGATCGCCAGCTGGCCGAGGTCGTGCAGGGCCGAATCGACTTCGTCCTTGCCCAGCATCTTCAGCATGTTGCCGACCTTCTCGCGCGAGCAGCTGCAGTGGAATTCCGGGTGCAGCGGATCGAACACGCGGATCGTCTCTTCCCAGAACAGGCGCCTCAGCAGGGTTTCCACGTCGACGCTCAGCAGCTCGTCCTGCTTCAGGGTGCCGCCCAGCGCCAGCGCGCGGTCCCAGGTCTCGGCGTCTTCCTCTTCGGTCGCCTGGGCCACCTGGCCTTCGACTTCACTGTTGCGCGGCAGCTTTTGCAGCAGCAGGCCGCGTGCGACATTGTCGTCGGCCGCCAGCCACAGCCTGGTGTCCATCTGCTCCGAGCGCAGCATGTAGTTCTCGATGACGGTGGCGATGTCCTCGCCGTGCAGCGGCACCACGCCCTGGTAGGGCTGCTGGCCCGGGACCTTGTCCTTCGGGTCGAGGGTGATCACGAAGCGGCCCTGGCCGCCCACGTTCAGCAGCTGGGTCACCGACGCATCGTCCGGCACCACGGCGCCCGGGCTCAGCTTGGCGGTGGCGCGCAGGTGCAGCTCGGCGTCGCACTCGACCACCAGCAGCTTGACCGGGCCGTCGCCGAAGACCTGCATCACGATCGAGCCGTTGAACTTCAGGTTGGCCGACAGCAGCGCGGCGGCGGCGACCATCTCGCCCAACAAGCCCTTCACTGCCTTTGGGTAGACGTGGCGCGACTGGATCTCGCGCCAGGCGTTTGAAATCTCGACCAGTTCGCCGCGCACGGCGGCGTTGTCGAAGATGAATTTTTGCAGGATGTCCTTGCTGGTATCAGTCGTCATTCTTTATCCGATTTTCTTGAGTTCCGCCTTGAAACGCTGGCCGCGCTCGACATAGCTGGCGGCATTGCCTTGCAGGCGGAGCAGGTCTTCTTCCGTGAGGGTGCGCACTACCTTTGCCGGGGTGCCGAGGATCAGCGAGTGGTCCGGGAATTCCTTCCCCTCGGTCACCAGGGCGCCGGCGCCGACCAGGCATCCCTTGCCGATCCTGGCGCCGTTCAGCACCACGGCCTGGATGCCGATCAGCGAACCGTCGCCGACGGTGCAGCCGTGCAGCATGGCCTGGTGGCCGATGGTGACGCCCTTGCCGATCACCAGCGGGAAGCCCATGTCGGTGTGCATCACCGTGCCTTCCTGCACATTGCTGTTTTCGCCGACCGTGATGCGCTCGTTGTCGCCGCGGATCGTCACCCCGTCCCAGACCGATGCCTTCGCTGCTATCGTCACCTTGCCGATCAGATTGGCCGAATCGGCGACGTAGGCGGAAGCGTCGATCTCGGGCGCATGTTCGCCCAGCTGGTAAATTGCCATGGATGTGCTCGCGGAAGATTGTAAGGTTGAGGTGGTATGCACGCTATTTTACGCCCTCGCGCCAGCTGTCGTCCGGCAAGGGGCTGAGATGGGGGCGCCCTTCGGCAAATCAAGCCGCTTGTGCTTATAATGCGAACGCCCGTTCGATTTTCTCTTTAGCCAAGCCATGACACCTTCCCGTTCCGAATTCCTCAGCATCCGCGGTCTGCGCTCCCACGTCCGGCACTGGGGCAGGGAAGGCGCGCCCAAGCTCTTCATGGCGCATGGCTGGATGGACATGTCGGCTTCCTTCCAGTTCGTGGTCGATGCGCTGAAGGGCGACTGGCATGTGATCGCCCACGACTGGCGCGGCTTCGGCCTGTCCGAGCGCGCGGGCACGGACACCTACTGGTTCCCGGACTACTTTGCCGACCTCGACGCCATCCTCGACCATTACGCGCCGGGCGAGGCGGTCAATCTGCTGGGCCACAGCATGGGCGGCAATATCGTCAGCGTGTATGCCGGCGTGCGGCCGGAGCGCGTCGCGCGCCTGGTCAACCTGGAAGGCTTCGGCCTGGCGGCAACGAAACCGGAATCGGCGCCGGGACGCTACGCCGGCTGGCTGGACGAGCTGAAGTCGCCGCCGGGCATGCGCCCCTACGCCAGCCTGGACGAGGTGGCCTCGCGCCTGCAGAAAACCAATCCGCGCCTTTCGCTCGACCGCGCCGCCTTCCTGGCCCCGCACTGGGCCGCGCAGAACGACGAGGGCCAGTGGGAAATCCTGGGCGACCCGGCGCACAAGATGCGCGGCCCGCTGCTGTACCACGTCGAGGAGGTCCTGGCTTGCTGGCGCCGCGTCACCGCGCCCGTGCTGTGGGTCGAGGCCGAGCACACGAACATGTGGATGTGGATGGGGCCGAAGGAGCAGGCGCGCGCCGAAGTCGAGCGCCGCATGGGGCACCTGGCGAAGGTGACGCCGCGCATGATGCCGGAGGCGGGGCATATGCTGCATCATGACCAGCCGGCGTTACTTGCCGGGATGATCGAAGAATTCCTCGCGGTTTGATGGTAGGGTGGGCACCCTGTGCCCACGCGGACCCATGCCGTCGTGATCGGTCCGATCCGGTTACAATGAAGGCATGCTCAAAGTCGACCTCCACTGCCATTCCAGCGTCTCCGACGGCGTGCTCGCACCCGCCGCCGTGGCGGCCTATGCCCGCAAGGGCGGGGTCGATGCGTGGGCGCTGACCGACCATGACGAGATCCGCGGCACCAAGGCCGCGCGCGAGGCGGCGTCGGCGCTGGGCATGCGCTTCGTTCCGGGCGTCGAGATCTCCGTGACCTGGGGCGGGGAGACCGTGCACGTGGTCGGCCTGCAGGTGAACGAGGACGAGCCGGCGCTGGTGCAGGGCCTGGCGGCCACGCGCGCCGGACGCGACGCGCGCGGGCGCGAGATCGCGGCCCAGCTGGAACGGGCCGGCATCCCGGATGCCTACGAGGGCGCCCTCAAATATGTCGGCAACCCGGACCTGCTGTCGCGCACCCATTTCGCGCGCTACCTGGTCGAGACCGGCGCCTGCAACACCACTTCCGACGTCTTCCGCAAATACCTGACCGAAGGCAAGCCGGGCTACGTGCCGCACCGCTGGGCCAGCCTGGCCGAGGCGGTCGGCTGGATCCGCAAGGCCGGCGGCGTGGCCGTGATCGCCCACCCGGGCCGCTACCGCTTTTCGCCGGTGGCGGAAGGGGCGATGTTCGACGAATTCAAGCAGCTGGGCGGCAAGGCCATCGAAGTGGTCACCGGCAGCCATACGCCCGACCAGTACGAGACCTATGCCGAAGCGGCGCGCCGCTACGGCTTCCTGGCCTCGCGCGGCACCGATTTCCATGCGCCGGGCGAGTCCCGGATCGAGTTCGACAAGCTGCCGCCGCTCCCGGCGGGCGTCACCCCGGTATGGCACGACTGGTTTTAAGCAAGGGCCGCATATGACCCAATACTTCGAAATCCACCACGATAACCCGCAACCGCGCCTGATCCGCCAGGCCGCCCAGATCATCCAGTCGGGCGGCATCGTCGCCGCGCCCACCGATTCGGCCTATGCGCTGGTCTGCCGCCTCGACGACAAGGCCGCGGTCGAAAAGCTGCGCCGGATCCGCGGCGTGGACGAGAAGCACCACCTGACCCTGCTGGTGCGCGACCTGTCGGAAATTTCGACCTATGCGCGCGTCGACAACCGCCGCTACCGCCTGCTGAAGGCCGTCACGCCCGGTCCGTACACGGTCATCCTCGACGCCACCCACGAGGTGCCGCGCCGCCTGTCTCACCCTTCGCGCAAGACCATCGGCCTGCGCGTGCCCGAGAACGCGATCCTGCTGGCGCTGCTGGAGGAACTGGGCGAAGCGCTGATCGGCACCACCCTGCAGCTGCCCGGCGACGACCACATGCTGTCCGATCCGGAAGAGGTGAGGGAGCGTCTCGGCAAGCAGCTCGACCTGGTGATCGACGGCGGCGCCGGCACGCTCGAACCCACCACCATCGTCGACCTGACCGGCGACGAGCCGGTGCTGCTGCGCGAAGGCCGCGGCGATCCGGCGGCGTTCGGGCTCTGATCCGTCGGCTTCGGTTCGTCTGTTAGAATCCCTGTATGGATGAACAAATACGTAACCTCGCAGTCTATGCACTGCCCGTTCTTTTTGCGATCACGATGCACAACGCCGCCCAGGCGTATGCCGCAAAATACTTCGGCGACATGACGGCCTTCGCGGCCGGCCGTGTCACCACCAACCCGCTGGCCCACATCGACCCCTTCGGCACCGTGATCCTGCCGGCGCTGCTGTACCTGACCACCGGCTTCGCGTTCGGCTATGCCAAGCCGCTGCCGATCGACTATGGCCGCCTGCGCAAGCCGAAGCGCGACATGGCCTTCGTGGCGCTGGCCGGCACCGCGGCCAACTTCGGCATGGCGCTGCTGTGGCTGCTGCTGGGGATGTTCCTCGACTACTTCGGCGTCACCGAACCATTCCCGAACCGTGTTGCCCAGGCAGGTGTCCTCACCAACCTGGTGCTGCTCGCTTTCAACCTGTTGCCGATCCCGCCGATGGATGGCGGCCGCGTGCTGTTCAGCCTGCTGCCGAACAAGCTGGCCTATAAATTTGCGCGCATCGAGCCCTACGGCTTCTTCATCCTGCTGGGCCTGATGCTGCTGAAGCTGCTGCCCTACTGGGTGATCCCGGTGATCGCGGTGGCGCAACTGCTGCTGCAGGTGATCGTCTACCCGCTCAGCGCCATTCTCAGCTGATCCAGGCGGCTAGCCATGTTTCCTGAGCGCGTCGTTTCCGGCATGCGCCCCACCGGGCTCATGCACCTCGGCCACTACCACGGGGCCCTGAAGAACTGGATCCGCATGCAGTCCGAGCTGCCCTGCCTGTTCTTCGTGGCAGACTGGCACGCGCTGACCACGCACTACGACGACCCCGGCATCATCGAAAAGAGCACCTGGGACATGGTGATCGACTGGCTTGCGGCCGGCATCGACCCCTCGCAGGCGACCATCTTCATCCAGTCGCGGGTGCCGGAGCACGCCGAGCTGCACCTGCTGCTGGCTATGGCCACGCCGCTGGGCTGGCTGGAACGGGTGCCGACCTATAAAGACCAGATCGAGAACCTGGCCAGCCGCGACCTCGCCACCTACGGCTTCCTCGGCTATCCGCTGCTGCAGGCCGCCGACGTGCTGATCTACCGCGCGACCCAGGTGCCGGTGGGCGAAGACCAGGTGCCGCACGTCGAGATGATGCGCGAGATCGCACGCCGCTTCAATCACCTGTACGGCAAGGAGCCGGACTTCGAGCGGAAGGCGCTCGACGCGGTGAAAAAACTCGGCAGCAAGCGCGCGCGCCTGTACACCGAGCTGCGGACCGCCTACCGCCAGGAAGGCGATGACGCCGCCCTGGCGCAGGCGCGGGCGATGCTGGACGATGCCGGCAGCCTGTCGAACATCGACCGCGAACGCCTGTTCGGCTACCTCGAGGGCAGCCGCAAGATCATCCTGGCCGAGCCGCAAGTCAAGCTGACCGAAGCCTCGCGCCTGCCGGGCCTGGACGGCCGCAAGATGAGCAAGAGCTATGGCAACTCGGTCTCGCTGCGCGAGGATCCGGCCTCGGTGGCGAAGAAGATCCGCACCATGCCGACCGACCCCGCGCGCGTGCGCCGCAGCGACCCGGGCGACCCGCTCAAGTGCCCGGTGTGGCAGCTGCACGAGGTCTATTCGAGCGGCGCCACCCGCGACTGGGTCATGCAGGGCTGCACCAGCGCCGGCATCGGCTGCATCGAGTGCAAGCAGCCGGTGGTCGACGCCGTGCTGGCCGAGCAGGAACCCATGCGCGAACGGGCCCAGCAATACCTGGACGACCCCACGCTGGTGCGCGCGATCGTCGCCGACGGCTGCGAGAAGGCCAGAAGGCTGGCCCAGGAAACCATGCGCGACGTGCGCGAGGCCATGGGCCTCAGTTATGGCTGATCCTCGTATGGCTGAGGTTTCCCCCTGGGTCGCCCGCTGGGCGCCGCTGATCCGCCCGGGACAGGCGCTCGACCTCGCCTGCGGCAGCGGCCGCCATGCGCGCCTGCTGGCCTCGCTCGGCCACGCCGTGACCGCCCTCGACCGCGACGCCCAGGCCTTGCTTGGGGCCGCCGGGCAGGGCATCGTCACGGTCCAGCACGACCTGGAAGCGCCGGGCGCCGGCTGGCCCTTCGCGCCGGGCAGCCTGGCCGGCATCGTGGTCACCAATTACCTGCACCGGCCGCTGTTCGGCCGGATCGCCGCGGCGCTGGCGCCGGATGGCGTGCTGATCTACGAGACCTTCGCCCGTGGGAACGAAATCTTCGGCAAACCGTCGAACCCGGACTTCCTGTTGAATCCGGGAGAGCTGCTGGAACTGGCCGCGCGCGGCGCTTTGCGGGTGCTGGCCTATGAAGACGGCGTCGTCGACCTGCCCAAGCCGGCGCGCGTGCAGCGGCTGTGCGCGGTGGGGCAGGGCTTCGACCTGGGGGCGGCCAGGCTCGATCGGGTGAATTTGTAACCGAGCTGTAACCGATCCATTTATCTAAAGTGGAATGAACCATAACCTCGGGCTATCCAGTACAATCGAATTTTTATTTATTAACGGCACGGTCCACTGATTATGATTAAGGGCAGCATAGTAGCAATCGTCACTCCGATGTTTGAAGATGGCAGTCTGGACAAGGACAGCCTCCGAAAACTGATCGACTGGCATGTTGCGGAAGGCACGGACGGCATCGTCATCGTCGGTACGACCGGCGAATCGGCGACCGTCAGCCCGGAAGAGCACTGCGAACTGATCAGGCTGACGGTCGAGCACGTCGCTGGCCGTATTCCGGTGATCGCCGGCTCGGGTGGCAACTCGACCGCGGAAGCGATCGCACTGACCCGCCATGCCAAGGATGTCGGCGCCGACGCCTCGCTGCAAGTGGTTCCGTACTACAACCGTCCGACCCAGGAAGGCATGTACCGGCACTTCAAGGCGATCGCGGAAGCGGTCGACCTGCCGGTGATCCTGTACAACGTGCCGGGCCGCACCGTGGCGGACATGAGTAACGAGACCGTGCTGCGCCTGGCGCCGATCGAGAACATCGTCGGCATCAAGGATGCGACCGGCAACATCGGCCGCGGCGCCGAGCTGCTGCGCGAGATCGACCGTTCCTTTGCCGGCGGTAAATCCTCGTTCGGCGTGTACTCGGGCGACGATCCGACCGCGATGTCGCTGATGTTCATGGGCGGCGCCGGCAATATCTCGGTGACGGCCAACGTCGCGCCGCGCGCCATGCACGAACTGTGCGAGGCGGCGATGGCGGGGCAGGTTGCCCGTGCCGTGGAAATCAATAAGCGCGTGCTGTCGCTGCACGCGAAGCTGTTCGTAGAACCGAATCCGGTCCCGGTCAAATGGGCGCTGGCTGAAATGGGCAAGATGCCGGCGGGCCTGCGCTTGCCGCTGGCGCCGCTGTCCGCGCAATACCACGACACCGTCCGCGCAGCGTTGCGCGAATCGGGCGTACTTTGATAGCTTCAGACTCAGAACACATGATGAATCGCAAGATCAAGACTCACCACGCTACCCGCACCGTCGCTCTGACCGCCCTGGCATTCAGCCTGGCAGCGTGCACGACCGTGTTCGAATCGGACAAGGTGGACTACCGCGCCGCCAAGAAAGCAGCGCCGCTCGACATCCCGCCGGACCTGACCCAGCTCCAGAAAGACAACCGCTACGCCGTGCCGGATGGCCGCGGCGTCGCCACCGCCTCCGGCTTCCAGCAGGCGCGCGGCACCCCGGCTGCGCCGGCCGTGGCAGGCAGCGCAGTGGGCCCGGTCCCGACCGAGGCCGTGCACATCGAGCGCGCCGGCAACCAGCGCTGGCTGGTGGTCAAGCAGACCCCGGAACAGCTGTGGCCGCAGCTCCAGGCCTTCTGGCCAAGCGTCGGCTTCGCAGTGGAAACCGAGAATGCCCAGACCGGCGTCATGGAAACCAACTGGGCCGAGAACCGCGCCAAGATCCCGCAGGACATCATCCGCCGCACCATCGGCAAGGTCTTCGATTCGGCCTACTCGACCGGCGAGCGCGACAAGTTCCGCACCCGCCTCGAGCGCCGTCCCGACGGTTCGACCGAGATCTACATCAGCCACCGCGGCGCAGAGGAAGTCCTGGTCGGTCCGCAAAAGGAAACCACGACCTGGACCGTGCGTCCGACCGACCCGGGCCTCGAAGCCGAGTTCCTGGGCCGCCTGATGGCCCAGCTAACCGGCGGCACCAAGCCGGCGGACGTGAAGCAGGCCACCGCCGCCGTCGTCAACGCCGCGCCGGAAGCCCAGCACGCCAAGCTGGAAAACGGCAAGGTCGTCGTCGACGAAGGCTTCGACCGCGCCTGGCGCCGTGTCGGCCTGGCGCTCGACCGCGTCGGCTTCACCGTCGAAGACCGCGACCGCGTGCAGGGCATCTACTTCGTGCGCTACGTCGATCCGGACAAGGTCGCAAAGGACGGCTTCTTCAGCAAGCTGTTCGGCAACGAAGACAAGAACAAGGAAGCCCAGCGCTACCGCGTGCTGGTCTCCGCAGTGCCGAACGCGGTCACGACGGATATCAGCGTGCAGACCAATGACGGCAAGCCGGAAACCTCGGACACCGGCGCGAAGATCCTGAAGCTGCTGGCGGACGAGCTGAAGTGATCGGGATGGGTTCCTGATGAAAAACCGGCCTTGCGGCCGGTTTTTTTATTCCCTGCGTAAATACGCCTATTCGCGAAAGCGGGAATGATTTCCAAATCTGCAGGCGTAAAAAAACCGGCCCGCAGGCCGGTTCTTTTTGAAGTAATACAGATTACTTCGAAGCAGCCGGAGCAGCAGCAGCGGCAGCAGCGTCAGCAGCAGCCGAAGCGGCCGAAGCAGCAGCCGAAGCGGCCGAAGCAGCAGCGTCAGCAGCAGCCGGAGCAGCCGGAGCGGCGGTAGCGTCAACCGGAGCGGCCGGAGCAGCAGCCGGAGCGGTGGCTTCAGCAGCCGGAGCAGCCGGGGTCACGGTGGTTTCTTCTTTCTTCGAGCAAGCAGCCAGAGCAACGGCCAGCAGGGAGACGATCAGCAGAGATTTTTTCATGGTTTTTCCTTAGTTAATTCAAAAGGTAAGTACGTCTAATGCGATGAATAATTACCGGTAATTATCGCTCGTTAGGAATTACCGTAGCGGAATCTTCCTAACCCGATATTATAGCCAAATTTACTGAATCGCAATAGAAAACACATGCTATCCTGAAACGATTGTAGGTAACAACAACATTCATATTGTTACAACTTGTAACAGTACCATATGTATCAGTTTCACAGGAAAATTCAGTATCAAAGGCCGGTTACGGTGGCATGCAGGCCGGGCTGAGATTCCTCCCAGATTGCCGCAAAACGCCCACGCGGCACTTCCGTTTCTTGCGGTGCATCAAACGCCGCTTCGCCCCGCAAATGGTCGCTGTGAAAGCGCCGCACCAGATGCACGCCGTCCGCAATGCAGAAGGAGTCGGTGAGCTGGCGGATCCCGCGATTCGTGACCCGGCATTCGATCCGGTGCCCATGTTCGCGCAGCAGGCGCAAAAACCGCGGCCAGTTGCGCTCGATGTGCCTGGGATCGTGCATTGCGAGGCGCAGAGTACCACTACCGCGGAGAAAGTGGCGCAGGATTGCATCGACGTCCGCTTCGCCCAGCACGAACAGCGAAAAATCCGGATCGAACAACTCCAGCGAGACCTGCGCGCGCTCCAGCACCGCGCGCAGCTGGCGCTGGAACTCGGCCCGGGTATCGAAGCGCAGGATCTCCGTCATGATCAGCCCAGTTCGAGCCAGCCGTCCGAATACCAGGTGTAGAGCGCTTCCAGCACGTCGCTTGACGCTTGCTCCAGCATCGCGCCGCCCAGGCCGCGCTGGTTGGCCAGTACGTCGAGCAAGGTCTTGTCCGCACGGCCAACGGCAAAGGATTCGCCGTTGATGAACACGTGCTTGCCGCGGTACAGCATCAGCGTCTTCGGCGACAGTTTCAGTCCGCGCCTGGCGGCCTGCTCCATGAAGCGGCCGACGGTGAGCGGCTTGGCGACCGGGGTGAAGAACACATTGTGCTTGGGCTCGGACAGGTATTCGCCCATGAAGATGGTGACGTCTTCCTCGTCCCAGCGCACCTTGTTCAGTTCTTCGGTAATGCTGCTCAGCATTTCCTTCGGGATCTCGGCCGGGTTCTTGGCCGGCTGCAGGTCCGGGTCGGCGTAGCGGCCGGGCAGGTCGATCGCGTCGGCCATGAACTGCAGGAAGGCTTCGCCCATTTCCTGGAAGGACGGCGAGCGGAAGCCGATCGAATAAGTCATGCACTCGCCCTCGGCCACGCCGTCGTGGGCGTAGTGGGGCGGCAGGTAGAGCATGTCGCCCGGCTCGAGCACGAATTCCTGTTCCGGCTCGAAGTTGGCGAGGATCTTCAGCGGCAGGCCTTCGACCAGGCTCAGGTCCTGCTGGGCGCCGATGCGCCAGCGGCGCCGGCCCTGGGCCTGCAGCAGGAATACATCATAGGAATCGAAGTGGGGGCCGACACCGCCGCCGTCGGTGGCGAAGCTGACCATCAGGTCGTCCAGGCGCGCGTCCGGCACGAAGCGGAATTCGCGCAGGAGTTCGTCAGCCCTGGTGTCGTGCAGGTTGATGCCTTGCACCAGCATGGTCCACTCGCGCTGGCTGCGCGGCGGCAGTTCCTGGAGCGGACCGTGCTGCATGTCCCAGTGACCGTCGGCAAGGGTGACCAGGCGCGATTCGACGTGGTTCAGTCTGGCCAGTTCGGCCAGCTTGTCGAACTTGAGCAGCGGCTTGAAATCGGGGATCGCCTGCCGGATCAGCAGCGGCTTCTTGTGCCAGTAATCGCGGAGAAACTGGGCGGGAGTGATGTTCCCGAGGAGCTGTAATTTTTTCATGCCACATTATAATCTGTGCCGATAGGCCGGGAGCCTCAAGGGGCCTCGAAAAACCGTAGCGAGCGGAAGCAGTGGTGGCCGAGAAGCGCAGCCGTACATCCGGTACGGCGAGCATCGCAGGCCGCCAATGCGACGCGCAGTAGGTTTTGCGAGGCCCGAGCCAACGGGGGGTATAATCGGCGCCTCAATCACGAAAGGAAGCGCAATGAAGATTGCCCAGAACACGGTGGTATCGGTCAACTACAAGCTGTCCGACGCCCAGAACAACCTGATCGAAGACGGTGCCCAGCCGATGGTGTACCTGCACGGCGGTTACGAAAACACGCTGCCGAAGATCGAAGAGGAACTGGACGGCAAGGAAGTGGGCTACTCGTCGACCATCCAGATCGAGCCGGAAGACGCCTTCGGCGACTACGACCCGAGCCTGCTGAAGGTGGAAGAGCGTTCGCGCCTGCCGGAACCGCTGGAAGTCGGCATGCAGTTCGAAGGCATGGCCGAGGGCGGCGAAGAAGAACCGACCATCTTCACCGTGACCGAAGTCGCGGACGACAAGGTCGTGCTCGACGGTAACCACCCGCTGGCCGGCATGGCCCTGCGCTTCGAGCTGTCGGTGATCGACGTGCGCGCCGCCACCGAAGAAGAAATCGCCCACGGTCACGTGCACGGTGCCCATGGCCACCATCACGGCCATGAGGACATGGACGACGGCGACGAAGGCGACGAAGGCGACCACTTCCGCAGCCAGCCGCTGAACTAAGCTCGACAGCTGATTCGGCGAATGGGAAAACGGGCCGCTGGTTGCGGCCCGTGCTCATTTGCGTCTGCTCATTTGCGCAGTTTTATCTGCTCATTTGATCGCCTTCGGATGGCGTGGTTCTTCCTCTTTTTCCGGCTCCGTTTCCCCGACCTTGAACAGGGTCTTGCGCGCCGGGTCCACCGTCACCTCGATCTCTTCCTTGCCGACCGACAGATGGCCGAGATTGCCGCGCCATTCGATCGCCGGCTTCGCGCCTTTCGCCAGCGGCGCGCTGTCCACCAGCAGCACCTTGCCCGGGAATTTCTGCGCCAGCGCCAGCACCTGGCGGCGCGTCTCGGCAAAGCCGTCGTTGTCCGGCACCGCGCGGCGCAGCAGGGCGCGCAGGCCGGTCGGCTGCGATAGCGCCTTCAAATCGCCCTCGGCAAACAACACGATCGCTTCCAGCTTGTCGCGCTTCGCGATCGCGAACAGGCGGTTCAGCCAGAAGCGGTTGGCCACCAGCCGGTCTTCGTATTCGCTGTTGCGGCCCGCTTCCGTGAGGTAGTGGTTGTTGTTGGCCGGAAGATTCAGTGCCGCATACAGCACCTTGCCGACCGCCCAGTGGGCATTCTCGGCATAGCTGCGGAAACGCGGGCTCATCGACTGGCGCGTGAGCGGCAGCGTGCGCGCGCCCAGCGATTGCGGCTCGGCGTAGAACAGCTCGCGGATCCGGTTCAGGCGCTCGATGGCGTTGGTGCGGCCGGCGCTGTTGCGGCACTCGGTCCAGTCGCTGGCGGCGGGCACGACGATGGCGGGCCGGCGCGCATCGGCCACCAGCTCGCGGCGCTGCTGGTACAGCTTGTCGCTGCAGGCTTCCTTCGCGCCCTTGATGCCGGTGACGACGACGAAGGCGGTCGACTTGTCGTCGGCTTCATCGATCGCCTGCTTGAGGCGTGCCTCGCCGCCGTCGCCCAGGCTATGGCCGATGATGGCGAAGCGATGGGTGTCGTCGTCGGCCTTGGCGTCCTTCGGGCTTTTTGCCGCCAGCGCGCCGCCGGCGAACAGGATGGCGGTGAGAAGAACGCCCAGGCGTCGGCGGGTCACTGGCATTATGCGCTGGCCAGACGCTTGAGCTCATACAGGCGCTCGAGCGCTTCGCGCGGGGTCAGGGCATCCGGGTCGATCGCATCCAGCAGGGTCAGGGCCGGCGATTCTTCCGCCGCCTGGACCGCGGCCGCGGCTTGCGGCGCATCAAGCGGCGTGTCCGCGGGGGCCTCGTCGTCGCAGGGCGCGGCGGCGAACAGATCCAGCTGCGGGGTCGCATCCAGCGCCTGCGATTCGAGGCGCGCCAGGTGCTTGCGCGCGGCGCGGATCACGCTTGCGGGCACGCCCGCCAGCTGGGCCACCTGCAGGCCGTAGCTCTGCGAGGCCGGGCCGTCCTGCACCGCGTGCAGGAACACGATGCTGTCCTTGTGCTCGACCGCCGACAGGTGCACATTGGCCGCGCTCGGATGCGATTCCGGCAGCTGCGTCAGTTCGAAGTAGTGGGTCGCGAACAGCGTGAAACTGCGGCTGGCGTCGATCAGATGCCGCGCGATGGCCCAGGCCAGGGCGAGACCGTCGAAGGTCGAGGTGCCGCGGCCCACTTCGTCCATCAGCACCAGCGAGTGCTCGGTGGCGCCATTCAGGATCGCCGCCGATTCCGTCATCTCGACCATGAAGGTGGAGCGGCCGTTGGCCAGGTCGTCGGAGGCGCCGATGCGGGTGAAGATGCGGTCGATCGGGCCGATGGCCGCGCTGGCCGCCGGCACATAGCTGCCGACGTAGGCCAGCAGCGTGATCAGCGCGACCTGGCGCATGAAGGTCGACTTACCGCCCATGTTCGGACCGGTAATCAGGAGCAGGCGCCGCTCGTTCGACAGCTTGCAGTCGTTGGCGATGAAGCGCTCGATCTGGTTCTCGACCACCGGATGGCGGCCCTCGACGATGGTGAGGCAAGGGTCGTCCACCAGCTGCGGCCTGCACCAGTTGTTGCGGACCGCGTGCGAGGCCAGCGCCACCAGCGCGTCGATCCGGGCGATGCCGGAAGCGATGGTCTGCAGGCAGGCGATGTGCGGCGCCAGGTCGGCCAGCAGCAGGTCGTACAGCAGCTTCTCGCGCGCCAGTGCGCGGTCCTGCGCGGACAGGGCTTTGTCCTCGAAGGCCTTCAGTTCCGGCGTGATGTAGCGCTCGCAGTTCTTCAGGGTCTGGCGGCGGCGGTAGTCCTCGGGCACCTTGTCGGCCTGGCCGTTGGTGACCTCGATGTAGAAGCCGTGCACGCGGTTGTACTCGACGCGCAGGTTGGCGATGCCGGTGCGGGCGCGCTCGCGCGCCTCGAGTTCGACCAGGAACTGGCCGGCGTTTTCGGACAGCGCGCGCAGCTCGTCGAGCTCCGCATCGAAGCCGCGCGCGAACACGCCGCCGTCGCGCACCATGGCCGCCGGTTCCTCGGCCACGGCGCGCACCAGCAGGTCCAGGCAGTGCTCGGGAATCGCGATGGCTTCATGGATGTCGCGCAGCAGGCCGCAGTTCGCCGATCCTTCACCGGGGATGAAGCAGCTTGCCACCAGCTCGCGCAGCACCGGCAGCTGTTTCAGGCCGTCGCGCAGGCAGGCCAGGTCGCGCGGACGCGCGGTGAGCAGGGCGATGCGGGTGGTGATGCGCTCGACGTCCGGCACATGGGCCAGGGTGCCCGACATCGCCGCCATCGCATCGTGCTCGGCCAGCGCGGCGATCGCCTCGTGGCGGCCGCGCGCCACCGACTGGTCGCGCTTCGCATGGTGGATCCAGTGGCGCAGCAGGCGCGAACCCATCGCGGTGCGGCAGCCGTCCAGCAGAGAAAACAGGGTGGGAGCGTCGGTCCCGCGGATGGTCTCGGTCAGCTCCAGGTTGCGGCGCGTGGCGGCATCCAGGCCGATGAATTCGCTCTCCGATTCGACGGCCAGGCTCTTCACGTGCTGCAGGCCGCGGCCCTGGGTCGATTGGGCATAGCGCAGCAGCGCGCCGGCCGCGCCGAAAGCGGCGCCGAGGCCGTCGCAGCCGAAGCCCGACAGCGTCGACACGCCCAGCTGGTCGAGCAGCGCCTTGTGGCCGTGCACGACCTCGAAATGCCATTCCGGCACGCGCTGCTGGTGGCCGATGCTGGTCTCCTCAAACATGTCGCCGCCGTGGGCATCCGCGCGCAGGACCTCGGCCGGCGCGATGCGCTCCAGTTCCTGCACCAGGCGCAGCGCGGCGTTCTTCGAGTCGGCGCTGAACTCCATCAGCTTGAGCGCGCCGCTGGCCAGCGACAGCCAGGCCAGGCCGGTGGTGACATGCTTGCGGTTCGGGACCGTGCACACCGCCAGCAGCGGGCGCTCGGCCTTCTCCGGCAGCAGGTCCGAATCGGTCAGGGTGCCCGGCGTGACCACGCGCACTACCTTGCGCTCGACCGGTCCCTTGGACAGGGCCGGATCGCCGATCTGTTCGCAGATCGCGCAGGACTCGCCCAGCTTGACCAGCTTGGCCAAGTAGGGATCGAGCGCGTGGAAGGGCACGCCCGCCATCTTGATCGGATTGCCGTTGGAAGTCCCGCGCGCCGTCAGCGTGATGCCGAGGATGCGCGAAGCCTTCTCGGCATCCTCGAAGAACAGCTCGTAGAAGTCGCCCATGCGATAGAAGACCAGCATGGTCGGGTACTCGCCCTTGATGCGCAAATATTGCTGCATCATTGGGGTGTACTTACTTTTCTCAGCGTTCGCAAGTGCTTGATCTAGCGGCATTTCGTTATCTAACTTCATGATTCTTATGGGTTTTCGTTCGTCCGCCTGGGGTTTTAACTTTAGTCACGACGCGTCATAACACATCACTACACTTCATAAATTAGCGTAGCTTTTTCACTGTACGGTTGAGTAAGTTACGCTAGAATTCTCGTTTGCTGCGCGGGGTGCTTTGAAACCTACGCCGGACTTACGCCGCGAGAGGACTATGCCATTTGATGCCCGAGAGGCCAAGCTACTGGAGCCAGGCCAACACTTTACCATTTCCGAATGTCCTGGGCTCCGTTTCGAGGTCTCGACGTCGGCTCGATCGTTTATTTATCGGTACAAGAGTCCAGTGGACCAGCGCATGCGCCAGGTCAAAATCGGCGAGTGGCCGAAAACCAGTATCTCGGCTGCAACCGTCGAGTGGGAAAAGCTGCGAGACATCCGCGCCGCCGGCCGCGACCCTGCTGTTGAGCGGCGCACGAATCGGCTGAGAGAAAAGGAAGAGCGGATGGCAGCACGCGAAGCAGCGAGCCGGCAGCTTACTGTACGGCGACTCTGCAATCTATACCTTGAGGGGCATGTTGACCGAAATCGAAATGAGAAGAGCGCAGCGGAGACGCGGCGCACGCTTCAAAAAGTATTGAATGACCACCCAGACTTCGCTGAGCTCGACCCAGCGATGGTCAACCGAGCAAAAGCATTTGCGACCTTGGAGCACTACCTCGATATCCCTGTGCAGGCCGGGAGGATCCGAGCGGAGTTTGGAGCTGTTTGGGACTACGGGCACGACGCCGGCAGGCTGGACGAAGAAGTGCCGAACTGGTGGCGTCAAATCATGCGCGGCAAACTACGAAGCAAAGGCCATATTCGGGAGGGTGTTGCAATTGGTACTGCCAAGCGCGTACTCAAGCCTGACGAAATCGGCACGTTACTGCGATGGCTGCCGAACTTCTCCCGACTGGTCGAAGACGTGGTCACTTTGTACATGTGGACCTGCACGAGAGGTAGCGAGATCCTTGCAATGGAGAGGTGCGACATCTCCCGCGAGGGCGACACTTTGTGGTGGACGATACCGAAAGCTAAAACCAAGAACTCGCGGCGGGATGGGGCTACTGACCTGCGTGTCCCTCTAGTAGGCCGTGCTGAAGCAATCGTTAAGCGGCGGGTTGAGTTGGTAAAGGACGGGTATCTGTTCCCATCTGATGGACGCAGTGGCCATGTTGAACAGAAGACGATCAGCGCGATGGTGTGGATGCACCAGCCTTATGCAAAAGTACGACCCGAATATGAAAGGGCTCGCTTACCGGTGTCGCACTGGTCGGTGCATGATCTTCGACGCACCGGTCGGACACAGCTCGCGGTCCTTAGTTGTCCCGATGAAATTGCTGAGGCGGTGCTTGGGCACATGCCTGGTGGGATCGTCGGTGTTTATAACCTTCACCGATATGACAAGGAGCGACGTGAGTGGTTGACGAGACTAAGTGACCATTACGAGGCTTTGAGCAAGACTAGATGAGTTGTCAATGAGGAAGTGCGTGGATCGTCAAGCCGCCTAGACGGCTAGGTCTTCTTGCTGAGTTGTTCCGATGACCATATGCATGGTAGTGGCGTTCAGGCTGTTGAGCGACTTTGGCGGCTGAGTTCTAGTAGTAGTGTATGATCCCCAAATTCAGAGGCTTCTGACAACTATCAGAGATCGACATGCAACGTAAAACACTTAAGAAGCAGGCTGTTGTCTTCGGCAGCTTTAACTTTCCACCTGCTCCCGATACCACGCTTAAACTGCTGCAAATCTTTGCTTCAGCCGGCTTCCTGCCGCAAATGATTAATATGGTCGACCCGGTCTCTGGTATGAATAGTCAGAAATTCAGCCTAGTACGGGAAAATTATTTTCAGATGCATTTTGGGTCGGACAGAATTGATATCTTTTCTCTCGACCCAAATGATAAAAGCGATTTGTCAAGTTTCATTTCGGAAACAGTCAGCTTGCTTTCTAGGCTTGAAGGTGGGACGTTGAATTTCACCAGAATTGCATTGGTATTGGATTATGTTTTAGAGGGCGCAAATCCAGAGCAAATTTCGCATCTGTCTTCTCGTCTGCTGCCGCAGAGTACCGGTCCTTTGCTGGAGTGGGTGGCACGGTGGGTTGAGACGCGAGTTCGCGGGGCGGAAACGTATAACGTCTGCTTTGAAGCTAATCTTGCGCAGGGATTGCACCTGGTCGTAAATAACCAGATGCTTGCCGTGAATGGCGTAAAAATTATGCATGATATAAGTACTTCCCAAGCGCATATCTCCACGAGATTTAATATAGGAAATCTTCAAGACAGCTTTAATGCTATCATCGAAATGATCGAGCAAGAAAAATCGTTAGTTCACTTTGAATAGAGGATTTATCGTGGAGAACTTGAGTTCGGGATTCGGCTTGTTCGGTGTAAATTCGTTTCAACGTAGTATTTCGTCCAACGACTTTACTACGGGTGTTGGGAAAACATTAATCACCAGTTTTTCTTGGTCGCCTCCAAACAGTTCTGCGAACACAACGAATAATACTTCTAACGGCTCACCTGGAAAGCGTTCGAATTATATTTCTGGTAACGAGCAAACGAAAGCTCTACTCGCTCGGCAGGCTATTTGCGATGAGGCTATTAAGGAGTTCATAGAAACTTCGCGGCAGGAGAACTTTGAATATGGCTACACGCCCCCGTCGGAACGCTTCATCCACGAATTTGCAAAAGAGCATCCGATGATATTGGCTGATTTAATTCAAGGGATTCTACTTGCCGAGTCTAAAAGCTCGACAGTAATGGTTGCTCTTATGAATGCTATTGGTTCGATGCGCTACGAAGATATTCGGCCGTATGGGCAGACGACGGCACTTGCTGCAATTACCAACCAATCGGTGGAGGTAAAAGAAGCTGCAATTCGTGCGTACGAAACGTGGGGTCATCCTGAAGGTGCTCATGTGCTAAGTACGGTTGATTGTCCTTGGCCCTGGCTTGACGATTATCGCAAGCAAGTAATTGAGGACCTCGGTGCTGCATGAGTTATCTTGTAAGGAAAATCGAGAGAGCGCGTTGGACTGGCTCCGACGAGGCTGGTGGTCGAATCATGGCGGACGTCGCAGCAAGTTGCATTAAACCAAACGCTAGCGAACTGTCGGTATGGTTTGCTGCGGACGACGCTGAACTGGAAGATGCGCGTTTAGCTATGCTCGCTGCAATGAACAAGCTGGCTACAGTGTCGTTAGTCGAGATACCAGTTAAAGAAATTGAAGAAGCTGGTTTGCAATTAGTAGAGTCGGTTCCTAAGGTTGGTCCAGAAAGCATGAAGCTACTGCATCGGGATATTGCGGATTTGGATCTGAATACACTACATACGGTCGCGAAAATTATCCAACGACACCTGGCTGAGAAAAAGGATAAGCGAATTACGATGAGCCAGTGTAGAGATATTCTCAAGAAAGCTATCGCTGACGAGAGATTCCCAATTAGCCAGCTTCACGCAGATATTTCGAAAAAGCTTTGATAGTTGTATTTCAGTGCGGTCGCTTTAGTGCTGTGTTTGGCGGCGGTGGTAAATCAGAAACCGGCCGCGCTTCTGCCCATTCTTCAATCTCTCGGACGAGCCATCCGACACGCCTACCCGAAAGCTGTCGCGGACGTGGAAACTCACCGTCACGGACTAGTCGCTGTACGGTAGTGGCTGCTAGTGCGACAGCAGCGGCAACAGCTTCAAGTTCAAGATAAATCGGCTTCACAACGAATTCCAAAATTAGTTTGCATTGTTCGTGGACTCAATGTTGAGGTACTCACGCCATGGCACCTTTTTGCCATTGACAAGAAAACCCCACGTGCCGCGGTAGCGCCAGGTAACGAAGAGCGTCCAGACCCCACACTCAGGCACCCGCGTAATGGCGTGGAACTCCCCGAATTTCAATGCGGCCGTTTCGCCTTCGCTGCGCTCGATGTCCCAAAATTCACCCTCGCGCTCTTCCAGGTACCATCCACGAAGAATGAACGTCCGTGCGTTCCAAGGGTGATCATGCAAATGCCGATCCTGATCGGGCCGCATGATCTTGTGGAGTCGAATCGATGGCAGCAGATTGCCCTTGCCCGATGAGTCAGCCGGGTACGGGTTAAACAGCCAATAGCGCTCCATGTACACGTCACCATCCTTTGTGATGTGCGAATAGGGCGTGCGCATCGCGCGGCAGATGAGCCAGTCGACAACGGCTGGCCGCGCGAGCAGTTTTGCGACTAGCTTAAGCATTTTTATCATCCTTGTCGCCAATGGCGGCAGCTGGGCGGGCGTCGCTCAGCAGCCGAGCGTTGTCGTAGCCATCGGCGTCCTTTACGCGGACGAAGACGCGATGGAGATGCGGATTGCCGCCTAAGTCGCCCCATGCGTAGTATCCGGTGACGGTGTGTTCGACCCATGCATCTTGGCGAGCCAGATGGATCAGTACTTTCGAGCCGACTGGCGGCAGCTTGTCCCCCTCAACCGGGTCCAGAACATCCCGCTGGGTGGCGCGCGCTTCGTCGGCATCAAACAATCGCTGCACTTCGGCCACTGGATTGCCTTCTTCTTCCATGCCGAGAATGGTCAGGATGCGGCAATAGCTGTCCGCCTCATGCGCCGGGACACGGATCAGTTCAACGTCCCCCGCATGCGCCTGCTCATCTACAGCTACGGGCTGCGGAGCCAGCTTCGCAACCAGCCGCCGGATGTTCGGCACGTTCGTCCCGCGCACCTGGATCTCTGGAAAGCCGTACTTGCTCATCTCCGTGTCGATGCCGAGCGAGTGCAGCGCGTCGACGATTTGCTTATCCGTCAGCCACGGCGCGACAGTCGCCTTCTCGTGATCGACAGGGCTGACCGGCTCGGGCCAAGGCGGTAGCACCTGTGCAACCTGCGCCGCCAGAGCTGCAGGTTGCGTAGTAGCGCGGCGGGCAACGATCTGCTCAACTACTTTGGCGGCCTCATCGCACGCGCTCGACTGCTGGCTGTCACTCCAGTCCGCGGTCCCAGTCGCAAGTTTTAGGTATTGACGAAGCTGGCGCGCGGCGCTGCGCAGTCGCTCGGCTAACTCTTCCAGGGCGAGATCGGTGCCGGTAGCTTGAGTTTTGTCGGTCATGCCGCAATCCTTTCTTTGCCGTGGAGCTGGGCTAACGTCTGTGCTTTCGCCTCAGCCAAAATTTCATCGTCTGGCCACGATGGGTGCTGCAACCGCAGATCCTGCGCAATGCGGAGCACCAGCGGCCGACGCACCTGACTGTCGCTGTCGAGTTGAATTCCGAAATCGTTCTTATGCATTGCTGTTTTCCTCGCTGGGTGCGGTGGGTTTTATCTGGATGTCGGCGCTGTCGATCGCATCCGTAATCCCTTTCAGCCAGACGATCATCCCAATGCCACTTCCGCCATGGTGGACCGTTAAGCTATTGATGAACTGGTGCTTGCCTTGGTAGAGCACTGGTCTGCAGCAGTGCGCCGACTTCAGCAGCCGCAGCTGGTGCGCGTACGCATCCAGGTCGAGCGGCTCGTCCTGGCTGTTCGGTACGGGGCCCGTCATGCAGCCTCCAGCATCGCGGCAATTACGTCGCGCGCAGCCGGCGGGCAGACAGCATTGCCCAACATGTGCACGGCTTCGGTGTGTTTAGTCGGCAGGATGTAGTTATCGGGGAATCCCATGGCGGCGCGGCACTCCTGCGCAGTCAGCATGCGTGTACGGTTACCGTCAACAACGCCCCAGCGGTCGCGCGTGGTGATGGTGCCCAGTGGCCTGCTCAAGCAGCGCCCTGTCAGGCCGGAGCCGCCACCGTAATACGGCATGACGAAGCGGTCGCCATGCGCGCGGCGGCCTGCTTGGACCCTGCGCAACGTCGCCGCGGCGCGGCCGGGCTTCTCGATCGGCTGCCAATTGCCAGCGCTGAAGTCGATGATGCTTCGCGCTGGCACGTGTGCTCGCTTTTCCAGCCGGAGCATAATCGAGTGCTTGGCTCGGACGGCAACGATGAACAGGCGCTCACGGTGCTGAGGCGCGCCGTGGTCCGCCGCGTCGACGATCATCGGCGTCAGGGCGTAGCCCAAAGCGTCCATCGCGGCGCACCAGGCAGGGTAGAGCGCCCAGCGCGTGAACTCTGGCACGTTCTCGATCACTGCAAACGCCGGGCGATGATGTTCGGCGGCGGACACCACTGCCCAGGCGGTCGAGCGGCTGGCGTCATGCTGGGGGTTCCCATTGGCCTTGCCGCGTGCCTTGCTATGTCCCTGGCAGCACGGTGACGCCATCAGCAAATCATGGCGAGGTACTTCCATCCAGTTCGCCTGCTGCAGATCTTGGCATGCGTGCTGGGCATTCGGGTGATTCTGTGCGTGAATCGTGACGGCGGCAGGCCAGTGGTTCGCCGCCCACACGACGTCGACGCCGGCCATCTGGGCACCGGTGCTGAATCCGCCCGCTCCAGAGAAAAGGTCGATCGCTTTCATCATGCTTTCGTATGGAACGATGGCTTCTCGCGGATCGACCAGGCCGGGATATCGTCGCGCGTACCGCGGCTGTTCAGGCGGTACTTTGCGCTCAGCCCGTTGGTGGCGTAGATGTTCCCGCGATACGCGGCGGGGGCCTTCTGACCGACATAAGGCGCAGACTGATGCTTGGGAGCGAAATGTTGTTTCGTGCTTTCGGTCAGATCGATCTTGCCGTCCTGTGTCTGGTGCAGCCAGTTGATCTCGAAAGCGTACTTCAGCCTGCTTTTTGGCGCACTACCAGAGCCGAAATCGACCGCGGCGAACAAGGCTTCGACGGTCAACGGGCCGACCTCCTTGATGTGCACGGCGGCACTATAGATCGCGCTTAGTATGCTGGGAACGATATCCATAATCGTACGGGTTCTTTGTGATCTGCTGAGGTAGGGATGCGCCCGCATTGCGGGCGCTCCAGACTTACGGCTTACCAATCAGGACGGTGAAGCCGCTTTCGCGTGCCTTGTCCACGTAGGCATTGAACGCGTCTTCGATCGCGTTCTCGACGCGGTCCAGCTCGTACCAAAACTTGACCTTGCCGCCGCCCAGGCGGTATTTGAGGCGTGCGCGCACCTTGTAGCCGTCGCCGTTCTTGAAGAGGCGCAGGCCCAGAGCGAATTCGCGCGGGATCATGATGTCGCCGGCGCCGGCGCGCGCATCGATGTTCTCGGTATAGGTCAGCTGCACCTGGCCGTTGTCGAGGCGGCGGTGCGAGCTGAAGGCGACTTCGGTCTTGGCCTGCAGCGTCAGCGCGACCTGGAGCATGGTTTCGCCGCTCGGCTCGCTGATGTCGGCCACGTTATCCTCGAGGAAAACCGCAAACTCTTCCTGGTCCATCGGCTTGCGGTCGTTCTTGTACCAGGCTGAGAATTCACGGCTCAGTTCGGCCGTATAGCTCACGCGGAAGTCGCGCCAGGCCGGCAGGCCGCCGTGGCCCTGCTCATGGTCGTTGAGCACCGCCACCAGTGCGCGGGTGTCCGCGTGAGCATAGATGTAGCAGCTGTCTTCCGCTGCCTGATCGGCCACGTATTGGAGGAAGCTCGGCAGGTCGGACAACACGACCGCGCCGCTCTTGCGGTACGGCTCCGGCAGGGCGTTTTCGATCGCCTTGGTGACGTCGATGTGCTTGTAGTCGGGCGGCAGGATCAGGAAGTGCGCATCGCCGATGGCGCGCACGTTCGCGGCGGCGACGGTGAGGGCACCCAGTTGAGCGATGGCGGAATCGCTGATCTGCAGGTGTTCCTGGGTTTGGACGGCTGCGGCCAGCTGGCCGGCGACGATGCCGGATGCCGACGCGTTCTGGGATTCGTTCATTGCGCTTCCTTAAGTTGAGGTGGTTGGGATGCCGACACTTCGCGCAGTTCGAGCGATTGCTGGCGGGGATGCTTGCGGGAGAGCTCGTTGTCGTCCGTGACCCAGAAGAAGTCCTCGCCGCGTTCCGGCTTGGGCAGGTCGACCTTGACGTTGTCGACGATGACGACCTTGTCGACGTCCTTGCCGCGGGCGCCCGGCTTGACCTTGATCTGTAGGGTCAGGCTGCCGCCTTTTCCGGTATCCTTGACGGCGGCAAGCAGGTCGGCCAAGCCGGTCGACAGCTCGGAGTGGGCGCGGCCGTCGCGCAGGTCCTGCAGAAACACGGCGAATGCTTGGGTACTCATGCTTGAGTCTTCTCCTGGGTAGTAGTGGTGGTAGGTGCTTCGGGCAAATGCATCCAGTGCGTAATGCGCTCCGGCTCGATGGGGATGCCTTCCTGCGCACGCCATCCGAGCCCGTCGCGATACATCAGCGACACTTCGCGATCGGTAAGGGCGGCCAGGACAGTGATGTCGTCGTCAGGCAGCTTCGTGCCGACTGCGATCCATTCGACGGTGAGCTTGTTGCTCACCTGGTCGGATCCAGCCTCGGCGAACATCTTCGGCGTCGCCTTGGTCTTGCCACTGGCCTTGGCCTTCTCGACGCCTTCCCGGATCACCTTGCCGGCCTTGCTGCCGTGCTTCTTCACCAGTGCGACCGCAGTGGTGCCCGTTACCTCGCCGGCATTGATCGCCTGGTGTACGTCGCTGTTCGCCTCGGCCAGGACGATCATGTCCTTCACGTGCTGGACCGACTTGCCGACGCGGTCGGCGATCTGCTTCTCGGTCCAGCGGAAGCCGATCAGCTTGCGGTACTGGACGCCCAGCTGCAGTGGCGTGAGCGGCAGACCGGATGCACTGCTGATCATGTGCGCCACACGGTCTGCGTCGTTGCCGCGGAACTGACGGACGTCGATCGACTTGATGTCGGCGCCCTTCGAGATTGCGTCCAGCGCCGCGGCGTGGCGGTGGTGGCCGTCGACGATGAAGATGTGGCCATCCTCCACGCGCACCTCGAGGGGAGGGAAGACCGCGCCGCTGCGCCAGGCAAGGGACATCTCGGCGACGTGGTCTGCATTCAGCGGGCGGGCATTGAAGCCTTCCTCGACCTCCAGCACGCGAGGGTCCACGGCAAACGAAGTCACCTTGGAGACGTTCGGATTATTCTTGTCTTCGGCAGCGGCCTTGAGCGAGGCCATATGGTTTGCGTAAGCCATTATTGTTGGGGTGTCGCCTCGGCGATCACTCTTTGTCGTTAGCCTGCAGCTTTTTCACATCGACCCGGCTGCGGCGCTGCATGTGCCGGCGGGCCACCGCCTCCAAAACAATTTTGAGGGCCGGGGTCTTGAGCATTTCGTCGAGCGGCGACGGCGTCCGAAGCCAGCTGTGTGCGACTTCGAGGGCAGCGCGGTCCGGCGCAATGCGGTTCATGTCAGCGCACCAACATGGTGTAGGCGCGACGCAGGGCATACCTGCGCGAGTTTCCGCACGAGCGGAAGTAGCGGTAGATGGCGAGGAATCGCATGTCAGGCTCCGTCAACTGGTTTTCCGGTCACGCTCGCGGTCATGCCGAGCATGCGCATCAGAGCGGCATCAGCATCGGCATATCCGAGCGACACCATCGAGCCAGCGAGGCGGGCGGCGAACGCGATGGCCCGGACGCCGGAAGGGGCGTTTTGGTCTTGAGAGACCGAATCAGCAATCTCTACGATCGTGGCGCGCAGCTGCTTAGCGGTTGCCATGCTCAGGCTCCGTCAGCGGGTAAAGTGGCTTGCGATGCCGGCACGCGGATCAATTTGCTGGCGCGGCGCACGATCTTGTGGGGTTCGCGGTTGCGACCTGCATAGCGCGGGTCGGAAGCGGTCTCCGGACCACTATGAAAGGGCTGCGCCGACTCCGTGCAGTACGGGCTCGGGCCGTCTTCCGGCCGTCGCAGGCGAATAGACTGATCCATCAGCGCACCCCCGGAACGACGGTGATGCCGCAGGGCTCATTGAAGAGGTTGCGGATCTGTTCTTCAGCCTCAGCGCTGGAGGCCGCGGGCAGTGAGAAGTACTCGGGCCCCTTGGCAGTGCGGGCGGTGACAAAGAAGACCCTCATGCCATCCTCCGATGGGCGCCGAGTGCGCGGGCCAGCGGCGGCGCCAAGCGAATGCCGGCAGCGCGAGTAGCGTCGAGGAAGTTGACCGCGTTTTCGTGCGGGATGTTGGTCAAGACCAGCGTGTCGGCACGCACTGGGCAGCCTGGCGTCCAATCGTCGACGATGCGGTCTTTGCCGTAGTGGCGGGCAAGGGCAGCTGCATGCGCGCTTTTGCCGCATCCCTGAGGACCGTAGATAATTGTGCCCTTGTCAGAAGCCGTTGCGCTTGCTACTTCAGCATGTTCAGTCGTCATTGTTCGATCCCTCAGGTCGCTATCAATGACTCTATTTAAACACGGTGTTTAGTACAGTGTCAAACACTATGTTTAATCTGCCGACATGTGCCTTGGAAGCCGCTGGGCACTGGCGTAAAAAAGCCCGCTAGCACGGCGGGCTGGTAGGTGAGGACGGTAAGTTGAGTCTAAGCCATGACGCCTTCGCAGAGCTCTTTCCATCTGCTCTCGAACAGTCTTTTGTTTGCTTTTTCGTCCATCTCACGGTCAGAGTACTCGGGTACATCGACTCCCTCTTTCCTCCACTGGATATATTGTCTCAGCAACTCGTTTTTTCGTTCTAACTGCGCAATTATATCGGCGGTCTTCCATTCACCGAGTACCCCATCATGTTCTATGTACACCGATTGTTCGTTGACCGAAATGTATTTCCTAAACCCGATGTATCCGCCCATTGAATTTTTTGCATTAACCTCGCCGCAGAGGACGCCAGCCCGGGTCAAGCGTTCATCACGGAACTGTGCGCTTGCGGGATCTTTTAGAAGTCTCGTCATCGGAGTCCGTGCTGACGGGATAGCGACCCACGCGTCGAATTTCAGATAGAAAAGGACAGCTGCCAGCGTAGCTGCCGTTGCCAAAATGGTCCCGCCGATTTGAATTCTGTTCATGTTGGCTTATGAGAAAGACTAGGGGCGAGGTTCTGCGGTTTGGTTACGCATTTTATGCGTGAGGCGATACTCAAGGCTAGGTTTTAGAATGGAAGAGGCGGGTTGTCGAGGTCTACCAACTGGAGGTCAAGCGTCTCAGGTTTGAACGATTCGAGTACGCCTCGAGTCTGAAAAAGTGCCCATGCTTCCCATGGTTCGTCATCCGAAACAAGCATTACGGGAAGCTCCGGGAAGTGCTCCTTGATTTTATTCGCAATAACCGGCGCCTGCTCGGACTTCAACAAAGCCCGGTCAACAAATCCAATTGCGAGCCGCATACGGTCGATTACAGTTACAGCTACTTCAATCTCCACAGTTAGAGCCTTCCCGTAAGTAGGCGCCCAGGTTGATAGATAACCCGGCCGACTATGCTGCAAACACCACTTCGGACGTTAATCTGACTAAAGTCCGGATTCAGCGAATGCAAGAACCACTCAGAACCTTTAAGCAGGAGCTGCTTGACGCACGCCTCACCATTGAAGTTGAGGGCATAAAGCTCCTTACTCGTCGGCTCGGTATCGTTTGTGTCGATCACCACGGTATCGTCCTCAAACAACATCGGCTCCATACTGCGTCCATGAACTCGAATCGCTAACAAGAGATGCGGTATCAGCTGTTGCTGATCGATGACGGTACGTGGTATCTCCAGCACTCCGCCATCTTCGAATTCAGGTTCTGTTTCGAAACCAGTTATTCCGGCCCGGAGCTTGAGCGAAACTCTCCTGATCGGCACTGTGTCCCGTTCCTCCCCCACTTTTACCTGCTTGGCACCTTGAAGGAATGGGTTTGTAGCCTGCGGGGAAAATCCACCCTCATCATCGTTGGAGATCGAGCGCGGTCCAACGGCCATTGCCCCCTCACCAGTCTCTAGCCATGTAGCAGAGCACCCGAATACGCTTTGAGCCTTAAGCATCCCAACTTTGGACATGCCCCTCGACTCCCAGTTGTTGACCGTCTGTGAGGATGTATTGAGTGCTCGAGCGATTTCAGACTGAGTTTTTAGCCCCGCCAATACCTCAGCCGCCTCGTATAAGCGTTTCATTTGGATGTGCATACCCTCGATTGTCCTCTGAACTAAACAACTTGTGTTACACGTGGTGTTTGACTTTGTTGTTACACATGGTGTTTAATAGGGGTGTGTCTTCCATTACCTAAATCTGACAATGTCTAACGACCGGGACCAAATCGATCGCCTGGGTGGCCCTGCCAAGGTGGCAAAAATGCTGGGTTACACCGTTCAACGAGTCCAGAACTGGAAGGATCGAGGCATTCCGCCGAAGGAGAAGCTTGCGCATCCGGAAATTTTTCTGACGGCGCAAGTGGCTTTTCAGCGTCGGAAGACAGATAGACAAGGTGATGACCAAGGAGTTCCCTGCACCGTAGCGCAAGACTACGGCAACGGGCACAGGTGATCCTTTTCCTTTGCCTCTAACAATCGAAGGTTTCTCTCTGCGAGAACGCCTTTGTTTGGCAAAAAGATTGCACATAGGAAATTTATCCTTTGAATGATTTATGTAACGCATCGTAGCAACGTTGTTTTAAAAGCAAAACCCAAGAACCCGAAGGATGACTATGGAACTGCTGACCGCATACCAGGAAATGATCAAGGTCCACAGCTGGGTCGGCACGGCCGCCATGCTGGGCATGAGCCGGTCGGCGTTGGAGGCTCGCGTGTATGAAGTAAAGGGCTCGGGCATGCGTGTCGAAACCGCGCTGCTCATCCAGGCCCACGCCGGCACCAAGCACTTTGCCCAGGCCGTCGCGGCCGAAAGCGGCGGTGTATTCGTAGAGCTGCCGGAAGCCGAATGCATTCATGGCCTGGACCTCGAGGCGAAGTCACACGAACTGGTATCCGAGCTCGGCCACTTGCTCAAGACCTACAGCGAGGCCAAGAAAGACGGCGAGATCGACAAGCGCGAGCGCGCCGAGCTGGAGGACATCTCGCAGCAGATGCACAAGGCCCTGCAGGAGCTGATGAGCCTGATGTTTCATGTGTACTGCCGCAAGCCGGCCGAGCGTCCAGCGGATGATCGCTGAAATGCCGCAGCAACAGCACATCGATAGCCCAGTGATCGCTCTCGACCAATTCGCGCCTGAGCCGCCGCCAAAGCGCAGGACGCCGGCCGAGAAGGCCCGCATCCTCGCGAACCTCGTCCTGAACTTGGTCGCACTCAACAATGAAGAAGGGCGCGCCAATGGCAACGCTTGACCAGGTCGTGGGGCAGATGCGCGCGGAAGGGCTCCCGGCCCTCCCTGACGGGCATCCAGTGCTAGACGGTAAGAAGAAGCGCTTCGGGCCGGGTAAGAAAGCCTGGTACATCCTGCGCGAGTTCGACTTGAAGAGCGGCCGCCGCGTCATCACCGGCGGCTTCGGCATCTGGCGCGGCGACGACAACAACGCCGTGCCGGTCACGGTCGACTGGGAAGGCGTGACGCCCGAAGAGCGTGCCGAGGCCGAGCGCAAGCAGGCCGAGTACCAGCGAGCGGAAGCTGAAGGGAGGCAGCGCGCCGCCGAGCTGGCGGCGAACCGGGCGAAGATGGACTGGGCCGGCGCAGTCGAAGGTCCGCATGACTACTTGGAGCGCAAGCGAGTTGGAAGCGAAGGCACGCGCGTTTCGCCGAAAGGCGATCTGCTTGTCCCCGCGCGTAAGTACAGTCATGCCGGTGCGGTACTGGTTGCGCTACAGAAGATCCAGGCTGACGGCGCTAAGCGCTTCAGCTTTGAAGCCGACATGGTCGGCGCGTGTTGCCTGCTCGGCTCCGTCGACGCCAGCGTACCGCTGATCGAGATCGGCGAAGGCTATGCGACATGCGCAACCGTACGCATGGCGACGGACTTCGATACGCCAGCCATGGTCGCGTTTAATGCTGGCAACCTGCTGCCGGTCGCGCAGCAGCTACGCCGCGACTTCCCCAATGCACATCTGCTGTTCCTGGCCGACGACGACATGCGCTTGGTGGCGCGCCTGCACGAGGCGCTACTGAAGGACTATGAGGTCGACTGGACGCCGGCCATCGATGGCAAGGACTATCAGCTGGAAGCGAAGGGCGGCGACATCGTGCGAGTGCGCGCTACCTGGCGCAAGGGCACCGACGACATCGACTACATCGAGGCCGACATCCGGACCGGCCGCAGCGTCAAGACCCGCAAGTTCGAGAATGCCGGCATCTCGCGTGCGCATGCCGCAGCGAAGGCTGTCGGTAATGCGTCGGTCATTGCTCCGGGTTTCGCCAATCGCGCGGCCGACAGTAAGGACTCCGACTTCAATGACCTGTACCTGGCCGAATCGCTGGACGTGGTACGTGACCAGGTGCTGGCCGCACGTTCCCGCGCTCTCGATGTCGATAGCGCAGGGCCAGAAGGCAGCGATGTCCCCGCGCACTTTGACGAGGTGCCTGCCGTTACCGAAGGCGGTTCCCCGAGCCCTTCCGAAAGTGATGCACCGCCGGTGACCAAGGGCGCACTCACGCTCGACTGGGCGCTCGCACACTGCGCCCTGGTGCAGGGCACTACGGACGTGTGGGACTCGCTGAACAAGTTGCGCATGAAGCGCGCCGGTTTCCAAGACACCGTTGGCAAGGATGTTGCCAAGGCCTGGCTCGATCACGCAGACCGCCGTTCGGTAAGTCCTCGCAATCTTCCGGCCACGCGCCGCGGCGTCGCAGTCGAAGCAGGGGAGGCGGGGGTCGACAACATCGTCAGCATGTTGAGTCGATACACGCTGCTCTACGGGACCAAGACGGTATGGGATGCCGAGAAGCGTACGGTCATCGCCTACGACGCCATGTCCCTGGCGCGCGGATCGGATCTCGCCACCCGCTGGCTCGAACATCCGATGCGGCGCGAGGTCGACCTGGATCGCCTAGTGTTCGACCCGACGCAGCGCGTCGACCTCGCGACGCACATCAACATGTTCGAAGGCTTCCCGCTCACACCGAAGAAGGACGATGCCAAGGCGAAGCTTGCCTTAGGCTTGCTGTACAGCCTGTGCAGCAGCGAGCCGAATTGCGACGAAATCTTCCACTGGGCGTTGTGCTGGCTGGCTTACCCGCTGCAGCACCCCGGCGCCAAGATGCAGACCGCGATGCTGTTCTTCGGCGAGAAGCAGGGCACAGGCAAGTCGCTCTTCTTCGAAGGCATCGTCAAGCCAATCTATGGCGCGCACGGCGCTACCGGTGGACAGCACCAGCTGGACGCGCAGTACACCCATTGGCGATCGCAGAAGCTGTTCGTGCTGTTCGAGGAGATCCTGTCCAGGCAGGATAAGTACAGCCACTTCGGGCTGATCAAGCACATGATCACCGGCCGGGACCAGATGGTGACCCAGAAGTTCAAGGACGACCGTACCGAGGCCAACCACATGAACGTGGTGATGCTCTCCAACGAGTTCCAGGCTGTGCCGATTGAACCGGATGACCGTCGCTTTCTGGTCACCGAGGCGCGCAATCCCCTCGAGCCCCTGCTGCTCAAAGAGATCCAGGAGACGCTCGGAAACGGGCTCAGTGAGGCTTTCTACGCATACCTGCTCGAATATCCGCTGGAAGACTTCTCGCCGCACACGAAGCCGATCATGACATCGTCGAAGGAACGCATGATCAACTTCGGCCGGCCCGACTGGGAGCTGTTCTACTTGGCTTGGCAAAGCGGCGAACTGACCGCGCCGTACTGCTCGTGCCTGTCCTCCGACCTGTACACGGTGTATTCGCGCTACTGCAACAAATACGGGTATCGCCAGGTGAGCATGACAAAGTTCGCCGAGCTGATAGCCCAACGTATCCGGAAAGACCGCCAGTGGGTCACCCTCGGCGCAACAGGGCAGAAGAAGCTGCTGACCGTGTTCCATGTGCCGCCGGCCGCCGAGGGCGAGCCTGCTCCGAACCTCAGCAAGCAATGCCAGACCTTCCGCGACGTTGCCGAGATCAAGGACTGAACCATGCACGCCTATCGCTTAACAGGGGTTAACACGGTTGCGCACAAGCCTGATAGCCGGAAAGCCAGCATCCATGCGGCTTCTACAGGGTTAACAGGGTTAACAGGGTCCGCGCGTGCGCACGCATCGATTTTCTCAGGACTGATTCAGCCACACCACGCCATTAATAATTCTTCCGTGCGCATGGAAAAAACATTGTTAACCCTGTTAACCCTGTTCAAAGCCAGTATCCATGCGGGTTTCAACGTAACAGGGTTGGTCCTTGACCCTGTTAACCCATGTAAAGAGGCCTGATCATGCGGATCAACATCCAGACCAACTTCCCCGACGTAGCCAGCCGCCTCCAGGCGCTCGGCCGCCAGGCGCCATTCGTGGCCGCCGTATCGCTGACGCGCTCGATGCAGGATGCCCAGGCCGCGATCAAGAGCGAGATGCAGCGCGCTTTCGACCGCCCGACCGCGTACGCCCTGAACGGCACGTTCCTTAAGGCGGCGAAGAAGGACAACCTGGAGGCGCGCGTTTGGGTCAAGGACAACCCATTCGGTAAGGGCACACCAGCCGATCGCTTCCTGCTGCCGCAGATCTACGGCGGTGGTCGTGGCCTGAAGGGCATCGAGCGCCTGCTGCAGGCGAACGGCCTGATGCCTTCGGGCTGGTTCGTCGTGCCAGGTGCTGGCGCCCAGCTGGACGGCAACGGGAACGTCAAGCGCAGCCAGATCGTCCAGATCCTGTCACAGCTGAAGGTGCAGCGTGGTGCCGGCCACGAGTCGCGCGCTACCGGCAGCGCCAGGTCGAACCGCACCATCGCCCGCCAGGGCGTGACCTACTTCGCGCTGCCGAAGGTGCGCCGCGGCCTGCAGCCCGGGATCTACCTGAAGCGAGCCTTCGCACATGGCAGCGCACTCAAGCCCGTGTTCATCTTCGTGCGCTCGGTGCAGTACCGGCCGCGCCTGAAGTTCTTCGAGGTCGGCCAGGCCACGGTCAATGCGCAGTTCCCGCGCCACTTCGATGCCGAGTGGACCAAGGCGGTGCAAAGCGCAAGGCTCCGCTGACCCACGAATCAAACCGAGCCGGCCGGACGCCGGCAACTACCAAAGGAATGTAAATGATCAAACTCGGTACGACCTACAAGGACAAGATCACCGGCTTCGCTGGCGTGGCTACCGGCTTCGTCCAGTACATCAGCGGCTGCAACCAGGCACTGATCCAACCGCGCTGCAGCGAAGACGGTGCGATGCGCGAGTCTCAGTGGTTCGACCAGCAACGTCTGGATGAAGTGCTGTGCGTGCCGGTCGTCGAGCTGGACAACGGCGCGACGCCGGGCTGCGACCGGGCCGCTCCGCGCCGCTGACGCCGGCCTGCCGACCCCCCTCCCCGGGGTTAGGTTCTTCCAGGGAGGCGGTCGGCAAGGGTAATTCAGGCCCCGTCATCGCACTAGCGGAACCGAAAAGAATTTCCTGACAGATATCCTGACAAGTAGAAAAAACGCATGCCAAACCTGACAACCATCGCCGAGTGGGCCAAGACAGAAGGGATCTCCCGCCAGTCTGCATACGACGCGGTGAAGCGTTGCGACATTCCAGTGACTGACGGCAAGGTCGATCCCGAGTACGCATCGCACCGCTACCGCAGCAACACCCGGCAGCGCGCGAACGGCAACCGCCCTGACCTTCCGGCTGGGGCGGCGCAGCCAGCGGGCGCGGCGGGTTCGGGAGGGGCAGGAGGTACGGAACCGCCGAAGTCGGCGAAGGTACCAGGCTACGACAGCAGCCGCGCGCGGCGGGAGGCAGCGGAGGCAGAGCTTGCCGAACTCAAGCTGGCCGAGCAGGCCGGCAAGTTCCTGTTGCGGGAGGATGTCGATTCGTGCGTATTCGAAGTGGCGCGGTCGATGCGGGACGGGCTGATGAACTGCGCGCGTCGCATCGCCGCTGACGTCGCGCCGCTGACGACGGCAGAGGAATGCGAAGACGTTATCGACCGCGAGCACCGCATCCTGCTCGAAAGCCTGGCGCATGCGTTCGGTGAGAAGCTGGGTGTCCAGCTCGAGGAGCTTGCGCAATGACCGGCCTGCCTCCAGCTGTCAACGTGGTGCGGCCATCGTTCGCGCGGGGCTTGACGCCGGATCCGAACATGACGGTCGATGCCTGGGCAGACCGTTACATGATCATCCCGAAGGAATCGGGCGCCAATGAGTCGGGCAAGTACCGCACCAGCCGCACGCCGCACGCCCGCGCCGTGATGGAAGCGCTGTCCGACTCCCACTGGTGCAAGGTCGTCGCGCTGATGGGCGCATCGCAGATGCTCAAGACCCAGGTTGGCCTGAACTGGTTCTGCGCGAGCGTCCACCAGTCGCCGGCAAACTTCCTGTGGATTCTCCCGACTGGCAAACTGGCCAAGCGCACCAGCGCGCGCGTGAGCAAGACGATCGCCGCGGTGCCGGAAGTGCGCGAGCGTGTCGCCGCGCCGCGTGCCCGGGATTCGGTGAACACCCTGGACACCAAGGAATACATCGGTGGCTCGCTGCACATCGTCACCGCCGGCGCCGCGGCGAACCTTTCCGAGATCCCGGCGCGCCGCGTGCTGTTCGACGAGGTCGACCGCGCCGAGAACAACGTCAACGGCGAGGGCGACCCGGTCGCGCTGGCCAAGGCGCGTCAGACCACTTTCGAGCGTAATCGCAAGAGTTACTTCCCCAGCTCGCCGACGGTGGTGGGGCAGTCCATCATCGAGCACCTGTTCAAGCAGGGAACGCAGCAGGAAGCCCTGGCCGAGTGCGTGCACTGCGGCCACGCGCAGCCGCTGGTGTTCGAGCGCCTGCAGCAGGACGACGCCGGCCAGGCCATCTACCCATGCATCGACTGCGGCGCGATGCATTACGAGACCGACAAGAACCGCATGTTCGCGCGCGGCCTGTGGTCGGACGGCGTGCCTGGCGATGGCGAAACCGTCAGCTTCACCATCAACGCGATGTTCGCGCCGTATGGCTGGCTGCCGTGGATAGCGCTGCTACGCGAGTACCGCGCCGCCAAAGCCAAGCTGGAGGAGGGCGACCAGGAACTGATGATCACGTTCTACAACACGCGCCTGGCGCGGTGCTGGGAACGGAAGAAAGAGCAGACCAAGGCCAGCGAGCTGTCGGCGCGCGCGGAAAGCTACAAGCTCGGCACGGTGCCAAAGGGGGGGCTGATCCTGGTGTGCACCGTCGACACCCAGCCGGACCGCCTTGAGGCAAAGGTCACCGCCTGGGGCGAGGGCATGGAAGGATGGATCGTCGACTACCAGGTGCTGTTCGGCTCGCCGTCCGAGCAAGCCGTCTGGGATCGGCTCGATAGCGAGGTGCTGCTCGGCCAGTATCGCCATGCAGGCGGCCGCATGCTCCCGATCTCCGCGGCCTTCATCGACTCGGGCGGCGCCAACACGCACGACGTGTACAACTTCACCCGCACCCGCCAGCACCGCCACATCTACGCGATCAAGGGCGCGTCGACGCTGAATAAGCCGATTCTGAGCGCGAAGCCCTCGCTCGTCGATGTCAACTGGCAGGGCAAGACCATGCCGCACGGCGCCAAGCTGTGGCTGATCGGTACCGACACCGCGAAGGACTACCTCTCGGCGCGGTATGCCCTGGCAGCCGGTCCCGGCGCAATTCACTTCCCCGCCGATCTGCCGACAGAGTATTACGAGCAGCTGACAGCCGAGTACTGCATCACGGTCTACAAGCGAGGCCGCAAGGTGCGCGTCTGGGAAAAGAAAAAGAACGACCGCAATGAGGCCGGCGACCTGATGGTCTACTCGGTGGCCTGCGCGCACTACCTCGGCCTCCACAAGAAAACGCCGGCGCAGTGGAAGCAGGTTCGCGAGTTCGTCGACCCCGATACCCGCGACCTCTTCCAGGAACCGCCAGCGGCATCGGCCGACGCTGCGGCCGCTGACAACAATATGGCCGAGCAGCCGCCGGCCGCATCTTCAACCCTATCACGCCCTGACCAATGGCCGACACCGAAACCACAGACGCACCCCGCACCGTCACGCCGCCCAGCCGGGAGGCAGTGGTGAACGCAGAGGTCTTCGACAATCCCGACCTGGTCGACGCCATTTTCAAATACCTGGGCGAAGAGTTCCCCCAGCTGGCGCCGCGCCTGGCAGAGCTGCAGGACGAGGTGCGTCAGGATTTCAGCGGGATCGAGATCTATATCCCGCGGCGCTCGGCCGCTCGTCGCAAGCAACTGGAAAGGGAAGTCCTCAGCCTGTTCAATGGCCGCAATGCCAGCGAGGTCGCGCGCAAGCTCAACCTCGGGCGCGCGACCGTGTACCGGATCATCAAACAGTCCGGGAAGAAATAGTCTCAGTTTTCCGAGAAATGAGACGGCCGGGTCGCTACCCTCAGCGGCATGGCCCTCACTCAAACCGATCTTGACGCACTCGACCTCGCGATTGCCCGCGGCACCCTGTCCGTGGAGTTCGATGGCCGCAAGCACACCTACCAGACAACCAGCCAGCTGATCGCCGCGCGCGATCACGTGGCGCGCATCGTCAACGCCGGGGCATTGAACCGCGGACCTCGCGTCTTCGGCTTTCGCTTCACCACCACAAGGGGCGACTGATGCCGAACCTCCTGGATCGCATCGTCGGGTGGGTCAGCCCTCAAGCCGGCATCTCGCGCCACTTCGCCCGAAAGCGACTTGAGCGCGCTTACGAGGCGGCAAGCCCTCGCGACCCATGGCGCCCACGCCGCGCTGGCGCAAGCGCGAATGCCGACCACCAGGCGGATGCAAGAACGCTGCGGAACAAGGCACGCGCCCTGGTCCAGAATGTTCCATATTGCACCGCGGCCCTGACCGGCCTCGTCTCGGCGACGGTCGGCACCGGCATCGTCCCGCGCGCCACGGGAGCGGAAGAGGCAAAGCTGAATGCGTTGTTCCTCCAGTGGTCGAAAGTGTGCGACGCCGACGGGCGCTATGACTACTACGGCCTGCAAAAAGCAGCCGAGACCGCGCTCGAGCAGGATGGCGAAGTTCTGGTGAGGCTGCGACCACGACGCCCCACGGACGGACTGCCGGTGCCGCTGCAACTGCAGCTGCTCGAAATCGACTGGTTGGACAGCGACCGCATGGGCACCTATGGCGGAAATCAGATCGTCAACGGGATCGAATACGACGTGCTCGGCGCCGTCGCCGCCTACTACCTGTGGGACCAGCACCCGGGGGACACGGCGCTGATCCGCGGCCGCAAGGCGCAGAGCTCGCGCGTGTCGGCGAAGAACATCATCCATCTGTTCAGCCCGGACCGTCCAGGACAGGGCCGCGGCTTTACCCGCTTTGCCCCGGTGATCGCGCGCGTTCGCGACCTGCAGCTGTATGAGGACGCCGAGCTGGCGCGCAAGAACCTGGAGACCAGGCTGAGCGTGCTGGCCAGCGGCGACACCAGTTCGATGGAGAACCCTGCGGCGCTCGGTGATGGCGGCGCGTCGCAGAGCCAGGGCGTGCGCGACCTGGGCGAGCTGGGCGGCGGGAACATCTTCGGCATGCCCGGCGGGATGAATTTCACCGTTGTCGAGCCGAAGGCCGCTCCCGGCTACGTCGATTACGTCAAGTACCAGCTGCACCTGATCGCCGCCGGCCTGGGCGTGCCGTATGAAATGCTGACCGGCGACATGGCCGAAGTGAACTTCAGCAGCGCGCGTGTACGTCTGCTCGACTTCCGCCGCGCAATCCAGCAGCACCAGTGGCTGGTGCTGATTCCAAAGCTGCTTGTGCCGATCCATGAGGCCTTCGTCGAAGCAGCCTACTTGGCCGGCAAAGTTCGTACGCGCGATGCCGCAGTGGAGTTCAGTCCGCCGAAATGGGATTACGTGAACCCCGAGCAGGATGTCAAAGCAGACCTCGCCGAGATCGGCGCCGGTCTGTCGACCATCAGCGAAAAGCTTCGCCAGCGTGGCTACGATCCGGACGTCGTCTTCGACGAATGGAAGTCCGACTACGACAAGCTCAAGTCACTTGGCATTCTTGAAACCATGCTCTTCATGCAGCGGGGGAACTTGCCAACAGCCAGTGCGAATGACAGTGCATCCGGCGCGCAAAAGTGATTCGCAAGGCGAAAACTTACCAACCAATAGTCGGGATGTCCGACGCATCTACTTGAGAGCCCTATGAGCGCAAACACCGACGCATTCGAAAACAAGCTGATCGACTTCCTGTTTCGCGGCCAAGCGCTGGGCCTGGCCAATACAACTGCAGCGGCCGGCACAGGCCCGTCGACGCACTACGTCGGCCTGATCGGCGCGGCTGGCAGCGATGCCTCCGTCGGCACCGAGTTGTCCGGCGGCGGCTACGCGCGCGTCGCTGTCGCGGCCTCGCTCGCGAATTGGGCCGGGACGCAGGGCGCAGGCTCGACGACAGTATCTAGCGGCAACAGCGGTACCACGTCGAACAACATCGCGATCACGTTCCCGGTGCCGAGCGGCCCGTGGGGCCAGGCGGTTGAATGGGGTATCTTCGATTCGCTGACCGGCGGTACCGAGATCATCCGCGCGCCGCTGGGTGCTTCCAAGACCATCAACAACGGCGACCCTGCCCCGTCCTTCGCCGCGGGCGCGCTGACCTACCAGATCGACAACTGATCATGAGCCTGACCACTGACCAACAAGCGGGGCTCCGCCAAGCTGCGCGCGCCACCCAGGCCGGCATGGACGCGCTGGCGCGCAAAGACTGCGCTGCGCTGGCCGCGCTGCTGTCGGTGGGGCGCACTCACCCGTCGGCGACCGAGGTCGGCAACGGTACGATCCTGGCAACAATCGGCATCGATGCCGGCAATAGCTTGCTCGACCACATCGGCAGCGATCCGTCGATGCGCCACGTGAAGCCGCTGCTCGAGCAGGGCAGACTGAAGGTTGGCTCACCCGTGGCCCAGGGTGCTATCCGCGCGTTTGCAACGGCGAACGTCATCACCCAGTCGCAGGCGGATGCGCTGTGCGCGCTCGGCGTGGAGCCCGACCCATTGACGGCCCAGGACGTCGCCGACGCACTCTTCAACCCGGACGGAACCGAGAAATGACGGCACCCACACGCAGCACAGTCACGATTTTCGCCGCGGCTGCGATCGCCGCGGGCGGCACCAAGGCAGCGCCGGCAGCGGGCGGCACCGGCGGGTGGGTCGATGTCCGCACGCTCAATGGCGGCCAGCTCGCATGGAGCGTCAAGAACGGATCGAGCGCGCCGACCGTACAGGGCCAGTTCACCTTCCAGGTATCGGACGATGGCGCGAACAATATCACCGACCTGTGGACTGGCGGCGGCGATACGGTAGCGAGCAGCGAGCAGACCGGTCTCATCGATCTGCCGGCGACCGCCTCCTACGTTCGCATGCTTTGCTACGGCAACACGACGAACGCCGTGACGTTCAGGGGCGTACTCTTCGCGAAAGGTTGATCTATGGCCGGTATGCGCTACCAGCCGCAGGGCGGTCAACGAATCGACCAGTCGAATCCTATCGGTCGGAGCCTGGCTTTTGCGGTGCATGGCGGGGCCGGCTTGCGCGAATTGGTTGCGGGTGGCGCAGCGACGGGCCGCGGCTCGGCGCAGGCAATCAAAGGCTTTGCCGGCGGCTTGGCGTATGACCTCCGAGCAGTCAACGCGGGCACGTTTTACTCAGCCAGGACCGCTGCTGCGCTTCTGGTTAGCGATCAAACGGCAATTTTCGACATCGTCATCGCCGGCGCTCCGTCTGGCTCCCGCCCTTCGCTTGGCGGGATGTGGCGATCGACCACCCAAGACGATGCGTGGCTGAGCATTGATCGCGATACAGCGGATACGCTGCAGGTTAATTTCCGTATTGCTGGCGCAAATGGATCTCGCAGTTTCGCTATTGGCGCGTCGTCGCTATATGGGCGGCGCTTGATCATCGCAGCTTCAGTGACTCGCGGTTCAAGTGGTAGCGGCACGGTATATCTGCGCGTCGCTGCCGACGGCGGCCTCCTGTACGACCTGTCCAGTATTTATTCGGGCAACGGCAGCACAGATGTGACGCCGACGGGCACTGAATACGTCTCCGTCGGCTCGGAGTCGATCGAGAACCCTTCGCGTAATTGCAACGCCATTCAATACGGTCAGTACCACCTTGGCCGAGTTGTAACAGCTGCCGAGGTGGCGAGCCTGTCCACGCAACCATGGCAACTATTCGCGGCCGCAACAGACGAGGAAAATGAGGGCGTCGACGCGGCAGTCGCCGACATGTCGCTCAATGGTGCTGCAACCGCTTCGGCATCTGGCGCTGGCGGGCTGTCCACGTCATTGCGTCTGATAGGTGCCGCGGCGGTGCTGGCGGCCGCTGCTGGCAGCCTCTCCACGTCCATTCCGGTGCAGGGTGCCGCATCGGTCCAAGCATCCGGTACCGGCGCATTGACCACCGCGATCCAGCAGGCCGGCGCAGCAGTCGGCCAGGCCTCTGGCACTGGCTCGCTTTCGACCTCGATCGCGCTGCAGGGCGCAGCAGTGGCGCGCGCATCTGCCTCGGGCGACCTGGCTGGCGGCGCTGCGGCGCTCAGCGGCACGGCCACATCACAGGCGACCGGCGCAGCCACGTTGTCGACGGCGATCTCCTTGCAGGGTTCGACGTCGGCCGTCGCAACTGGGGGCGCTGCGCTCACCAGCTCAATCCGCCTCGCCGGCGGCGCTTCGGCTCTGGCCGTCGCCGTAGGCTCGCTGTCCGACGCGTTGCCAGGCGGCGGCATTGTGGTCGACGTGTCGAGGATCTCGCCGGAACGCATCGTCGTGTTCGACGGCAGCGGTAGCCGGGTTGTCGTGTTCGAAGGAAGCGGGAGTCGCATCGTAATTTTTGAAAGTAGTGGACCCAGAGTGAGGTTTAACCAGATGAGTGTGAGCGCAAAAGTACCTGTCAAGATCGGCGACAAGTGGACGGTCGATCGCGATCCCGACGAGATCAGCTATTACGCGGCCGATATCACCCAGGAGCTGCTGGACCGGAACACGTCGGCGGACCCTTCGAAGATCGCCCCGTTGCTGTTTGGAGTGGGTCTGCTCGAAGGCCCAGACCTGCAGGTGGAGACGATCGAGGGAGTCCCGCGCACCTTCGTGGTGGTGAAGCTCGGCGGCGTCGACGAAGACCTGCCTACTGACTGGCGATGGGTCGCACGTGTGCCATGCCTGAATGGCGAACGCTTCGACAAGACCACCTGGTTTAACAAGGTGGACCCCTGATGATCAAGATAACCGAACTGCTAGCCGCGCAGTTCCAGCTGCGCCGCGATCCGAGTGAGGCAGAGCCGCAAGCAGGTTCTCAGCAAGCGAAGGGTGATGGTGTCGCGCCGGTCGTGCATCCATATCCATCGAAAGCACTGGTCCTGAAAAATGGGCAGTACACTCCGTCCGAGAGCGATAAATAGAGGCGTGTAAAAACTGTCTCAATTTTCCGAGAATTGAGACAGGGAAATCCGCATGATGCGGACATGACCACACCGACCACTCCGCAAAACGCCAGCCGCTCCGCCAGCGACCCTCGCACGATGCCCTCGGTAACGCGCGAGGCCACGCTGGTCCCTTCCACCTTCAACGAAGCCGACAACACGGTCGAAGTCGTTTGGACCACCGGCTCCCGCGTACGCCGGTATGACTGGTGGACCGAGACTGCGTACGAGGAAGAGCTGGCCGTCACACCTGAAGCTGTGGACATGTCGCGCTTCGAAGCCGGCACCGTCCAGGTGCTCGACGGGCACCGCGTCTATGGCGGGGTCGCCTCGATCATCGGCATCGCCATCCGCGGCAGCATCGAGAACGGCGAAGGCAGGGCAACGCTGCGGCTGTCGACACGGGCTGAGATGGCCGGCATCGTTGCCGACATCAAGGCCGGCATTATTCGGTCGATCAGCTTCGGCTACAACGTCACCAAATACGAGATCACCCGCGCGATTGACCGCACGGACGGCGTGAACATGCCGCTGTACCGCGCCGTCAGCTGGCAGCCGTACGAGATCAGCTTCGTCACCGTCCCGGCGGACGCGGACGCGAGCACCCGCAGCCAGCCTGCCACCGGCGTGCACTGCGAATTCACCACCCGGGCGCCCGCCCAAATCCCTTCCACTCAACAGGAAACCGTTATGCCACAAGCTACCCAAGCGGGCGCACTGAACCCCGCGCCCGCAGATCCGACCCGCTCGGCTTCCCCGGCAGCAGCCCCGGCTGCAACTGCTGCGCCGACCGCCGCGGCACCTGCTGCGAACGACGACTCCGCCACGCGAGCCGCAAACGAAGCCGCCGCCCGCGCAGCCGAAATCACCGAAATGTGCACCCGCCACGACGTCAGCCAGCTGGCCGCTGGCCTGATCCGCGGCGGCAACTCGGTCGACCAGGCGCGCGCCGCCGTGCTGGAGGAACTGGCGCGCAGCGACGCCGCCGCCGGCGGCCACCGCAACGTGCAGATCCAGGTGGTCACCGACGAGCACCAGGTGCGCATGGCCGGCGTCGAAGAAGCGATGATGCACCGCATCCATGCCGGCACCAAGCTGACCGATAACGGCCGCCAATACCGCGGCATGAGCCTGCTGGAAATCGGTCGCGACTTTCTGGAAGCGCGTGGGGTCAGCACTCGCGGCATGGAACGCATGCGTCTGGCCACCGAAATCCTGCACTACCGCTCGGGCATGCACGGCACCAGTGACTTCGCCGCGATCTTCGCCAACGTCGCCAACAAGCGCATGCGCTCGGCCTACGAAGAGAACAGTGGCACCTACACCCTGTGGGCTCGTAAGGCGCCGAATGCTCCGGACTTCAAGAACATCAACATCGTCCAGCTGTCCGGCGCACCGGAGCTGCTCCGTACGAACGAACACGGCGAGTTCAAGTACGGCACGATGAAGGATGCCGGCATGAACTATGCGCTTGTGACCTACGGTCGGATGATTGGTCTGACCCGTCAAGCGATCGTCAACGACGACCTTCGCGCGTTCGAGCGGCTGGTTTCCGCGTTTGGCGCAAGTGCCAGCCGCCTGGAAAATCGCCTGGTGTACAGCCAACTCACCGACAACCCGGTGATGGGCGACGGCACCAAGCTCTTCCACGCCGACCACGGCAACCTCGGCACCGGCGCTGGCTCCGCCCTGCAGTTGGCTGCACTGAAGGCTGGCCGTACCGCGATGCGTGTGCAAAAAGGCCTCGCCGGCGAACAGCTGAACCTGATTCCCAACTTCCTGATCGTCCCGGCTGCACTCGAGCAGGATGCTTACCAGCTGACCAGCTCGAATTACACGCCGGCGAAGCAAGGCGATGTGAACGAGTTCCGCACGGGCGGCCGCACGGCTGTCGAGCCAGTGGTCGAGCCGATCCTCGATGGGGTCAGCGACAAGGAGTGGTATCTCGCCAGCAGCAACAGCCAGGTCGACACCGTCGAATACTGCTACCTGGACGGAGCCGAAGGCCCGGTGGTCGAAAGCCAGGTCGGCTTTGAAATCGATGGCATCACGGTTAAATGCCGCCACGATTTCGCAGCTTCGTCCGTCGATCACCGCGGTCTGTACAAGGGCGCCGGCGCCTAAGCCTTCGGGCTTCGACTGATCGTTCACCAACAAGGAAAGCAGAAAAATGAAGAACTTTACCCAAGCCGGCGACGTGGTCCCCGTGACCGCACCGTACGCCGTCACCAGTGGCCAGGGCGTAAAGGTCGGCTCGCTGTTCGGCATTGCCACCAACAGCGCAGCCCAAGGCGCGCAGGTCGAAATCAAGCGTAAAGGCGTGTTCGACATCCCCGCTGTCACCGCCGACACCGCCGCCCAGGGCGCCAAGGTGTACTGGGACGACACCGCACGCAAGATCACCACCACCGCCACCAACAACACCCTGGTAGGTGCAGTCACGGCCGACAAGAGCGGCAGCGTCAGCACCGCCAGCGTGCTGCTGGACGGCGTGATCCGCTAATTCGGCCATGCTTCCCTTCGCCGACCTCGAGGCGTACGCAAACGCCGCCATCCTGAACCAGCTCTCCAACGTGCTGGTGAAGATCGGCGGCGCGACGGTGCCGGGAGTCTTCCGGCAGCCTGCGTCGGTCGTGCACCTCGGGCCCGGCGCAACCGACACCAGCCCGATGGTGACGGTTGCCTCTAGCGCGGTGATGGAAAGCCCGGTCGACCAGACCATCGAGATCGCCGGCGTGCCATTTGTCATCGGCGCTGCGGCGTCGGACGGCACAGGGTTGACCATGCTGACCGTCGAGCGTGTCCAGTGAAAACGGCATTCGCCCAGATCGTCAGCGCCGTGATCGATGCGCTCAAGGCCGAGCCGGCGGTATGCGACCGGATCGACCGCGCGCGCGCCGTGCCGGCGCCCGAGCAGGCCGAGCAGGCCGTAAGCGTGCAGTGGGAAACGGCACTGCCAGATCTCGCAACGATTGCCGGCCAGCCGATCGACTGGAAGACCCGCATCACCGTCGACTGCCTGGCGCGCAGCCTGCAGCAATCCGGCGACCTGGCCGTGGACGACCTGGTTGCCGCGGTGGCCGAGCGCCTGGCGCAGGACACGACTCTTGGCGGCCTGGTGTTCGACTTGCGCATCGCTGGCCTCGAGGCCGAGAACAGCGTCGAAGGCAAAAAAACGGGGTGGGTTCGGCTCACCTATATCGCGGACCACCGTACCGACAACGGAATCCTCAACTGAACATGAACACCGAAACCAACAATCAAGGCGCCTCCGGGCGCCACATTCCGGTGCCGCCAGCCGGCGGTTCCTGGAGTTTCGACGAATCGAAGTGGGCGTGGATCTCGAACGATCCGGCCCCGAGCGAGGAAGCGTCGGCGGCCGCGGCCGTTGACATGGTCACCACCGAACAGGAGCAAGGCGCATGAGCCGCATCATCCGGAATACCTTGATCGTCGCCGCGATCGAATCTGCCTACGGCACCGACGCAAACCCGACTGGCGCGGCCAATGCCGTCCTCGTGAGCGACATGAGCCTCACGCCGCTGGACGCCCAGAACATCGACCGCAACCTGATCCGCGGCACCTTCGGTGCCAGCGAGCAACTGGTCGGCTCGGCCAGCGTCAAGCTGAGCTATTCGACCGAGCTGGCCGGCTCCGGCACCGCCGGGACCGCGCCTGCTTGGGGCAAGCTGCTGCAGGCCTGCGCCTGCGCCGAGGGCGTCCTTGCCACGCCGGCCCGGGTCGAGTACACGCCGGTCTCGAGCGGCCTGAAGTCTTCGAGCCAGTACTACTACGACGACGGTGTCCTGCACAAGCTGCTGGGCACGATGGGCGACTTCACGCTGTCGGCCAAGGTCGGCGATCGCCCGATGCTGAAGTTCGACTGGACCGGCCTGGACGGCGGCGTGACTGCGGCAAGCGATACCGGCACCTTCACGCCGTGGAAGAAGCCGGTGGCCATGACCCGCGCCAACGTGATCGACATCACCCTCGGCGGCAGCTACGCCGCTGGCGCGATCACCGGTGGCACGGTCTACCCGAGCACCGGCCTGGAGATGAAGGCCGGCAACCAGGTCGCGTTCACGCCGATGCTCAGCAGCGAGACCGTGGACATCACCAACCGCGAATCGACCGGCTCGCTCGAGTTGGATCTCACCGCGGCCCAAGAAGTCGCTCTGATGGCGGCCGTGAAAGCGAACACCACCCAGAGCCTCGCGATCACCATCGGCCTTACCACCGGCAACAAGATCCTGTTCTTCGCGCCCGCCGTCCAGCTGCTGAGCCCGAAGAAGGCCGAGAAGAACGGTAAGCGCCTGATCGGTTTCGACCTGCGCTTCATGCCGGTCAACGGCAACGACGAATGGCGCATCGTCAGCCTGTAAGCCCACCACCCATTCACAGACACGAAAGCGATATCAAAAATGGCATTCAAGCTCGTTGTGCGCAAAAAGCTGCGCGTCCCCGTCAAGGGCACCCTCAAGGACGAAGACGGCAAGCCCGTCAATTTCGATTTCACCCTGCTGTGCGATCGCCTGAGCCAGGAAGAGATCGAGAGCGCAATCAAGAACAGCGACGAACCGGTCCGTGAGTTCGTCCAGCGCGTTACCCATGGCTGGGAAGCGGTGCTCGACGAGAACGGCCAGCCGCTGCCGTTCGAAGCCGACAACCTGAATGCGGTTCTCGCCCAGGCCGGCATGGCGGTGGTCTGCTACCAGTCCTACCTGAAGGAAGTCGGTGCAGTCGTAAAAAACTGACCGAGGCTGCGCGCCTGATGGCGCGTGGCCAGCTGGAGTTTGGCGGGGTTCATGAATCGGATCCCGCCAACTCGATGGCCGAAGCACTCGCCGCCTTCGGCCTTCAATTTGAAGAAGGTGTTGTCCTTGACGAAGACGAGTACTGGCTTTGGCCGGAGAACGAAGAAGCGTTCTTAATGTGGTGCGCGCTTCAGACGCAGTGGACGGTCGGGATGGCCGGAGCGGTTGGGTTGAATTACGCCGGCGTTGAGTCGTGCCTGCGGCTGCACGGGGTCAGCAAGAAAACGCGCTCGCAGCTGTTTGGCTCGATTCAGGCGATGGAAAGAGTCGCCCTGGAAGAGTGGGCAGCAAAACGATAATCGAGAGAAAAATGGCATTTACACCGGGCGCTGGCGCCGTCATCAGCTTCTCTGTCGAAGGTGCGCAGGCTTCGCAGCGCCAGATCGAAGGCGTTGGTGGTTCGTTCGGGCAGCTTACGACGGCTGCAAAAGGCTCCCTCAAGGAGCTGGCGGCGTTTGCCGGCTTCGGGCTGGGCATGAAGGCCATCGCTGAGCAAGTGCTCGGTGCCCAGCGTGATTTTGACAAGCTCAACGCATCATTGATTACCGCCACCGGCTCGACCGCGGAAGCGGCGCAAACGTTCAAGTCCCTCCAGGCCTTTGCATCCTCCACACCGTACAGCGTGGCGGAGGCCACCGAAGCATTCATCAAGATGAAGAATCTTGGCCTGGACCCCTCCGAGCGGGCATTACGGTCCTACGGCAACACCGCTTCCGCGATGGGCAAAGGACTCGACCAGATGATCGAGGCCGTCGCCGATGCTGCCACCGGGGAGTTCGAACGGCTGAAGGAATTCGGCATTACCGCGTCCCAGGCTGGCGACAAGGTGGCCCTCACGTTCAAAGGCACCACGATCACCGTCGGTAAAAATGCCGACGAGATCCAGGGTTTCCTCCAGAAGCTCGGGAACACAGACTTCGCCGGAGCTATGGCGCTGCGCGCCGCGACTCTGGACGGTGCGATCAGCAACCTGTCGGACAAGTGGAGCGCCTTTGTGCTTCAGCTCTCGCAGTCCGGAGTCGGAGATGCGGCAAAATTCGGCGTCGGTGTTCTGGCCGATAACCTGACCTTGCTAGCCGGCGCCGTGGCGACCGTCGCTACGGCAAAACTCGCCACCACGATCGATGGATGGGTGACGGCGACCCGTCGGCAGATTACCGAGACAGCCACGGCAAGGGCAGCGACTATTGCAGCAGCAGAGGCTGATGTTGCGAGCGCAACTGCCAAGACCACCCAGCTCACGGCGACTCAAGCCATGATCGTGGTTGCGCGCGAGGAGGCTGTGGCCAAACTCGCCAGCGCGAACACGAGCATTGCCGCGGCCGAGGCGTCCATTGCCGCAGCATCCGCTGCGGGAGCACAAAGCTTCGCGCTACGAACGGTTCGCCTGGCGACAGCTGAACTGCAGGTTGCTGAAGCGCAGCGCACGGCGATGCTGGCCGAACTGGCGGTTCTTGGGACTCAGCAGGCTTCCGTTTCCGCGAAGGTAACCGCGGCGCTGGCCGCCCAGACCGCCGCCCAGAACACGCTGACCGGTGCGACTGCAGCTGGCGGCGCTGCCGCTGGTCTGGCCTCGCGCGCCTTAACTCTCCTGGGCGGGCCGGTCGGCGCGATTATTACCGTTCTCGGCCTCGCCGCAACGGCATGGGTCTGGTACAAGCAAAAGCAGGACGAAGCGACGGCCGATGCTTCGCAGAACGTCGGGGAGATGACGGAGCAGATCGTCGGTGACCTGGAAAAGCAGAATCAGAAGCTGCGCGAACGAGTCGAGCTGTCCAGGCAGGCCGGCATGGGTCCAGTTGCTGCCCAGGGCGGAGAAGCAGTCGAACGCATGGCAGAACTGCTCAAGAAAATCAACGACCTGAAGGCACAGGGGGCCGCGCTATCGCCATCCGACGCTGTTGAGATGGTCACGTACCAAGGTGAATATGACGCGCTGAAAAAGGTCGTGGAGGTCGGCAAAGATCTGAAGACGACCCTCGACGCCAGCAGCAAGTCCGCGACCGATCTCCGAGAGAAAATGACCGGCGTAGGCGCGTCCTACGTTGCTGATCTGGCTGCGCTGAAAAGTGCGCTCGATGCCGGGCAAATCGCACAAGACGACTACGCCAAGGCGGTAAAGAAGCTGGCCGCAGACACGTTCAACGGATCGCAGGCGGGTAAGGATTACGCGAAGAGCCTGGACCTGACTAGCGCTGCCATTACCCACCAGGCTGAGGTGCAAACCCTGCTGAACCAGCGAAAGCAGGAGCATATCCAATTCCTGCGGAATACTGGTCAGATCGATGGCGAAACGGCAATCAAGCGCACGACGGCAGCACAGATTGAGTCGCTGGGGATAGAGAAAGCGGCACTCTCCCAGCAACTTGCGCTGGCAAGTCGAAAAACCGACAGCGAGAAGGAGCAGGCCGACTTGGCCGGCAAGGTCGCCGTCATCGGCACCAAGATCAATAACGCTCGAAAGAAAGAGGCAGAGGATCTCTTCCTGCTCGAGCAGCAGAACTATCGCCAGGCCGTTGGAAACTCGTCCGACCTGATCGAGAAAGAGCAAGCCGAGCTGGCCAGCCTCAGGCAGCAGACCCAAGCACAGATCGACCAGAACGAACAGATCGGCCTGACTACCAGGCAAGTTGCCGAGCTCACGGCCATGCGCCTGCAGGAAGCGGCTGCACGTAAGGACGCCGAGGCAATCATCGCAGAAGGCCTCGACCTGACAGGCGAACGCGCCCAGCGCATCCGTGACGAGGCCGCCGCGCTGCGTGAACGCGCTCAAGCGGTCACCGTCGGCGCCGTAAAGCAGGACCTCTACGAAAAGCCGTTGCAGGACCTGAACGCGATGGTCGACATCATGTCGTCGCTCGACCAGGCAGCGCAGTCGGCCGCGCAGGGCATGGCGCAGTCGTTCGGCACCATGGGCCAGGCCATCGGCGGCATGACCACGGCGCTGACCGGCTTCGAGCGCACCCAGGCAGCCATCGCGGCCCAGTTGGCGAACTCGCTGAGGGACGCCCACGGCGACCCGGTGAAGATCCAGCGCGCGAACCAGATGGCGACCGAGGCGTCGGCCCAAGCCCAAATCAAGAGCTACGGCGACATGGCCAGTGCCGCGAAAGGGTTCTTCAACGAGAACTCCAAAGGGTACGCAGTCCTCCAGGGCGTCGAGAAGGCCTACCGCGCCGCTGAGATGGTGATGGCCCTCGAGTCGATGACGAAGAAGATCCTTTTCAAGGAAACCGAAGTTGCCGCCAACACGACGTTGAACGCGACCAGGCTGACCGGCGAGGCGGCAGCTTCCGCGGCCTCCACTGGCTTGGCAGCTACCGAAGCCAGCGCCTGGGGCATTACGGCGGTCGTGAAAGCGATCGCCTCGATGCCGTTCCCGCTGAACCTCGCGGCCGGCGCCGCAACCCTGGCTGCAGTGGTCGGCATTGGCGCGAAGATTATGGGCAGCGTCGGCGGCAGTGGTGTCAGCCTGTCGCAGCAGCGCCAGAAGGCCCAGGGCGCCGGATCGATCCTCGGCGACAGCGACGCCAAGTCCGAGTCGATCAAGCGCGCGCTCGATGCGGTGGAGAAGAACACGTACCAGGGCCTGGCGATCAGCAACGGCATGCTCGCCACCCTGCGAAGCATCGATAGCAATATCGGCGCCTTCTCCAGCCATCTGGTAAGCAGCACGGATATTAGCAACCCGGACATCGCGCTGAAGAGTGGCGTCAGCGGCGCCAACATGGGCACCGTGGCGCTTACCGCTGCGGGCTTCGCTGCCGGATCGATGGTCTCGCTGATCGGCAGCGTCATGGGGCCAATCGGCGCGCTGGCCGGACTGGCGTTGAGCCGTATCCCGGCTGTGCAAAAGCTGATGACGTCGGTCTTCGGCGGCAAGCAAAGCGTCTCCGACTCCGGCTTCGGGATGGACGCCGCGAGCTTGGCCAGCATCATGGGCAACGGTGCGCATGCGTACCAGTACGCGGATATCACCACGTCTGGCGGCTGGTTCAGCAGCGACAAGCACAGCGAGCAGAGCAACCCGCTGGCCGACGCCGCCAACGCGCAGTTCACCGCGATCATCACCTCGCTGGCTGACAGCGTGAAGTCGGCCGGCAGCCTGCTGGGCCTGTCTGGGGACGATTTCACGGCGAAGCTCAACAGCTTCGTGGTCGACATCGGGCACGTCAGCCTGAAGGACCTCAAGGGCGACGAGTTGCAGAAGGCGGTGGAAGCGGTCTTCTCGAAGCTCGGCGACGACATGGCGCAGTATGCCGTCGGCGGCCTGCAGGAGCTCCAGCAGGTCGGCGAAGGCTACCTCGAAACCTTGTCGCGCGTGGCGACCGAATATCAGACCATCGACGTGGTATTCCAGTCCTTCGGCAAGACGTTCGGCGAAGTGGGTCTTGCATCGGTTGCCGCGCGCGACCGCCTCGTGCAGCTGGCCGGCGGGCTGGACAAGTTCACCAGCCAGGGTGAGTACTTCCTGACGAACTTCTTCAGCGAGCAGGAACAGGCCAACGCCCTGAAGGCGCGCGTGCAGCCGGTGCTGGACCAGTACGGTCTTCAAGCATCGGGCGAAGGTGCGATGCGTGCGCTGCGCGACTTCGTGGTCGGTCTGGACACGACGACCGAGGCTGGCGCGCAGGCGTACACCACCCTGATGCAGTATGCGCCGGCAATCAAGCAGATCGCCGACGCGGGGCAGAAGGTCTACGACGAGCGAAAGGACCTGCAAGACCAACTGGACGAACTGACCATGTCGTCGGCCCAGCTGCTGGCCAAACAGCGTGACGCACTGGAGGTTAGCAACAGGTCGCTGTTCGATCAGATCCAAGCAACGAAGGCAGCGAAAGATGCTGAGGATGCCAGAACAACGGCACTGCAGCGCGCAGCGGACGAGCGCAAGGGTCTGCAAGACCAGTACGACGAAGCAACCATGTCGTCGGTCCAGCTTCTGGCCAAGCAGCGTGATGCACTCGACGAGAGCAACCGCTCGTTGTTCGACCAGGTGCAGGCCGTCAAGGCTCAGGCAGCAGCCATCGATGCAGTCAAAGCCAACGCCGCGACCCTGCTTGGTGGCGTCAACGATGCATTCTCCGTGCTTCAAAAGGTAACGGCGCGCGAGAAGACGGCAATCCAAGCCTCGGTCGACACGCATACCGCAGCCTTCAACAAGCTGCAGTCGCTGTCCCAGGCGCTGCACGGCACGCTCGATTCGCTCCAGTCGCCAGAGCAGAAGCTGTATGCACGGGCGGCAGCGCAAGCCGAGATCCGCGCCGACCTGGCTATCACGAAGGCAGGCGGCTCGCTGTCGGATGCGCAAGTCGAATCGCTCAAGAAAGCACTGGGATCGGTCACGCAGGATGCATCGGGGCAGTTCAGCTCGTACGCCGACTACATGCGGGACCTGCTCCAGACGCAGAACGATATCTCGAAGCTTGGGGATATCACCGACGATTCCCTGTCGGTCGAGCAGAAGTCGCTCGATGCCCTGAACGACCAGCTCAAGCGCCTGGACGACATCGTCGCCAACGGTCAAGCGCAGATCGACGCGCTGAACGGCCAGTCAATTGCAACGCTGTCCCTGGCGCAGGCGATGAGCGCTTTCAAGTCGTCGATCGGTGCCGCGCAAGCCAATCCGGTCGTTGCCGGCACGTCGACCATCGCGGGCTACTACCAGGAGCTGTTCGACCGCGCCCCGGATCAGGCGGGCCTGAAGTACTGGCAGGACATTCTGGCAACGGGGGCCTCGCTCAGCAACATCAAGGCCGCCATGATGGGGTCGGATGAGTACAAGACGCTGCACCCGTTCGCGGTCGGCACGAACTTTGTGCCGCGGGACATGCCGGCGTATTTGCACGCAGGCGAGGCTGTCATTCCGGCAGCGGATAACCGGTTGCTGTTCTCGGTGCTATCGCGCGCGGCCAACCCTCAAGGCAATAACGAAGTGCTGGCTGCCGCAGTAGATCGGCTGACGGCAACTGTAGCGAAGCAGCAGGTGGTAATCGAGCGGCAAGAGGCGGCTTTGCAGTCTATCGCCAAGAGCTCTCTCAACACCGAGGGCCACCTTGACGCCGCGATCAACGGCGAAAAGCCCCTTGCAACGAAGGTCATCAAAGAGGAAGTCACCGCATGATTATTGTTGACCCCGTAACCCTGGGCGACGTGGCCTGCACACGCGCGTCGCCCAAGTGGGTATATGACCGAACCGGCACGCTGCTACAGGTGCCGGCTAATACCCTGGCGGTGACGTATGACCCGGGTGATTTGACGAAGGCGCCGTATGCGCTGGTGGAGGGGGTGGCGACGAACACGCTCAAGTACAGCGAGCGGTTTGCGACCGTGTGGTCGACCGACCCGAATGCCGGCGTCGCAACGGAAAATTTCGCCCTGGCGCCGGATGGGCAAATGTCGGCAAACCTGATCGCCGCACAGCTGAATGGCGTATCAACGGTTTGCGGCTACCGATACCAGTCCCAAGTGCTGACTGCGGGCGACTGGACGCTCTCGGTATTCGTCGGCAAGCTTGCAGCATCGCCTTACGTGCTCTTGCAGCTCGCCACCGGGTTTAGGGTGTGCATCAACCTCGACACCCGTGAATATTTTGCCGTTGCCTTACCGGCCGGAACAATTACATGTGAATTTCTCGAAGAAGCGGCCGGACTCGTTCGCATCGCAATTTCGGGCACGCTCCCCGCAGGAAACGCAGTCACCATGATCGGCCTGGGCAGCTCTACAGGGCAGCTTATCCTTGCGCCTGCGTACGCTGTCGGCGAGGGTCATCTGTTTTGGGGAGCGCAGCTTGAGCAAGGCCGCAAGGCCACCAGTTACATTCCGACAACCGCAGCGGCCGCCACTCGCGCTGCTGACATCATCGCTCCTGGTGCTGGCCTGGTGTATTCCAACGTTCCGATCACCGAGGCGCCGTACAGCGCTGGCACGGCCTACGCGAAGGATGCGCTGGTTTATGACCCGGCGACCTACCTGACCTATCAGTCGGTCATCGCAGGCAACGTAGGGCATGCGCTCACCGAAACAGCTTCGTGGCTGCCGCTCGGCACTGTGGTGAACCGCAAGAAGATGCTGGACCAGTACAACAACACCCAGACCACAAATCCCGATGAGATCCTGATGGTGCTGTCGCCGCAAGCGATTAGCCAGGGGCTATACCTCGGCAACCTGAGCGTCGACGAGGCGCGAATCAGCGTGGTCGACCAGGTCGAAGGGCTGGTGTACGGCGAAACGACGACCTTGATCGAGTCGAATTCCGGAAGCTCATTCTTCAATTGGTGCTTCAAGCGCATCAAGCGCAGGGACTATTTCTTGACGTTGAAGATGCCCGTCTACGCCAATGCCCTGGTGACCATCAGCCTGCGCAAAATCGGCGGCGTAGCCAAGTGCGGCATGTGCGCGATTGGCCCGATCGATGAGTTCGGCCCGACACTCATGGGGCTGTCCACCGAAGGCAAGGACTACTCGAGCACTACGTTCAACTTCGACGGTACGAGCAGCACGGTTATCCGGCCCTACGCCAAGCGCATGACTTGCGACGTCATGGTCGACAACGACCAGATCGACTACCTGGAGGCGCGTCTGTTCGAAGTGCGGCAAAAGCCAATTGTCTGGGTGGGCGGCCCGTACGGTAGCACTGCGGTCTACGGCCGCTACGAAAGCTTCAAGAACGTCATCCAGTACGCAACCAGGTCACTTATGAATCTCACCATCGGAGGGGCTGTTTAATGGCAGGCATCACCACATTCCTCGACGCCTCGCAGCTTCCGGGGCGCTCGCAGGATCAGCAGACGTTTGACAATGCCATGGCCTACGTCATGCAGAACTTTCCAAAGTGGGGCAGTGAGATCAACGCCACGCTCGCGGCGCTCAATGCACTGCAGGCCGGCGGTGTCTATGCAATGCCGTACAAGTTCAGCACGACGACCACGGACGGCGATCCGGGCGCCGGATTCCTGCGCCTGGACAACGCCACCCAAAACGCTGCCGCCACTCTGCGACTCGATCTCGCAGGTATGGATACGGTCGACTACACGGGGCTGATCGACACGTTCGACGCATCGACCAGCGCGGTCAAGGGGCAGATCCGGATTGCCAAGCAGTCCGATCCCTCCAAGTTCCTCGACTTCAACGTAACTGCGCGCGCGGCGCCGAGCGGCTACCGAAACATCTCTGTGTCGCCGATTGCCTCGACATCGGCAAGTCCGTTTGCGAACAACGAGCCGGTGATGCTGTTCTTCCAGCGTACTGGCGACAAGGGCACTGCTGGCGACCTGATCGCCCCGACTATCTACGTGCGCGAAGAATACGCGAGTGGCGTGAACGCGCCGGCCTATACGAGCGGGCAGGCTCGGGCGCTGAATACTGTCGCAGTCAACACCATCGCCGGCGCATCGCTGAGCGGGGGCGTCATCATGCTTCCGCCTGGCACTTACGACTTCGACGGAAACGCGTGGTCGGGGGCTTCATCCCACCGCGTGTACGTGCGCAACATCACCGACGGCACCATCGTGTCAGTCGGCACGACCGAGTCGACTAGTGGCCGCTCATTCGTGCGAGGGTTCCGGCTGACCTGGGCATCCGGAAACAAGCAGTTTTCGTTGGTGCAGGCTGCCGGCACGACATCGAGTGGCGGCTTCGCCCTCAACGCTGGCCAAAACGAGCTGTACTCTGAACTCGCATTTAGAAAGGTAGCCTGATGGACGCTATTCGATACGTCACGTTTGACACCACCGGTGCCTTGACCGGCTGCTACCTGCAAGCGCCGCCCGAGGAACACGCCGGCTGCATGATCGTCGTTGCCGAGGAGCTGGCCGTCACCTGGGCCTCCTATCACGCCAACGAAGCGCGCGACGGCATCGAATTGGCGCCGCCAGCACCGCCGGCGCCCGCCAAAGTCCCGCAGCAAGTCACCATGCGCCAGGCCCGGCTTGCACTGCTCGGCGACGGCAAACTCTCGCTGGTCGACGCGGCGATTGACTCGCTGGACAGCCCAGAGAGGGAAACGGCTCGCATCGAGTGGGACTATTCGAGCACCGTCCTGCGAGACCGGCCCCTGGTCGTCTTGCTGGGTCAGGAGCTTGGCCTGGACGAAGAAGCACTCGACCAGTTGTTCATCACTGCAGCGGGCCTGTGATGCGCGGCGGCTTCGTTACAGTCCGCCTCACCAGCCGCTGGCCCTACAACCCGCTCAGTCTCGCGATCGGGATCGCCGCCGGCTCGCGCCAGTTTAGCCACGCCATCGCCATCATTGGCGACCGCGCTTATGAGGCTTCGATGACGCACGGCTGCCGCGCCGGCACCATCGAAGAGCTGATGGAAGGCGTGGCGATTTACCGCGACATGCCGGTATGGGTTCCGGATGTCGACGCAGCGCGCGCATTCGCCGAGGCCCAGGTGGGAAAGGGGTACGACTGGCCCGGCGCCGTCGGCATTCCGTTCACCTATTCGGAAGACTGGTCAGACGACAGCTGCTGGTGGTGCTCTGACCTGGCGTTTGCCATCGTTCTCGCCGGCGGTGTGCGCCTGTTCGACCCTGGCGTGATGAAGCGCGCGCGCCCGATCGACCTGCATATGGCCGATTATCGCAAGGGGCCGATTCAGCGCTGGCTGCAGCCGCCAGCCCCGCCTGGTGCGGCGTTGCCGGGCGCCGTCTAACGTCGGAAATCTGTCCCACTTTTCCGAGAATTGAGACAGGGAAATCCTCATGATGTGGCCATACCCACCACAACAGGGAATTTGGAAATATGAACCAATTATGGCAGCACGAAGCGGAACGAATGGGCGGGATGCCACTCGTGGCGCTACTCACTGAGTTGCGCGACAATCAGCTGGAGATGCGCGCCGACGTCGAGCAGCTTTCGCAGAAGGTAGGCGGCCTGCAGGCGGCGAATGAGCGTCTCCTTTCCGGCTTCCCTGCCGACGATGTCGACGGGCATCGCCGCTATCACCAGTCGGTGATCGAGCGGCGTGAGCTGGTCAACAAGATGCTGCGCGAGACGCTGGTGAATGTAGCCAAGACCGGCACGCTGGGAGCCCTCGGCTGGCTGCTGCTCGCGGCGTGGAAATACTTTCAGATCTCGGTGATGCGATGATGGCCCAGCGTAAAAGCGTTGACCAGATGATCGACGACCTGATCGGCAGGGAAGGGAGCTACACCTTCAACATCAACGATGCAGGTGGCGAGACCATGTGGGGCATCACTGCGGCGACGGCCCGCCGGAATGGCTACACGGGCGCGATGTCGATGATGCCCCGTGCGACCGCTGCAACCATCTATCGCAACGAGTACTTAGTCAAGCCCGGATTCGACCAGGTGCACGCCGTTTCGCCGCGGATCGCCGAAGAGATGTTCGACACAGGAGTCAATCAAGGCGCCAGCCTGCCTGGCGCATGGCTGCAGCGCATCCTGAATGCGCTGAACCGTCAGGGGAAAGACTACGCGGACATCGGCGTAGATGGCCGGATTGGCGCGGCCACAATCGCTGCCCTGCGCGCCTGCCTGGCCAAGCGTGGTGCCGACGGCGAAACCGTAATTCTTCGCGCTCTCAACTGCCAGCAGGGCGTGCGCTACCTGGACATCACCGAGGCCAGGCCGCAAAACGAGGACTTCTATTTTGGCTGGCTGCTCAACCGCGTGGAGATTGCATAATGTGGCAGACCCTTATTCCTATTCTCGGCAACGTGCTCGACAAGCTGTTCCCGGATCCCAAAGCTGCTGCCGACGCCAAGCTGGAAGTGATGCGCCTTGCACAGACCGGTGAGCTGGCCCAACTGAATGCCGACCTGCAGATGGCTCAAGGCCAGATGGAAATCAACAAGGTCGAAGCCGCCAGCACCTCGCTGTTCGTGGCAGGCTGGCGCCCGGCGATCGGCTGGGTGTGCGGCGCCGCCTTTGCCTTCAAGTTCATTCTGGGGCCATCCGCAGTGGTGCTGATGGCGATGGCTGGCCGCCCGATTACCCTTCCTGTGTTCGACTTTACCGAGATGAGCACGATCCTGATGGGCATGCTTGGGCTCGGCGCTCTGCGAACCGTCGAGAAGGTCAAGGGCGCTGCCTAAACGAAATATACCTGCCTGGCGATTTGTCACTTCGCTGGCACTCGCCGCCGCTCCGGATTAGCCAGTACCCGGCAAATAAGCGCAAACCCGGCGCCGCGCTTTTCCAGGAATCGTGCCGCGGCGCGTACGCCCGTCTTCTTGGCCAGCGTCAGGGCCAGTTCGACGTCGGCGGACAAGCGAGAGTTCGGGCGATCGGTAGTCATCCGGCTATTCTCCCTACGCTGCTGACGCAGAGCTTGCGCTACCTCAAGCGCTATACTGATCGGCATGTATGCAAAAGTGAAACGGCTGCGGAACCGCGGCCAGCGCCTGACGGATCAGGAAATAGCCAACGCTATCCCGGCCGAGGGCGTCCTGGTGATGTCCGGCCAGCAGTGGAACCTGGAGCGCGTCATAGCGCTGCGCAACCCGAACGACCACGTCAGCGAGCCATTGATCCCGATCCTATGCGACGTCCGGCTGATGGGTCTTCAGAACGGGAAGATGATGCTATGGGGTGTCGAGCGGCCTGAAGGCGAAAAGGGGCCGGAGTACATCCAAGAATGGTCGGTGCTGGTAGTACCTCGATGATCGAATGATAGCGTAGCTTTTGGCGTAACTTCAGCTTTCCTTTGCCATTCCCTATAGCGGGAAATACCCATGCATCATCGGCGTGACTTTTTCGGCGGAGGCAAGCGCCTTGGCCGCGGCGGCGTTGATTTCGTGTGGGACGTTCATGGCTTTTAGTCGAAGCCCGGCAGGGGGCCGGGCTTGGGTTGCCATTTTACCGCGTTAGGGCTGGGGTTCGGTAGTTTGAGGAAGCAAGCGTTGTGGCCCAGAAGTGGACGGGCAATTTGGCGATGCATCGGCATGCACCGGAAGCCCGGTCGTCGGTTTTCGACGCCACTCCGCCATCAATAAAACGCGCATCGCCAGCGCTTTGTCGATACGCGAACGCATCCCAGGGTCTGTCGCGCGGATTCAAGCCAAGTGAAATGCATTCATGCCAGACTAACCCGCCACGTGCTGGGCGCCTCGGGCGCGGGCTTGGCTTTACGCTAAAAAGCCGTCGCTTCGTCAAAGCCGTTGTCGGATGGTAAATATAGTATTAATATAATTTTATTAAACTTTTGACACCAAGAGCAGGATGCCAGCAGCCAGCGATGTTGGAGCGCGCGCGATGAGCGAAGCACTCGCTTACCATACCGTCGTTCATGCCCTGGAAGCAAAAGCAGGGTGGAGCGCCGACCGCCGCTTCGCCGCGGCCGTGGCGCATGCGGTGGACGGCCATATCGCATACAAGCGCTATCACGCTGCGGGACGCGAGCGCGCGCGCGAGGGCATCGGCGAAGAGGGCATCAAGCGCCTGGTGCGAGATTTTCTGGAGACGGATATCAATCCGGCCATGGTGTTTTTGGCAAACGTGAATCGCGTCGAAAGCGCGCTTCGCGGCTACAACGTTTACAACGCGAGCGCGAACATCGCTGTGCGAACGAATGTGGCGCTTGGCGATTCAAGCAAGCGAGGCGTGAAGCGATTCACTGCGGAGCGCGATTTGCTCACGCGCGCCGACGATCCGGGCCCGTGCAGGACCGCAACGCTGACCGTCATATCGACGGTGCTCGAACATGTTCAGAGCGGTGGCGCTTGCCTGTCCCGCCCAACTTCGGTGTCGCACCTGGCTGAAATCCTGGGGCGCGGCTACGGTGTCGGCGCCGACGTCGCCAGAGCGATCGAAGACGATTGGCTGGCGCCGCTTTCGCTTTTGCCGCAAAAGCTTGGCTGCCACAAGCGCACCCTGGAGCGCAGTCTTCGGGAAGTCGACCTGACGGCGCAGGCGCTGCGCCGGGCCGACCGCATGATGCGGGTCGCGGCGGGCCTGTTCGCGGGAGATAGCCTCACCAGCATCGCGGCCGACTGCGGATTTTCCGATACCGCGCACATGAGCCGCTCGTTCCGGGCAGCTTGCGGCATGACCCCGCGAATGCTTGTCGAGATCGCTCGGGACGACACGGCGTTGGATGGCGCTACGCCTCGCCTGCCATATCGGCGCCCTCATGCGGGCATGCGTCCGCCATCGAACTTCGACCAACTGTAAGCGCCAGATTGGTGTTGTCCCGGCGCGTCGCCGGTCACGCCATGTCGCGCCGATTCAATTCTTTTTCGTCAACTTTCGCTAATTTCTCATCCATGCCGCGACGTCTTCGTGCCTGAGGCGCTGCGCGGTTCTACAGGGCGGCGTCATCGCCGCAATCATGGGAGAGATCAATGGGATTGTTGGCAGGCGTTTTTGTGGTTTGGGGACTGATCGTTTCAGTGTTCGCGCCGTTTGCCCCCGGTGGATTGGCAAAGCTGACGGTCTTTGCCATCGGGTGGGCTCCCACCTCAGCTTTGGTCTGGTTCGCGATGGAGCGATCGAAGCGGCGCCAGGAGGCGCATAAAAAGATGCTCGACGACGTCGGCGTCGCGCCGGGTAGCGGCTTCGATCACAGCGAAGACAGCACCGGCATCGCCATCAATCGCGATCAGCGAATCGTCGGTGTGCTCAAGGGCGGAACCTATCGCACGTATGGCTACGAGAAGCTTCGGGAATGGGCGATCCGCGACGAGCGGGCAGGAAGGGTGACACCGGCCTTCGGCGTCGCCAATGGTGTTATGGCGGCGGGGGCGAATGCGCGGATGGAAAGGGATGCGCGCGCCAATACCGGCCTTTTTCTAACGTTTCGCGATCTCGACTCTCCCACGTGGCGCGTCGCAATGAAGGATTCAGCGACTCGCGAGCGGTGGATGGAGTTGCTGCGGCAGGAAGTCAATGAAGGTGGCGCCGCTGCTTAATTTAGCCCAATCGTCAAGGAACGAATATGAATCGAGCACATTGCGTGGCCATGTTGGTCGCGATGATCGGCAGCGTGGCATTGTCAGGCTGTGGCGAGTCTGCGCCAACCGACAAGAACGTGCAGGATGCGATGGCGAGACAGTTGGAGCGCTTGATGGGAAAAGAGGCTATCGAGAGCCAGAAAGAGGAGCTCGCAAAAATTAAAGTGCTCAGATGCGTGAAGGCGGAGCTGGGTGGGTTTAATTGCGAAATCGACAGCCCCGTTGGAGGCCGATCCACCGGCCGATTCAAGAAAGAGGGCGACGGCTGGATGTTTGTCGGGAATGGTGGTTGAGACATGAGCGAAACGATCAATTCGCTGATATAGACCAGTCCCCCCAACGAAGCCGTCCAAGCAAAAAATCCGGCGTCCGTCCTGGACGCCGCCCCTAACCAAATTCAAAGACACCTCATGGCGCTCGACATCAAAATTTACAGCGGCGTGGCGAAAAATTGGAACGCCGCCCACTTTGGCACCCATGTCGCCTATTCCCTGATCGAGTTCGAGGGCGGCAAGAAGATCGGTGAAATGCGCGCGACCGAAAGGCTCAACGACGTGCTCGAGCCCGCGCTGCGCAGCGGCCAAGCATTGAAATTGCACGTCGCCATGCCGGTAGAGGGTTCAATCCTAACGCTCATCGCGTTCGAGCAGGCGGACGGTGTGACTTTCGCTGAAGACGTCCCACCGCTTCCCGCAATGCTCGCGCTCGCCCCACGCTTGGCCCTCATCTTCGGCATTCTGCTGCTTCCCGCGTTCGGGCTCGGCATCCTGTTGTTGGGCGCATGGTCGAGCATGCGAAGCCGCATCCGTCCGCTCATCGAGCTGCGCGAATACGTCCAACGATTGCCGCGAGCGACACTCGTCAAGTCGTAGCGAACGCCGCTCGTCCTTGCCGCTCGCGTCCCTTGCTTCATCCTTGACAAGCCCGCCGCCACTCCTGCTTCGCCAGCACCCGCAAGGCCGTCGCCAGATCGACGTGTTGATGCTCCAGCGCCTGCGCCGCCGCGTGGACGCTGCGCGCTCGCAGCGCATCGCGGATTTTTTCGGCGGTGTCGTGGTCGGTGCGGCGCTCGCCGAGGGCGCCGGTGCGCGGGTTGCGGTCAAGGCCGTGGTCGTCGATCCATTGGTAGCTCATGTCAACCTCCGTTATTGAAATGTCATGATCTCGCCTTGCCGGCTTGGCAACTTAGCGAACGTCAACAGTGCGGGGGGATGGTGAGCAACAAAGTCCTGGCCGGCAATGCCGGCGCAGGACCGAGGAAGAGAAGTGAGGGAAGTTTGATTCAGGCGGCAGCCGGCAGGTCTTCATCTGCTTGTCGCCGCTTCTTGCCCCGGTCGTCGTTTTTGCCAGCCAGCACGCGCAGCGCCACATCGACGTCGACTTGCAGGTGATCCATTGCCATCGCCGCCGCCTGGACGCTGTCGGCCCGCAGGGCGTCGCCGATGTCGCTGGCCGTGCGCGCATCGATGCGCCTTTCGAAATTGCGCTTGCCGGGGGTAAGACGGGGGACTTGCAGCATGCTGATGCGCAGGTAAGTCATGTTTGCCTCCTAGGTGGTGTGGGTAGAGGCAATGATCCCGCATTTGCGATCAGGAAATTTTAGTTGGCATCAAGAATGTTATGAAAGTCTGGCGTGGGTCAGCACCAGCCAGGCCACCGTGATCACCACCATGCCGGTCAGGGTCACGCAGGTCCAGGTAAAGAACCAGGCCGACAGCAGGCCGGCCTGCAGCACCTTCTCGAACAGCACGCCGAGCGCGAAGTCGAAGGCGGTCAGGAAGGACCAGCGGCGCAGGTAGACCGGCAGGTAGCGGCTCATCTTGCGGTTGTGCTGGAAGGCGGCGTGGCGCTCGATACGGTCTCTGGCGGCGCTGACGTCGCGGAACAGCCAGTCGAAGAAGAGGAAGCGGTAGAGCAGGGAGCGGAAGGGGAGTTCCGGGGCTTCTTCGCTTGTTTGCTTGTCAATGCTCATGATCTCACCGCCGGCGATGTCGTGATCTTCCATGGTAAGGCATGTGATGGATGGGGCTTGTGCGGTGGTTAACTGAATTGAGAGGCGTGGGTGGTGCTCGTGCAACTTGGATTCTCGCCTTCGCGGGAATGACGGTTCATGGGCCAACAAAAGAAAACGGGCGCCGCCTGGCGCCCGTCTTGCGATCACCTCAAGCCGATCAAGCCTTCGCCTCCGCCACCCGCCTGGCAATATGCGCCAGCGCCTCATCGACCTGGTCGATCAGGATCAGCGACAGGTCGCCCGGCTGCAGACGCGCCAGCGCGCGGTCGATGGCGACGAATTCGCCCTTGATCTCCTCGACGTGGCTGGTGCGCGGTGCGTCCTTCAGGCCTTCGCGCAGCAGGGCCACGACTTCCCCTTCGGAGCGGCCGCGCTGGCACTGGTCTTCGTAGAGCAGCACGTCGTCGAAGGCCTTGCCCAGGATGCGCGTCTGGTCGCGGATGTCTTCGTCGCGGCGGTCGCCGGCGCCGCTGATCAGCACCGAGCGGCGCTTGGCCGGCATGGCTTCCACGGCTTGCGTCAGGGCCTGGATCGCGTCCGGGTTGTGGCCGTAGTCGGCGATCACGGTCGCGCCCTTGTAGTCGAACACGTTGAAGCGGCCCGGCGCATTGTCGCTTTCGCCCACGAAGGTCTTCAGGCCGGTGCGGATCGTGCTCCAGGCTATGCCGACGGCCCAGGCCGCGGCCACCGAGGCCATCACGTTCTCGACCTGGAAGCCGATCACGCCGCCGCGGGTGATCGGCACTTCCTTCAAATCGATTCTCTCTTCCTGCTTGCCCAGCGCCGCGACGATGTGGCCGTTCTCGACGTAGACGATGCGGCGGCCCTGCGCGCGGTGCTTCTGCATGATCGGCAGCGAGCAGTCCAGCGCGAAGTAGGTGACGTCGCCGCGGGTGTTCTCGGCCATGGCGGCGACGATCGGATCGGCCGCGTTCAGCACCGCCATGCCGCCCGGCGCCACGTTCTGCACGATCACGCGCTTGAGGACGGCCAGGTCTTCCAGCGTGGTGATGTAGTTCAGGCCGAGGTGGTCGCCGGCGCCGATGTTGGTCACCACCGCCACCTGGCAGCGGTCGAAGGCCAGGCCTTCGCGCAGCATGCCGCCGCGCGCGGTCTCGAACACGGCGGCGTCGACGTCCGGGTGCAGCAGCACGTTGCGCGCGCTGCGCGGACCGCTGCAGTCGCCGCTGTCGATGCGGCGTCCCTGGATGTAGACGCCGTCGGTATTCGTCATGCCGGTGCGCAGGCCGGAGGTCGCCAGCAGGTGGGCGATCACGCGCACGGTGGTGGTCTTGCCGTTGGTGCCGGTCACGGCCACCACCGGGATGCGGCCGTCGTCGCCGGGCGCGTACAGGGTGTCCATGATCGCTTCACCGACCGCGCGGCCCTTGCCGAAGGACGGCGAAATGTGCATGCGCAGGCCCGGCGCCGCATTGACTTCGACGATGCCGCCGCCCTGTTCTTCGATGGGTTTCAGCACGCTGTCGCAGACCAGGTCGACGCCGCAGATGTCGAGGCCGACCATGTGCGCGGCGGCGATGGCGCGTGCGGCCACTTCCGGATGCACGTCGTCCGTCACGTCGGTGGCCGAGCCGCCGGTCGAGAGGTTGGCATTGTTGCGCAGGGTGACGCGCTGGCCTTTGGGCGGTACGGATTCGGCGTCGTAGCCTTGCTTCGCCAGCGAGGCGAGGGCGATGTCGTCGAAACGGATCTTGGTGAGGGAGGTAGCATGGCCGCTGCCGCGGCGCGGGTCCTGGTTGACGGTGTCGACCAGCTGGCGCACCGTGTGCACGCCGTCGCCGACCACGTGCGGCGGGTCGCGGCGGGCCGCGGCGATCAGGCGGTTGCCGATCACCAGCAGGCGGTAGTCGTGGCCCGGCAGGTATTTTTCGACCAGGATGTCGTCGCGGAATTCGGACGCGGCATGGAAGCCGGCGGTGAGCTGTTCGCGGGTGTTGACGTTGACGGTCACGCCCTTGCCCTGGTTGCCGTCCTTCGGCTTGATCACGACCGGCAGGCCGATCTCCTGGGCCGCGGCCCAGGCATCATCGGGGTCCACCGCGACGCGGCCCAGCGGCACCGGCACGCCGGCGGCATCGAGCAGCTTCTTGGTCAGTTCCTTGTCCTGGGCGATGGTCTCGGCGATGGCGCCGGTGGCGTCGATCTCGGCGGCCTGGATGCGGCGCTGGCGGCTGCCCCAGCCGAACTGCACGAGGCTGCCCTCGGTCAGGCGGCGGAAGGGAATGCCGCGCGCCACGCCGGCGTACACGATCGAGCCGGTCGATGGGCCGAGGCGCACGTCTTCATCGAGTTCGCGCAGCTGGTGCAGGGCGCCATCGAGGTCGAACGGCTGGTCGGCGCGCGCGGCCTGGACCAGCTGCTCGGCCAGGGTCAGGGCCAGGCGGCCGACGTCTTCTTCGCTGTACTCGACCACGACCTGGTAGATGCCGCGTTCGATGGTGGCGGTGGTGCGGCTGAAGGTGACCGGGCAGCCGGCTTGCGCCTGCAGGGCCAGGGCCGCCATTTCCAGCACCTGGGCCAGCGGGATGGTGTCGTCATGGCCCATCGGCTGCAACTGGCCGATCTGCGGGAACAGGGCGCGCAGGCGCGCTTCGAAACCGGCCAGCTCCCGGATCGACTCTTCTTCCGGCGAGCAGGAGACGATCGCTTCGACCGAGGTGTGGTGGCTCCAGAGGTTGGGACCGCGCAGGGCCCGGACGCGAGATACTTCCATATGAATCGATCCTAGTATTTTTAAATGTCGGCCTTCTGGGCGGCCGCGTCGAAGGTGCGCAGGCCGGCGCAGACAAGGTCGGTCGGCACGTCCAGCGCCCAGCTGGCGGCGGCGGCGGCAAGGACCGCTTCCGGTTCGCGCGCCGTGGCCGGCTTCAGCTTGGCCAGGCCCAGCAGCGGCGCTTCCTCGAGGCCCTGGGCCAGCACGATGTGCTGGTCGCGCAGGAAGGCCACACGGCCGCCGGCGGCGCGGTGCTGCTTGAGGACTGCATTGTTCTCGTCCAGCGCGTAGAAGATCACGGCGCCGTCGGACAGTTCGGCCAGCTTCACGACCTGCAGGTCGGCGGCGTTCAGCACCGCCGCGCCTTCGGACAGGACCACGTCGACCTGGCTGCGGACCACGTTGAACAGGGCGTCCTCGTCGCGCACGTACAGGTCTTCCACGTCGCTGACTGCACCCATGCCGGTCACCACGCCCACCAGGCAGCGGTCGTAGGGCAGGCCCTCGGTCAGGATCGCGCGCGCATGCGATTCGAACACGGCGGCCTGCACGTTGCGGTTGATGAGCAGGCGCTGGGCGGCGTCGAAGCGGGTGCAGTCGGCCGCCGTCACCTTGCGGCCATCCAGGTACAGGCCGTGGCGGTTGGCCACGCCGGTGGATTTGCCCGACAGGCGCAGCACGGTGGACACCAGGCGCGAGACCAGGGCGGCGTCGCGCTGGCCGGTCACGCCGACGATCGGGATGCGGCCGGACGTGTCACCGTCCGAGAACAGGTGCTCGACGATGGCCTTGCCGACTTCGCGCGGCTGGCCGGTGGCCGGCTTGATGTGGGCCAGCAGGCCCGGGCTGGAATTGACTTCGATGATGGCGCCGCGCTGTTCTTCCAGCGGACGCGAGATGTCTTCGCACACCAGGTCGATGCCGGCGATGTCCAGGCCGACCACGCGCGCGGCCAGCGCCGCCACGTAGGCCACGTCCGGATGCACCTCGTCGGTGACGTCGTCGGCGACGTTGCCGTTCGGCTGGATCAGCACCTTCTGGCCGGCTTGCGGAATCGAAGCCGGAGTGAGGCCCTGGCGCTGCAAATCGAGCTTGATCTCGTCGTCGTCCGGGGTGACCAGGCCGAGCGGGTGTTCTTCGCTGAGGCCGCGGCGCGGGTCGGTATTGATCTGGCTGTCGCACAGCTGGACCACGGTCGACTTGCCGTCGCCCGTCACGAACAGCGATTCGCCCTTGGCGGCGGCGACCACTTTCGAGCCGACCACCAGCAGGCGGTGCTCGTTGCCCGGCACGTAGCGTTCGACCAGCACGGCGCTGGAATCGCCGGCTTCGGCGGCGATCGCATAGGCGGCCTTCACGTCGGCTTCGTTCATCAGGTTCAGGGTCACGCCGCGGCCATGGTTGCCGTCGACCGGCTTGATCACCACCGGCAGGCCGATGTCCTCGGCCTCATCCCAGGCGGCGTCCGCGCTGCGCACCACCGCGCCTTCCGGCACCGGCACGCCGCAGGAGGCCAGCAGGGTCTTGGTCAGGTCCTTGTCGCTGGCGATGCTTTCGCCGATCGCGCTGGTGCGGTCGGTTTCGGCGGTCCAGATGCGGCGCTGCGCCGCACCGTGGCCGAGCTGCACCAGGTTGCCTTCGGTCAGGCGGATCGAGGGGATGCGGCGCTCGGTGGCGGCATCGACGATGTTGGCGGTGGACGGGCCCAGGCAGTAGCGGTCGACCAGTTCGGTCAGCTGCGCGACCGTGGCCTTCATGTCGAAGGCGGTGTCGTTGATGGCGGACGTCAAGAGCGCGTGGCCGGCCTGCAGCGCCGCGCGGCCGACGACTTCGTCGCGCGTGCGGAAGGCCATCTTGTAGATGCCGCGGTCGCTGGTCGAGCGGGTCTTGCCGAAGCCGGTCTTCATGCCGGCCATGTTCTGCAGTTCGAGGACGACGTGTTCGAGGATGTGGCCGGCCCAGGTGCCGTCGCGCAGGCGTTCCAGGAAGCCGCCGCGCTCGCCGACGCCGCAGCGGTGTTCGATCAGTCCCGGCAGCCAGGCGGTCAAGCGCTCGTTGAAGCCGGGGAGGGTATTCGAAGGACATTCTTCGAGTTCGCCGATGTCGAGCCAGGTCTCGATGACGGGGCGGTAAGTCCAGATGTTCGGTCCACGCAGGTGGGTTACACGAAGAATCTTAATGTCTTTCTTGTTTGTCATGAAAAATATCTTGCCCCGCGGTGACCGCTCTCTCACCACGCGGCGTTGCCTTATGTTTGTGCCGAATTGCTGCAGCGCACATGTTGTATACTTGCCGAAACGAAGCTTACCGTGCTGAACCGAATTCTGCCAGTCTCGCCCCCGCCGATAGAATACCGTACGCCTGTCAACCGGCGTGCCCTGCTCAGCGTTCCATGCTTTTGGCGCACTCGAATTCCTGATAGCACATGACGACTCAACAACTAGTTCCTTCCGCACCGCTGGCTGCCGCCAGTTTCCTGCCCGAGCAATGGCAGGCGGACGTCCAGAAAAAGCTTGCGCCAGGGGAAAACGTTTTAAGCGCCCTCGAGGTTGACCTCGACGCGAAATTACGTTTCACCAAAGGGATACTGGTTGTAACAAACATCCGTTTACTCACGCTCAGCCCCGGCGAAAAACACTGGCGCGACTGGCCTTACCGCGCCGGACTGGCAATGCGCCATTACGACCACGCCGGCGTCGGCCACATCGAACTGGTCGACGCCAACGGCCTGCTGGCAGCCTGGCGCTTCACCCTCGGCCAGAACCTCCAGGCGATCCGCCTGGTCGACCAGTTCCACGACCAGGTCCAGAGCTACCTGACCGGCGTCGCCGTCCAGCCGCCCGAGCAGCACACCTGCCCGAGCTGCAAGGCGCCGCTCGAAGCCGACCAGGAAGACTGCCCGATCTGCACCAAGGTACTGCACACCCCGCCGTCCACCTGGACCCTGTTCCGTTTGTGGCGCTTCGCCAAGCCCTATCAAGGACAGCTGTTCCTCGGATTCTTGCTGATGTTGGCCAGCACCGGCGCACACATGATTCCGCCCTACCTGACCATGCCGCTGATGGACAACGTCCTGATCCCGTATCAGAACGGCCAGAAGATCGACACCGCGCTGGTGTACATGTACATGGGCGGCCTGCTGGCCTCGGCCGTCCTGGCCTGGGCGCTGGGCTGGGGCCGCACCTACGTGCTGGCGCTGGTGTCGGAACGGATGGGCGCGGACATGCGCTCGGAAACCTACGAGCACCTGCTGCGCCTGTCGCTGGAATTCTTCGGCGGCAAGCGTACCGGCGACCTGATGAGCCGCATCGGCAGCGGCTCGGACCGCATCTGCGTGTTCCTGTCGCTGCACCTGCTGGACTTCCTGTCCGACGTCCTGATGATCATCATGACCGGCGCAATCCTGTTCAGCCTGAACCCCAAGCTGGCCCTGATCACCCTGGCGCCGCTGCCTTTCATCGCCTGGATGATCCACGTCGTGCGCGACAAGCTGCGCACCGGCTTCGAAAAGATCGACCGCGTGTGGGGCGAGGTCACCAACGTGCTGGCCGACACCATTCCAGGCATCCGCGTGGTGAAAGCCTTTGCCCAGGAAAAGCGCGAAGCCGCCCGCTTCCGCGATGCGAACAAGCACAACCTGGCCGTCAACGATAAATTGAACAAGGTGTGGTCGCTGTTCTCGCCGACCGTCTCCTTCCTGACCGAACTGGGCCTGCTGGTCATCTGGTGCTTCGGCATCTGGCAGGTGAGCAAGGGCGAACTCACGGTCGGCACCCTGTCCGCCTTCATCGCCTACAGCGGCCGCTTCTACGTGCGCCTGGATTCGATGAGCCGCATCGTCTCGGTCACGCAAAAATCGGCCTCGGCCGCCAAGCGCATCTTCGACATCCTCGACCATGTGTCGAGCGTGCCGGATCCGGTCAATCCGATCAAACTCGACAAGGTCCAGGGCAACATCGAGCTGCGCGAAGTCGGCTTCCGCTACGGCAACCGCGCGGTCAACCGCGGGGTCTCGCTGAATATCAGGGCGGGCGAAATGGTCGGCCTGGTCGGCCACTCCGGCTCCGGCAAGTCGACGCTGGTGAACCTGATCTGCCGCTTCTACGACGTGGCCGAGGGCGCCATTCTCCTGGATGGCAAGGACATCCGCTCGTTCGCGGTGGCCGATTACCGCCGCCACATCGGCCTGGTGCTGCAGGAGCCCTTCCTGTTCTTCGGCACGATCGCCGAAAACATCGCCTACGGCAAGCCGGATGCGACCCGCGAAGACATCATCGCCGCCGCCCGCGCCGCCCACGCCCACGAATTCATCCTGCGCCTGCCGCAGGGCTACGACTCGATGGTCGGCGAGCGCGGCCAGGGCCTGTCCGGCGGCGAGCGCCAGCGCATCTCGATCGCGCGCGCCCTGCTGATCGACCCGCCGATCCTGATCCTCGATGAGGCGACGTCCTCGGTGGACTCGGAAACCGAGAAGGAAATCCAGAAGGCGCTCGACAACCTGGTGCAGGGCCGCACCACGATCGCCATCGCGCACCGCCTGTCGACGCTGCACCGCGCCGACCGCCTGGTCGTGCTGGACCGCGGCGTGGTGGTGGAAGAGGGCAACCACGACCAACTGATGGCCGCCGAAGGCGCCTACTACCGCCTGTACGAAGCGCAGGCGCGCAACGTCGACGAAGGCCCGGACGACGAAGGCAAGGAAGACTGATGATGACTTTTGATTTACGCCGCAATGCGTTCGGCAAGCTGGTGCTGACCAATGCCGAGGGCGAAGAATTCGTCGGCGTCGCGCCGGTGCGCTCCTTTCCGGTCCAGGCGCCGAGCCGCGGCATCTCGCTGGTGCGCGAAGGCGGCAAGGAAGTGGCCTGGATCGATGACCTGGCCGACGTGTCCCCCGAAGTGCGCGCGCTGGTGACCGAGGAACTGGATGGCCGCGAGTTCATGCCGGAGATCCAGTCGATCAAGGGCGTGTCGAGCTTTGCGACGCCTACGACCTGGCGGGTCAAGACGGACCGTGGCGACACCGAGTTCGTGCTGAAGGGGGAAGAGGATATCCGCCGTCTGGGGGCTTATTCCTTGCTGATCGCCGACAGCCATGGGATTCACTTCCTGATTCGCGATATGTTTGCGATCGATAAGGGGAGCCGGAAGATCCTCGACCGCTTCCTGTAGCGCCTTGCCAGGTCAGGGTTTGAGCCACTGTGCCATGCCGATCGAGGCAGGCGCAGTCGGCTCGAAACCATACTGGGCATAGAGTTCGTTCGCGCGGCCATCCGCGATCAGGCTGACATAGGCTTCGGCGGGCGCGATCCGGCGCAACGCTTCCAGCAAGCGGCTCACGATCGTCTTTCCCAGACCTTTCCCCTGGTGCGCAGGTTCGACAGCGATGTCGACAAGCTGGTAGAACAAGCCGTCGCCGACCGCCCGTCCCATTCCCACGGCAAGATCCCCCGACTTGATGACGACCCCGGCCACCGTGTTCGGCAGGCCGGCTTCCGCAGCCGCGGCGCTACGTGGCGTCAAGCCTGCGTTACGGCGCAGGCGAAGATAATCGTCGACGGAAGGCGTTTCGAGGTGGCAGCTATAGTCCTGGTCCATATGCAGTGTCCGGAAAGATGATCCGGCCATCTTACTTGCCTTCGGCGCCGCGTGCTCAGCTGGCGACCCATTGTCCGGCGCGCCAGTCCAGCCGGTGAGTCAGCCCCAGGCGGTCAAGGAAGCGCTCATCGTGCGACACGACCAAGAGTGCGCCCGGCCACGATTGCAGCATCGCCTCCAGCGCCTCGACGCCATGCAGGTCGAGATGATTGGTCGGCTCGTCCAGCAGCAGCAAACGCGGCGCCGGCTCCCGCAGCACCGCGCACAACAAGGCGCCGCGCATCCGCTCGCCGCCGCTCAGACTTCCCGACGGACGCAGCACCCGGTCCGGCTTCAAGCCGGCCAGCGCCAGGTATTGGCGCAAGCGGCCTTCATCGTGCTGCATGGCAGTCGCGCGCAGCTGGTCGAGCAGGCTGCGTGAAGGATCGAGCATGGCCAGGTGCTGGTCGAGCAGCACCGCAGGCAGCGTGCGGCAGCGGCCGGACAGCGGCGCGATCTCGCCTGCGATCGTCCGCAGCAGGGTCGACTTGCCGCAGCCATTCGGCCCGCGGATGGCGATCCGCGCCGCGCCATTCACGCCCCAGTCCAGCGGCTGGCGCGGGCCCCACGGCGCCACCAGTTCTTCCAGCACCACGGCCGCCTGGCCATCGGGAATCTGCAGGTCCAGTAGCGGAAAGCTGGGCCGCGCCAAAGCGCCGTCCAGCGCATCGAAGGCATCGAGCAGGTCCTGCCGCAGGTCCCGGCGCCGCTGCGCATGGCGTTCGGCGCGCGCGCCGTCGGTTTGCTGGGCGCGCTGGGGCAGGGCGTTGAGCACGATCTTCGGCTGGCCGCCGGCCGCTTTCGCACGGGCGCCGCGGGCGCTCTTGCGCGCGGCGCGTTCGGCTTCGGTGCGCATCGTCGCTTCCGCGTTGCGGCGTTCGACGCGCGCACGTTCGAGCCGCGCTTCCATCGAAGCCAGTTCCGCGCCGCGCTGTTCTTCCACCAGCGACCAGCCGCCGCCATAACGCCGCAAGCCGCGCGCGTGGACTTCCAGCGTGCGGTCGGCGTGTTCCAGCAGTTCGCGGTCATGGCTGATCACCAGCAGCCCGCGGCCGGCGGCGCGCCAGGCTTGCATCTGTTCGATCAGGAAGCGCCGCCGCTCGCGGTCGAGGTGGTTGCCGGGTTCGTCCAGGATAAGAAAACCCGCTTCGCTGCAGAAGGCGCCGATCAGGGAGAGCAGGGTGCGCTGGCCGCCGGACAGCGATGCCGGCGTCATGGATTCAGCCAGCCCGGCCTGATCCAGCATCGCCTGCCAGCGTGCTTCGAGGTCCCAGCGTTCGCCGATGATCTCGAAGTCGTCTTCGCGCGCATCGCCCGCCGCCAGGCGCCGCAGGGCCGAGAGCGGCGCATCGAGTCCGGCCAGTTGCGCCAGGCTGGTAGCGTGAAGAAGACCGGTCTGCTGTTCGACGTAATGAACGGGGACGGCATGCTCGACACGGCCCTGCGCCGGTTGAGACAAGCCGGCGATGACGCGGCCGAGCGAAGACTTGCCGCTGCCATTGGGGCCGATCAGGGCGGCGAGTTCCGCGCCCAGGCTGTCGTGAAGATCGTGGAACAGGATGCGCCCGTCGGGGAGGGCGATGTCGACCCCGTGCAGGGCCAGGAGGTAAGGATGCGCCATGTGTTTGCCTTGTCAATGCCGGTCGGAGCCGCGCCGCTTGTCGAAAGCTGCGATGAGGTTCAGAGCTGCCGCGACGTGCGCGCAGCGGGCATTACATGCGCATGGGTGGAATCCTGCCTTTTAAAAATGTTTGCGAGTGAAGATTGTACCTCAAGGCGATCCCGTCAGGCTGAGCAGCGATTCGCTACCGAAGTCACCGACCATGGTTTTCGCGTAGAGTGGAGCCGTATTGTTTTCAACAGGGGATAGGCATCGAACCGCCAAAGCAGCCAGGCGCCAAAACGCACTTCGCGGTCGTCACCATCGGCTCGGCCGGCGACCTGTTCCCCTTCATGGCGATGGCGCTGACCCTGCGCGATGTCGGGCACCGCGTCAGCTTCCTCGCACCCGAGCAGCACGCACCCTACGTCAAGGACAGCGGCCTGGCGTTCATCGGCCTGCCCGCCGACGCCGCCGTGCTGGCCGATCCCGACCTCTGGCATCCGACGCGCGGCTTCGGCGTGGTGTGGCGCGCTACGCGGCCGGCGATGGCGCAGATCGTGCCTTTCGTCGATGCCTTGCCGCCCGACGAAGCGCTCGTGCTGCTGGTCCATCCGCTGGCCTTGCCGGAGGCCGACCTGTGCCGGGCCAGGCGTCCCGGTTTGAAAGTGGCGGCGGCTTACCTGGCGCCGCAAAACCTGCCGACCATCCACGATCCGCTGATGCTCGGTCCCTGGCCGGTGCCGCCCTGGGTGCCGCTGGGCCTGCGCAGCTGGTTGTTGCGGCGGCTGGCCGCCGGCGTCATCGATCCGGTGGCGCTGAAGGATGTGAACGCGGCGCGGCAGGCACGCGGCATGGAAAAGGTCGACAGCATGCTCACGCATTTGTTCGCGGTGCCGGACCTGTCGGTGACGCTGTTTCCTGACTGGTTCGCGCCGACCCAGCCGGACTGGCCCAAGCCCATGGTCCGCGCCGGCTTTCCCCTGTTCGACCCGAACCCTGACGCTGTCCTCTCGCCGGAGCTCGAACGCTTCCTGGACGAGGAGCCGGGCGCCAGGCCGGTGGTCTTCACCCACGGCACCGGCAACACGCAGTCGCGCGCCTATTTCGAGCATGCGCGCGCGGCGGTCGAGCTGATCGGCCTGCGCGCCGTCTTCCTGACGCCGCATCGCGAGCAGCTTCCGCCCGATTTGCCGCCATCCATCCTGTGGCAGGACTACGTGCCGCTGCGCCGCCTGCTGCCGCGCGCGATGGTGCTGGTCCACCACGGCGGCATCGGCACCACGGCCGAAGCCCTGCGCGCCGGTACGCCCCAGCTGGTGGTGCCGTTGGCGCACGACCAGTTCGACAACGCGGCGCGCGTCGCGGCCCTGGGCGTGGCCTTCCGCGCGCGGGCGTCGCGGCTCAACGGCGTGCGCCTGGCGCGCGGACTGCAGCAGCTGCTCGGCGACCGCGAGCTGGTTGCGCGCTGCCGCCGGATCAGCCGCCGCTTCGCGTTCGGGCAGGGCCTGCAGGGCTTGCGCCAGCGCCTGGAAATGCTGGCGCTGGACGGCTAACCGATGAGCTGGGGCAACGGCGCGCCGGCCCCGATCGAAAGCGCGCAAGAATGGCGCTTCCCTGTCCCCTGGAGCGAACTCATGCAACGAAGCGCACTGGTCGTCGGCGCGAGCGGCATCGGCGGCCGCTATACCGCCCGCGAACTGCTGGCCCATGGCTGGACCGTGTTCGGCCTGGCGCGTCGTCCGCCGCGCGATCTGCCGGGCCTGATTCCGGTGACGGCCGACCTGCTCGACGAGGTCGGCCTGCAGGCGGCGCTGGCCGACGTTGCGCCGACCCACGTCTTCATCACGACCTGGATGCGGCAGGACAGCGAGGCCGAGAACATCCGCGTCAACGCGCTACTTGTGCGCAACCTGCTCGATGCGCTGTCGCCCAGGAAATCGCTGCGCCACGTGGCGCTGGTGACGGGCCTGAAGCATTACCTCGGCCCCTTCGAAGCCTATGCGAGTTCCGGCACCTTGCCGGACACGCCGCTGCGCGAATCCCAACCGCGCCTGCCGCTCGACAATTTTTACTATGCCCAGGAAGACGAGGTCTACGCCGCCGCCGCGCGCGACCGCTTCACCTGGACCATCCACCGCCCGCACACCATCGTCGGCATGGCGGTCGGCAACGCCATGAACCTGGGCACGACCCTGGCCGTCTACGCCTCGATCTGCAAGGAGACCGGGCGACCCTTCCAGTTCCCGGGTTCGGAAGCGCAATGGAACGGCTTGAGCGACGTGACCGATGCGCGCATGCTTGCCAAACAATTGCGCTGGGCCGCCGACTGCGACGCCGCGCGCAACGACGCCTTCAACATCACCAACGGCGACTATTTCCGCTGGAGCTGGCTGTGGCGCCGGCTGGCGGCCTGGTTCGGCGTGCAGGCCGAAGGCTTCAACGGCACGGTGCAGCCGCTGGAAGCCGCAATGGCGGAGGACGCCGGGCTGTGGGCCGACATGGCGCGCCGCCACGGCCTGCAGGAGGCCGACCTGGGCCGCCTGGCCTCGCCCTGGCACACCGACCTCGACCTCGGCCGGCCGATCGAGGTGATGACGGATATGGCGAACAGCCGCCGGCTTGGCTTTGTCGGCTGGCAGGCTACCGAGGATTCTTTCTTCGATTTATTTGCGGCGCTGCGGGCGCAGCGGCTGATTCCCTGATTAAACGGGCCGTCATTCCCGCGAAGGCGGGAATCCAAGTTTTGCATGAGCTATCGTAACGCCGGCAAACTTGGGTCCCCGCCTTCGCGGGGACGACGTAAGCTACTGCGTGCGGCAACGCACCGCCAGCGATGGCAGAGTGCGTTTCAATCAAGTCATGAAGGCACCCGACACCTCAAAGATCCACGCCGACCACGGCCGCGTCCGCGTGCGCGGCGCGCGCGAGCACAACCTGAAGAACGTCAGCGTCGAGCTGCCGCGCGACGCGCTGGTCGTGTTCACCGGCGTCTCCGGCTCCGGCAAGTCCTCGCTGGCCTTCGGCACCCTGTACGCGGAGGCGCAGCGGCGCTACCTGGAATCGGTGTCGCCCTACGCGCGCCGGCTGTTCCACCAGATGCCGGTGCCGGAAGTCGACGAGATCGACGGCCTGCCGCCGGCGGTGGCCCTGCAGCAGCAGCGCGGCACGCCCACCGCGCGTTCCTCGGTCGGCAGCGTCAGCACCTTGTCGAATTCCCTGCGCATGCTGTACTCGCGCGCCGGCGACTATCCGCCCGGCCAGCCGCTCCTGTATGCCGAGTCCTTCTCGCCGAATACCGCGGAGGGCGCCTGCCCGCAGTGTTCGGGCCTGGGCCGCGTCTACGAGGCCACCGAGGCATCGATGGTGCCGGACGACACGCTCACCATCCGCGAGCGGGCCGTCGCCGCCTGGCCGCCGGCCTGGCATGGGCAGAACCTGCGCGACATCCTCGTCACCATGGGCTACGACGTCGACACGCCCTGGCGCGACTTGCCGAAAAAGGACCGCGACTGGATCCTGTACACCGACGAGACGCCCACCGTGCCGGTCTACGCCGGCTTGAGCCCGGCCGAAACGAAGCGCGCGCTGAAGCGCAAGGAGACGCCCAGCTACCAGGGCACCTTCACCGGCGCGCGCCGCTACGTGCTGCAGACCTTCGCCAACACCGAAAGCGCATCGATGAAGAAGCGGGTGGCGCGCTACATGGTCAGTACCGAGTGCCCGCTGTGCCGGGGCAAGCGCCTGCGCCAGGAAGCGCTATCGGTGACCTTCGCCGGCCTGGACATCACCGAGCTGTCGCGCCTCCCGCTGGAGCGGCTCGCCAGACTGATGAAGCCTTTCGCGAAAGGCGAGGTCGGTAAAGAGACGGCAGCTGCCAAACACCCGGAACAGCTGATCGTCACCAAGCGCATCGCCGCCGACCTGTGCGCGCGCCTGGGCGTGCTGCTCGACATGGGCCTGGGCTACCTGGCGCTGGAGCGCAGCACGCCGACCCTGTCGCCGGGCGAGCTGCAGCGCCTGCGGCTGGCGACCCAGGTGCGTTCCAGCCTGTTCGGCGTGGTCTACGTGCTCGACGAGCCCTCGGCCGGCCTGCATCCGGCCGATACCGAGGCGCTGCTGGCGGCGCTCGACCAGCTGAAGGACGCGGGCAACTCCCTGTTCGTGGTCGAGCACGCGCTGGACGTGATCCGCTGCGCCGACTGGATCGTCGACGTCGGCCCGCAGGCCGGCGAGGGCGGCGGCGAGATCCTGTACAGCGGCCCGCCCGAGGGACTGAAACAGGTCGAGCGCTCGCACACGCGGCGCTACCTGTTCGACGAGATCGAGGCCGAGGCCCGCACGCTGCGCGAGCCCACCAGCTGGCTGAAACTCGAAGGCGTCACCCGCAACAACCTGCACGACTTGAAGGCCGCGTTCCCGCTCGGCGTGATGAGCTGCGTGACCGGCGTCTCCGGTTCCGGCAAGTCGTCGCTGGTGAGCCAGGTGCTGGTCGACCTGGTCACCGAAGCGCTGGGGCAGGGCGCGCCGCAGGAGGAAGTCGAAGAGGAGCCGGGCCTGGAGCAGGAGCCGCTGATCCAGACCGAAGGCCGGATCGTCGCGGGCATGGAAGGGATCAAACGCCTGGTGCGGGTCGACCAGAAGCCGATCGGGCGGACGCCACGTTCGAATCTCGCCACCTACACCGGCCTGTTCGACCAGGTGCGCAAGCTGTTCGCGGCGACGCCGGCCGCGAAAAAGAAGCGCTACGATGCCGGGCGCTTCTCCTTCAACGTGGCGAAAGGCCGCTGCGAGCATTGCGCCGGCGAGGGCTTCGTGATGGTCGAGCTGCTGTTCCTGCCCAGCGTCTACGCGCCTTGCCCGACCTGCGAAGGGGCGCGCTACAACGCCGATACGTTGAAGATCACGTATAAAGAGAAGAACATCGCCGACGTGCTGGGCATGACGGTCGATGAAGCCCACGCCTTCTTCGAAGACCAGGAGCCGGTGGCGCGGCCGCTGCAGGTGCTGCGCGAGGTCGGCCTGGGCTATCTGCGCCTGGGGCAGAGCGCGACCGAGCTGTCGGGCGGCGAGGCCCAGCGCATCAAGCTGGCGACGGAACTGCAGCGCGCCACCCGCGGCGGCGCCTTGTACGTGCTGGACGAGCCGACTACGGGCCTACACCCGCTCGACGCCGACCGCCTGGTGGCCCAGCTGAACCGCCTGGTCGACGCCGGCAACACCGTCATCATGGTCGAGCACACGATGCGGGTGGCGGCGGCCTGCGACTGGGTCATCGACGTCGGTCCGGGCGCGGGCGAGGCCGGCGGCACGATCGTCGCTTCGGGGCCGCCGAAGACGGTGGCAAACAGCCGGGCAAGCCGAACCGCCCCGTATCTGGCCCGGTATTTACGCTAAAACGCTGAAAATTCGCGCTCAACTGAACGCGCTCGAATTTGCAATTGCGTTACACTTAGGATATTTTTTTCCTAAGAGTTAGCGAATAAGCATGACCGGATCGAGTATCGACAGCGGCCAATTCCGCCGTATCCTGTCCCGTAACGTCGCCATGCCGCTGGGCATGGGCGTCCTGAGCGCGCTGGTCTTCGTGGGCATCATTGCCTACCTGATCAATGTGCTCAGCTGGGTGGAGCATTCCGAGCAGGTGATCGGGCAGGCCAATGAAGTCAGCCGCATGTCGGCCGACATGGAAGCCGGCATGCGTGGCTACCTCCTGTCCGGCGACAAGGAATTTCTTTCGCCCTATAGCGACGCCAAGCCCAAGCTCGACGCCGAGCTGAACGACCTGGCCAGGATGGTCGACGATAATTATTCCCAGCTGGACCGTGTGCGCCGGATTCGTACCGCCCAGCGCGAATGGCAGCTGTACGCCGAGGAAGTCATCGCCCAGCGCAGCAAGGATGCCGACGTGCTGGCGCTGGTCAAGTCAGGCCGCGGCAAGGTCCTCACTGACGAGGTGCGGCGCCAGTTCAGGCTGTTCATCGAAACCGAGGAGCGCATCCTGCAGGAGCGCAATAGCTCCTCGCGCACCGTGATCGCCTGGTCGGTCGGCGCTTTCCTGCTGTTCAGCCTGACCGTGGCCGGCCTGCTGGCCCTGTTCGGCCGCCGCGAACTGGTCAAGCTGTCGAATTCCTATGGCGAGATCCTCGAGCACGAGGCCGAGCACAACGCCCAGCTGCGCCACCAGGACTGGCTGCGCAGCGGCCAGACGGAACTGGCCACCAAGAGCGCCAACCTGCACGAGCTCGAGCCGCTGGCCGACGCCGTGCTGGACTTCGTCACGCCCTACCTGGGCGGTGTCGTGGCCGCGATGTACGCGCGCAGCGACGACGGCACCCTGACCCGCATCGGCGCCTACGGTTTTGCGAACCAGGACGGCCATGCCAAGGTGATCCAGCCAAAAAATTCGCTGGCCGCCCAGGCCGCCGACCAGAACCGCATCCTGACCCTGCGCGAACTGCCGCCCGACTACATCAAGGTCGGCTCGGGCCTGGGCGAAACGGCGCCGCGCGAACTGCTGATCGCGCCGATCTCGAACCACGGCAAGATCAAGGGCGTGATCGAGGTCGGTTTCCTGCACGGCGTGCGCGAGCGCGATACCGAATTCATGGAACTGATCGGCCCGGCGGTGGGCGCCTCGGTGGCCTCGGTGGTCTACCGCCAGCGCCTGCAGGTAGCGCTGGAAGAGCAGCAGGCCATGAACGAGGAGCTGCAGGTCCAGCAGGAAGAGCTGCGCACCGCCAACGAAGAGCTGGAAGAACAGTCGCGCGCGCTCGAGGAATCGCAGACGGCCCTGGAGAACCAGCAGGCGGAACTCGAACAGACCAACGAGCAGCTGGCCGAGCAGGCCGCCAACCTCGACCTCAAGAACACGGCGCTGACCACCGCCCAGGACCAGTTGCGCGACCGCGCCCTGGAGCTGGAGCGCGCCAGCCGCTACAAATCCGAGTTCCTGGCGAACATGTCGCACGAGCTGAGGACGCCGCTCAACAGCTCGCTGATCCTGGCCAAGCTGCTGTCCGATAACACCACCGGCAACCTCAACGAAGAGCAGGTGCGCTTCGCCCAGACCATCTATGGCGCCGGCAACGACCTGCTGAACCTGATCAACGACATCCTCGACATCTCCAAGGTCGAGGCCGGCAAGCTGGAGCTGGTGCCGGAAGAGCTGCCGCTGCGCCGCGTGATCGAGGGACTGGCGCGCACCTTCGAACCGCTGGCGCGCCAGAAGGAACTGGACTTCTCGCTGACCGTCGAGCCGAACGTGCCGATGTCCATCCACACCGACCGCCAGCGCCTCGAGCAAATCCTGAAAAACCTGCTGTCGAACGCGGTGAAATTCACCGACTCCGGCCGCGTCGGCCTGACCGTCAGCGCGAATGCCGACGGCTGGGTGCAGTTCACGGTGCGGGACTCCGGCATCGGCATCGCGCCCGACCAGCAGGACAAGATCTTCGACGCCTTCCACCAGGCCGACGGCTCGACCGCACGCAAATACGGCGGCACCGGCCTGGGCCTGTCGATCTCGCGCGACCTGACCAGCCTGCTGGGCGGCACCCTGACCCTGGCCAGCACCCCGGGCGAGGGCAGCACCTTTACGCTCAGCCTGCCGCGCAACGGCGCCGTCGCCGCGACCCCGCCGGCGCCGCAGCTGGTGCATGCGGCGCCGCCGGTGCGCACGCCAGCGCCTGCGCCGGCCGCGCCTGAAACCCAGGAAGCCGCGCCGGCCGGCCCGCGCTTCGACGACGACCGCCTCGAGGCAGCGTCGGGCCGGCGCACCGCGCTGGTGATCGAGGACGAACCGGAATTCGCGCGCATCCTCTACGGCCTGGCGCACGACATGGACTTCCGCTGCCTGGTCGGTCTGACGGCGGAGGAAGGCCTGGAACTGGCGGCCGCCGAGAACCCGGATGCGATCCTGCTCGACATGCGCCTGCCGGACCGCTCCGGCCTGTCGGTGCTGCAGCAGCTGAAGGAAAATCCAGCCACGCGCCACATCCCGGTGCACGTGGTGTCGAGCCAGGAGAACGGCGGCGAAGCCTTGCACCTGGGCGCGATCGGCTATGCGCTCAAGCCCACCAGCCGCGAACAGCTGGAAGCGGTGTTCCTGAAGCTCAAGGAAAAATCGTCCCAGCAGGTCAAGCGCGTGCTGCTGGTCGAGGACGACGAGCGCCAGCGCGACAGCGTGGTCAAGCTGATCTCCGACAACGACGTCGAGATCGCCGCCGTCGGTTCGGGCGAGGAAGCGCTGAACCTGTTGCGCACGCAGATTTTCGACTGCATGATCATCGACTTGAAGCTGCCCGACATCCAGGGCAATGAATTACTCAAGGCAATGTCCATGGAAGAACTCTGCTCCTTCCCGCCCGTCATCGTGTACACGGGACGCAACCTGACGCGCGAGGAAGAGGCGGAACTGCTGAAATATTCGCGCTCGATTATCATCAAGGGGGCGCGTTCGCCGGAACGCCTGCTGGACGAGGTCACGCTGTTCCTGCACAAGGTGGAATCGAAGCTTTCGTCCGAGCGCCAGACCATGCTCAAGAGCGTGCGCGGGCGCGACCGGGTGTTCGAAGGCAGGACCATCCTGCTGGTGGACGACGACGTGCGCAACGTGTTTGCACTGACCAGCGCGCTCGAGCAGCGGGGCGCCAATGTGGAGGTGGGCCGCAACGGCTTCGAAGCCCTTGCCAAGCTCGACGAAGTGGAAAACATCGACCTGGTGCTGATGGACGTCATGATGCCCGGCATGGACGGCCTGGAAGCGACGCGCAGGATCCGCCAGGATGCGCGATTCGCGCGCCTGCCCATCATCGCGATCACGGCCAAGGCCATGAAGGATGACCAGGAACAGTGCCTGGCCGCCGGCGCCAACGATTACCTGGCCAAGCCGATCGACCTGACGCGCCTGTACTCGCTGCTGCGGGTATGGATGCCGACCATGGAGCGTATTTGACGACGCATATGAAGCATCCTCCGAGCGACATCGACATTGAACTGCGGATGCTGGTCGAAGCTGTCTACCTCAAGTACAACTACGACTTCCGCGACTACACCGGCGCTTCGCAAAAGCGCCGCGTGCAGGCCGCCATGCGCGTGATGGAATGCGAGACCGTGTCCGCCCTGCAGGCCAGGGTGATGCACGAGCCGGCCGCCTTTGCGCAGCTGCTGCAATTCCTGACCATCCCGGTGACGGAAATGTTCCGCGATCCGGAGTACTACCTGGCCTTGCGGCAGCATGTGATTCCGTTCTTGAAGACCTACCCGTCGCTGAAGATCTGGGTGGCCGGCTGCAGCACCGGCGAGGAAGTGTATTCGCTGGCGATCCTGCTGAAGGAAGAGGGCCTGCTCGAGCGCAGCCTGATCTACGCGACCGACATCAATCCGGAATCGCTCGAAGCGGCGCGACGCGGCGTGATGCCGCTCGAGCGCATGCGCCTGTACACCGAGAATTACCAGAAGTCCGGCGGCACGCAGGCCTTCTCGGACTATTACACGGCGGCCTATGGCGGCGCCCTGTTCGAGCGCGGGCTGGTGGAGAACGTGACCTTCGCCGACCACAGCCTGGCCACCGACAGCGTGTTCGCCGAGACCCATTTCATCAGCTGCCGCAATGTGATGATCTACTTTAACCGGCGCCTGCAGAACCGGGTGCTGGGCCTGTTCCACGAATCGCTGGTGCACCGCGGCTTCCTGGGCCTGGGCAGCAAGGAAAGTATCGACTTCTCCAGCTACGCCCAGCGCTTCGAGCCGCTGGCCAGGCGCGAGCGGGTGTTTCGCAAGGTGGGGCCGTGAATAGTTCAGCGCTTGATGCGACGGATATCCAGGCCGCGCTCGCCGGCCGCCGCGTCGAGGCGGTGGTGATCGGCGCTTCCGCCGGCGGGGTCGAGGCCCTGGGCGCGCTGCTGCCTTCGCTGCCGGCCGGCTATGGCTTGCCGGTGTTCTGCATCCTGCACCTGCCGGGCGACCGCGAAAGCCGGCTGGCCGAGCTGTTCGGCGAGCGCCTGCCGCTGCCGGTCAAGGAAGCCGAGGACAAGGAAGCCATCACGCCCGGCACCGTTTATTTTGCCGGTTCCGGCTACCATCTGTCGGTGGAGAAGGACTTTACGTTTTCGCTGAGTTGCGAGCCGCCGGTGCACTATGCGCGCCCGTCCATCGACCTGCTGATGGAATCCAGCGCCGACGCCTACGGTCCCGGCCTGGTCGGCATCCTGCTGACCGGCGCCAACCATGACGGCGCCGAGGGCATGGCGCGCATTCACGCGAGCGGCGGCCTGACCGTCGTGCAAGACCCCGCTGACGCCCAGGTGGCCACCATGCCAAAGAGCGCCATCGACCGTTTTTCCCCGCACCTGATCCTGCCTTTGGCCCGCATCGGGGCGCTGCTGCCCATGCTGGAGACCACGTAATCATGAGCGCACAAGACCCAAGCAAACTGCTGATCGTCGACGACCTGCCGGAAAACCTGCGCGCGCTGGACGCCCTGATCCGCGACGAGAAGCGCCTGGTGTTCCAGGCGAGCTCCGGCGAGGAAGCGCTGACCCTGATGCTCGAGCACGAGTTCGCGCTGGCCATTCTCGACGTGCAGATGCCCGGCATGGACGGCTTCGAGCTGGCCGAGCTGATGCGCTCTACCTCTCGCACCCGCAACGTCCCGATCGTGTTCGTGTCGGCCGCCGGGCGCGAGCTGAACTATGCCTTCAAGGGCTACGAGCAGGGCGCCGTCGACTTCCTGTACAAGCCGCTCGACCCGGATGCCGTGCGCAGCAAGGTCAACGTGTTCGTCACGCTGGACCAGCAGCGCCGCGAGATGCGGCGCCAGATGGAGGCGCTGGAACGCAGCCGGCGCGAGCAGGAAACCCTGCTGCACGAGCTGAACAAGACCCAGGAAGAGCTGCAGCGCTCGCTGCGCATGCGCGACGACTTCATGTCGCTGGTCGCGCACGAGCTGCGCACGCCGCTGAATACCCTGTTCCTGGAAACCCAGATGCGCAGCCTGCAGCTCAAGCGCGGCAACTTGCCGGCCTTCAATCCCGAACAGATGTCCGGCATGATCAAGCGCGACGAGCGCCAGATCAAGGCCATGATCCGCCTGATCGACGACATGCTGGACGTCTCGCGCATGAAGAGCGGCACCCTGTCGATCCGTCCGGCCAGGGTCGAACTGATGGGGCTGCTGGAGCGGGTCGTCAATGACCTTTCGTTGCAGGCGGCCGCGGCCAGCTCGATCCTGCAGCTGGCCACCCACGAGCCGGTCGAAGGCATCTGGGACGAGTTCCGCATCGAACAGGTGATCGTCAACCTGCTGACCAATGCGCTGCGCTATGGCGGCGGCGGCACGGTCGAGCTCAGCGTGCACCAGATCGGCTGCAATGTCCGCATCGACGTGCGCGACCACGGCAAGGGCATCGCGCCCGACTACATCGACCGCATCTTCGAACCCTACGAGCGCGGCGCCAAGAGCGGCGAGCCGAAGGGGCTCGGGCTGGGCCTGTACATTTCGCGCCAGCTCGCCGCGTCCCACGGCGGGGAGCTGACGGTGCAGAGCGTGCCGGGGCAGGGGGCGACCTTCAGTTTGCTGTTGCCTTGCTCGGAGGCCGAGGTGCCTGCGCCTGCCACTGTCTCGGCCTAGAAGCCGTCATGCCGGGCATTGCCCGACCTGACTTCCCGCCTGCGCGGGAACGACGAATCGCCTGATAGCTAAAATCAATTGCTCAAATCTGTTCAATCAATTTCACAATAATCAGCGTGCGCGGTATAGTGCCTACCTGACGTTTTTTTTAACCCCGAAAGAGGAGCTTTCATGTCCATCATCAACACCGAAATCAAACCGTTCAAGGCAACCGCTTTCCACGATGGCAAGTTCGTCGACCTGACCGAAGCCGATTTCAAAGGCACCTGGTCGGTTCTGATGTTCTACCCGGCCGACTTCACCTTCGTCTGCCCGACCGAACTGGAAGACCTGGCTGCTTTCCAGCCGGAATTCGCGAAGATGGGCGTCAAAGTCTATGGCGTGTCGACCGACAGCCACTTTGCTCACAAGGCATGGCACGACACCTCGGAAGCCATCAAGAAAGTGAACTACCCGCTGATCGGCGACCCGACCGGCGTCCTGTCGCGTAACTTCGAAGTCATGATCGAAGAAGAAGGCATGGCCCTGCGCGGTACCTTCGTGATCAATCCGGAAGGCCAGATCAAGGTCATGGAAGTGCACGACAACGGCATCGGCCGCGACGCATCGGAACTGATGCGCAAGGTCAAGGCTGCCCAGTACGTCGCATCGCACCCGGGCGAAGTCTGCCCGGCCAAGTGGAGCGAAGGCGCCGCTACCCTGAAGCCGTCGCTGGACCTGGTTGGCAAGATCTAAGAGAGAAATGCAGGGTGGGCTCCCCGAGCCCACGGGAAGCACCCGAAGTACACGTAATACCAGAGCACCAACCGCCGGGGGGCGGGAAGTGCTCTCCCCCCTCCCAAAAAGCAGCCCGCACGCGATGGGCCTGCCCTGAAAGACAGGCGATCAAACTGGTCGATCTGCCGGCTTAGATTTACCACTTTGATTTGAATGGATGCGTCCGCATGTGCGTCGCATCGGCTTGAACACGTTTGAACGAAAAGGACAAGACCATGAGCGCTCTCGACAATGACCTGAAGACCCAGCTGGGTGCCTACCTCCAACGCGTCCAGCACTCCTTCGAACTGGTGGCTTCGCTCGACGACAGCGACACCTCGAAGCAGATGCTCGACCTGCTGCAGACCATCCAGGGCCTGCGCGCCGACAAGATCAGCCTGCGCCTGGATGGCAACGACGCCCGCAAACCTTCGTTCTCGCTGCAGCGAACCGGCAGCGACAACAGCCTGCGCTTCGCCGGCCTGCCGCTCGGCCACGAATTCACCTCGCTGGTGCTGGCCCTGCTGTGGACCGGCGGCCACCCGCCCAAGGTCGAGCAGGATGTCATCGACACCATCAAGGCATTGGACGAGGACTACGAGTTCGAGGTCTACATGTCGCTGAGCTGCCATAACTGCCCGGACGTGGTGCAGGCGCTGAGCCTGATGGCGATCCTGAACCCGCGCATCAAGACCACCGTGATCGAAGGCGGCGCCTTCCAGAAGGAAGTCGAGGAGCGCCAGGTGATGTCGGTGCCGATGGTGTTCCTGAACGGCCAGATGTTCGGGTCCGGCCGCATGATGGTCGAAGAGATCGTCGCCAGGCTGGACAAGGGCGCCGGCGAACGCGACGCCGCCAAGCTGACCGCGAAGGAGCCCTACGACGTGCTGATCGTCGGCGGCGGTCCTGCCGGTTCGGCGGCTGCCGTGTACGCGGCCCGCAAGGGCATCCGCACCGGTATCGCCACCGGCCGCATGGGCGGGCAGGTGAACGACACCATGTCGATCGAGAACTACATCTCGGTGCTGGAAACCGACGGCCCGAAATTTTCAAGCGCCCTGGAAGCCCAGGTGCGCCACTACGGCGTCGACATCATGACCCAGCAGGAAGCGGCGCAGCTGATCGCGCCGTCGGCGCCGGGCGAACTGGTCGAAGTCAAATTCGCCAACGGCGGCTCGCTGAAGTCGAGCACCGTGATCCTGTCGACCGGCGCGCGCTGGAGGAACGTCAACGTACCAGGCGAAGAGCAGTACAAGAACGCCGGCGTGAACTACTGCCCGCACTGCGACGGCCCGCTCTATAAAGGCAAGCGCGTGGCCGTCATCGGCGGCGGCAACTCGGGCGTGGAAGCGGCGATCGACCTGGCCGGCATCGTCCAGCACGTGACCCTGATCGAGTTCGCGAACCAGCTGAAGGCGGACGCGGTGCTGGTCAACAAGTTGAACAGCCTGGCGAACGTGACCGTGCATGTGAACGCCCAGACCACCGAGATCACGGGCGACGGCAAGAAGGTCAACGGCATCAGCTTCAAGGACCGGGTGTCGGGCGAAGACCGCCACGTCGAGCTGGAAGGCGTGTTCGTGCAGATCGGCCTGGTGCCGAACACCGAATGGCTGAAGGGCAGCGTGGAATTGTCGCGCTTCGGCGAGATCGTGGTCGACGCCCACGGCCGCACCAATATCCCGGGTGTGTTCGCCGGCGGCGACGCCACCACCACGCCGTTCAAGCAGATCGTGATCGCGGCCGGCGACGGCGCCAAGTGCGCACTGTCGGCCTTCGACTACCTGATCCGCATGCCGGTGGCGGTCGAAGCTGCCTGAGCCCGGTCCGGGCCTGCCGGCAAAGCGTCCCTCGCATGAGGGACGCTTTTTTTTGCCATCCTCACGGCACCGGCATGCGCTGGCTGGACATCACGCTGGGCGTGGCCGCCACGATCGTCTCGCTGGTGTCGTTGTGGCTGGGGCTGCATTCGGCGCATTCGATGGAGAAGCTGGTGGCGGCGAACAGCTTTCCGTATGTGGAGCTGATGCGGACCATGTCGGCCACGCGCGAGACCGCTACCGAGCGTGTCCAGCACCTGATGGGCTACCAGATCGACAACAACGGCGTCGGTCCGGCGCGCCAACATCGACGGCGCCCTGGTCCGCGCCGGCGCAGCAGTGCAGCTTTTTACATGGAGCGACAAGGGCGCCGAATCAGGATCTTGAAGCGCTGTACCGCCAGATGGACGACATCGAATGGTCGACCTGCTATTGCTCTGTGTTCGATGAATGCTATGTGCGCTCGTCCGCGTCGCGCAAACCCGAACCGGTCAAGCAGTGCAAGGCGCCAGCGGTGAAGTTCCGCCCCGCGCAAAGGGGCGACAAGTAAGTGCCCGACCGCAGGTCGTGAGAGTTCGAGAGATTTCTGAAAAAAAATCTCCTGTAGCATGGACTTGCGCTGGTGAGCCATGGTGGCCGCCGGGCGCTCGACCGGGGATATCATGACGTTTTTCGATTCGATCAAGACCTGCTTCAGGCAATACGCCACGTTCGAAGGAACGGCGTCGCGTTAGTACGGATCGCAGCGGCTGGTGGCAGTTGCTGCTACTGGTTCCGGTGATCGGCTGGATTGTTCTGATCGTGTTCTGGGTACAGGAGTCGCGTCCGAACCGCTATGCGGGTTCGACCGACGCCTATGCATGAGGGGCAGCAAGCCTTAGCGCAAGGCCGCGTCGCTCAGTGGAAGAACATCGGCGCCATGCCGCTCAAGGCATCCGTTTCCACCACCAGCCAGGTGGCAATGCTGATGAGTCCGACGTGGAGGGCAGTCCAGGTAGCGGGGAAGATGCGAATCATGATCGAACTCCAATTGTGTGCGGGTTGCGGGAGAATATGGTTCCATGATAGGTCGACTGCAAAATGGCAACTATCGGCGGGGATTCCGCCGCATTGTAGGAAAACGCCTTGTCGACCTGTCTGATCGCTGGCGGAATGCTCTAGTGGCGCTCCTACGGTATCTGTAGGTTGCGTCCTATAGCGGTTCAGTTCGGCCTTATTTAGAGTGAGGCCATCATGACCCGACACGAACCCAAACTCCTGCACAAGGGCCTGCTTGCGGTCCGCCGCAACACCATCCGCCGCCTGCTCGATACCGTTTTCGGCATCCAGCAACTGCGCGACGGCCAGCAACGCGTCATCGACAGCGTCCTCGACGGTAAGGACACCCTGGCGATCATGCCCACCGGCAGCGGTAAATCGCTGTGCTACCAGATCCCCGCCCGCATCCTGGAAGGGATGACCATCGTCGTTTCCCCGCTCATCTCCCTGATGAAGGACCAGCTCGAAAAGCTGGAAGAGATGGGGATCCGCGCCGTGCAGGTCAACAGCAGCCTGTCCGCCGAGGAGGAGCGGCATGCGCTCGCCGCCATCGGGGAAAGCCGCTGCGAGATCGTGTTCTGCACGCCCGAGCGCCTGGTGATGGCGGAATTCGTGGAGATACTGAAGCAGGTGAAGATCGCCCTGGTGGTGGTCGACGAAGCCCACTGCATCTCGCAATGGGGCCACGACTTCCGCCCGGCCTATCTCGAGATGGCCGGCGCGATCGAGGCCCTGGACCGTCCGCCGGTGCTGGCGCTGACCGCCACCGCCACCGACGAAGTGGTCGAGGACATCGGCCGCCAGCTCAACCGGCCGCGCATGCACGTGGTGAACACCGGCGTCTACCGCCCGAACCTGCATTACCGCGTGCTGCAGGTGACCAACCCGGACGAAAAGCTGCAGGAAGCGAAGCGCCTGGTCCGCGAGACCGAGGGCAAGGGCATCGTCTACGCCGCCACCGTCAAGGTGGCCGAAGAGGTTTATCACCAGCTGGCCGAAGCCGGCGAATCCGTCACCCTCTACCACGGCAAGCTGCCGGCCGCCGAGCGCAAGGCCAACCAGGACCTGTTCATGAACGACGAGCGGCGCGTGATGGTCGCCACCAACGCCTTCGGCATGGGCATCGACAAGCCGGACACCCGCTTCGTGATCCACATGCAGATTCCCGCCAACCTGGAAGCCTATTACCAGGAATCCGGGCGCGCCGGCCGCGACGGCAAGGATGCCGAATGCACGCTGCTGTTCCTGCAGGACGACAAGCGCGTGCAGCAGTTCTTCCTGGTGAAGCACTATCCGACGGCCGAGGAAATCCGCAGCGTCTACGAGGCTGTGCGCGAGCTGGCGGAGAACGAGACCGCGACGCCCGAGCGCGTGGACGACGTCGCCGGTGAGCTGGCCGGTCCGCACCTGAAGGTCTGCCTGAAGCTGCTGAAGGACGCCAGGCTGCTGCGCCAGTCGCGCAAGCTGGCGTATAACGTGACCGCCCAGCTGCCCAAGGACAGCCTGTTCGAAGCCATGGCCGAGGTCTACCGCCGCAAGCAGGAGCACGACAAGGAGGCGCTGGAGCAGATGGTCGGCTATGCGGTGAGCGGTTTTTGCCGCTGGAAGCTGCTGCTCGATTACTTCGGCGACGAAGTCGAGGGCTTCGAGAAGTGCTGCCGCTGCGATAACTGCCTGAATCCGCCGGCCGCCGTGCTGGAAGACATCGAGATCCGCGACGACGAGTTCGACCGCGAGCCTGGGCCGGAAGCCGATCCTGCATCCACCTTCGAGCCCGGCGCGCGCGTGAAAGTGGCAAAGTATGGCGAGGGCGTGGTGTTCTCGGTGGCCGGCGACCAGGTTTGCATCGCGTTCCCGGACGGCGAGCAGCGCTCGTTCATGAAGGATTTTGTCGAACATATCGCATAAGGAGAGTGCATGGGTGACATGGTCGTCGTAAGGAAGGAGGGCCTGTACTGCGTACCTGGCGATTTCTACATCGACCCCTGGCGGCCGGTGGACCGGGCCGTCATCACCCATGCCCACGGCGACCATGCGCGCTGGGGGCACAAGCACTACCTGGCGTCCGATCAAAGCGTCAACATCCTGAAGTCGCGCCTGGGCGCGGACATCAACATCGACGGCGTGGCGTATGGCGAGCGCGTCATGCACAACGGCGTCGCCATCTCCTTGCACCCGGCCGGCCACGTACTGGGCTCGGCCCAGGTAAGGATGGAGTACGAGGGCGAGATCTGGGTCGCTTCGGGCGACTACAAGGTCGAGCCGGATGCGACCTGCGTGCCCTTCGAGGCCGTGCGCTGCCATACCTTCATCACCGAATCGACCTTCGGCCTGCCGATCTACCGCTGGGACCCGCAGCAGGAAGTCTTCGACGGCATCAACGCATGGTGGCGCCGCAACGCCGACGAGGGCCGCACCAGCGTGCTCTACGCCTATGCCTTCGGCAAGGCCCAGCGCGTGCTGTCCGGACTGGACACGTCGATCGGCCCCATCGTCTGCCACGGCGCGGTCGAGCCGCTGAACCGCGTCTACCGCGAGGGCGGGGTCGAGCTGCCGCCCACCCAACTGGTGAGCGAGACCGGCAAGGACGAGATGAAGCGCGCGCTGGTGCTGGCGCCGCCCTCGGCCGCCGGCTCGACCTGGACCCGCCGCTTCGGCGACTACTCCGACGCCTTCGCCAGCGGCTGGATGCTGCTGCGCGGCGCGCGCCGCCGGCGTGGCGTCGACCGCGGCTTCGTGCTGTCCGACCATGCCGACTGGCCCGGGCTGCTGAGCGCGATCGAGGCTACAGGCGCGCACCAGGTGGTGGTCACGCACGGCTCGATTCCGGTGATGGTGCGCTGGCTGTGCCAGATCGGGCTGGATGCCAAGGCTTTCGATACCGAATACGGGGACGATGAGGCCACCGACTCGTCCGCGCCGGAAGAGGGGGAGAAGGAGGCGAAGAATGCGTGAATTCGCCCAGCTCTACGCCGAACTCGACGAAACCACCGCCACCAACCGCAAGCTGGAAGCGCTGCAGAACTACTTCGAGCACACGGCGCCCGAGAACGCCGCCTGGGCCGTCTACTTCCTGGCCGGCGGCAAGCCGAGGCAGGCGGTGCCGACCAAGCTGCTGCGCGAAGCGGCCATCGAATACGCCGGCCTGGACGAGTGGCTGTACGAAGAAAGCCACGCCGCGGTCGGCGACACGGCGGAGACCATCGCCCACATCCTGCCGGCGCCCAAGCGCCACAGCGACATCGGCCTGGCCGTGTGGATGGAAGAACGCATCGGCCCCCTGCGCGGCGCCGACCCGGTCACCATCCGTGAAAAGCTGTTCGAATACTGGGACGAGCTGACCTGGCGCGAGCGCTTCCTGTTCGTCAAACTGATCGGCGGCGGCTTCCGCGTGGGCGTGTCCAAGTTGCTGGTGACGCGCGCGCTGGCGGCCATCGCCGCGGTGGACGCCAAGCTGATCGCCCAGCGCCTGATGGGCTGGACCGATGGCCGCGTGCGCCCCACCGCGGCCGGTTTCCTGCAGCTGATAGCGGCCCAGTCCGAGGACGAGCACAAGCTGCGCGGCGGCCAGCCTTACCCATTCTTCCTGGCGCACCAGCTGAACGGCGACCCGGCCGACCTGGGCGATTTGCATGACTGGCAGATCGAGTGGAAGTACGACGGCATCCGTGCCCAGCTGGTGCGGCGCGGCGCCCAGAACTATTTGTGGTCGCGCGGCGAGGACCTGATCACCGAGCGCTTTCCGGAGCTCGCCGCACTCGGCCTGCCGGAAGGGACGGTGGTCGATGGCGAGGTGCTGATCTGGACCGGCGGCGACTCGCCGGCGCCCTTTGCCGACCTGCAGAAGCGCATCGGCCGCAAGACCTTGAGCGCGAAACTGCTGGCCGAGCTGCCGGCGGTGCTGCTGGCCTACGACCTGCTGGAGCTCGACGGCGTCGACCTGCGCGCACTGCCCCAGCACGAGCGGCGCGCCTTGCTGGAGACCCTGGTCACGGGCGTCGCGAAACCGCAGCTGCGGATCTCGCCGCTGGTCACGGCCGACACCTGGGAAGACCTGGGCAAGCTGCGCGAAGAGTCGCGCGCGCGCGGCGTCGAAGGCATGATGCTGAAGGCCCGGAATGCCCAGTACGGCGTGGGCCGCACCAAGGACGTCGGCACCTGGTGGAAGTGGAAGATCGACCCTTACGCGGTCGACGCGGTGCTGATCTACGCCCAGCCGGGCAGCGGCCGCCGTGCTTCGCTCTACACCGACTACACCTTCGCCGTGTGGGACGGCGCGGGCGAGCAGCGCCGCCTGGTGCCGTTCGCGAAAGCCTACTCGGGCCTGACCGACGCCGAGATCCGCCAGGTCGACGCCGTCATCCGCAAGACCACGGTCGAGAAGTTCGGGCCGGTGCGGTCCGTGAAGCCGAGCATGGTGTTCGAGCTGGGCTTCGAGGGCATCGCGCTGTCGCCGCGCCACAAGGCGGGCATTGCGGTGCGCTTCCCGCGCATCCTGCGGCGGCGCGACGACAAGCCGGTCGAAGAAGCCGATACACTCGATACCCTGAAGGGTCTATTGGAAGCGGCACAGCCATGAGCAAGTCGCAGGCAGAGCAGGCGGTCGACGCCTGGTTCGCGGGCCGCGGCTGGAAGGTTTTCCCGTTCCAGCGCGCCGTGTGGAAGGCCGCGCTGGCCGGGCAGTCCGGTCTGCTGCATGCGAATACCGGCGCGGGCAAGACCTATGCCGTCTGGTTCGCGGCCATGCTGCGCGGCGCCAAGCGTTCGCGGCGCGACCGCACCGGCCTGCGCGTGCTGTGGATCACGCCCATGCGCGCGCTGGCTGCCGACACCCAGCGTTCGCTGGAAGTATCGAGCGCAGAGCTGGGCGCCGCCAGCCCGGACGCGATCGGCGAATGGACGCTGGGTGCGCGCACCGGCGATACCGGATCAAGCGAGCGCGCGCGCCAGGCCAAGAACCTGCCGGGCGCGCTGATCACGACGCCGGAATCGCTGTCCCTGCTGCTCTCGCATGCGGGCGCGCGCGACCAGTTCAAGCACCTTGACATGATCATCATCGACGAGTGGCACGAGCTGATGGGCAGCAAGCGCGGCGTGCAGGTGCAGCTGGCGCTGGCACGCTTGCGGCGCTGGAATCCGGCGCTGGTCGTGTGGGGCCTGTCGGCCACCATGGGCAATCTGCAGGATGCGCGCAATGTGCTGCTGGGGACCGGCGCTGACGAGTCGAACAGCGTGCTGGTCGAAGGCGATCTGAAAAAGCAGATCGTGGTCGACTGCCTGATCCCGCAGAACGTCTCGCGCTTTCCCTGGGGCGGCCACCTGGGCCTGCAGATGCTGCAGCCTGTCATCGACGAGATCGAGAAGAACGGCGCGACCCTGGTGTTCACCAACACCCGTTCCTCTTCCGAGGTCTGGTACCAGAACCTGATCGAGGCGCGTCCCGACTGGGCCGGCACGGTGGCCCTGCACCATGGTTCGCTCGACCGCGAAGTGCGCGACTGGGTCGAGAAAGGTTTGAAGAATGGCGAGCTCAAGGCCGTGGTCTGCACGGCCAGCCTGGACCTGGGCGTGGACTTCCTGCCGGTCGAGCGCGTGCTGCAGGTGGGCAGCGCCAAGAACATTGCGCGCCTGCTGCAGCGGGCAGGGCGCAGCGGCCATGCACCGGGACGGATCTCGCGCGTGACACTGGTGCCGACCAACAGCCTGGAACTGCTGGAAGCGGCCGGCGCCAGGCGCGCCGTGGCCACCCGCCGCATCGAGGCGCGGCAGGTGCCGAACAAGCCCTTCGACGTGCTGGTGCAGCACCTGGTGACGATCGCGCTGGGCGGCGGTTTCCGCTCCGAAGAGTTGTATGAGGAGGTGACGACCGCCTGGTCCTATCGCCACCTGACGAAGGAAGAGTGGCAGTGGGCGCTGGACTTCGTCGCGCGCGGCGGGCAGAGCCTGTCGGTGTATCCGGAGTACCGGCGCGTGCTGCCGGACGAGGAGGGCGTCTACCGCGTGCCCGACGCCACCATCGGCCGCCGCCACCGCATGAGCATCGGCACCATCGTCTCGGATGCGCAGATGCAGGTGCAGTACGTGAGCGGCGGGCGCATCGGCAGCGTCGAGGAATCCTTCGTCGGCCGCCTGAAGCCCGGCGACCACTTCCTGTTCAGCGGGCGCATCCTGGAACTGGTGCGGGTGCACGAGATGACGGCTTACGTGAAGCGCAGCGCCAGCACCAAGGGCGCGATCAGCCGCTGGGGCGGCACCAAGGTTCCGCTCAGCGCCGAGATGGCGCGCGCCGGACTGGAAGAGCTGGAGCGCGCCGCGCGCGGCGTCTATGAGGGCCCGGAGATGCAGGCGGTGCGGCCGCTGCTGGAAGTGCAGGCGCGCTGGTCGGCGCTGCCGACAAGCGAAGTGCTGGTCATCGAGAGCATGAAGAGCCGCGAGGGCTGGCACCTGTTCGTCTATCCCTTCGGCGGGCGCTCGGTGCATACCGGCCTGGCCTCGCTCGTGGCTTTCCGCGTCGGCAAGCTGATGCCCTCGACCTTTTCGGTGGCGGTCAACGATTATGGTTTCGAGCTGCTGTCGCCGGAGCCGGTGGACTGGGCTCGCATGTTCGATGCGCAGACCGGCGCGGAGGTCGGCCTGTTCGATACCGGGCGCCTGCTGGAAGATGTGCTGGACAGCCTGAACGCGACCCAGCTGGCGCAGCGGCGCTTCCGCGAAGTGGCGCGCATCGCCGGACTGGTGAACCAGGGCTTTCCGGGCCAGCGCAAGTCGATGCGCCAGGTGCAGGCCTCGTCGGCGCTGTTCTATGAAGTCTTCCGCAAGCACGACAGCGGCAACCTGCTGCTGAGCCAGGCCGAACGCGAGGTGCTGGAACAGGAGCTGGAACTGACGCGCCTGCGCGACACCTTGAACGAGCTGCACGCGCGCCGCGTGGCCTTCCACGAGGTCAAGCGCGCGACGCCCTTCGGCTTTCCGCTGATGGTCGAGCGCTTCCGCGAAAAAGTCTCGACCGAGAAGCTGTCCGACCGCGTGGCGCGCATGGTGCGCGAACTGGAAAAGGCGGCTGCCGCATGATCCCCGGTGCGCTGACGGTCGAGCTGGGCGGAGACCAGTTGATCTTGCTGCCGCAGAAAGCCGCATTCTGGCCGCGCGAGCGCATGCTGATCATCGCCGACATCCACTTCGGCAAGGCGGCGGCCTTCCGTTCCTTCGGCATTCCGGTGCCGAAAGGGACGACCAGCGAAAACCTGCAGGGCCTGGACGAACTGATCGCCCTGACCGGCGCCAGGCAGGTGCTCTTCCTCGGCGACTTCCTGCACGCGCGCGCGGCCCACGCGGCATCGACACAGGCGGCGATGCTGGCCTGGCGCCGCAAACGCTGCGACTTGATCCTGACCCTGGTGCGCGGCAACCACGACAAGCATGCGGGCGACCCGGCCGGGGAGCTCGGCATCGATCTGGTCGACGAGCCCTGGACGGTGGGACCGTATTCCTTCTGCCACCACCCGGACATCGCCGCGCCAGCTTATGTGCTGGCCGGCCACGTGCATCCGGTCTATGTGCTGGCGACTCGCTCCGACGCGCTGCGCCTGCCGTGCTTTATTGCCGGGCCTCAGCGCATGATCCTGCCGTCTTTCGGCGCTTTTACCGGCGGGCATGCATTGCGGCCCGAGCCGGGCGAGCGCGTATGGGTGAGCTCGGGCGAGGCGGTGCACAGCGTACGTTAGCGCACCGAGATACTGTCGTGTGCGGCGTAAGCTGGCCATATTGATAATTTCCGTTCGCAGGAGGACACCATGGCAACAACCCGACAGACACTCGCCGCGGCCGTGGTGGCCGCGCTGCCGCTCTTCGCGGCCACCGTGCCGGCCCCTGTGCAGGCCCAGGAACATCCGCGCGCCCGCCAGATGGAGCCGCGCATCGAAGGCTTCAACGTCAACGAGCTGCGCCGCATCGAGCCGGGCGCCGAGCTGAACTTCGAAGTCTTCGGCACCCCGGGCGGCAACGCATCGGTGCGCATCGACGGCGCCACCCGCAACCTGCACCTGAACGAAACCCGCCCCGGCACCTACTCGGGCACCTACACGATCGGCCGTCACGACCGCATCCGTCCGGACAGCGCCGTCACCGCCAACCTGCGCGTCAACGGCATGGTCAAGACCCAGGCCCTGGCCGCCACCATCGTGCGCGTGCCGGAACGCGTGAGCCCCGCCGACCGCGCCATGGCCGGCACGCCGCGCGTGCAGAGCTTCGACGTGCGCGGCAGCGACGACCTCGGCCCCGGCCATGAGCTGCGCTTCACCGTGGCAGGCACGCCGGGCGCGCGGGTCGAAGTCCAGATCGCCGGCACTTCCGGCATCTTCACGCTGCCGGAAGTGCGGCCGGGCGAATACGACGGCGTGTACACCATCCGCCGCGGCGACAATATCGCCCCGGACGCCTCGGTGACCGCGACCATCAAGTCCAACGGCCGTTACTCGACCGCGACCCTGGGCCAGCCCCTGCTGGCAGGCGGACGCGGCGACCGCATGGATGAGCGCCGCGACGCGCGGCGCGACGACCGCCGTGCCGACGACAGCCAGCGTGTGGCCCGCTATTGCACCAATTGCGCAACCGTGGAGTCGGTGAACGTGATCCAGGGCGACGCCGGTGCGGCCGGCACGCTGGGCGGCGCCGCGGTGGGCGGCCTGCTGGGCAACCAGGTGGGCAGCGGCAGCGGCCGCACGGCGGCGACCGTGGCCGGTGCGGTCGGCGGCGCCATCGCCGGACGCGCGATCGAGCGCAACGCCCGCGCCCCGCGCTATGAAGTGGTGGTGCGCTATGAAAACGGCACGACCCAGGCTATCCGCTATGACAACGACCCGGGCTTCCGCGTAGGCGAGCAGGTCAAGGTCGCCGATGGCGTTCTGACCCGGGACTGACCGATTCCGAGCCAGAAACGACAAAGCCGGCTCCGCAAGGGGCCGGCTTTTTTACATCCGCTTCATGGGCGCTCAGACCGCTGCCAGCACCGCGCCGTCACCCGAGGATTCGGCATCGGCCTTGTGCTTGGCGTTCTGCTTGGCGCGCGAACGCGAGGGCGGCAGGCGGCGCAGGGTCTTGAGGGCTTCCGGATCCTTGATGCCGATGGTGCGCTGGTCGACGGTGATCAGGCCGATCTCGTTGAAGGCCGACAGCGTGCGGCTGACGGTTTCCAGGGTCAGACCGAGGTAGCTGCCGATCTCGTGGCGCGTCATGCGCAGGTTGAACAGCTTGCTCGAGTAGCCCATCGCGGCGAAGCGATCCGCCAGCGAAATCAGGAAACGGGCCACGCGCGCTTCCGCAGACAGGGCGCCGAGCATGCCGATCATGGCCTGTTCGCGCACCAGTTCGCGGCTCATCACCCCGTACATCAGGTTCTCCAGCTCGGCATGCACCCTCCCCAGGGCAGTGAGCTTCTTGAATGGTACGAGGATCAGGTCGCAGTCGGACAGGGCGACGGCTTCCGAGGCGTAGTGGCGGGTGTGGATGCCGTCGACGCCGAGCATGTCCCCCTTCATCGGGAAGCTCAGCACCTGTTCGTTGCCGAATTCGTCGATCAGCACCGTTTTCAGGAAGCCGGAATTGACGATGTACAGGGTGTCGAAGGCCTGGCCGATCGTGTGCACGCGCTGGCCCGTCTTGAACTGCACGTGCTGGAACAGGAGTTCCTCGGTATTCATCGAGACGGCGGCCGGGATATGGAGCAGGTCGCAGACCTCTTTCAGGTTGGACCACAGGCGACCCTGGCGCTGGCGCCCGGCCTCCATCTGGGACGAGTGCAGAGTCGAAGGGGAGGCGTTACGCTGTTCTGACATTGGCTGGGACTGCATACTCATCTCCAGGTTTAGGAACATGAAATTTCTGGCGGCTCAATGCGGAGAATGGACCGCAAGCAAGTCGAAACGCTGAAGTCAGTATGCCAACACGAGTTCGGCATTCATATCAGCAACGGCTGAATGTGTAGGTAGGAAGGGGAGTCAGAATGTAGGAATATTCTTACTGACTGCTGCCGCTTCCGAGGGAGAGAAGGGCATACCCGTGTAGGATAGCTGCGGTGAGGAGGCCGTCTCCCGGGCACCACACGCAGGGCGTGGAAACCACAGTCAGACCAAGGTGTCTAAGACAGATTAGGCGGTGCTCAGGCTTTCATCGGCGCCAGCAGGCGGTGCGCCACGGCGTATTGCACCATTTCCGACAGCGAGGTCATGCCCATCTTCTGCATGATGCGCGTCTTGTGAGTGCTCACTGTCTTCACCGAAAGATGCAGGTTGTTGGCGATCTCGGTGATCGACTTGCCGCCTACTAATAGAGAGAAGACTTCGAACTCGCGGTCCGAGAGCTGCTTGTGCAGCAGCTGCTCGTTCGGCGCCATGATGTTCAGCGCCAGCTGCTCGGCCACTTCGGTACTGATATAAGGACGGCCCGAGGCCACCTTGCGGATCGCCCCGACCAGCTGGGTGCCGGCGCTCTCCTTGGTCAGGTAGCCCTGGGCGCCGGCGCGGATCGCGCGCACCGCGTACTGTTCTTCCTCGTGCATGGTGAGGATCAGGATGGCCAGCTTGGGCGCTTCGCTGCGCACCTGGCGGATCAGGTCGACGCCGCTGCGGCCGGGCATCGACAAGTCCAGCAGCAGCAGGTCGAAACCGCCCTGGCGCACCAGCGACAGCACTTCGAAACCGTTGATGGCTTCGCCGACAATCTCGATGTCGAGGGCGCCGTCGAGGATGCGCTTGAGGCCTTCGCGCATGATGGTGTGGTCGTCAGCGATGACTATGCGAATCATAGAAGTTCCCCAGGGTGCAATGTGCAGCATAAATTACACGCTAGCACATTGCCAGAACAGAAATTGTATTATTTTTGGAATGACCCTATAGCCTGCATGGATGGTTCAGGCGCCGGGTTCGCGGATCAGGCGGTGCACCAGGACCGGCTTGCTGGTCTGCGACAACACCTTGTTCGTGACGCTACCGAGCAGCAACTGGCCCCATCCGCTGCGGCCGTGCGAGCCCATGAAGATGAGGTCGCAGTGTTGTTGTTCAGCCACGTCGACGATCTTGAGCGCCGCCGAATCCGAAAACGCCGTCATGCAGGAGTGCTTCAGTCCGGCCTGGTCCGCCGAGCGCATGATCTTCCCCATGTACTCCTCGCCCATGCGCCGCATCTGCCCCATGTATTCCTCCTCGCTGGGGTAGGAAGGCGGGATGATTTCGACGTACACGGGATACTGGTAGTCGGGCGCGACGAACAGCGCGAGCACTTCGGCCCCCATCTGTTGCGCGAACTGGACGCCGGCGCAGGCGGTGTGCTGGGACACCGCGGAACCGTCGGTGGTGATCAGAATTTTCTGGTACATGGTGAGCCCTCCCTCAGGTCACGTTGCCTGCTTATTGTAGTCCTCCTGATCACCCTTGGCCGATGGTAAATGCTTGATCTTGCTCAGTGATGTGTTTGCTTTCTGGCTCGGAAACATTGACTGGCATAAAGCTCGCGATAAAAAAATACAACACTTGCTTTGTGAAAATATTCAGAAACAGTTGGAAATGATGGTCGATTGACTAAGTTTATTGCGCCAATGCGCAACGGTGTCTTTTCCGAGATTTACCTACGGCAACCACGCTGCTACACTCCCTGCAATACCCTTACCGTCAACGTATTGACGGAAGCAAGCACCGCACAGTACAGATCATCGCGACACTTACACATTATGGAGAAGCAGGGACTATGACCGACGCCGCTGACGATTTCGACGCATTATTCGAGGAAGTGGCAGCGCAGCGAGCCAGCGCGCCGGCCCCGGCTCCGGCTCCGGCGCCCGAACCCGCCGCCGGCGGCGCTGGTAGCGACACGGACGACCTCGAAGCCCTGTTCGACCAGGTAGCATCGAGCGCCGCGCCCGCCGCCGCACCGGCTGCGGCCGCGCCTGCACCGGCGCCGGCCGCTGCCGCCGAAGCCACCGAAGATCCGGATGGCCAGGTGATGTACGCCCGCCTGGGCAGCATCGTGCGCATCATGCACGACTCGCTGCGCGAACTCGGCTACGACAAGGCGCTCACCGAAGCTTCGTCGCAGATCGTGGACGCCCAGGACCGCCTGGAATACGTCGCCACCCTGACCGAGCAGGCCGCCAACAAGGTCCTGAACACCCTGGACGACGGCATGCCGGCCCAGGACAAGCTGTCGAAGCAGGCCAAGGACATGGAGGGCCGCTGGGCCGACCTGTTCGCCGGCAAGCTGTCGCTCGATCAGTTCAAGGCGCTGGCCGGCGATTCGCGCAGCTTCGCCCAGGCCGTGTCGGAAGCGACCGAAGCCGAGAAGGCGCGCCTGCTCGAAATCATGATGGCGCAGGACTTCCAGGACATCACCGGCCAGCTGATCAAGAAAGTCGTCAAGATCACCCAGACCGTCGAGAACGAACTGGCCCAGCTGCTGCGCGACAGCGCCCCGGCCGAGGTCAAGGAAAAGCTGGCGCAGAAACAGGCCGTGCAGGAACAGGAAAAGCCGGCCGAGCTGATGCAGGGCCCCTCGGTGCCGACCGCGGCGCTGGACCAGGATAGCGTCGATGACCTTCTTGCCGATCTGGGATTCTAATGGATGAAATGCTCAAGGATTTCGTCATCGAGGCGTTGGATCTGGCGACCAACGTCGAGGAGCATCTGCTCCGCCTCGAACGCGATCCGGATAACAAGGAAACGCTGAACGCGGTGTTCCGCTCGTTCCACACCATCAAGGGTGGCGCGGGCTTCATGGGACTGCCCGCGCTGGTGACCGCCTGCCACCTGACGGAAAACCTGTTCGACGCGCTGCGCACCGGCGCGGCCCCGGTCACGCCATCGGCGATCGAGGCTTCGCTGGTGGCTTCCGGCTTCGTCGCCGACCAGCTCAACGACCTGAACAACGGCACCGCGCCGGAACAGCTGGCGCCGATGCCGGCCGACCTCGAGCGCATGCTGAAGGATGCGATCGACGGCAAGGATGCGCCCAAGGCTGCTGCCGCACCAGCGGCCGCTCCGGCTCCCGCAAAGGCGGCTGCCGCGCCGGCCCCGGTGGCTGCGCCGGCCGCCGCACCCGCCGGCGCCGACGGCCTGGATTGGGAGGCGATGTACATGGCGGTGGTCCCGCCCGGCACTTACACCCCGGCTGCGGCCGGGGAAGCACCGGCTGCAGCAGTGGCGGCTGCCGCCGACGTGTCTGCCGCAACCGAAGTCGTCGCGGCCAAACCGGGCTGGGACGGCATCGAGCGCCGTGGCGACAAGCCGGCGCAGAACGCCGCCGTCAAGGCCGACGAGAGCATCCGTATCGACGCGGTCAAGCTGGACGCGCTGCTGGAAGTGGCCGGCGAATCGGTGCAGGCCGCGAACCAGGCCGCCGTGCTGCTGGAGCGCCTGTCGCAGTTCAAGTTCGAAGGCCAGGCCGCCACGCTGATGGCGACCCTGACCGAGACCCTGGAGCGCGCCTCGCGCTACTCGGCCGAGCTGCAGCGCGCCACGCTGGCGACCCGCATGCAGCCGGTGGGCCGCCTGTTCCAGAAATTCCCGCGCCTGGTGCGCGAACTGGCCAAGGACCTGGGCAAGGAAGTCGAGCTGACCATCGAAGGCGCCGAGACCGAAGTCGACCGCGTGGTGGTGGACAGCCTGTACGACCCGCTGGTGCACATGCTGCGCAACGCGCTCGACCACGGCGTCGAAGGACCTGAGGACCGCCTCGCCAACGGCAAGCCGGCCAAGGCCTACATCCTGCTGAAAGCCTGGCAGGAAGCCAACAGCGTCATGATCGTGCTGCAGGACGACGGCCGCGGCATGGACCCGTCCAAGCTGCGCAAGAAGGCGATGGAAAAGGGCTTGATCACCGAGCACCAGGCCACCTCCGACGACGAAGCCTACCAGCTGGTGTTCCTGCCGGGCTTCTCGACCAAGGAAGTGGCGTCCTCGGTGTCGGGCCGCGGCGTCGGCATGGACGTGGTCAAGACCGCCGTCGAGAAGAACCGCGGCGCGATCCGCATCGACTCGAACCTCGGCACGGGCACCAAGTTCTCGATCCGCCTGCCGATCGAACTGTCGATCGTGCCGACCATGCTGGTGTCCACCTCGGGCGCCCAGCTGGCCCTGCCGATGGCGGTGGTCGAGCGCGTGGTCGAGCTGCCGGAGACCTTCATGCAGGTCGGCGGCGCCCCGGTGCTGAAAGACCAGGGCCGCCCGCTGCCGGTGCGTTCGCTGGCGGCCTCGCTGGGCTACGAAGAGTGCTCGGAGCGCGTCGGCATCGTCATCAACGCGCCGCAGCCCTACATCATCGCGGTGGAAGCGGTGGACGGCACGGCCGACCTGGTGATCAAGCCGATGACGGCGCTGCACGTCGAAGGCATCACCGGTACCGCGCGCTCCGCCGAGGGTTCGCTGGTGCTGGTGGTGGGCCTGTCCTTCCTGATGGACGGCTGCCGTTCCTCGGTGCGCCTGGCTGCATAAAAGCAACACGCAACAAAGCCAAGAATAGCCTGCCCGGAAACGGTGCAGGCTATTTTTATTTGCATTTTCGATTTTCCATGCAAATAAAATTTGCATGTGCAGCAATCCATTGAAATAATCGTGCAAGCGGCCCGGGGTGACGCACTGCACAAATATGGCATAATCAAAGACCATACTCGCATGAGGCGAGGGTTTGAATGGATTGGTCATGTTAAAAACGCTCTACGACAAACTCTGGGACTCGCATGTCGTGCGTGCCGACGCGGATGGCACCACCGTGCTGTATATCGACCGTCACCTGGTCCACGAAGTGACCAGCCCGCAGGCCTTCGAAGGCTTGCGCGTGGCGGACCGCGCGCTATGGCGCACCTCCGCCAACCTTGCCGTAGCCGACCACAACGTGCCGACCACCGACCGCAGCCACGGCATCGCGGACCCGACCTCGCGCCTGCAGGTCGAGACCCTGGACGCGAACGCGAAGAGCTTCGGCGTCACCTACTTCAACATGAACGACAAGCGCCAGGGCATCGTCCACGTGATCGGCCCGGAGCAGGGCGCCACGCTGCCCGGCATGACCGTGGTCTGCGGCGACTCGCACACCTCGACCCACGGCGCCTTCGGCTGCCTGGCGCACGGCATCGGCACCTCGGAAGTCGAGCACGTGATGGCCACCCAGACCCTGCTGGCGAAGAAGTCGAGATCGATGCTGGTGCAGGTCGACGGCGCGCTGCCGGCCGGCGTCACCGCCAAGGACATCGTGCTGGCCGTGATCGGCAGGATCGGCACCGCCGGCGGCACCGGCTACGCGATCGAATTCGCCGGCTCGACCATCCGTTCGCTGTCGATGGAAGGCCGGATGACGGTCTGTAACATGGCGATCGAGGCGGGCGCGCGCGCCGGCATGGTGGCGGTCGACGACACCACCATCGACTACGTCAAGGGCCGTCCCTTCGCGCCGGTTGGCCCGCAGTGGGAGCAGGCCGTCGGCTACTGGCGCACCCTGCACACCGACCCGGGCGCGAAGTTCGACATGGTCGTGACCCTCAACGCGCTTGAAATCCGTCCGCAGGTCACCTGGGGCACTTCGCCCGAGATGGTGACGACCGTGGACGGCCGCGTGCCGGATCCGGACAAGGAACGCGACCCGGTCAAGCGCGACGCCATGGAAAAGGCGCTGGTCTACATGGACCTCAAGCCGAACACCCGGATCGAGGACATCCGCATCGACAAGGTCTTCATCGGCTCCTGCACCAACTCGCGCATCGAGGACCTGCGCGCCGCCGCCGCCATCGTGCGCGGCCGCCAGCGCGCCGCGAACGTGAAGCTGGCGATGGTGGTGCCGGGTTCGGGCCTGGTGAAGGAACAGGCCGAGCGCGAGGGCCTCGACAAGATCTTCAAGGCCGCCGGCTTCGAATGGCGCGAGCCGGGCTGCTCGATGTGCCTGGCCATGAACGCCGACCGCCTCGATCCGGGCGAGCGCTGCGCCTCGACCTCGAACCGCAACTTCGAAGGGCGGCAGGGGCAGGGCGGGCGTACCCACCTGGTGTCGCCGGCGATGGCGGCTGCGGCGGGGGTCGCGGGGCACTTCGTCGACGTCAGCAGGTAGAGGGGTCAGAGCCCGGTGTTGGGTTCAAGGGGCTCTGACCCCGGTGCTCAGCCGCAAAGTTTGGTATATCAACATCCAGTAAAAACAGGAACATCATGAAAAAAGCAATCGCTCTCGCCCTCATCGCTATCGCCGCCGCAGGCTGCAACACCATCTCCGGCGTCGGCAAGGACGTGCAGAAGGTTGGCCAGGTGATCACTGGGGCGGGCGGCAAATAATTTTTTGATAGGCACACGCCGCGAACTGCGGGGTCAGAGCCCTTTTAAAGGCAACACCGGGCTCTGACCCCTGCGGCAACACCGGGCTCTGACCCCTGCGACCATGGAAAAATTCATCGTACAAGAAGGACTGGTGGCGCCGCTCGACCGCGCCAACGTCGACACCGACGCCATCATCCCCAAGCAGTTCCTCAAGTCGATCCGCCGTACCGGCTTCGGCCCCAACCTGTTCGACGAGTGGCGCTATCTGGACCATGGCGAACCTGGCATGGACAACAGCCGCCGTCCGCTGAATCCGGACTTCGTGCTGAACCAGCCGCGCTACGCCGGCGCCTCGATCCTGCTGGCGCGCAAGAACTTCGGCTGCGGCTCCTCGCGCGAGCACGCGCCCTGGGCCCTGCAGCAGTACGGCTTCCGCGCCATCGTCGCGCCCAGCTTCGCCGACATCTTCTTCAACAACTGCTACAAGAGCGGTCTGCTGCCCATCGTGCTGAGCGAGCAGCAGGTCGACCAGTTGTTCAATGAAGTGAAGGCCTTCCCCGGCTTCAAGCTGGTGGTCGACCTCGAGCAGCAGGTGATCCGCACGCCGGACGGCCAGCTGGGCTTCGAATTCGCGATCGACGACTTCCGCAAGTACTGCCTGCTGAACGGCCTGGACGACATCGGCCTGACCCTGCGCCACGCCGACGAGATCCGGGCTTTCGAGGAACGCCACCTGCGCGCCCAGCCCTGGCTCGCCAACACGATCTAAGCAAGGAAACACATGAAGATTGCCATCCTGCCGGGCGACGGCATCGGTCCGGAAATCACGGCGCAAGCCGTCAAGGTCTTGAAGGCGCTGGGCGAGTCCTTCGAGATGGAGAGCGCGGAAGTCGGCGGCGCCGGCTACGCGGCCCACGGGCATCCGTTACCTGAAAAAACCCTGGCGCTGGCCAAGGCCGCCGACGCGGTGCTGTTCGGCGCCGTCGGCGACTACCAGTACGACAGCCTGGCCCGCGCGCTGCGCCCCGAGCAGGCCATCCTCGGCCTGCGCAAGGAGCTCGGCCTGTTCGCCAACCTGCGTCCGGCCATCCTGTATCCGGAACTGGCGGGTGCCTCGACGCTCAAGCCGGAAGTCGTGTCCGGCCTGGACATCCTGATCATCCGCGAGCTCACCGGCGACATCTATTTCGGCAAGCCGCGCGGCGTGCGCGAGTGCCCGGACGGTCCGTTCGCGGGCCAGCGCGAAGGCTTCGACACCATGCGCTATGCGGAAGGCGAGATCCGCCGCATCGCCCACGTCGCCTTCCAGGCCGCACGCAAGCGCGGCTCGCGCGTGACCAGCGTCGACAAGGCGAACGTGCTGGAGACTTTCCAGTTCTGGCGCGACATCGTCACCGAAGTGCACAAGGATTACCAGGACGTCGAGCTCGAGCACATGTACGTCGATAACGCCGCGATGCAGCTGGTGCGCGCGCCGAAGAAGTTCGACGTCATCGTCACCGGCAACATGTTCGGCGACATCCTGTCGGACGCGGCGGCGATGCTGACCGGCTCGATCGGCATGCTGCCTTCGGCCTCGCTGGACGCCGGCAACAAGGGCCTGTACGAGCCCTCGCACGGCTCGGCGCCGGACATCGCCGGCAAGGGCGTGGCGAATCCGCTGGCGACGATCCTGTCGGCCGCGATGATGCTGCGCTTCTCGCTCGGCAAGGCGGAGCAGGCCGACCGCATCGAGAACGCCGTCAAGGCCGTGCTGGCGCAAGGCCTGCGCACGCCGGACATTTTCGAAGAAGGCACCACCCGCGTCGGCACCGAACAGATGGGCGATGCGGTGGTCAACGCGTTGGCGTGATTGAACGTTAGGTGAAATTCAACGTGGGCACGGGTGCCCACGATGAGAACATACAGATTACGAGGGATTCAAAATGAAATTAGTAGGTCTGGTTGGTTGGCGCGGCATGGTCGGCTCGGTGCTCATGAAGCGCATGCAGGACGAAGGCGATTTCGACCACATCGAGCCGGTGTTCTTCACCACCTCGAACCCGGGCGGCGCTGCGCCGGCCATGGCGAAGAACGAGACCAAACTGAAAAGCGCGACCGACATCGCCGAACTGTCGAAGTGCGAGATCATCATCTCCTGCCAGGGCGGCGACTACACCACCGAAGTGTTCCCGCAGCTGAGGGCTAGCGGCTGGAACGGCTACTGGATCGACGCCGCCTCGACCCTGCGCATGAACGACGACGCCGTGATCGTGCTGGACCCGGTCAACCTGAACGTCATCAAGGATGCGATGACCCGCGGCGTGAAGAACTTCGTCGGCGGTAACTGCACCGTGTCCTGCATGCTGATGGGCCTGGGCGGCCTGTTCAAGCACGACCTGGTCGACTGGATGAGCTCCATGACCTACCAGGCGGCATCGGGCGGCGGCGCCCAGCACATGCGCGAACTGCTGACCCAGTTCGGCACCATCAACGCGGCCGTCAAGCCGCTGCTGGACGACCCGGCATCGGCCATCCTCGAGATCGACCGCACCGTGCTGGCGACCCAGCATGGCATGTCGGCCGACGAAACCAGGCAGTTCGGCGTGCCGCTGGGCGGCAACCTGATTCCCTGGATCGACAAGGACCTGGGCAACGGCCAGTCGAAGGAAGAGTGGAAGGGCGGCGCCGAGACCAACAAGATCCTCGGCCGCGGCGCGGCAACGGCTAATGTGATCCCGGTCGACGGCCTGTGCGTGCGCATCGGCGCGATGCGCTGCCATTCGCAGGCGCTGACCATCAAGCTGAAGAAGGACGTGCCGCTGGACGAGGTCAACGACATCATCGCCAGGGACAACCAGTGGGTGAAGTTCGTGCCGAACACGCGCGAAGACTCGATGCGCGACCTGACCCCGGCCGCCGTCACCGGCAGCCTGACGATCCCGGTCGGCCGCGTGCGCAAGATGTCCATGGGCCCGGAATACATCTCGGCGTTCACCGTCGGCGACCAGTTGCTGTGGGGCGCCGCCGAGCCGCTGCGCCGCATGCTGCGCATCGTACTGGACAAGTAAATCTGGCAAGTGTCGAGGTACAATGAAGGCGGCCTGCGGGCCGCCTTTTTCATTGTGGTCGGCATGGCAATAGGTGCTGATGAAATGTTATGGTTTGAGCCAAAAAACATCAGTTGGCTGAATAGACCGTCTACATATCTCACGGACGGTGAATGTTTCTCCCCGTAGAGCTTGCGTGCCATAGTGCATGATGCTATGTTGCCGAGACCACCGGGCTTGCCGCAGGTCCTGTTCAACTCACCCAGTCGAATTATGCATTCCACTCACCGTCCCTCGATGAAGTCGTCCGCGCTGAAGAAGCTCACCGCGGCGGTTGCCAGTGCGTTGGTCCTGAGCTCGGCCGTCCACGCGGCAGGCCTCGGCAAACTCACCGTGCTGTCTGCGCTCGGCCAGCCCCTGCGCGCCGAAATCGAGTTGACGGCGGTGTCCAGCGACGAGGCCAGCGGCCTGGTGGCCAAGCTGGCCTCGCCGGACGCCTTCCGCACCGCGAACATCGAATTCAACCCGGCCCTGCTGTCGCTGCGTTTCGCGGTCGAGCAGCGCAACGGCCGCCAGTTCATCCGGGTGAGCTCGACCCAGCCGCTGAACGAGCCCTTCGTCGACATGCTGCTGGAGCTGAGCTGGAATAACGGCCGCCTGGTGCGCGAATACACCTTCCTGCTCGACCCGGCCGAGCTGCGCGCGACCCAGTCGGCGCAGGTGGCCTCGAACGAAGCGCCGCCGGCCGCGCGTCCGCGTGCGGAAGCCCCGGCGGCTGCGGCCGCGCCGGCAGCCCCGGTGGCGTCCGAGCGTCCGCGCCGCGGCGATCGCGCACGTGCCGAGGAGGGCGCGCAAGCCGCCAACGGCGCGGCGCCCGGCCGCGCGTCGGCAGGCGCCGGGTCGAAGTACCGCGTCAAGCCGGGCGACAGCCTGGGCCGCATCGCCGCCCAGTTGAAACCGGTCGACGTCTCGCTCGACATGATGCTGGTGGCGCTGTACCGCGCCAACCCGGACGCCTTCATCGGCAACAACATGAACCGCCTGAAGTCGGGCCGCATCCTGTCGGTGCCGGACGCCGGCGGCATGCAGTCGCTGAACGAGGGCGAAGCCCACGGCGTCGTGGTCGCCCACGCGGCCGACTTCAATGCCTACCGCAACAAGCTGGCCGGCCAGGTCGGCGCTGCGGAACCGGTCAAGACGCCGTCGGCTGGCCAGAGCGCCGGTGGCAAGATCACCGCCAAGGTCGAGGAACGCCCGACCGCCGCCAACGAGTCCCAGGACCAGCTGCGCCTGTCGAAGGCGCCGGCGGCAGGCGCCGCTGCCGGCAAGGGCTCGACGATGAGCACCGAGGACACCATCGCCAAGCAGCGCGAACTGGAAGAAGCCCAGAAGCGCGTGAAGGAGCTGGAGCAGAACGTCAACGATCTCGAGAAGATCGCGACCGTGAAGAGCAAGGGCGGCGCCGAGGCCCAGCAGAACGCGGCGTCGACCACCGCGCCGGCCCCGGCGGCAACGCAGGACAAGCCGGCGCAGAAGAAGCTGGCGGCCATCAAGCCGGCCGCCAAGCCGGCCTCGCCGGTGGCCGAACCGGGCCTGCTCGACTTCCTCATGGATAACCTGCCGCTGGTCGGCGGCGGCGCGGCCGTGCTGCTGCTCGGCGGCCTGCTGGCTGCCCAGCGCCGCAAGAAGAAGGAAGTCAAGGCCGTCCCCGAACCGTCGATCCTGGGCGTGCCGACCGAACCGGCGCACTCGCTGTTCGCCGAAACCGGCGGCCAGAGCGTCGACACCAACAACAGCGTGTTCAACTCCAGTTTCGCGCCCTCGGCCAGCCAGCTCGACACCAACGAGGTCGACCCGGTGGCCGAAGCCGACGTCTACATTGCCTATGGCCGCGACGCCCAGGCCGAAGAGATCCTGAAGGAAGCGCTGCGCACCCATCCGGAACGCTATCCGGTGCGCCTGAAGCTGCTCGAGATCTACGCCGCCCGCAAGGACCAGCGCGCCTTCGAGACCCAGGCCGGTGAGCTGTACAGCATGACCCGCGGCCAGGGCGACGAATGGGCGCAGGCCGCGGCGCTGGGCCTGTCCATCGATCCGCTGAACCCGCTGTATGCAGCCGGCAGCCCGCAGCCCGACGCCGTCCCGGCGCCCGGCGAGGCGGCGCCGACGCTGAGCGCGCAGGACTTCGACGACGCCTTCGATGCCGACCGCACCGCGGTGCCGACCGCTGCCGCCGCCGCTGCCGGCGCCGTCGCCGCGCACGAGGCGATGAGCTTCGACCAGCACTTCGCGGGCGCGATGAACGCCGCGCAGCCGGCCATCCAGCCGGAAGCGGCCGCAGTCCCGGCCGAGGACGAACACACCCTCGACTTCGACCTCGGCGGCCTGGCCTTCGAGCCTGTGCAGGCCGAGGAGAGCAAGCCGGCCCAGGCCGCGCATGACGACAACCTGCTCGACTTCGACATGGGCGGCTTCGACGCCGCGCCGGCCGAGCCGGTGGCGGCGCATGCCGAAACGGCCGCCGCACCGGCCGCCGCCGAGGAACCGCTCGACTTCTCCTTCGACATGGACTTCGGCGCCCCGGCTGCGAATCCGGTCCCGCAACCGGCCGTCCGGCCGTTCGAGACCGTGGACGACCTGACCTTTGGCGACTTCGACCTCGGCGACACCATCCCGGGCGCGGGCGCGGCCCAGGAGATCGCCGCGGCGCCGGCGCCGGCCGCCGAATTCGCCAACAGCGATTTCGACATGGCCAACCTGGCCAGGGAATTCGACCTGCCGGCCATCCCGGCCGCGCCGGAAGAAACCAGCCCGGCCACCGAGCTGAAGGACCCGCTGTTCGACCTCGACACCATGGACTTCGGCCTGGCCGATGAGGTCAAACCGGTGCAAGCCGAATCATTCGCCCCGGCCGCCGACCCGGCTCCGGCGCTCTCGCTGGAAGACGAGCTGTTCGGCCTGCAGGACCTGCCGAATGCGCTGCCGGTGGCAACCCCGGCCCCGGTCGAAACCGCGGACTACGCGCCGCACGACATGCTGGAGCCGGCAAAAGTCGAGCCGGCCTTCGCTCTCGGCGGCTTCGACCTCGACCTGCCGGGCGAGAGCAATGCGCTGCCGGATTTCGAGACGGTGGCGGCGCCTGCCGATGCGCCGGTCGAACTGACAGCCGGGCACATGGAGATGGAGACCAAGCTGGATCTGGCCATCGCGTACCAGGAAATCGGCGACAAGGAGGGCGCGCGCGAGCTGCTCGAGGAAGTCATCAAGGGCGGCAACAGCGAACAGGTCAGCAAGGCCACCGCGATGCGCGCACAGCTTGCGTGAGGCCGGCCGGGTGACAAGAATCGCATTGGGTGTCCAGTACATCGGCACCGACTGGAACGGGTACCAGAAACAACCATCGCGCGACACGGTCCAGGACCGGCTTGAAATCGCGCTCGAAAAATTCGCCTGCACGCCGATCGGCACCGCCTGCGCCGGCCGCACCGACGCCGGCGTGCACGCGATCGAGCAGGTCGTCCACTTCGACACGGACCTCGATCGTCCGCCGCAGTCCTGGGTACGCGGCACCAACGCCTTCCTGCCGGATTCGATCGTGGTGCGCTGGGCGCACGTGGTCGCGCCGGACCCGGAGGGGCAGGACTTCCACGCGCGTTTCTCGGCCCGGTCCCGCACCTACCACTACGTGCTGTACAACCACTCGAACCCGTCGGCCCTGCTGGCCGGCCGCGCCGGCTGGGTGTTCCGTCCGCTGGACGTGGAGCGCATGCGGGAAGCGGCAAGGCACCTGATCGGCACCCACGATTTCAGCAGCTTCCGCGCCTCCGGCTGCCAGGCCAACACGCCCATCAAGCAGATGCACGAGCTGAACATCGTGCGCCATGGCGACGTGATCGTCTTCACGGTGCGCGCCTCGGCCTTCCTGCATCACATGGTGCGCAACATCGTCGGCTCGCTGATCTACGTGGGCACAGGACGCAACGAGCCGGGCTGGATGGTCGAGGTACTGCAAGCCCGCTCGCGCGACGCCGCGGCGCCGACCTTCATGCCGGACGGTTTATATCTTGCTACAATCGACTACGATCCGAAGTGGGGATTGCCGCAGGAGCCTGTTCAGCCGTTCTGCCTATAGGGGTCAGAGCCCGGTGTTGCTTTTAAAGGGGCTCTGACCCCGGTGGTCAGTGGCAAGCTTCACTGCGGCTGCTCGAACGTCGGCAACTCCGGGGTCAACTCCGGGGTCAACTCCGGGGTCAACTCCGGGGTCAGAGCCCTTTTTAAAACCAACACCGGGCTCTGACCCCTGCGGTGTCCCCTGCGGTATCCCCTGCGGCCATGCAAAGAACCAGAATCAAAATCTGCGGCATCACCCGCGAACAAGACCTGCGCGCGGCAGTCGCCGCCGGCGCCGACGCCCTCGGCTTCGTGTTCTATCCGAAGAGCCCGCGCTACATCGCGCCCGCCCAGTTCGCCGCGCTGGCGCCCGCCATGCCGCCCTTCGTCAGCGGCGTCGGCCTGTTCGTCAACGCGGCCGTGGACGCCGTGCGCGAGGCGGTGAATGCCGGTCCGATCGCGCTGCTGCAATTCCACGGCGACGAAACGGCAGAGCAGTGCGCCGCCATCGCCGACGCGGTGAAACGCCCCTTCCTGCGGGCGTTCCGCGTCAAACCCGACACAAGCGCGCTCGACCTGCTAGAATCCGAAGCTCAATACCGCGCCGCCAGCGCCTGGTTCTCGGGTCTGTTGCTCGACACCTGGGTCGATGCCTACGGCGGTGCAGGAAAGGTTTTCGATTGGTCTCTTATTCCAAAAGAGCTCGCGCCTCGGGTCGTTTTGAGTGGTGGCTTGAGCGTGCAAAACGTGACTAGCGCGGTGATGCGCGTACGCCCCTTTGCGGTCGACATCAGCAGTGGTGTCGAGGAAAGCAAGGGGATCAAGGATGCCCGCAAGATCGCCGCGTTCACGGACGCGGTGCGGGCTGCCGATGCATCACCCGATATGAGCGAGTCACACCATGGAGAACACCCCTAAAGGTCTGTTTAAGACCCCCGAATACCAGTTGCCGGACGCTTCCGGCCACTTCGGCCCCTACGGCGGCTCTTTTGTTGCCGAAACCCTCAGCCACGCGCTGGCCGAGCTGAACGAAGCCTATGCGCGCTACAGCCAGGATCCGGAATTCCTGGAGGAGTTCCGCTACGAACTGGCGCACTTCGTCGGCCGGCCGTCGCCGGTCTACCATGCCAAGCGCTGGTCGCAGCAGGGCGCGCATGACGGTCTTGGCGCGCAGATCTTCTTCAAGCGCGAAGACCTGAACCACACCGGCGCCCACAAGATCAACAACGTGATCGGCCAGGCCCTGCTCGCGAAGCGCATGGGCAAGCCGCGCATCATCGCCGAGACCGGTGCCGGCCAGCACGGCGTCGCCACCGCCACCATCTGCGCGCGCTTCGGCCTCGAATGCGTCGTCTACATGGGCGCGGAGGACGTCAAGCGCCAGGCCCAGAACGTCTACCGCATGAAGCTGCTGGGCGCGACCGTGGTGCCGGTGGAGTCGGGCTCCAAGACCCTGAAGGACGCGCTCAACGAAGCGATGCGCGACTGGGTCACCAACATCGAAAACACCTTCTACATCATCGGCACCGTGGCCGGTCCGCACCCGTATCCGATGATGGTGCGCGACTTCCAGTCGGTGATCGGCGAGGAATGCCGCGTGCAGATGCCGCAGATGACCGGCCGCCAGCCGGACTACGTGGTGGCCTGCATCGGCGGCGGTTCGAATGCGATGGGCATCTTCTACCCCTACATCGACGAAGCCGGCGTCAAGCTGGTCGGCGTCGAGGCGGCGGGCGAGGGACTGGACAGCGGCAAGCACTCGGCCTCGCTGACGGCCGGCTTCCCCGGCGTCCTGCACGGCAACCGCACCTACCTGCTGCAGGATGCGAACGGCCAGATCATCGAGACCCACTCGGTATCGGCCGGCCTGGATTACCCGGGCGTCGGCCCCGAGCACGCCTGGCTGAAGGACATCGAGCGCGCCCAGTACGTCTCGATCACGGACGAGGAAGCGCTGCAGGCCTTCCACGACTGCTGCCGCATCGAAGGGATCATCCCGGCGCTGGAATCCTCGCACGCGATCGCCTACGCGGCCAAGCTGGCGCCGACGCTTCCTGAAGACCAGATCATCCTGGTGAACCTGTCCGGCCGCGGCGACAAGGACATGCACACCGTGGCGCAGCGCGCCGGCCTGAACTTCGGTTGATAACAATAAGAGAGCAGACATGTCCAGAATCGAACACACTTTCAGCGCTCTGAAACAGCAGGGCAAGACCGGGCTGGTGACCTTCGTCACCGCCGGCGACCCCGGCCCCGAAGTGACCGTCCCCATCATGCACGCCCTGGTGGAAGGCGGCGCCGACGTGCTGGAACTCGGCGTCCCGTTCTCCGACCCGATGGCGGAAGGACCGGTGATCCAGCGCGCCTGCGAACGCGCGCTGGCCTTCGGCATCAGCATGGGCGACGTCTTCGACTATGTGAGCGAGTTCCGCAAGACCAATTCGCACACGCCGGTGGTCCTGATGGGCTACGCGAATCCGATCGAGCGGATGGGGCAGAGCGAATTCATCCGCCGCGCCAGAGCCGCCGGCGCCGACGGCGCCATCGTGGTCGACTATCCGCCGGAAGAATGCGAAGCCTTCGCCGCCGAGATGAAGGCGAACGACCTCGACCTCATCTTCCTGCTGGCCCCGACCTCGACGCCGAAGCGCATCCAGCAGGTGGCGCGCCACGGCAGCGGTTTCTCGTATTACGTGTCCCTGAAGGGCGTGACCGGCGCCGGCGGCATCGACACGGCAGACGTGGCGCGCCGCGTGGCCGCGATCCGCGAGCACGTCAAGCTGCCGATCGGCGTCGGCTTCGGCATCCGCGATGCGGAGACGGCGAAGTCGGTGGCGGCGGTGGCGGACGCCGTGGTGATCGGCAGCCGCATCATCCAGGAGCTGGAGAACACGCCGAAGGAGCAGGGGCCGGAAGCGGTGCGGGCTTTCGTGGCGGGGATCCGGGAGGCGCTGGACGCCCGGTAAGCGCGGTGCTCCACGGGACGCCTGACGGTCAGCGCGTCCGTAAGTCCCGGGTTTGCACCAGCATCGACGATACGCAAGTGATCAGTGCAAGCCCTATTTGTATCCAGTACAGGGGCAGGAAATCCGGTCGCGTCAGTACCGGACCGCCTGCATACAGTACGGTAATCGCAACGCCGATAGCGGCGCCAAGCTGGCGCGTCGCCTGATTGACGGCACTGCCGACAGCATAATGGGCCGGGGGCAGGTTCGATACGGCGGCCCCGGAAAGTGATGGCAATACCATTCCGGTGCCAATGCCATTGAGTAGCAAGCCTGGCAGCCAATGCGTCAGGTAATGCGGTTCGGTGCCAGGAACGAGAAGCAGCCAGATCCCGCCCGCGGCAAACAGAAGGGACCCGAGCATCAGAACCGGACGGTGTCCGGTCTGGGCAGCGATTTTTCCGGTCAGGATTGCGGTCGGCACCACCATGAGAGGGCCGGGCGTGACCGCGAGCCCGGCGGTCGGCAAGCTGTAGTGCCAGATACCGGTCAGATAAGCGAAGAACGCGAAAAACATCATCGCGAACGCAACGCCAAACGAAAGCGTTGCCAGGTTCGCCGCGCTGTAGCTGCGATGTGCGAACAGGGAGAGTTCGATCAGCGGGGCCGGGGTGTGACGCGCCCACAGGACGAAGGCGGCGGCAGCCGTCAGGCTGACCGCGCAGAGCAATGCCAGTTCCAGGCGGCTCACGGCAGTCGCATGAACTTGTGTGATCGCCATCGCGGCGCTTCCCACCGCCGCGATGAGCAAGAGCATGCCCACGATATCGAACCGGGCAGTATGCGCATTGCCTTTTACATTCCGAAGGCGTGCGGCGCCAAACCACAGGGAGACGGCGCCAAGCGGCAGATTGATATAGAAAGCCCATGGCCATCCGAATGCATCCACGATATAGCTCCCCAGGCTAGGTCCTATCGCTGCGGCCAGCCCGCCGATTGCGCCCCAAAGGCTGACTGCCACTGCGCGCTTTTCTTTTGGGAAGGCGTCAAGAATAATCGACAAGGATGCTGGCGTGAGTAGCGCCGCACCCAGCGCTTGCGCGATGCGGGCAAGAATCAGTGCCGCAACCCCATTCGCTGCGCCACAAGCACATGAAGCAGCGAGAAACAGTAAAACCCCAAACATGAACACATGCTTGCGTCCGTGTTTGTCAGCGAGTCCGCCAGCGGGAATCAACATTGTGGCGTAGACGATCGTATAGGCGTTGAGAATCCATGACAGGTCGGCCGGCGTTGCTGCCGGAAAGGCTGCCCGCAATGATCCAAAGGCGGTAAACAGGACGGTGCTGTCGATCGAGACTAAAAACACTGCAATCGAAGCGATCCAGAATATCGGCCAGGGCGATGTGGATGCCGTGAGCGATTCCAAAGCAGGACTGGATCCGGAATGTGGGGTGGCCATGATTTTCCAGTATTCAGATGAAAGAGCCGGATTACTGTCCGCCGGCGACCAGTTTCAGACCCAGGACACCGGCCAGGATCAGGGCGATGCACAGAATCCGTAATGGCGCAGCCGAGTCGCCCAGGACCGCGATCCCGAGAATCGCGGTACCCGCGGCGCCTATGCCGGTCCAGACGGCATAGCCTGTCCCTACCGGCAAGGTTCGGAGCGAAATCGAAAGCAGGACCACGCTGGACAAGCCGCACACGACGGTCAGGATGGATGGGAACAGCCGGGTGAATCCGTCCGACGATTTCATCGCAAGCGCAAAGAAAATCTCCAGGATTCCGGCAATCGTAAGAAGAAGCCAAGGCATAAGATCGGTCTCGTTATCAGGTCGGGAAGCGAGTGCCCATGCGTGCGCAACAAGCACTCGCAGCAGCAATCAGCGCTTCGCTACGGCTTGGGGTGTTGAGCGGAAGGCGACACCGAACCGGTTGAACGCGTTCATCAGTCCGATTGCATACGTCAGATCGGCCAGTTCCTTGTCCTCGAACTCGGCGGCCGCGGCCTGGTACTCATCGTCGGGGATGCCGGTTTCCGAAACACGGGTCACACTTTCGGCCCAGGCCAGTGCGCTGCGCTCCCGGTCGCTGAACAGGCTGCCGGCGTCCCGCCATACGGGCACCAGTGCAAGCTTGTCGACAGCCAGGCCACTTTGCAGCAGGTCGCGGGAATGCATATCGATGCAGAACGCGCATCCATTGAGCTGTGAAACGCGCAGGTGTACCAGATCGACCAATTGTTTCGGCAGGCTGGTTTTTTGAAGTGTGACGTACACGTTTCCGAACGCCTTATAGCCCTCCGGCGATGCTTTGGTGTAGTCGATGCGATCGATCATTTCGAGTCCTTACTGGGTGAGTGAAGACTCGATGGTCTGCGATCGTGGCCTACATGGACAGGTCCATAGATCGTATTCGGTTCTAGGCCATGTTCAAAGCAGGGCGCGGATGCGCCGGCCCAGCCCTTCGGCTTCGTCATGCGACTGGATGTTGGTAAAGTTCAGAAGCAAAGCCGAAGGCCCGTGTCCTGTCGCGGTCCACGCCGTGAGCGCCTCACCGTACAGCCCATGCCGGATCATCCCGGCAACCAGGGCCCGGTCGTCGACCTGATCTCGCAGGCGGAGGATCAAATGCATCCCGCCAGGTTTCGGATCGATCTGTATGTGTTCTCCCAGCGCGGCCATCAAGCCGTTCGTCGTTGCTCGCCGGCGCTCGGCATACAGTTTCCTCATCCGCTGTATGTGGCGGGCGAAATGCCCTTCGGTGATGAAAGCGGTCACGATCGCTTGCGTGAGTTGCGGTGTGCTCGCAAACGTCGGGCTTGCCTGCTCGAAGCGTTCGATCTGCGCTTCGGGAACAACCAGGTACCCGAGGCGCAATGCAGGGAAAAGCACTTTGCTGAATGTACCGGCATACAGCACCCTGCCATCGCGATCGAGGCTTTTCAAGGCAGGCAAGGGGCGGCTGACGTACCGGTATTCGCCGTCGTAGTCGTCTTCGACGATCCATGCCTCGTTTTGCCCGGCCCACTCGAGCAGGGCCAAGCGCCGCGGCAGGGATAGCGTCACGCACAAAGGGCTTTGATGGGCAGGCGTGACTACGGCGGCCTGGGCCGAAGGCGCCAGCCGCATCGCGTAGGAAATCGACATGCCTTCTTCATCGACAGGTACCGGAACTGCTTCCATATGCAGATGTTCCAGCAGGTCCCGTGTCGGCGGGTAGCCGGGGTCTTCCACCCAGACGCGGTCGCCAGCTTTCAGCAATGCCTGGCAGATCAGCTGCATCGTATGGCGATATCCCGAGGTGACGAAAATCTGCGACGGCGAACACTCGATACCTCGGGACATAAGAAGATATGCGGCGATTTCCTTGCGCAGACCGGGCAGTCCGAAAATCGGCGGGTGGGCCATGTCCGCCGGCTGCATCGTGCGCGCGCAGCGCGCGCCGAGACGCGCCCAGATCTTTCGCGGGAAGGCATCCAGCGCGGGAAGGCCCATTTGAAACGGAAGAATGGTGTCGGGGCGATAGCTCGGCCGCGGATCTGTCGTGGCCGGCGGCACGCTGCGCCTGGACTGCAGTTGCAGCTTCAGGTCCGGCGTAACGATTGTGCCTGCCTGCCCACGCGCCACGATATATCCCTCCGCCGACAGCAGGGAATAGGCGGCATCGATCGTTCCTCTTGCTAAACCAAGCTCTTTAGTGAGAGCCCTTGCCGAGGGGATGCGATCTCCCGGTTTGAGTACACCGCCGGCGATCGCATCGATAAACCGGTCATAGATTTGCTTGTAGATCGGCTTTTCCGCCGCGGGATCGATAGGCGAAAAGTCTGCTTTTACGGTTGGCATGGCTACTGTGGCGAGGAATGCGAGCTTTTCGGGCGACTGGCTTATGGCCTAGTCGAATTGATAGATTATGGATCTTTTTGCTGGGTCAGCGGAATTATAGACTCGTTACCACCTTGCATACCATGCAGGGAAAACCCAATAGACCAGGAAGAATCGAACCATGAACATCTTGCGTATCAGTTGCAGTCCTCAAGGCGTGGAGGGAGAAAGCCACAAGCTGTCCGACGCAATCGTCCGTTATCTGCTCGAACGAGGCGGCTCGACGGTCACGCTTGTAGAGCGCCTGATCGGTGTCGATCCGATTCCGCATATTGGCGCTGACTACGCGAACATTGTTCAGTTGTCCGCCGAGGAGATCCAGGGCAACGCCCTTGCACGCCTTTCCGAGGCACTGATCGGGGAAGTCGAGCGCGCAGATGCAATCGTGATCGCGACACCGATGCATAACCTGGGCGTGCCGTCTGTCCTGAAAGCGTGGATCGATCACGTGGTTCGTGCGGGCCGTACTTTCGACGTGAGTGCCGAAGGAAAAAAGGGCCGGCTCGGGGATAGACCGGTCTTTGTCGCCATTGCTTCGGGTGGCCGCTTTTCCGGAGCGCACGCTCGTCAACCAGACTTTCTGACGCCTTATCTGAAAGCGGTTCTGGGGACGATCGGCCTCACCAATATCACTTTCTTTTCAATCCAGGGAACAGGCCTCGGTTCCACTGCCGTGGAGAATGCGCGCCGCATGGCGGCCCATGACATACAGGTGCACTTCGCTCCCGACTACCTCGACGCTTAAGTATCATCTGGTAGGCGGGGCGCTCAACTTTTTATTTTTTTAATGCAAACATCGGCTACATTGTCGCCAGTGCAACTAACTCCTGTCAACATGAAAACCCAGATCGTCCATATCTCGAAACTGCAGACCTCGAAAGTGATGGCCGTGCTGTACCTGGTCATTTCCTTTCCCCTGATGCTGATGGCCTTCCTGCCGATGCTGTTCACGCATCAGCCGGTGCAATGGAGCATGATCTGGTGGATGCCGCTGCTGTACGCCATTTTCGGCTTCATCTTCACCTTCCTCGGCGCCTGGATTTATAACGGCATCGCCGGCTGGATCGGCGGTATCGAATTCACGCTCGCGGAGCGCGGCGAAGACTGATGCCGACGCTCGCCCGATTCGCGGCTGCCACCGCCATTGCCTGGGTGCTGGCAGCACCCGCGTTCGCGGTGGAACTGTCCGGCGCCATCCGCAGTTCGGCCGGCACGCTGCCGGCCGCTATCGCCGTCTTCGCCGACCGCGCCGACAAGCTGCCCGCCATCGCTGGCAAGGTAGAGAACGGCCGCTACCGCATCGAGTTGCCGGACAGCGGCATGTTCCGCATTCGTCTGGAGGCTGCGGGCTGGGATGCCGCGCCCAAGATCGTCTTCGATCCGAAGACCGCCGGCGCGCTCGATTTCCTCCTTTATCCGGCCAAGGTGCCGGAGCCGGCGCTGGCGGCCGAGCTGATCGAAATGGGCGAGCAGGACCAGGCGATCCGTTCCGGCCCCAGCGCCACGATCGGCGCCGGCATGGCCAAGCGCATGCAGGAGGACGACCCCAAGCGCGAGAAGCGCCTGGGCGAGATCATCGCGGCCAAAGGCTGGCCCACTGCCTCGATGGTTGGGCACGAGGCGGCGAACAGTGCCTGGCTGATCGCCCAGCACGGTTCCGCGGCCTTCCTGAAACGCTGCCTGCCGCTCATGAAAGCTGCCGCGGAGAAGGGCGAGATGACGCCGCGCTCGCTGGCCCTGTCGATCGACCGCGACCTGATGAACGACGACAAGCCGCAACGCTACGGCAGCCAGCTGCGCGGCGATATCGGCGGCAAGATGGCGCTGTACCCGATCGCCGACCGCGAGCACGTCGACGAGCGCCGTGCGGCCATGGGCATGGAGCCGCTGGCCCAGTACCTGAAACACTTCGAACAATGAGCCGCCTGAAACGCCTGAGCTTCTGGGGCGCCGACGAAGACGACGACAGCCTGCCGCGCGCCGTCATGGAAGGCCGCAAGACCGTCACCGCCGACACCGTCGAGGACTATTACAAACCCTACGGCGAGTACGGCGACGGCAGCTACGAAGCCGGCGACCTGATCGAAGTCTACGACCTGAAACAGCGCCTGCGCTGCCTGATCCGCGCGACGAAAGTCGAAAAAATCCGCTTTGGCAATATCCCTGAAGAGGTGTGGCGCGGGGAGGGATTCGCCAGCGCGCGCGAGTTCCAGGAAGTCCATATCGCCTGCCTGCCGCAATACGATTTGCATGCCGACTTCGAATTCGTCACCCTGCATTTCGCGCTGGCCGAAACGATCCTGCCCTGATCCCCTGTAAGCCGCATCTGGCCTGGCTTTCAAGCTTGTCCAAATGGCAAAAGAATTAGAGCAAGCATTCGACAATCGGGACTTGACCGGCTACACTACCGCCAAATTCAGACTTGCCGCAAAGGAGAACACATGAGTTGGTTGGAAAAACTGCTGCCCCCCCGGATCCAGCGCTCCGATGCCGCCAAAAAACAGACCATGCCCGAGGGCCTGTGGGTCAAGTGCCCGTCCTGCGAAGCGGTGCTGTACCGGACCGACCTCGAGTCCAACCTGCACGTGTGCCCGAAGTGCAGCCATCACATGCGCATCCGCGCCCGCGCGCGCCTCGACGCGCTGCTGGACGAAGGTGGCCGCTATGAAATCGGCCAGGACGCGCTGCCGGTCGACACCCTGAAGTTCAAGGACAGCAAGAAGTATCCCGACCGTCTCAAGCAAGCCATGGAAGCCACCGGCGAGACCGATGCGCTGATCGTCCAGGGCGGTTCGATCATGAGCCTGCCGGTGGTGGTCGCCTGCTTCGAATTCGAATTCATGGGCGGCTCGATGGGTTCCGTGGTCGGCGAGCGTTTCGCGCGCGGCGCCCAGGTGGCCCTGGAACAGAAGGTGCCCTTCATCTGCATCACCGCAACCGGCGGCGCACGCATGCAGGAAGGCCTGCTGTCGCTGCTGCAGATGGCCAAGACCACCGCGATGCTGACCAAGCTGTCGGAAAAGAAGCTGCCTTTCATTAGCGTGCTGACCGACCCGACCATGGGCGGCGTGTCGGCTTCCTTCGCCTTCATGGGCGACGTCGTGATCGCCGAACCGAAGGCCCTGATCGGCTTTGCCGGTCCGCGCGTGATCGAGAACACCGTGCGCGAAAAGCTGCCGGAAGGCTTCCAGCGCGCCGAGTTCCTGGTCCAGAAGGGCGCCGTCGACATGATCGTCGACCGCCGCAAGATGCGCGAAGAAATCGCGCGCCTGCTGGCCCTGCTGCAAAGCCAGCCGGCCGACGTCATCGCTTGATTCAATACGTCGTCCCCGCGAAGGCGGGGATCCAGGTTGTGCCAGCGTCATCGCTTCGCATGCAAACTTGGGTCCCCGCCTCCGCGGGGACGACGTTCATCCGCCTTTTGCGTCACGCATCGATCATCATGCCCACTACCCCCACCACCTTGCCCGACTGGCTGGCGCTGCTCGAGTCGCGCCATGCCGAGACCCATATCGACATGGGCCTGGACCGCGTCCGCGCCGTCAAGGAGCGCCTGAACCTGGCCTTCTCCTGCCCCGTGATCATGGTCGCGGGCACCAACGGCAAGGGCTCGACTTGCGCGATGCTGGAAGCGATGCTGCTGCAGTCGGGCTATCGCACCGGCCTGTACATCAAGCCGCACTTCCTCGACTTCAACGAGCGCGCCCGCATCAACGGCGAGATGGCCAGCGACGAAGCCCTGGTCTCCGCCTTCGACGTGGTCGAGAATGCGCGCGGCGACATCGACCTGACCTATTTCGAGTTCACCACGCTGGCGATCTGCCAGCTGCTGTCGACCGCGCAGATCGACGTCGCGATCCTCGAAGTGGGCCTGGGCGGTCGCCTGGACGCCGTCAACGTGATCGACGCCGACGTCTCCATCGTCACCAGCATCGACATCGACCACAAGGACTACCTGGGCGACACGCGCGAGGCGATCGGCTTCGAGAAAGCCGGCATCTTCAGGCCGGGCAAGCCGGCGATCTGCAGCGATCCGCAGCCGCCCGCGTCCCTCATCAAGCATGCCGAGGACATCGGCGCCGACCTGTGGCTGATCGGGCGCGACTTCAACTACCAGGGCGACAAGCAGCAGTGGGCCTACGGCGGCCGTTCGCAGCGCCGCAACTCGCTGGCCTATCCGGCCCTGCGCGGCGCGAACCAGCTGCTGAACGCCTCGGCCGCGCTGGCCGCGCTCGAAGTGCTGCGCATGCTGCTGCCGGTGGGCGCGCAGGAAGTGCGCGCCGGCCTGGCGATGGTCGAACTGCCGGGCCGCTTCCAGGTGCTGGCGGGCCGCCCGACCACGGTGCTGGACGTGGCCCACAACCCGCATGCGGCGGCGGCCCTGGCCCAGAACCTGGGCAACATGGGCTTCCACCGTTTCACCTATGCGGTGTTCGGCATCATGCAGGACAAGGACATCGACGCCGTCATCGAGCACATGGCGCCTCACGTCGATCACTGGTGCGTGGCGGCGCTGCCGTCGCCGCGCTCGGCGAACCCCGACGAACTCGCGAAGAAGCTCGAAGCATCGATGCCCGCCGGCGCCAAGCCGGACGAATTTTCGGTGACGACTTTCGCCGATCCGGGCGCGGCCTTCCAGGACGCAACGAGCCGGGCCGGACAGGATGATAGAATAGTGGTCTTTGGCTCCTTCTATACCGTGGCTGGCGTGATGGCGGCCCGTAAATCCTCTCTTCATTGACCTGATAACGCATGGGCTTGTTCTCGTTCTTCGGTAAAAACAAGCAAGGCCGCGCTGCCGAGGACAGCGGCCGTTTCTACAGCAAGGACGACGACGCCGCACTCGGCGAGCGTGCCCGTTCCAAGCGTGCCTCGAGCGCGGGCGCCGTCGCCGGCAGCACGCGCGGCCGCGGCACCGGCAACGATCCGCTGCTGCCCGAAAAGAAGCGCGCCCGGCGCCGCCTGGTCGGCGCGATCGCGCTGGCGCTGGCGGCCGCCGTCGGCCTGCCGATGCTGCTCGATTCCCAGCCCAAGCCGCTGGCCGGCGACATCGCGATCCAGATCCCCGCCAAGGACAAGGCGGCGCCGCTGCCGGTGCCGGCCGAACCTTCGTCGCCGCCGGCCACTGCGCCGGCGCCGGTGTCGGCAGCCGACGCCTCGCGCGGCGTGAAGGCCGTGGCGGCCGCGGACAGCGTCGACAAGGGCGAGGAAGTGCTGCAGGATGTTCCTCCCGTGAAGGCGGCGCCCAAACCCGAACGCAAGCCGGAACCGCCGAAAGCGAAGGCGGAGCCGAAGCCCGAGCCGAAGCCGGAACACAAGCCCGAGCACAAGCCGGCCAGCCAAGCCGAGCACAAGCTGGCGGACAAGTCGGATAAAGCCGACAAGGCCGACAAGCCGGTGAAGCCGAAGAGCGAAGACAAGCCGGCCAGGCCGCACGACGAGTCGCGCGCGCTGGCCATCCTGGAAGGGAAGGCGGCGGACAAGCCCGACAAGCCTGCCGACACCGGCTCGCAGAAGGTCGTGCTGCAGGTGGCCGCCATGTCGAGCCAGGAAAAGGCCGCCGAGCTGCAGGCCAGGCTGCACGGCGCCGGCATCAACTCGTACACGCAAAAGTCCGGCGAACTGGTCAAGGTGAAGATCGGCCCGCTCAGCAAGGAAGAAGCCGAGAAAGTGCGCGCCAAGCTGGGCCGGATCGGCCTGTCGGGCTTCCAGACCCCTGCCTGAAGCCGTGACGATTTTCGACTACATCGTCCTGTTCATCCTGATCTCGTCGGTCGTCATCAGCACCATGCGCGGGCTGGTGAAGGAAATCCTGTCCCTGGTGGGCTGGGTCGCGGCCTTCGTGGTGGCGAACGCCTTCGGCGCGAAACTGGCGCCCATGCTACCATCGGTGGTTCCGGGCGAGGCGCTCAGGCTGATCGTTGCCTTCATCGCCTTGTTCCTCGGCGTACGTATTTTGATGGGCCTGCTGGCGCTGGCGATCGGCGCCCTGATCGAGGCCACCGGGCTGGCGCTGGCCGATCGCGGACTCGGCGGCCTGTTCGGACTGGGCCGGGGCATTGTAATCGTGCTGGCCGGCGTCATATTGTGTGGAATGACTTCCATCCCTCAACAAGATTTCTGGAAAAACGCGCTGCTCTCTCCCATGGCGGAAACCGGGGCGCGCACAGTCAAGCCTTTCTTGCCCGCTGCCTTTGCGCAGCATGTGCAGTTTTAAAAATCTTTTGTTCAGCTGTTTAGGAGCGCACCATGTGTGGCATCGTCGGCGTCGTCTCGCAAGCCCCCGTCAACCAGTTGCTGTATGACGCATTGCTGCTGCTGCAGCACCGCGGCCAGGATGCGGCCGGTATCGCAACCAACCACAGCAGCATGTTCTCGATGTACAAGGCCAACGGCCTCGTGCGCGACGTGTTCCGCACCCGTAACATGCGCTCGCTGATGGGCAATTCCGGCATCGGCCACTGCCGCTACCCGACCGCCGGTTCGTCCAGCGAAGAAGAAGCGCAGCCCTTCTACGTCAACGCGCCTTTCGGCATCACGCTGGCGCACAACGGCAACCTGACCAACCAGGAGCAGTTGAAGGACGAGCTGTTCCGCATCGACCGCCGCCACGTCAACACCGGCTCCGATTCGGAAGTGCTGCTGAACGTGCTGGCGCACGAGATCCAGAGCGCCGCCAACGGCTACTCGCTCGACCAGGAAGCGATCTTCAAGGCCGTCGCCATGGTCCACAAGCGCGTGCGCGGCGCCTATGCCGTGATCGCCCAGATTTCCGGCCACGGCCTGCTGGCCTTCCGCGATCCGTTCGGCATCCGTCCGCTGTGCCTGGGCGTGAACGAGCTTGAAACCGGCCCGGAATACCTGGTCGCCAGCGAATCGGTGGCGCTCGAGGGCCTGGGCTTCCGCTTCGTGCGCGACATCGCGCCGGGCGAGGCGGTCTTCATCGACGACGCCAGCCAACTGCATGCGCGCCAGTGCGCCGAGAACCCGTCGCTGAATCCCTGCGCCTTCGAATACGTGTACCTGGCCCGTCCCGACTCGGTCATCGACGGCGCTTCGGTCTACGCGACCCGCCTGCGCATGGGCGAATACCTGGCCGACAAGATCCGCCAGGAGATCCCGGTCGAGGAAATCGACGTCGTGATGCCGATCCCGGATTCCTCGCGCCCGGCCGCGATCCAGCTCGCGCTCAAGCTCGGCGTCGAGTACCGCGAAGGCTTCATCAAGAACCGCTACATCGGCCGCACCTTCATCATGCCGGGCCAGGGCATGCGCAAGAAATCGGTGCGCCAGAAGCTGAACGCGATCGCCGCCGAATTCAAGGACAAGAACGTGCTGCTGGTCGACGACTCGATCGTGCGCGGCACCACCAGCCGCGAGATCGTGCAGATGGCGCGCGAAGCCGGCGCCCGCAAGGTCTTCTTCGCCTCGGCCGCGCCGCCGGTGCTGTACCCGAACGTGTACGGCATCGACATGCCGACCCGCGACGAGCTGATCGCCCACGGCCGCACCGTCGAGGAAGTCTGCCGCGAGATCACGGCCGACCGCCTGGTCTACCAGGACATCGAGGCGCTGAAGAAGTCGATCATGGACGTGAACCCGGCCCTGACCAGCGTGGAAGCGTCCTGCTTCGACGGCGTCTACATCACCGGCGACATCTCGCCGGAGTACCTGGACAAGCTGGAAGACCACCGCCACCAGAGCTCGGGCAAATCGTCGGATGACCTGGTGCGGACGCAGCTGAATCTGAATCCGCCGGTAGCCGCGGAATAATACGCGGGCGTGGGCACGGGGTGCCCACCCTACGTCATGCGCCCGTAGGGTGGGCACCCCGTGCCCACGTTCATCATTCGGACATCGATCGATAAATCCCATCATGAGCGACAAGACTTCCTACGGCTTCACCACCACCATCCTCCACAACGACCGCCGCAAACCCATCGAGCAGGGCTCGCTGCACAAGCCCATCCACACCTCGGTGGCCTTCGGCTACGGCGATGCGCGCCAGCTGGCCTCGGTCTTCCAGGGCAAGGAGCCGGGCTTCCGCTACGGCCGCCAGGGCAACCCGACCGTCGCCGCGCTGGAAGACAAGATCAGCAAGATGGAAGATGGCGTGGCCACCCTGTGCTTCGGCACCGGCATGGCGGCGATCGGCGCGCTGGCCCAGGCGCTGCTGAAGGAGGGCGACCATGTGGTCAGCTCGGCCTTCCTGTTCGGGAACACCAACAGCCTGTGGAACACGGTGGCGGGGCAGGGCACCGAGGTCTCCTTCGTCGACGCCACCGACGTCGCCAATGTGGAGAATGCGCTGCAGGACAACACCCGCATCGTGTTCGTCGAGACCATCGCCAACCCGCGCACCCAGATCGCGGATCTGGCGCGCATCGGCCAGCTGTGCCGCGAGCGCGGCATCCTCTACGTGGTCGACAACACCATGACCACGCCCTGGCTGTTCCGCCCGAAGGCGGTCGGCGCCGGCCTGGTGGTGAATTCGCTGACCAAGTCGATCGGCGGCCACGGCATGGCGCTGGGCGGGGCCCTGACCGACACCGGCCTGTTCGACTGGAGCGCCTACCCGAACATCGCCCCGAACTTCCGCAAGCAGCCGGCCGCCGCCCAGGGCATGGCCCAGTTGCGGGCCAAATCGCTGCGCGACTTCGGCGCCTCGCTGGCCCCGGAAGCCGCCCACCACATCGCCGTCGGCGCCGAGACCCTGGCGCTGCGCATGGACCGCACCAGCGCGAACGCCCTGGCGCTGGCGCGCATGCTGGAAGCCGATCCGCGCGTGGCCGCGGTCCATTACCCGGGCCTGGCCTCGCACCCGCAGCATGCCCTGGCAAGCGAGCTGTTCCGCGCCTACGGCTCGCTGTTCAGCTTCGAGCTGAAGGAGGGCATCGACTGCTTCGACTACCTGAACCGCCTCAAGATCGCGATTCCGGCTTCGAACCTGGGGGATACCCGCACCCTGGTGATCCCGGTCGCGCACACGATCTTCTTCGAGATGGGCCCGGAGCGCCGCGCCAGCATGGGCATCGCCGAGTCCCTGATCCGGGTGTCGGTGGGCATCGAGGACACTGACGACCTGCTGGCCGACTTCGGCAATGCGCTGGCTGGCTGATACAAAACTGCTACATTAAAGCCGGCCACCGGCGTGCGCGTCATCCATCCCGCATTGCCAGGCGCCGCAGCCAGGTCTAGTATGTGTTCAATAATCCAACCGGGAGATGAGCATGAAACGACTGATGTTTGGCTTGTTGATGGTGGCCGCCGGCGCGGCAATGGCGGACGATCTGGGGAATGCCGACCAGGCCCTGCGCGCGAAGGACTACGGCCGCGCTTTCCCGCTGTACGCGCGGCTGGCCGAGGCCGGCAATACCGAAGCCCAGTTCCGCCTGGGCGAAATGTACTGGTATGGCGATGGCACCGCGGTCGACATGGCCAAATCCCGTGCCTGGCTGCAAAAGGCTGCAACGAAGGGGCATGCCGGCGCGCGCGAGACCTTGAACCTGCTGGCGCAGCGCGAGCGCCGCGCCGGCGACATCGCCTACTGGACCACGGCCTACCGGGGCGAAGACCTGACGACAGGAAAATATGCCTGCCCGCTGCCGAGCATCCCTGCGGTCTCGACCCAGTTGGACGAGGTCCGTACGGTCGGCAAGGCCATCGGCAACTGGGCCATCTGCTACAAGGACTTCGCCAAGGACCTCGAGGCCGCCGGGCCGTCGATCAACCGCATTCCGGCCGGCATCCGGAAACTGATGACGCCGGCCGAGCTTGCGCAGGCGATCGGCCGCATCGACACCGTCGTCGCGCGCATCGTCCGGGGCAAGGAGGACGACGCCGAGACCTTCATCACCGAGCGCGCGAACTGGTATGCCGCCACCGACAGGCACCTGGGACAGGTCCGGCCCGCGGTCCTCAAGGAGTTCATGGATCACGAGTACGACTATGTCCGTCGGCCGCAGTCGGGCTATATGGACCACCAGCCAGGGCCGTTTGTCCTGGCGTCGAATACGCCGGCAAAGCCGACGACGCCGTAAAAGTAATCTGGCAGCTGAGAATTGGCTCGACGGGATCAATACAAAAATAGGACAAAAATGTCCTTAAGGCATCGTTCGGAAGTATTGTCATGATGGTAATGCAGGTCTATTATCGTTTCGTTTGACCAAACTTTTCGGGAAAGGGGAGACGATGAAACGACTTGCATTTGCCGTGCTGATGCTGGCGGCCGGGATGGCCTCGGCCAACGAACTGGGCGATGCCGAAAAAGCCTTGCGTGCGAAGGAATACGACAAGGCCTTGCCGATCTATACGAAGCTGGCGAATGCCGGCAATGCCGAAGCGCAGTTCCGCCTGGGCGAGATGTACTGGTACGGCGACGGCGCCGCGGTCGACATGGCCAAGTCGCAGGCCTGGCTGCAGAAGGCCGCGGCGGGCGGCCATGGCGGCGCGAAGGAGACCCTCGACATCCTCAAGCAGCGCGAGCAGCGCGCCGCCGACATCGCCTTCTGGACCAGCGGCTACAAGGGTGAGGACCTGGTCTCGGGCAAATATGCCTGCCCGGCGCCGAAAATCCCGACTGTCTCGAAAACCAACGACGAGATCAACCGGATCCAGGCCGAGATCGCGACCTGGGAGACCTGCTACAACGATTTCGTGGCCAGCGTGAACCAGGTGCCGCCGGGCGTCAAGCGGATCCCGGCCGATGTGGTCAAGCTGATGAGCCCGAAAGAAGTGGAGCAGGCCGGCGCCCACGTCGACGACGCCACCGTCAATGTGATCAGCCGCCGCCAGGCCGAGGCACTGGCCTTTACCGGCGACCGCGACGCCTGGTTCACATCGACCCAGCAGTTCGTGGCGGACGCCAACGGCAAGGCCGAGTCGGGCAAACGGCTTCTTGAAGAGGAGCAGCGCCGCCTGCGCGAGGAAAACGAGACCTACCAGAGGAACAACCAGAAAGGTGCAAGTTTCAACATGGGTGGCAAAAAGTAACAGCCGGTTGAGCTGGCAGGGCTGTGCGGGTATGATGGATTTCCTTTATCACAGCCTTGTTTCCATGAAGACTCTCCTGTTTTGCGTGGCCCTGCTGGCGGCCGGCGCCGCCTGCGCCGACGAGCTGGCCGATGCGGACGCCCTGTTCGCCAAGAAAGCCTATCCCGAAGCCCTGCAGAAATACACCAGGCTGGCGAACGCCGGCAACGTGACGGCCCAGCAGCACCTGGGCGAGATGTATTTTTACGGCGAAGCCGGTGAAATCGACATCGACAAGGCGACCGGCTGGTTCCGCAAGGCGGCCGCCAAGGGCAATGCCACCGCCATCGCCTCGCTCGAGATGATCAAGCAGCGCGACAAGCGCCGCGCCGATCTCGATTACTGGATAGAGAAATACGACGGCGCCGACGTCCGCACCGACGAGTACCGCTGCCCGGCGCCGCGCTTCCCGGCGGTGTCGCGCCAGACCGAAGAGATCGACCGCTACAGCGCCAAGATGCAGGCCTGGCAGGCCTGCTACAACCGCTACGCCGAGCACCTGAACGCCGTGACCCCGCTGACCAAGCGCATCCCAGAGGACATCAAGGGGCTGCTGACCAAGGCCGAGCTGGAGAAGGCCACCGCCCATATGAACGCGGTGCAGGAAGGCCTGTCGGAAGACGTCAAGATCAGCGCGCGCATGGTCGTGGCCGACTTCACGGCCTGGCGCGACGCCACCGACGCCTACGTCGCCCAGCACAACGAGATCGTCAAGAATGCGCCGACCCCCGAGCGAGAGAAGGAGCTGGAGGCGCGCAAGGGCAACTATGCCCCTCCCGGCAAGTAAGGACGGCCGCGCACAATGAACAACGCCCCGCCGGCGTAAGCCGGGCGGGGCGTTTTGCCATCTGGCAAAATAATTTCAGTGCCGGCGCAGCTCTCAGTTCAATGCCACGAACGCAGCAGGCCGACAGCCAGGCCTTCCAGCGCGAACTCGTCGCTGTGCGGATCGACCGTGATGACGGAGAAGTCCGGGTTTTCCGGCAGCAGTTCGATGGTGCCGCCGGTCTTGCGGTAGCGCTTGACGGTGACTTCATCGCCGATACGGGCGACCACGATCTGGCCGTTCTTGGCCGAATCCACTTTCTTGACCGCCAGGAAGTCGCCGTCGCAGATGCCGGCGTCGCGCATCGACCAGCCCTTCACCTTCAGCAGGAAGTCGGGCTTGGCCGAGAACATGGCCGGGTCCACCGAGTAGGTGGTCTCGACGTGTTCCTGGGCCAGGATGGGCGAACCGGCGGCCACGCGGCCGACCAGCGGCAGCGACATCAGCAGGGCGGCCGGGACGGCCGGCACCGTTGCCGCTTCGGCCCCGGTGCTGTTGCCCACCAGGCGGATGCCGCGCGAGGTGCCGGGAGAAATTTCGATCGCGCCCTTGCGCGCCAGGGCTTGCAGGTGTTCCTCGGCGGCGTTGGCCGAGCGGAAGCCAAGCTCCTGCGCGATTTCGGCGCGGGTGGGCGGGAAGCCGGTGTTGTCGATGGCTTCCTTGATCAGGTTGAGGATCTGTTCTTGCCGTGCGGTGAGCTTGAGCATGTTCGAGTAAGTGTAAGTAAAGGAGCGTCTGAGCGACACCCGACACCCTGTATTTTTGTACAGTATTGCGCCGGGCGCAAGGGGAATCCGCCGCTTTCGCCGCTTTTTTTTGCTGGGCGGGTACAGCCGATAACCTGCAGGCAAGGCGCACGGCAGCCGACGCTGAAGATGGTGATTGAGCTCTTGACGTTTTTACGGTTATAATGTCGGGCTTTCCCTTCCCACACTCGTCTTGACGCCGAGGTGGGCATTTGTTTAAACGTCCTTAAGGAGTGTTGCATGCGTCATTATGAAATCGTGTTTATCGTCCACCCGGACCAGAGCGAGCAGGTCCCGGCGATGATCGAGCGCTACAAGACCACGGTCACCTCGCGTGGCGGTAACATCCACCGTGTCGAAGACTGGGGCCGCCGTCAAATGGCTTACCAGATCCAGAAGCTGCCGAAGGCACACTACATCTGCATGAACATCGAGTGCGACAACGAGACCCTGGTCGAGCTGGAAACCGCATTCAAATTCAATGATGCCGTGCTGCGTCATCTGACCGTCAAGATGAAGAAGGCTGAAACCGCACCGTCGCCGATGATGAAATCGGTCCAGCGCGAAGACGCAGCCAAGAGCCACCGTGCCGAGCAGGCTGCTGCTCCGGCCGCTGCTGCTTAATTTCTTCGGAAAGTGAAGCGCAGAGGGCAGTGAACGCGTTGTTGCTGGTTGCAAGCATCGCCGAGCGCGATACCTTGCGATATACCCCGGCCGGCATCCCCATCGTCAGCGGCATCCTGCAACATGGATCGCAGCAGACCGAGGCAGGGATTGCCAGGCAGGTCGAGTTTGAGATTTCCGCGCTGGCCGCGGGCGATATTTCAAGCCGGTTTGCCGATGCCGAACTGGGCGCCGTCTACCAGTTCAAGGGTTTCCTCGCGAGGAAGAACCGCAACAGCAAAGCCCTGGTGTTTCACATCATTGAATTCATTTAGATTAGATACAGGAGCCAAAAATGGCATTCGGTAAAAAGTTCGACAAAAACAAGGCCAAAGAAAAACTGAAGCGCAAACAGCAGAACCCGCTGTTCAAGCGCAAGAAATTCTGCCGCTTCACCGCTGCAGGCGTGGAACAGGTTGACTACAAAGACGTCGACACCCTGAAGGATTTCGTCCAGGAAAACGGCAAGATCATGCCGGCACGCCTGACCGGTACCAAGGCGCACTACCAGCGCCAAGTGGACACCGCCATCAAGCGCGCCCGCTACCTGGCCCTGCTGCCGTACACCGACCTGCACAACGCTTAATCGTCGGTCACGACACGTATACTGGAGAATAATATGCAAATCATCCTGCTGGAAAAAGTCGTCAACGTCGGTAACCTGGGCGACGTGGTCAAGGTCAAGGACGGTTACGCACGTAACTTCCTGATCCCGCAAAAGAAAGCCCGCCGTGCAACCGAATCGGCCGTGGCCGAATTCGAAGTCAAGCGCGCCGAACTGGAAAAGGCAGCCGCCGAGAAGCTGGCAGCCGCACAAGGCCAGGGCGAGAAGCTGAACGGCATGACCATCACCATCGCCCAGAAAGCCGGCGTCGATGGCCGCCTGTTCGGTTCCGTGACCAACTTCGACATCGCTGAAGCCCTGAGCAAGCAAGGTTTCGCCGTCGAGAAGGCCAACGTCCGCATGCCGACCGGCCCGCTGAAGACCACCGGCGAGCACCCGGTTGCCGTCGCCCTGCACACCGACGTCGTTGTCGACGTGACCGTGTCCGTGGTTGGCGAAGCTGCTTAATTAAGCAAGCTTAAGTAACACCCGTCGTCCCCGCGCAGGCGGGGATCCAATTTTGCCGGCGCTAACGTAGCGCAAACAGAACTGGGTCCCCGCCTCCGCGGGGAGTTTTTTTTGGCAATGCCAAAAAAAACGCAGCTTTTCTGTGTTGCAATTTTATGCTTGGAAAATCACCAATCATTTCAGCCGGTGATGCGGAAAAGGTATAATGTCGCCCATGAACACCCCAGCAGACCCGCAGATCGAGTCGCTCCGCATTCCCCCGCATTCCATCGAAGCAGAACAGTCCGTCATCGGCGGCCTGCTGCGCGATAACGCGGCGTGGGACCGTATTGCCGACTTCATGCATGCGGAGGACTTCTACCGCTATGACCACCGGATCATCTTCGAACAGATGGTCCGCCTGATCAACGCCGGCAAGCCCGCCGACGTGATCACCGTGTACGAGTCGCTCGTCCAGCTCGGCAAGGCCGAGGAAGTGGGCGGGCTGCAGTACCTCAACGCGATGGCGCAGAATACGCCGTCCGCCGCCAACATCCGCCGTTACGCCGAGATCGTGCGCGACCGCGGCGTGCTGCGCCAGCTCATCACCGTGGCCGACGAAGTCTCGGCCAAGGCCTTCAATCCGCAGGGCGCCGAGGTCAAGCAGATCCTCGACGAGGCCGAATCGCGCATCTTCGCGATCGCGGAGCAGGGCGCCCGCGGCGCCCAGGGCTGGCTGCCGGTGCAGCCGCTGCTGACCCAGGTGGTCGAGCGTATCGACGAACTCTACAGCCGCGAAAACCAGGGCGAGATCACCGGCGTCCCGACCGGCTTCATCGACCTCGACAAGATGACCTCCGGCCTGCAGCCGGGCGACCTCGTGATCGTCGCCGGCCGTCCGTCGATGGGCAAGACCGCGTTCTCGGTCAACATCGGCGAAGCCGTCGCCGTCGAGGCCGGCCTGCCGGTCGCGATCTTCTCGATGGAGATGGGCGGCACCCAGCTGGCGATGCGTATGCTGGGCTCGATCGGCCAGCTCGACCAGCATCGCCTGCGTACCGGCAAGCTGATCGACGAAGACTGGCCGCGCCTGACGCATGCGATCCAGAAGATGAACGACGCCCAGATCTTCATCGACGAGACGCCGGCGCTGAACCCGATCGAGATGCGCGCCCGCGCGCGCCGCCTTGCGCGCCAATGTGGCAAGCTCGGCCTGATCATTGTCGACTACCTGCAGCTGATGCAGGGTTCGAAACCGGGCGACAACCGTGCGTCCGAGATTTCCGAGATTTCGCGTAGCCTGAAGGGCCTGGCCAAGGAGCTGGGCTGTCCGGTGATCGCGCTGTCCCAGCTGAACCGATCGCTGGAACAACGCCCGAACAAGCGCCCGGTCATGTCCGACCTGCGCGAATCGGGCGCTATCGAGCAGGACGCGGACGTCATCATCTTCCTGTACCGCGATGAAGTCTATAACCCGGACTCGCCCGATAAAGGTACCGCCGAGATCATTATCGGCAAACAGCGTAACGGCCCGATCGGGGCGATTCGACTGACCTGGATGGGCATGTATACCAAGTTCGGGAATTACAGCGGCAGTCTGTCGATCTATCAAGGCGACTAAAGCCGATAAAACTATCGTGGCTGAACACCGGGGTCAGAGCCCCTTTTAAAGCAACACCGGGCTCTGACCCCTCGGCCTCATTTAAGCAAGTTCCAAGAGATTTACAACGGAGAACCATATGTTTGGACGCCTGATGCCCACCGAGGGCAAATTTTTCGATCTGTTCAACCAGCACGCGGCGCTGTGCGTGAAGGGTGCACAGGAAATGGTCGGCTTGATGACCAACTTCGACGACCTGGAAAACCGCACCCACGCCGTGGAGAGCATCGAAAAACAGGCGGACAAGATCACCTATGCCTGCGTCGACCTGCTGCACAAGACCTTCATCACCCCGCTCGACCGCGACGACATCCACAAGCTGATCACCCGCATGGATGACATCCTCGACATGATGGAAGACGCCGCCCAGACCATCTCGCTGTACGACCTGCACGCCGTGACCCCGGAAGCCAAGCGCCTGGCCGAGCTGTGCCTGGCCTGCTGCGAAAAGGTCCAGCAGGCCGTCGGCATGCTGCACAACATGGACAACGCCCAGAAGATGGTCGCGATCTGCGAAGAGATCGACCGCCTGGAATCGGACGCCGACCATGTCATGCGCGCCGCCATGTCCAAGCTGTTCCGCGACGAACCGGACGTGCGCAACCTGATCAAGATGAAGGCCATCTACGAGATCCTGGAGACCGTCACCGACCGCTGCGAGGATGTCGCGAACATCATCGAAGGCATCATCGTCGAAAACGCGTAAGACCATCACAATAAAAACAATATGGATCATCTTCATATCAGCATATACGTGCTGGGCCTGCTCGTCCTTTTAGCGCTGGTCTTCGACTTCATGAACGGCTTCCACGACGCCGCCAACGCGATCGCGACGGTGGTGTCGACCGGGGTGCTGAAACCCCAGACCGCGGTCGCCATGTCCGCGCTGTTCAACTTCGTCGCCATCTTCACCGTCGGCGTGCACGTGGCGTCCACCGTGGGCAAGGGCACGGTCGATCCCGCCATCGTCGACCAGTACGTGATCTTCGGCGCGCTGGTCGGCGCCATCGTCTGGAACATCATCACCTGGTACTACGGCATCCCGTCCTCGTCCTCGCACGCCCTGATCGGCGGCCTGGTGGGTGCGGCCGTGGCCAAGTCGGGCACCGGCGCCCTGGTCGGCGGCGGCCTGCTGAAGACCGTCACCTGGATCATCCTGTCGCCGCTGCTGGGCTTCCTGCTCGGTTCGATCGTGATGCTGGCCGTGTCCTGGATCTTCGTGAAGACCCCGCCGCGCAAGGTCGACACCTGGTTCCGCCGCCTGCAGCTGGTCTCGGCCGCATCGTACAGCCTGGGCCACGGCGGCAACGACGCCCAGAAGACCATCGGCATCATCTGGATGATGCTGATCTTCGCCGGCGTGTCGAACGCCGGCGATGCCACGCCGCCGCTGTGGGTCATCATCTCCTGCTACACGGCGATCTCGCTCGGCACCCTGTTCGGCGGCTGGCGCATCGTCAAGACCATGGGCCAGAAGATCACCAAGCTGAAACCGGTGGGCGGCTTCTGCGCCGAATCGGGCGGCGCGATCACCCTGTTCCTTGCAAGCGCGATCGGCGTGCCGGTCTCGACCACCCACACCATCACCGGCGCCATCGTCGGCGTCGGCTCGGCGCAGAAGGCGTCGGCGGTGCGCTGGGGCGTGGCCGGCAACATCGTCTGGGCATGGGTCTTCACGATCCCGGCCTCGGCCTTCATGTCGGCAATTGCGTGGTGGATCGGTACCCACGTGCTGTAAGCAGAGCCGGCTTCAAACGGGAAGGGCGGGATGCGAATCCTGCCTTTTTTTTCGTCCGGCCATTGTGCACGCCACGCAACAGCGTTCCTTTACTTTTTTGTTATCGTAAGTAGTAATATTACATGGTGGTTCTTGCCACCGATAACAACGAGAGGGGACATGATGCTAACCAGACGTAGTTTGACTTCACGGCTGCGCTTTGCCGCAGCCGTTTGCACATCCGTGCTGCTTGCAGGTGCTTTGTCAGGCTGTGGCGCCGGCGACAGCGCCGGCGTGCAGCAGGGCACGGGCTCCGGCGCCCGCTTGCTGGCTGCGGCGCCCGGTGTGTCCGCGGCGCCGGTCGCGCCCGGCAGCATCCGCATGCACTTCCACCGCATCCAGAACGACACCGCGCAATGGGGCGTGTATTCCTGGGACGGCCCGCAAAAGCCCAGTTCGGCCTGGATCACCGACCGCTTCATGTTCGCGAACACGGATCCCTTCGGCGGCTACGTCGACATCCCGCTTGCCGCCGCCAAAAGCGCGATCTGGTTCCTGGTCACCGACGGCACCGGCTTCAAGAACTGCGGCAACGACCAGCACGCCGACCTGAACGCCGAGGTCTATGCCAAAGGCCAGGAAGTCTGGATGCTGGAAGGCGATTGCACGGTCTACGCCAGCCAGCCGGCGCTCAGCTACGGCAATCTCGGCAACGCCAGCGCGCACTGGCTGTCCGCGACGGCCCTGGCCTGGCCGGGCGCGCCCGCCGCCGGCGCCAGCTACAAACTGTATTACGCGACCAATGGCGGCTTGAGCGCCACCCCCGACGCCGCCACCGGCCTGGCCGGCGCCAGCGGCAGCTTCACCCTGACGCCGGCGCCGCTGTCCGATGCGCTGCGCCGGAAGGTCCCGCACCTGGCTGGGGCCACCGGCCTGCAGCTGTCGAACGCCGATGCGGTCAAAGCCGCGCAGCAGGCCAGCGGCCAGTTCGCCATCGCCCAGTACGACGCCAACGGCAATCTGGTGCAGGCGACTTCGCTGCAGATGGCCGGCATGCTGGACGAGGTCTTCGCCGCCAAAGCCTCGAAGATGGACCTGGGCGTGACGTTCAACGTGGTGGGCATGCCGACCTTCCGCGTCTGGGCCCCGACTGCGAAATCGGTGTCGCTGAACATGTACGCCAGCGCCGACGCGAAAACGGCGACCACGGTGCCGATGAAGCGCGACGACGCCAGCGGCGTGTGGACCTACAGCTCGAACGAGTTCCGCCAGTCGAACCGCATCTGGTACACCTACACGGTGCAGGTGCTGTCGCGCTGGGCGAACAACACGATCGTGACGAATACCGTCACCGACCCGTACTCGCTCAGCCTGAACGCCAACAGCACGCGCAGCTTCGCGGCGGAGCTGGACAGCCCGGCACTGAAGCCGTCCGGCTGGGAAGGGCAGCATATCCCGAAGCTGGATGCGCCCACCGACATCGCGCTGTACGAACTGCACATCCGCGACTTCTCGGCGATGGACACGACGGTGCCGGCAGCCCACCGCGGCAAGTACCTGGCCTTCACGGACGAAAACGCGAATCCGATGCGCCACCTGAAGTCGCTGGCGAAGGCGGGCATGACCCACGTCCACCTGCTGCCCAGCTTCGACTTCGCCAGCGTCAACGAAGCCGGCTGCGTGACGCCGGCCATTTCGAACGCCGGCGCCGACTGGACCGACCAGCAGGCCGCCGTCGCCGCGGTACAGGACAGCGACTGCTTCAACTGGGGCTACGACCCGGTCCACTACAGCGCGCCGGAAGGCAGCTACGCCAGCAACGCCAACGACGGCGCCGCGCGCATCCTCGAATTCCGCTCGATGGTGCAGGCCCTGCACAATGCCGGCCTGCGCGTGACCATGGACGTGGTCTACAACCATACCAGCCAGTCGCAGCAGGGACCCTTGTCGGTGCTGGACCGCATCGTGCCCGCCTATTACTACCGCCTGGGCGCGAACGGCAACATCCTGAACGACAGCTGCTGCGCCGACACCGCGCAGGAGAACGTCATGATGGGCAAACTCATGATCGATTCGGTGTCGCTGTGGGCGAAGCAGTACAAGGTCGACAGCTTCCGCTTCGACATCATGGGCTTCACGCCGCTGGATCTGCTGAAGCGCCTGCAAACGTCCGTGAACCAGGCCGCCGGCCGCGACATCTACCTGTACGGCGAAGCCTGGAACTTCGGCAACGTCGCCAACGACGCCCGCTTCGTGCAGGCGCGCCAGGCCAACATGGCCGGCACCGGCATCGGCTCCTTCAACGACCGCATGCGCGACGCCGTGCGCGGCGGCGGTTGCTGCGACAATGGCGATGCCCTCGTCAGCCAGCAGGGCTTCATCAACGGCGTGTGGTACGACCCGAACGGGCAGGCCAACCAGAGCCGCGACGATGCCTTGCGCCTGGCCGACATGGTGCGTGTGGCGCTGTCGGGCACCCTGCGCGACTACCGCTTCACCGACCGCTTCGGCTCCCTGCGTCGTAATGACCAGATCGACTACTTCGGCCAGCAAGCGGGCTTCGCGGCCCAGCCCTCCGAGGTCATCAACTACATCGAGGCGCACGACAACCAGACCCTGTTCGACATCAACGCCTTCCGCCTGCCGCAATCGACCTCGCTGGCCGACCGGGTGCGGGTGCAGAACCTGGGCGCGGCCATCGTGCTGCTGTCGCAGGGCGTGCCTTTCATCCACGCGGGCCAGGAAATCCTGCGTTCGAAGTCGCTGGACCGCGACAGCTACAACGCCGGCGACTGGTTCAACCGCCTGGACTACAGCTACGCGACCAACAACTTCGGGGTCGGCCTGCCGATGGCGGGACCGAACCAGGACAACTGGGGCGTCATGGCGCCGATCCTGCGCAACCCGCTGATCAAGCCGGACACGCGCGCCATCCTGTCCGCGAAGGCGGTGTTCGAGGAACTGCTGGCGATCCGCCAGGATTCGACCCTGTTCCGCCTGCGCACGGCCCAGGACGTGAGCGAGCGCCTGAAGTTCCATAACGTCGGTCCCGACCAGGTGCCGGGGATGATCGTGATGGAAATCGACGGCAACGACCCAGGCAAGTACAAGGACGCGCAATATAAAGGCGTGGTGGTCGTGTTCAACGTCGACAAGGTCGCGAAGTCCATCGCCGTGCCGGCCCTGAAAGGCCGCAAGCTGCAACTGCACCGCATCCAGCGCAACGGCAGCGACGAGGTGGTGAAAGCATCCGCCTTCGAGCGCAACGGCGGGACCTTCAGCATCCCGGCCCGCACGACGGCGGTGTTCGTGCAGAACGCCAACGACTGAGGCGCGTGCGCGTGGTCTACTTGACGCAGACCGCGCGCACCATCTTGATGTCGGTGATCCCGGCCAGCACCTTCTCGATGCCGTCCATCTTCAAGGTCGGCATGCCGTCTTCCAGCGCCTGGGCGAGCAGGGCGGCCACGCGCGCGTGTTCGGTCAGCAGGCGCCGGGTCTTGTCGCTGCCCAGCATCAGCTCGTGCAGGCCGACCCGGCCCCGGTAACCCTTGGTGCACTCGGCGCAGCCGACCGCGCGGTAGAACGTGAAGCGGCCGTCCGCGCCGGCGTAGCGCTCGCGCCAGCCGGTCAGCACCTGCGCGCGCGCCGCCTCGGGATCGCGCCTGAACGCTTCGGTGGCCTGCAGCTCCTCGCAGAATTCCGCCAGCAGCGCCCGCACTTCGTCTTCATCCGGCGCATAGGCCTCGCGGCAGTGGGTGCACAGGCGCTTGGCCAGGCGCTGGGCCAGGATGCCGATCAGCGCATCCGCGAAGTTGAAGGGGTCCATGCCCATATCCAGCAGGCGCACGATGGATTCCGGCGCGCTGTTGGTGTGCAGGGTGGCGAACACCAGGTGGCCGGTCAACGAGGCTTCGATGCCGGTGCTGACGGTCTCGCGGTCGCGCATCTCGCCCACCATGATGATGTCCGGGTCGGCGCGCAGGAAGGCTCGCATCACGGTGGCGAAATCCATGCCCGCCTTGCGGTTCACCTGTACCTGGCGCAGGCCCTTCTGGGTGATCTCGACCGGGTCCTCGGCGGTCCAGATCTTGGTCTCCGGCGTGTTCAGGTGCGACAGGATCGAGTGCAGGGTGGTGGTCTTGCCCGAACCGGTCGGGCCGCACACGAAGAACAGGCCGTACGGTTTTTCGATCGCGCCGGTCAGGCGTTCCAGGTTGTGCGGCAGGATGCCCAACTGGGACATCGGGATCGGCTCGCCGGCCTGCAGGATGCGCATGACGATGTCTTCGACCCCGCCGGCGGAGGGCAGCGTGGCGACGCGCAGTTCGATGTCGAGCGGGCCGTACTTCTTGAACCTGATCTTGCCGTCCTGCGGCTTGCGGCGTTCCGAGATGTCGAGGTCGCACATGATCTTGATGCGCGCCACCAGGGCGTTGCGGTAGCTGGCGGGGATCTCGATGTAGGGGACCAGGCTGCCGTCCTTGCGGAAGCGCACCCCGGTCTTGCCCTTGCCCGGCTGCGGCTCGATGTGGATGTCGGAGGCGCCCTGGCGCCAGGCCTCGACGATGATCTTGTTGACCAGCTTGACCAGCTCGTTCTCGACCGCTTCCGAGACCTCGAAGCCGGCTTCCTCGTGGTCCTCGTCGCCTTCGTCCAGGTTGGACAGCAGCTCGCCGACCGAGGCATTGTCGCTCGTTGCGGTCGCGCTGCCCTTGCTGAACCACTGCTCGATCGACAGCCGCAGATCGTGGCGCGTGGTCACGCGCAGGGACACGCGGGCGCGCTGGAACACCTGGCCGACGATGCGGCTGGCGCCGACGCGCTCGGGATCCAGCGCCATCACCACCAGGCCGTCCTTGCCGTCTTCCAGCGGCAGCCAGCCGTTTTCCTCGACGTACTGCTGCTTCAGGTTGCGCAGCAGCTCGACCGGCTTGATGCGGTCCGCGCGGAAGGGTTCGTAGGGCACGCCGAAATACGTCGACAAGGCCTGTCCGATGATGGCCGGGCGCACCCGGTATTCCTCGACCAGCACGGTCTCGACCTCGCTGTCGCGGTCGCGCGCGGCGCGCGTGGCCTGCTCGAGTTCAGCGCCGGACAGCACGGCTTCCTGCACCAGCGCGTCGTACTTGCCGCGCGGGCGCTGCGGACGCAAGCGCTGGCCGAGCGCCACCGACAGGGTTTCGCTCAGCTGCTTCACGCCTTCCACGCAGATGGCCGGGAAGGGGCCGCCTTTTTCGTGGTTGATGAACTGGACCACGCCCAGCAGCTCGCCATGCTTCGAGACCAGCGGCGCCACCAGCATCTCACGGGTGCGGTAGCCGGTGCGCTGGTCGACGCCGCGCTGGAACTGCAGCTCGGGCGAGAGCCGGCGCAGTTCCAGCTCGTCGTAGACGTCGGCGATGTTCACGGTCTGGCGCGATTGCGCGACGAAGCCGGCCACGGAACCGGGACCGACCGGCAGCTTCAGGTCGCGGAAGGACGAAAGCCCGGTCTTCACGCGCGAGACGATGCTGTCCTTTTCCGGTGTGACCGCGTACAGGGTGAAGCGGTCGCTGCCGAACAGGTCGCAGAAGTCCAGGCCCAGGTCGAGCATGATCTCGTCGAGGTTGGCGGTGGCGTGGATCTTGGTGGTGACTTCCTGCAGCTTGCGGAAGAAGCCCTCGCTGCTCACAGCGCGACCTCCAGGCCTTCGCGGGCCAGCACCACGCGCAGGCCGCCGAGGCGGCCCTCGAAGCGGGCCAGGGCTTCGGCGAACGCGGCTTCCAGCTCGTCGTCGCTGCGGGTCGGTTCGTGGTGGGTGCAGTACAGCGCCCTGGCGCCGACCCGCAGCGCCATCTCCAGCGCGCCGTCGAAGGTGCCGTGGCCCCAGCCCTGCTTGGCCGGGTATTCCTGGATCGTGTACGAGCAGTCGACGATCAGGGCGTCGACGCCGGCCATGGCGGCGTCGATCTCCTGCTGGCGGCGCGCGATCTCCCGCGCGGCCGCCGCGTGCCCGGGATGGTCCGGCGCGCAAGGGTTGTAGAAGGGCTCGTGGTCGCCGGTGAAGAACAGCGATGCGCCGTCGCAGCCGATGCGGTAGCCGAGGTTGGTGACCGGGTGGTTCATCACCACGTTGTCGACGCGGACGTCGCCGATGTGATGCGGCTCGCCGATCTCGAGGGTGCGGTAGGCGATGGTGGCGTCCATCCGCTCTTCGCTGACCGGGAAGTAGCTGTTCTGCAGCTGCACACCCATCACGTGCTCGATGCCCTTGCCGGTGATGGGATCGTGGGCGCCGTGCAGGCAGACCTGCGTGCCCTTCACGAACAGCGGCGCGAAGAAGGGCAGGCCGTGGATGTGGTCCCAGTGGCTGTGGGTGATGAAGATGTCGGCGCGGATGTCGCCGCCGCCCGCGGCGCGGCGCGCCATCAGGTCCTGCGCCAGCGCGGAGATGCCGGTGCCGGCGTCGAGCACGATCGTGGCGCCGGCCCGGCTGCAAACTTCGATACAGGTGGTGTTGCCGCCGTAGCGGACGGTGCGCGGCCCAGGGGAGGGGATCGATCCCCGCACGCCCCAGAATCGGAATTTCATAGACGGTCCCTGGTCATGGTTTTTCTTTTTACAGCCTGTGCATGCGAGCATGATAGCCCCATCGGGGAGGGGATTTTCCAAAATTTGCGTTTACGCATCACCCGATGTACAGGCAGCGGCAAGGGGGCTACACTGCTCGTCATTACACATCGGCAACAAGAATCCGGCCCGCCATGCAAGAGCTCACCCCGTCCCACATCGCCGAGCGGCTGCACCTGCTCACCGAAGTCAGCGTCGCCCTCGGCGAGAACCATGACATCGAGGCCTTCCTCGAGCGCATCCTGCGGGTGGCGAAAGGCATGACCAATGCGGACGGCGGCACGCTGTACCGGCCCAGCGCGGACGGGCAGAGCCTGTGCTTCCACATCTCGCTGAACGATACACTGGAGATCCACCAGGGCGGCGTCAGCGGCAATAAGATCGACCTGCCGCCGATCCCGCTGTTGGACGCCCATGGCAGCCGCAACCTGGCCTCGGTGGCGGCCTATGCGGCCAACTTCAACCAGTCGGTGAACATCGAGGACGTCTACACGGCCGACGTCTTCAACTTCTCCGGCATGCGCCTGTTCGACCAGACTTTCGGCTACCACTCGCAATCCTTCCTGACGGTGCCGATGAGCGACCACGAGGGCGAGCTGGTGGGCGTGCTCCAGCTGATCAACGCGATGGACCCCGAGACCGGCGCGATCCGCAGCTTCTCCGGCACCGACCAGCGCTTCATCGAGGCGCTGGCTTCGCAGGCCGCGGTGGCGCTCACCAGCGAGCAGCTGATCCAGCAGCTCGAGAAGCTGCTCGAAGCGCTGGTCAACCTGATCAACATCGGCATCGACGAAAAGTCGCCCTACACCGGCCGCCACTGCCAGTTCGTGCCCGAGCTGACCATGATGCTGGCCGAGGCGGTGCACAGGACGGACCAGGGCCCGCTGGCCGGATTCCGCATGAACGACGCCGACCGCAAGGAATTGTGGCTGGCCGGCCTGCTGCACGACTGCGGCAAGATCACGACCCCGGTTCACGTGGTCGACAAGTCGACCAAGCTGGAAACCATCTTCGACCGCATCCACATGGTCGACACCCGCATCGAAGTGATGCTGCGCGACGCCGAGATCCGCGCGCTGAAGGCCAGGCTGGAGCCGGGAGCCAATCATGCCGCCATCGACGACCTGCTGGCCTCGGAGCAGAAGCGCCTGCGCGAGGACCGCGAGTTCCTGCGCCGCGCCAACGTCGGCGGCGAGGGCATGCTGCCGGCCGACCAGGAGCGCGTGTACCGCATCGCGCACCAGCGCTGGACCGGCCCGGACGGGCAAGAGCGCGACCTGCTCGACGAAGAGGAAGTCCGCAACCTCACGGTGCGCTTCGGCACCCTGACCGAGGACGAGCGCAAGATCATCAACAACCACATCTGGGTCACGATCCGGATGCTGGAATCGCTGCCCTGGCCCAAGCACCTGAAGAACGTGCCGGAATACGCGGGCGGCCACCACGAGCGCATGGACGGCAAGGGCTATCCGCGCGGCCTGACCCGCGACCAGATGTCGGTGCAGGCGCGCATCATGGCGATCGCCGACATCTTCGAGGCCCTCACCGCCGCCGATCGCCCCTACAAGAAGGGCAAGACGCTGTCGGAGTCGCTGACCATTCTCGGCAAGTTCGCCGAGAACGGGCACATCGACCCGGACCTGTTCGATATCTTCGTACGCGAGAAGGTCTACCTGAAGTTCGCGCAGGAGCACATGGATGCGCACCAGGTCGACCCGGTGGACGAGAGCAGGCTTCCAGGCTATCGGGCCTGAGGTGTGAGCGACAAGCTTCGTAAATTCGGGGCGCGCTGGGCCGCTGGCCTGGCACTGACCCTGGCGGCCCTGCTGCAGGTCTCTGGCGACCTGCGCCTCGACCCCATCGAGCGCCTCGACACCTTCATCGCCGGCCTGCGCATGCGCCTGGCGCCGGCCGTGCACGACCCGCGCATCGTGATCGTCGACATCGACGAGAAAAGCATCGCCAGGATCGGCCACTTCCCCTGGAACCGCAAGGTGATGGCGCAGCTGACCGCGCGCCTGACCGAGCATTACGGCGCCGCGGCGGTCGGCTACGACATCGTGTTCGCGGAAGCGGACGACAGCTCGGGTTACGGGGTCCTCGCGGCGCTGGCGCACACGGACCTGAAGGACGTGCCGGGCTTCGCGCAAAAGGTCGGCGGGCTGAAGGAAGCCCTCGACTACGATGGCCTGCTGGTCAAGGCGCTGCGGGACAAGCCGGTGGTGCTGGGTTATACCTTCACGGACGCCGAGCGCAAGGGCAAGCTGCCGGCGCCGGCCTTCCGCGTCGAGGACCTGAACGGACGGGTGGTGCCCGCTTCCGGCAGCAACGGCTATATCGCCAACCTGCCGCGCTTGCAGGACGCGGCTGCCGGCGGCGGGGTCTTCACCGCAAGCCTCGACGCGGACGGCATCCTGCGCAACGCCGCCCTGCTGGTCAGGATCGGCGACGGCTACTACCCGACCCTGTCGCTGGCGACGGTGGCGGCGGCGCTCGGCGCCAGCCCGCCGAAGCCGGTGTTCGCCAAGACCGCCGACCAGATGTCGGCGAGCGAGCTCGCGACCGCGGCGCCGGAGGCGATCGGCCTGTGGACAGGCAGCGGCAAGGAGCGCCGGCAGCTGCAGGTCAGGGTCGGCGAGAACCTGAGCGACGCGATCGAATTCCGCGGTCCCGGCGGCCGCAAGGGCGGGGCTTTCACGTATGTGTCGGCCACCGACGTGATCGAAGGCAGGGTGCAAAAGTCTCTCCTGGAAGGCAACATCGTCCTGGTCGGCACCACGGTGCCGGGCCTGAACGACCTGCGGCCGACGCCGGTGAATCCGGCGTATCCCGGGGTCGAGGTCCACGCCAACATGATCAAGTCCATCCTCGACGACACGATCAAGTTTCGCCCGAATTACGCCGATGCCGTCGACGCCATCGTGCTGCTCGCAAGCGGCATCGCGCTGGCCCTGGCATTGCCGCTGCTGTCGCCGCTGCCCGCCGTGCTGCTCAGCCTGGGGCTGGCGGGCGCGGTCTGCGGCTTCAACTACTACGCCTACCACACGCTCGACTGGATGCTACGCCTGGGGATGTCGCTGACCCTGATCGCCCTGCTGTTCGTGCTGAACCTCGCCTGGAGCTGGTTCTTCGAATTCCGCAAGGGCCGCGCGCTGGTCTCGCGCTTCGGCGAATACGTGGCGCCGGAGCTGGTGGCGAAGATGGCCGAGAACCCGGAAGCCTACAACATGGACGGCGAGAGCCGCGAGCTGTCGGTGATGTTCGTCGACGTGCGCGGCTTCACCACCATCTCCGAAGGGCTCAGCCCGAAGGCGCTGCGCGAGTACATCAACCTCTACCTCACCGCGATGTCGGAAGACATCCGATCCAGCCACCAGGGCACGCTCGACAAATACATCGGCGACGCCGTGATGGCTTTCTGGGGTGCGCCTGTGGCCTTTGCCGATCACGCCAGCCGCGCGGTCGCGACCTCGCTGCTGATGCAGGCGTCGGCCGAGCGCTTGAACCGCGATTTTCTGAAGCGCGGCTGGCCCGGGCTGAAGATCGGCATCGGCATCAACACCGGCCACATGCACGTGGGCGACATGGGTTCGCGCATCCGCCGCGCCTACACCGTGATGGGCGACGCCGTGAACCTGGGCGCGCGCCTGGAGGGCATCACCAAGGTCTACGGCGTCGGCATCGCGGTCGGCGCCGCCACGCGCCTGGCGGCGCCGGAATTCGTCTACCGCGAGCTGGATCTGGTGCGGGTCAAGGGCAAGAACGAGCCGGTGGCGGTCTTCGAACCGCTGGGCAAAGCGGCCGATCTGGCGCCGGGCGTGCTCGAGGAGCTGCGCGACTGGGACGCCGCCCTGGCGCTGGTGCGCGCCCAGCAGTGGGACGATGCCGAACACCGCATCGAGGCTTTGCGCGCGGCACATCCGGCGTGCGGTCTTTATCAGCTCTACCTGGAGCGCATCGCCATCCGGCGTGCACAGCCCCCGGGCGAGGGCTGGGACGGCGTCACCGCCTTCGACACCAAGTAGCCTTCGGTCCAGCCGAAGCCTGTCTCGCCCTTGCAACGCCGGCGCCAGCGCCATCCCCCCATGCCGCGGGGAAGATTCCCTAATTTCATGAAATTTTCTCCTAGGCAAGTGATCCTTGTTTACACTCGCCCTCACTGGGGTTTCTTCCACAAAAAATGAACAAGAACATGACTCACCACTTGGCCCGCCTGGTCGCAGGATCGGTGCTGGCAGCCGCCGTCGGCGCGGCATGGGCGGACGACGAAGTCCGTTTCCCGATCAGCCGCTTCGAGGTCAGCGGGAATACCCTGCTGGCGCCCGCCGAGGTGCAGGCCGCGGTGGCGCCCTGGACCGGGCAGGGACGCGATTTCGGCGACGTCCAGCGCGCCCTCGAGGCGCTCGAGGCCTTGTATCACGCGCGCGGCTATAAGGTGGTCACCGTCCAGTTGCCCGAGCAGGAGCTGAATGGCGGCGTGGTGCGCCTGAACGTGATCCAGACCCGCCTCTCCCGCGTGGCGGTGAGCGGCAACCAGTACTTCAGCGACGCGAACATCCGCGCCGGCCTGCCTACGCTGCAGCCGGGCCGGACGCCGAACCTGCAGGAAGTCTCGGCCAACCTGCGCCTAGTAAACGAGAATCCCGCCAAGAAGGTGAAGCTGAACCTGGCCGGCGCCGACGCGGACGACGAGGTCGAAGCCCGTGTCGAGGTCGTGGACGAGAGCCCGTGGAAAGTCATGTTCAGCGCCGACAATACCGGCACCGAAGCCACCGGCGAAACCCACGCCGGCGTCATGCTCCAGCATGCGAACCTGTGGGGCCGCGACCACGTCGGCTCGCTGCAGTACACCACCACCGCCGAGCGTCCGGACCGCGTGGCCGTCTGGTCGGCCGGCTACCACATCCCGCTGTATGCGCTGGGCGATGCCGTCGACCTGTTCGCCAGCTACTCGAACGTCGATTCGGGCACGGTCAATGCGGGCATCTTCGACCTGGCCGTGAGCGGCAAGGGCGCGGTCTACGGCGCGCGCTACACGCATGCGCTGGCCAAGCGCGGCGATCTCGAATCGCGCCTGGTCTACGGCGTCGACTACAAGGCCTACAAGAACAAGGTCGTGTTCGGCGGCCAGGACTTCGGCAACGACGTCACGGTGCACCCGCTCAGCATCGGCTGGGCCGGCAATACCGTGATGGCCGACGGCGAGGCGAACCTGGCGCTGACCCTGCTGCAGAACATCGCCGGCGGCTCGCGCGGCGGCGCCCGCGATTTCAACGCGGTGCGCGCAAACGCCAAGGCCAGCTACAGCATGCTGCGCTTCTCGGCCGCGATCTCGAACCTGATCGCCGGCGACTGGCAGACCCGCGTGCTTCTGAACGGCCAGGCCACCGGCGACGCGCTGGTGCCGGGCGAGCAGTTCGGCGCCGGCGGCTCGACCACGGTGCGCGGCTTCGGCGAGCGCGACCTGGCCACCGATTCCGGCTTCGTCACCAACGTCGAGCTGTACACGCCCAACCTGTGCACGCGCGCTTTCTGGCAGTGCCGCCTGCTGGGCTTCTACGACAGCGCCTGGGGCCAGCGCAACCACATCCTGCCGGGCGAACTGCGCCGCACCGCGATCTCCAGCGTGGGACTGGGCCTGCGCTTCGCGGCGGGCAGCCGTGCCAGCGTGCAGCTCGACTACGGACACGGCATCCACACCGGCCAGGTCCAGGCCACCAGCAAGAACAGGCTTCATGTCCGCGTAGGCCTGGCCTATTGATGGAACGGGAAACGACAATGACGACGACTATCCAAGGCGGCAGCATCCGCCGCAAGGCGAGCGCGCTGCTGCTCGCCGCCTGCTATCTTGCCGGCCCGGCCGCGCAAGCCGCACCGACCCTGCCGCAGGTGGTGGCCGGCCAGGCCGGCTTCAACCAGCAGGGCAACGTGTTCTCGATCACGAACACGCCCGGCACCATCATCAACTGGCAAAGCTTCAATATCGGGGCCGGCGAGATCACCCGCTTCATCCAGCAAAACAGCGACAGCGCGGTGCTGAACCGCGTCCTCGGCCAGGACCCGACGAAAATCCTCGGCGCCCTGCAATCGAACGGCAAGGTCTTCCTGATCAACCCGAACGGCATCCTGTTCGGCCAGGGCGCGCGGGTCGACGTGAACGGCCTGGTGGCCTCGACCCTGAACCTGTCGGACGCCGACTTCCTGGCCGGGAAGAAGAACTTCCAGGCCGGCGCAGGCACGACGCCGGGCGCGGTGCGCAATGAGGGCGCGATCGCCACGCCGAATGGCGGCAAGGTCTTCCTGGTCGCGCCGAACGTCGAGAACACCGGCATCGTCACCGCGCCGAACGGCGAAGTGGTGCTGGCGGCAGGGCGCAGCGTGCAACTGGTCGACGCAAGCGATCCGAACCTGCAGGTGGTGGTGTCGGCGCCCGGCGACCAGGCGCTCAACCTGGGCACCCTCATCGCCCAGGGCGGCCGCATCGGCATCTTCGGCGCGCTGGTGAACCAGCGCGGCGCGGTGAACGCGGACAGCGCCGTGGTCGGCGCGAACGGCAAGATCGTGCTCAAGGCCAGCGCCGGCACCACGCTTGGCGCCGGCAGCACGACCAGCGCGCGCGGCGCAGGGCAGGGCGGCGAGATCCAGGTACTCGGCCGGCAGGTGGCCATCGAGGGCCAGGCCGGCATCGACGCCAGCGGCAGGCAGGGCGGCGGCACGGTGCTGGTGGGCGGCGATTATCAAGGCGGGTTGGGCGCACCGAGCAGCGTCCAGCGTGCGCAGTCCACCCGCGTGGACGCCGGCGCCAGCATCCGCGCCGACGCCACTGTGGACGGCAAGGGCGGCAAGGTCGTGCTGTGGTCGGACGGCGAGACCCGCGCCGCCGGCAGCATCTCCGCGCGCGGCGCCGGCAGCGGCAACGGCGGCCTGGTCGAGACCTCGGGCCATGTGCTGGACGTGGACGGCATCGCCGTCAGCGCGGCCGGCGGCAAGGCCGGGAAGAACGGCAGCTGGCTGCTCGATCCCTACGACATCGAAGTGGTCGCGAGCGGCACCGCCGGCGCCAGGGACGTGGCCTCGAGCAGCGGCGGCGCGCAAACCGGCGTCACCCGCGTCGCGCCGTCCACGCTGACCGCCGCCGGCACCGACGTGGTGCTGCAGACCCAGCACGACCTCACCATCAGTAACACCATCGAAGCAGCGGGCAGCGTGCGCGCCCAGGCCGGCAACGACATCAAGGTCGATGCCCGCGTCGCCAGCCGCGACGGCGACCTCGATTTCCGCGCCGGGAACGCCTTCAGTCTCGGCGCCGGCGGTTCGCTCGAAACCGGCAACTACATCGACATCGCCGCCAACAAGGTGACGCTGGCCGGCACGATCGGCAAGGGTACCGGCACGCAGCTGCCGATCGTGACCTTTACCTCCTACGACCCGGGCCGCACGATCGCGGTCGGTGCAGGCAGCGATGCCGCCATCCTGTGGCTGGATGCGGCGACCCTGGGCCGCCTGAGTACCGGCCTGTTCGAAATCAACCTGGGCAACAGCCAGCATACCGGCGCGGTGTCCATCGAGGCGGCGCTGAATGCGTCCTCCAACCTGGTCCTCGAAAGCAGCGGCGAGATCTACGTAAAGGCGCCGGTCAACCTGACGGCGAACCCGGACAGCCGCTTCATCGCCAGCCTGTACGGCGGTTCGAATGGCCTGATCCAGGTCGGCAGCCCGGTGTCGGCATCGAAGTCGGTGCTGCTGCAGGGCGACCGCGTCTGGATCGATGCCGCCGTCAACGCCACCGCCGCCGGCGGCAGCGTGAGCCTGATGCCGAATAACACCAATACCAAAATGACGATCGGCGGTTCGGGCAACGAAGTCGGCTTCTCGATCGGCCAGGACGCGCTGTCCAGCATCCACGCCTCGACCCTGACGATCGGCGGCCTGGCCGGCAGCACCGGCGGCCTCGACGTCGCGGGCATGGTCAACCTGAGCGGCGAGGGCGCCTTGCCCAAACTGGTCCTCGACGCCGGCAGCGGCGAACTGGCGATCCGCGCGCCGGTGCTCAGCGCCGGCACCGTGGCCCTGAACTCGGGCCTGGGCGTCTACGAAACTTCGGAAGGCGCAATCGAGGCCAGCGCCGTCGCCGTGCGCGGCGGCCAGGTGGTGCTGAGCGGCGCCAACCGCATCGGCACCTTCGCCAGCAGCAGCGACGGCGCCAACGTCTTCCAGCTCACCAACGACGGCGCGCTGACCGTCGGCAGCGTGGACGGCCTGAGCGGCGTCAGCGCGAACGGCGGCGCCCTGCAGTTCAAGGTGGCCGGCAACCTGCGCCTGGATGCCGACGTCCGCGGCGGCGTGATGGCCCAGCTGGACGCCGTCAGCGTGAGCGGCAACGGCACCCTGCAGGCGGACACGGTCTCCCTGCGCACCACCGGCGGCATCGGCAGCGCCACCGCGCCCCTGCATACCGAGGCGAAGACCCTGATGGCCTACAACGCGGGCGAGGGCAGCCGTCCGATCAATATCGCCAACCAGGGCGCGCTGGTGCTGATCAGCGCAGTGCAGGACGGCCCCGCCAACACGGGCGCTATCGCGATCGACAGCGTGGGCGGCATGACCGTGCCGGCTTATGCGGCCAACGAAGCGCCGGGCTATTCAAGCGGCGAGGTGCGCACCGGCAGCGGCGACATCAGCCTGACCACGCACAGCCCGCTGAGTATCCTGGGCCGCGTGACCACCGACAGCGGCAACGTGCGCCTGGTCGCCGACAATGGCGGCGCCCTGATCATCGCCGAGGGCGCGCGTGTGGCGTCCGCCAGCGGCAGCGTGAGCCTCACCGCCGGCACCACCCAGATCGCGGCGAACGCGATCAGCGTGTCCAGCCCGGACAAGCTGCACGTGAACAGCGGTTCGACCGGCGGCCAGCCCGAGCCCGAGCCCGAGCCGGATCCTAAGCCGGATCCGAAGCCGGACCCGAAGCCGGATCCTGGCCAGAACACGCCGCCGACCCTGGAGACCTGCCTCGCCACCCCGGGCGCGGCCGGCTGCGCCGACGTCCTCTCGAAAGCGGTGCAGGCCTGCACCATCGACCCGAGCGGCGTCAACTGCGCGCAGGTGCTGCCGAGACTCGAGACCTGCCAGGCCAACCCGGCGGCCCCGGGCTGCGGCGTCGTGCTGTCCCGCCATGAGATCGACGTCTGCCTGGCCGATCCGAAGCTGCCGGGCTGCGGCGCCACACTGCCGACCTACGATGCCTGCAAGGCGACGCCGTCTTCCTACGGCTGCGGCACGGTGATCCAGCGCCATGACGCGGTCAGCGCCTGTATCGCCAATCCGCAGGCGCCGGGCTGCGCCCAGATGCTGCCGACCCTGGCCGAGTGCCGCGCCGACGCCGGCATCTACGGCTGCGCGCCGGTACTGGCGCACGACCGGTTCGCATCCTGCGTAGCCAATCCGGGCGCCGCCGGCTGCCTCGAGAACGTGCTGCCGAAACTCGCGGTGTGCAAACTGACGCCGTCGCTCGAGGGCTGCGCCCAGGTGATCGAGCTCACTTTCCAGGCCTGCCTCGGCAAGCCGAACGACGCCAGCTGCAGCGGCGTGCTGCCGACCCTGTCGCAGTGCGTGGCCAACAGCGCCGCGCGCGGTTGCGAGGCCGTGCTGCCGACCCTTGCCCAATGTATCGGCAGTCCGAGCCTGCAGGGCTGCAGCGCGCGCCTGCCGAACCTGGGGGCCTGCATGGCCTCGCCTTCGGTGCAGGGCTGCGAAGCGGTGCTGCCGTCCCTGGCACTGTGTATCGCCAACCCGACCCTGGCAGGCTGCGAAGCGCGCCTGCCTACCCTGCAGGCCTGCGCGGCCTCGCCGGCAACCCCCGGCTGCCAGGTGGTACTGCCGTCGCCGACCTTCTGCAACACGCACCCGGGCGATGCGGCTTGCGTGGCCTTCAACGGCGGCGCCGGCAGCGGCGGCCAGTCGTCCGACGGCAGGCAGGTGGCGCAGGCCGTACAGGGCGCCGTCCAGCTGATCAATCGCGGGACCACGGACGTGGCGCCGCCGGGCGGCAAGCCCGCCGGCGAGGACAAGAGCAAGGAGGCCGGGCCGGGCAGCAAGAATGGGCCGGCGCAAGCGGAAAACACCGGAGCGAAGAATGAAAAACCAGCGACCAAACTGTACTGCAACTAAGCTAGTCACTGAGGGGATGGCAAGCATGCTGAAATCCCTGCTGTGCGCGGCGCTGCTGCTGGCCGGGGGCGGCGCCTGGGCCGCGCAAGTGGTCGGCGTGGTGGCGCACCTGAGCGGCCCGCTGCTCGACCGCAAGGCCGACGGCAGCGTCAAGGTGCTGGGTCCGAAGTCGGAAATCGAGAACGGCGATACCCTGGTGTCCGAGAAAAACACCTACGCCCAGATCCGCTTCGTCGACAACAGCGAGATCACGCTGAAGCCCGGCACCACCTTCCGCGTCGAGAACTTCAACTACGACGCCGGCAAGCCGGAGGCCGACAGCGCCGCCTTCGACCTGGTCAAGGGCGGCCTGCGCTCGATCACGGGCCTGCTGGGCAAGCGCAACAAGGAGAAGTTCTCGCTGAAGACGCCGAGCGCCACCATCGGCATCCGCGGCACCACCTTCCTTGCGCAGTACGTGCCGCCGCCGGCCGAAGTGCCCGGCGGGCCGTCAACGCCGACGGTCCCGGTGCTGCCGCCCGGCCTGCACGTCTCGGTCACGGAAGGCGCGATCGTCGTGACGAACAACGGCGGCTCGCTCGGCTTCCAGGCCGGCCAGTTCGGCTACGTGCCGGGCGTGAACCAGGCGCCGGTGATCGTGCCGCCGAATCCCGGCCTGCAGTTTACGCCGCCGCCGAGCTTCAACGGCGGGGCGTCGGGGCCGCAGGCGTCGAACAGCGGCAGTTCGCCGGACAAGGGTGGCGTGGACTGCATCGTCCGATGACGGAACGGAACGCTTGAACCGTCGTCCCCGCGCGGGCGGGGACCCAAGTTCTGCCGGCCTTACGTCAGCGCAGAAAACTTGGGTTCCCGCCTGCGCGGGAACGACGTTGGTAAGTGCGTGAAGAATAAAAAAGCCTGCGTCCCTTCCGGGATCGCAGGCTTTCGTTTGACAGCTGCCCGAAAACTTACAGCACGTCGCTCGCGTGATCCGCCAGACGCGAACGCTCGCCGCGCGCCAGGGTCACGTGGCCGCCGTGGCTCCAGCCCTTGAAGCGGTCGACCACGTAGGTCAGGCCGCTCGAGCCTTCGGTCAGGTAAGGCGTGTCGATCTGGGCGATGTTGCCGAGGCAAAGGATCTTGGTGCCCGGACCGGCGCGCGTGACCAGGGTCTTCATCTGCTTGGGCGTCAGGTTCTGCGCTTCGTCGATGATCAGGAACTTGTTGACGAAGGTGCGGCCGCGCATGAAGTTGAGCGACTTGATCTTGATGCGCGAGCGGATCAGGTCCTGGGTCGCGGCGCGGCCCCAGTCGCCGGCGTCGCCGTCGCCTTTCATCAGCACTTCGAGGTTGTCGTCGAAGGCGCCCATCCACGGCGACATCTTCTCTTCCTCGGTGCCCGGCAGGAAGCCGATGTCTTCACCGACCGGCACCGTCACGCGGGTGACGATGATCTCGTTGTAGACCTTCGTTTCCAGGACCTGCGCCAGGCCCGCCGCCAGCGCCAGCAGGGTCTTGCCGGTACCGGCCTGGCCGAGCAGGGTGATGAAGTCGACTTCCGGATTCATCAAGAGGTTCAGCGCGAAGTTCTGCTCGCGGTTGCGCGCGGTGATGCCCCACACGTTGTTCTTGTTGTGGCTGTAGTCGCGCAGGGTCTGCAGCACGGCGGTCTTGCCGTTGATTTCCTTGACCTGGGCCTGGAAGGGCGCCTCGCCGTTGTTCGGCTCGAAGAACACGAACTGGTTCACCAGCAGCGAAGGAATGAAGGGGCCGGTGACGCGGTAGAAGGTCGACGAGTTGCCGCCCTTGATCTCCTGCCAGGACTCCATGTTCTTGCCATGCCTGGTCCAGAAGTCGTCCGGCAGCTGGACGATGCCCGAGTACAGCAGGTCGGTATCTTCCAGCACGTGGTCGTTGAAGTAGTCCTCGGCGGCCAGGCCCAGGGCGCGCGCCTTGATGCGCATGTTGATGTCCTTCGACACCAGCACGATCGCGCGGCCCGACTGGTCCGCCTCGAGCGCACGGACCACGCCCAGGATCTGGTTGTCGGCCTTGCCGGCGGGGAGGCCTTCAGGCAGGCTGGCGGCGTTCAGGCGGGTCTGGAAATACAGGCGGCCGCGCGCATCCTTGTTGCCCAGCTTGGCCAGCGGGATGCCGGTCTCGATGGCGTCGTCGTCGGTGTTGGCGATCAGGGCGTCCAGCGTGCGCGATACCTGGCGTGCATTGCGCGCGACTTCCGACATGCCCTTCTTGTGGTTGTCGAGCTCCTCGAGCGTCATCATCGGCAGGTAGACGTCGTGCTCCTCGAAGCGGAACAGCGAGGTCGGGTCGTGCATCAGCACATTCGTGTCGAGCACGAACATCTTGGCCACGCCGGCGCTGTCGGCCTTGCGGCTGGCCGAGGACTTGACGTTGACCTCGACCGGCTTGTGCTTGACCGGATGCGGCTCGTTCATGTCGCTCTCGCGCAGCTTCGCCGTCTTGTTTCCTTCGGCGCCGGTCTTGCCGCTCCGGTCCGGGCGGGCAGGGGCGGGAAGCAGCGAAGGCGCAACCTTGGCGGCGCCATTTTCGGGAACGGCTTCGCGCGACGGCGCTTCGACCAGCAGCGCGGCCTTGGACTTGCGCGCGCGCGCGGGCTTGGCCGGCACGGCTTCGCCGCTGATCAGATCTTCGACGGGGTCGTTCTCCGCCTTCGCGGCTGCGCGGACAGGCGATTTGCCGGGTTCGGCCTTGGGGTAATCTTTGGCCAGCAGAATGGTCGCCGGCTTGCTTGGTATTTTCGGTAGTGGCATCAGGTTCTCAATCGTATGGAAGTCGGAAAAATGCACGTGCGGGCGTCGGCGCCGCCGGGCAGGACAGATGCAACCGTGGGGGGAACTGCGCGGCCCCGCGACTTCCGCTCATGCGGGAAAGTCGCTCCTCAAGGAGAGCGGGGGCCAGATTGAAATGATGCGTAGAGGTAAAACTCGGACTCAAAATAGATAAACGTAATGGCAACGAGTTAATCATACCCGAGCCATCGTTACCAGGTGCTCAAGAAGCGTAGCGAGCATCGCAGGCCGCCAATGCAACGCGTAGGAGCTTATTGAGCGCCTGGGGGCTGGCTCTTCAGAAAATCCAGCACTTCCGTGACGTGATCATTGACTTTCACGCCACGCCATTCTTTCACCACTTTGCCGTTAGCGTCAATGACAAACGTACTGCGCTCGACCCCTCGTACTTTCTTACCGTACATGTTTTTCATCTTCATGACATCGAACTGGGTGCAGACCGCCTCTTCGGGGTCCGAGATCAGTTCGAAGGGCAGGCCGAGCTTGGACTTGAAGCTCTCGTGCGAGCGCAGGGAGTCGCGGCTGAGGCCGTAGATGGCGGCGCCCAGCCCGGTGAACTCGTCATGGTGGTCGCGGAAAGCCATGGCTTCCGTGGTGCAGCCGGGGGTATTGTCCTTCGGATAGAAATACAGCACCGTGTACTTGGCCGGACGGCCCTGCAGTTCAAAGGTCTGCTCGCCCGTCATCGGAGCGCTGAAGTTGGCAAGCTGGGTGTTCGCGGTGGGTGCTGCGCTGGGGCTGTCGGCCACGGGTCTCTCCTGTCAGGATCAGGTATCAAGGACGATCAGCTCTCCCGACCGTCCCGGTAATTCTCCCCACTGGACCGGGTATTCGGGCAGCGGGTCATGCTTTATCTTCTCATAATAGTCCGCCATCGAGGCAAGCCGGTAGCCTTGGGCTTTCCAACCTGACAACAGCTGCTCGAAGATGGGGGCAAGTTTCTGTCCTTCAAGTTCCGCGTGCAAGGTATAGACGTGATCGCGGCGGTTTTCCGCCGTCAGCTTGAGAAGATGGGCGGCGATGTTCGCCGTCGTCAGCTCGGCGCCGTCGACTTCGCGGCCCAGCAACTCGTCGAGCGTGGGCAGGGTGGTCGGCATCTGGATGTGGCGCATGCCCGTGAAACGGTAGGGACCGGCCTGCGGATCGGCCATCGCGCCGCTCTCGGCCAGCATCGCGCGGCCGTCGGAGGCATAGGCATAGCCCTGCGCATCGTGGCGCCGGAAGGCATGCCCGTTCATTTGCCAGCCGGCCGCGCCATGGGTATGCGGCGCTTCGCCGAAGACCTGGGCGTAGCGCTGCTCGCTCTTCTTCATCATGGCGTCGGTCCACTGCGCATCGCGGGCGCGCACATTGTCCTGCCAGCGCACGTGGTCCCAGGTATGGATGCCGCATTCGAAGCCGGCGTCGCGCGCGGCGCGCATCTCGGCCGCGCCTTTCAGGCCGATATCCGGACCGGGCAGCAGCACGCCGTACATCAGGGTCTTGAAGCCGTAGTGCTCGACCACCGAAGTGCGCGAGACCTTCTGGAAGAAGCCGGGACGCAGCGCGCGCCGCATCGCCCAGCCGGTATGGTCGGGGCCGAGCGAGAACAAAAAGGTCGCGCCGGCGGCGTGGCGGGTCAGCATGCGCACCAGGTTCGGCACGCCTTCGAGCGTGCCGCGGTAGGTGTCAACGTCGATCTTGAGAACGAGCAGGGGCGGGGTCAACTGAGCCAAGATGCGCCCTTAATCCATCAGCGCCTGGGCCGCGGCCACCTGGCCGCGGTAGGCGTCGAAGATGTGGCGCAGCGCGTCGGCCATGCCGGTGGTCGGGGCCCAGCCGAGGTCCTGCCTGGTGTTCTCGATCTTCGGCACGCGGTTCTGCACGTCCTGGTAGCCGGCCCCGTAGTAGGCGCCCGAGCTGGTCTCGACGATCTGCACTTTCTGCGCGCCGGCCGCGTATTCCGGATACTCGGCGGCGAGTTTCAGCATCATCGCCGCCAGTTCGCGGATCGAGTAATTGTTGACCGGGTTGCCGATGTTGTAGATCTGGCCGGTCGCCTTGCCATCCTTGTTTTCGATGATGCGCATGAGCGCGTCGACGCCGTCGTCGACATAGGTGAAGGCGCGCTTCTGGGCGCCGCCGTCGACCAGCGAGATCGCTTCACCACGCACGATGTGGCCGAAGAACTGGGTCAGCACGCGTGAGCTGCCTTCCTTGGGCGTGTGGATCGAATCCAGGCCGGCGCCGATCCAGTTAAACGGGCGGAACAGGGTGAAGTTCAGGCCTTCCATGCCGTAGCCCCAGATCACGCGGTCCATCAACTGCTTGGCGCAGGCGTAGATCCAGCGCGGCTTGTTGATCGGGCCGTAGACCAGTTCCGAATTCTCCGGGTCGAATTCGGCGTCCCGGCTCATGCCATACACTTCCGAGGTCGACGGGAAGATCAGGTGCTTGCCGTACTTGGCGGCCGAGCGCACGATCGGCAGATTCGCCTCGAAGTCCAGTTCGAATACGCGCAGCGGCTCCTTCACGTAGGTCGACGGCGTGGCGATGGCGACCAGCGGCAGGATCACGTCGCACTTCTTGACGTGGTATTCGACCCACTCCTTGTTGATCGTGATGTCGCCTTCGAAGAAGTGCATGCGCGGGTTGCCGAGCAGGTCCACGATCCGCTCGTTCTGCATGTCCATGCCGTAGACTTCCCAGTCGGTGGTCTCGAGGATGCGCTTGGACAGGTGGTGGCCGATGAAGCCGTTGACGCCGAGGATAAGGACTTTTTTCATAGGGTGACCTTCAAAGCGAGGCTTTCAGTTCGGCCGGCGAGATGCGCAAGCCATCGGCCAGCAGGCTGTGGATGAGGAGGGCGCGGCCGTCGCCGCACACGCCGAGGATCGCATTATCCACCACCGCCAGGCCGGGCGGCAAACCGGCGATGTGCCCGGCCAGTTCGCCGCGGTAGAGGCGGGCGCGTTCGATCACGTAACGGCGCGGGCCGAGATCCGTAAAGGCGCCGGGATAGGGCGGGGCCACCGCACGGTGCAGGTTGTAGACCTGCTGGGCGGGCTGGGTCCAGTCGATGCGGCCGTCTTCCGGCTTGCGGCCGCCGAAGTAGCCGCCCTTGCTCAGGTCGTTCGGGGTGCGCGGCGCGGTGCCGGCCAGCAGCTGCGGCAGCACCTTGTAGAGCGCCAGTTCGGCCGCCACGGTGACCTTGCCGAAGACTTCGAAGGCGGTGTCGTCGGGCAGGATGGGCACGGCCTGCTGGGCCACGATGGCGCCGGCGTCCGGCTTGGCCGTCATCTCGTGCAGCGAGGCGCCTGCTTCGCTTGCGCCATGCAGCACCGCCCAGTTGGTCGGCGCGCGGCCGCGGTATTCCGGCAGCAGCGAGCCATGCATGTTGAAGGCCGGGGCGACATCGAGGATGGCCTGCGGCAGCATGTTGCGGTAGTAGAAGCTGAACATCAGGTCCGGTTTGGCGGCCTGGACTTGTGCGAGCAACTCGGGCGATTTGGGGTCGTCGGGCGTGATGAAGGGAATGCCTTCGGTTTCGCACAACGACTGCACGGACTCGAACCAGATGTTCTCGGTGGCGCTGTCCTGGTGGGTGACGACCAGGGCGACATCGACGCCGCCGGCCAGCAGGACTTTCAGGCAGCGGACGCCGACGTTGTGGTAGGCGAAGACGACTGCGCGTTTTTGTGGGTTGTTCATGTCAGGATGCGGATTCGTCGGAATAAAAACTGTCGTTCCCGCGCAGGCGGGAACCCAAGTTTCTCGGCTCGGCCACCAACTTGGATCCCCGCCTTCGCGGGGACGACGTATCTCATGCGCTACGGCGAGCGTTCAGCGCACCACGTGCCGCTTCTCGACCTCGTCAGCCCCAGCCTCGGCTGCCGGCATGCCCTGCAGCACGGTCTGCACCACATAGCGCGGCCGTGCGCGCACCTGCTGGTAGATCCGGCCCACGTACTCGCCCACCAGGCCGATGCCGAACAGGATCACGCCCATGAAGAAGAAGGCGATCGCGAACAGGGTGAACACGCCCTCGGCCTCGGCGCCCAGGATGAAGCGGCGCACCAGCAGGAACAGCACCAGCAGGGCCGACAGCAGCGACATCGTGATGCCCAGCAGCGAGAAGATCTGTAGCGGCACCAGCGAGAAGCCGGTCATCAGGTCGAAGTTCAGGCGGATCAGGCTGTACAGCGAATACTTCGATTCGCCGGCCGCGCGCTCTTCGTGCTCGACCACGATCTCGGTCGGCTTGCGCGAGAACTTATAGGCCAGCGCCGGCACGAAGGTGTTCACCTCGGCGCACTGGTTGACCAGGTCGATCACGTTGCGGCCATAGGCGCGCAGCATGTTGCCCTGGTCGGTGATGTGGATGTTGGTGATGCGCTCGCGCAGGCGGTTCATGGCCTTCGAGGCATAGGTGCGCCACGCGGAATCCTGGCGCTTGCGGCGGATCGAGCCGACGTAGTCGTAGCCTTCGCGCATCTTGGCGACCAGCTTGTGGATCTCTTCCGGCGGGTTCTGCAGGTCGGCGTCGAGGGTGATCACGATCTCGCCGCGGGTCTGCTCGAAGCCGGCCAGGATCGCCATATGCTGGCCGTAGTTGCCGTTGAAAAGCACGACGCGGGTCACGTCCGGGCGTTTGCGGTACTGCTCGGCGAGGATCGCCACCGAGTTGTCGCGGCTGCCGTCGTTGATGAACACGAGCTCGTAGGGGATGCCCAGCTTGTCCATGGCCGGGTACAGGCGCGCGAACAGATTGCCCAGGCCGGCTTCTTCGTTATAGACCGGAATGACGACCGACAGCTCCGGCTTCATGCCCATGGCCGTCATTTTGCCAGCACCGCTTTGACAGCCGCCACGGCGCGCTCGACGTCGGCCTTGCTCATGGCATTGAACATCGGCAGGGTCACGGTCAGGCGGCCGATCTTCTCGGACACCGGGAACATACCTTCAGTAAAGCCACGCTCGCGGTACATGGTGAACAGGTGGATCGGCGCGTAGTGGTAGCCGGTCCCGACATTGTGTTCCTTCTGCAGGCGGGTCATGAACTCGGCGCGGGTGCCCGGGCCATTGTCCGGCAGGATGATCTGGAACAGGTGCCAGTTGCTCGAGCCGAAGGCTTTCATCGGCAGTTGGGCGCCGTATTTCGCTTCGAAATCGTCGCCGAAGCAGTCGAAGTAGTGCTGGGCCAGCGACGCGCGGTGCGCGGTCAGCTTTTCCAGGTTCTTCATCTGGCCGAGGCCGATGGCGGCGTTGATGTCGCTCATGTTGTACTTGCCGCCGAGCACGTCGACGTCGATGCCGTCCACGCCGCTGCGGGTGACGCCCTGCAGGCGGTATTTCTCGGCCAGGCGCGCCTCGTCCGCATTGTTCAGGACCAGGGCGCCGCCTTCGCCGGTGGTGATGTTCTTGTTGGCCTGGAAGCTGAAGGAGACGAAGTCGCCGAAGGCGCCGATCGGCTTGCCCTTCCACTGCGAACCCAGGGCCTGGGCCGCGTCTTCGACCACGCGCAGATTGTGCTTGCGCGCGATGTCGTACAGGCGGTCCATGTCGACCGGCAGGCCGGACAGGTAGACCGGGATGATGGCGCGGGTACGCGGAGTGATCGCCGCTTCCAGCTTGTCGAGGTCGATGTTGCGGGTGAGCGGGTCGATGTCCGCGAACACCGGCGTGGCGCCCACTTCGATGATGACGTTGGCGGTCGCTACCCAGGAGATCGGGGTGGTGATCACTTCGTCGCCCGGCCCGATGCCGGCGATGCGCAAGGCGATCTCCATGGTGCAGGTGCCGGAATTGAAGGTGCGCACCGGACGTCCGCCGCAGTACTCGGAGAGCAGGGCTTCGAAGGCCTGGTTCTTCGGACCGGTGGTGATCCAGCCCGAACGCAGCACCTCGCCGACGGCGGCAATGGTTTCTTCGTCGATCGTGGGCCGGGAAAAGGGCAGGAAGGGCAGCTCGGCAGTCATGGGAAGGCTATCGGTTCGTAGATGTTATTGATGGAAATGCGGATGTCATTTTATCAGCCTGCTCGGCCGCAGGCCGCTCAGGAGCGCGCCAGCACGACCACGCCGACCAGGATCACGGCGATGCCCAGCAGGCGCTGCGGCGGGATGGTTTCGCCGAGGAACACCCAGGCGCCGACCGCGGCCACCACGTAGCCCAGCGACAGCATCGGGTAGGCGATGCTCACGTCGGTGCGCGACAGGCCCATGATCCAGACCACCAGCGAGAGGGCATAGCAGGCCAGGCCGGCAAGGATGGGCAACTGGGTGGCGACCCGGATGAAGGTCTCTAAGGCGTTGCTCATCGTCAGGTGAATGGCGCCGCCGAGGGCATTGGTGCCGGCCTTGAGCAGGACCTGGGCAACGGCGTTCAGCAGCACGCCGGAAATGATGAATGCGAAAGTAGTGAGGTTCATTTTTTAAGAATAGGGATCACCGCGTGGCGATCACGGTACGGCGCGCATCGCCCGCGACCACGCGCAGCGGCACGCCCTGGCGCTGGAACTCGGCCACGAATTCCGGGCGCACGATGGCGATGCTCTTCTTGCCCGCCGCGGCATCGGCGCGCCACTGTTCGAGGAAGGCCGGGATGGTCGGGATGCCGAGTTCCGGCTGCTGCTCCAGGCCGAAGGCGAATTCGTCGGTGTAGTCGACCAGGGTGACCGGGCGGCCGAGGTAGAAGGTCAGCGACTGCTCGTAGATGCCGACCGAGTACACGCGGGTGGCCGGATTGGCGGCGCCGGCCGCCTTCATGGCGGGCAGCAGCCCGGCGCCGGCACGCACCTGGCCGATCGGCTCGAAGCCGGCCAGCAGCAGCTGCACGCCCGCGAAACCGGCGACGGCCAGGACCAGCACGGTCAGGTCGCGCTGCATCTGGCGCGTGTACAGCATGGCCAGGGCGCCGCCGATCAGCAGCACCAGGCCGGCCGCCAGCACCCAGGGCTGGTAGGCCGCGTACAAAACGTCCTCGCCCGGATGGCGGGCCAGCTTCAGCATGAAGGGCACGAAGCCCAGCAGGCCCGCGCCCAGCAGCGCGGTCAGGCCGGCGGTCAGCATGCGGCCGCGGCGCGTGCCGCCTTCCAGGTAATTGCCGATGAGCAGGGCCACGGCCGGGAATACCGGCACGATGTAGCCGGGCAGCTTGGAATTCGACTTGGTGAAGAACAGGATGATGAAGGCGGTCCAGACCAGCAGCATCAGGCGCGGCTTGAAGCGGCCCGGTTCAAGGGCGCGCTTCGCGCCCAGCACCAGGCTCTGCACCAGCACGCCGACCCAGGGCACGCTGCCGACGGCCAGCAGCACGAAGAACACGTACCAGGCGGCTTCGCGGTGATGTTCCTTCTTCAGGAAGCGGTCGAAGTGTTCGTGGATGAAGAAGAACCGCGGCTGCTCCGGATTCTTCAGGCCGACCAGCACGAACCAGGGCGCGGCGATCAGGAAGAACAGCAGCAGGCCTTTGACCAGGTGCAGCCGGGTCCAGATCTTCCAGTCGCGCGAAAACAGGGTATAGAAGACCAGGATGCCGCCCGGCAGCACCAGGCCGATCAGGCCCTTGGCCAGCACCGACAGCGCCATCCCGGCCCAGCACAGCAGCATCCAGTTGCGCTGCTGCGCAGGCGTGGCCTCGTCGCGCTGCGCGATCAGCAGGGCGCACAGGGCGATCGTCATCATGCCCGACAAGCTCATGTCGACCGAATTCACCTGGCTGCAGATGACCCAGTACAGCGAGGACGCGAGCACCAGGCCGGCGTAGAAGCCGACCCGGCTGCCGAACACGCGCATGCCGGTGTAGCCGGTCAGGCCGACGCCGAGCAGGCCGCACAGGCCGGTCCACAGGCGCGCCTGCCAGTCGCCCAGTCCAAAAATCTCGAAGGTCAGGGCGTTCATCCAGGTCTGCAGCGGCGGCTTCTCGAAGTACTTGATGCCGTTCAGGCGGGTGGTGATCCAGTCGCCGCTGGCGAACATCTCGCGCGCCATTTCGGCGTAGCGCCCTTCGTCGGGAGGGACCAGGGTCCGCGCCTTCAGCACGCCCAGCAGGACGGCGGCAAACGCGAGGAACAGGGTCCAGACGAGCGTCTTGTTCTTGTGGAGTTCTCTCATTCGATGATCAGCGCCAGGGTGACCTTGCGGCCTTCGCCCATCAGGATGTTATAGGTACGGCAAGCGGCATGGCTGTCCATGCTTTCCACGCCCACCTGCTTGCCGGAGAGGCTGGCGATCAGGCGCGGGTGCACGAAGCGCTGGCGTTCGCCGGTGCCCAGCACCACGACGTCGGGCATATCCAGGGCGATCTGCTCGAAATGCTCGGCGGTCAGGTCTTCGAAGCGGGTCACGTTCCAGGGACGCGGCGGCGTCTCGGGCATCACCAGCACGCTGTAGTCATAGCGCCTGGCGTTGATCTCGACGCCGGACTGGTCGTAGCCGGTGACGGTCTGGTATTTTTCGGTATTGCTGGTATGTAGCTTCATAGGAAAGCCATGGCAAGGATCGCAAGCCGCGTATTGTAACTGGGTTTAGTTGCAACGCCAGCCGTCAGTTGCTTAATCCCGGCGCTTTGGGCAGAATGGGATTTTTCGCATTGCAACAATTTTATTTTGGCAGGGTGACATTTTGCGACCGATCCTGAAATCGAACAAGCTGGATGAGGTGTGTTACGAAATCCGCGGCCCCGCGCTCGAGAGGGCGCGCCAGATGGAGGATGACGGCCACAAGATCATCAAGCTGAACATCGGCAACCTGGCCGTGTTCGGTTTCGACCCGCCGGACGAGATCGTGCAGGACATGATCCGCAACCTCCACGGCGCGGCCGGCTATACGGACTCGAAAGGCATGTTTGCACCGCGCAAGGCGGTCATGCACTACACCCAGGAAAAGAACATTTCCGGGGTCAAGATCGACGACATCTACCTGGGCAACGGCGCCTCCGAGCTGATCGTGATGGCGATGCAGGGCCTGCTCAACAACGGCGACGAGGTGCTGGTGCCGGCCCCCGACTACCCGCTGTGGACCGCGGCGGTCAGCCTGGCCGGCGGCAATCCGGTGCATTACGTGTGCGACGAGCAGGCCGGCTGGACGCCGGACATCGCCGACATGCGCAAGAAGATCACGCCGAACACGCGCGCGATCGTCGTCATTAACCCGAACAACCCGACCGGGGCGCTGTATTCGCGCGACGTGCTGCTGGAGATCGTCGAGCTGGCGCGCCAGCACGGCCTGATCGTCTACGCCGACGAAATCTACGACAAAACCCTCTACGACGACGCAGAACACGTGTCGATGGCCTCGCTGGCCGACGACGTGCTGTTCGTGACCCTGAACGGCCTGTCGAAGAACTACCGTTCCTGCGGCTACCGTGCCGGCTGGATGGTGGTGTCCGGCGAAAAACGCCATGCGAAAGACTATATCGAAGGCCTGAACATGCTGGCCTCGATGCGCCTGTGCGCGAATGCGCCGGGCCAGTTTGCGATCCAGACCGCGCTCGGCGGCTACCAGAGCATCGCCGACCTGGTGGCGCCCGGTGGCCGCCTGACGCGCCAGCGCGACCTCGCGCACAAATTACTCACCGATATCCCGGGTGTGTCCTGCGTCAAGCCAAAAGCGGCGCTGTACATGTTCCCCCGCCTCGACCCCAAGATCTACCCGATCGCTGACGACCAGCAATTTATCTGCGAGCTGTTGTCCGAGGAAAAAGTCCTGCTGGTGCAAGGCACCGGCTTCAACTGGATCGCCCCGGACCACTTCCGGCTGGTGTTCCTGCCCAATTCCGACGACCTGACGGATGCCTGCGGCCGCATCGCACGCTTCCTCGACGGCTACCGGCGCCGCCATTCGCGCTGAGAACAGAGTAAAACTTATTTATGAAACCCATCAAAGCAGGCTTGCTAGGCATCGGCACCGTCGGTGCAGGCACCTGGCACGTCCTCCAGCGTAACCAGGAAGAAATCCGCCGCCGCGCCGGCCGCGGCATCGAAGTGGCGATGGTCGCCGCCCGCAATCTCGAACGGGCGCGCCGAATCGTCGGCGAAGACGTCGAAGTGGTAGACGACCCCTTCGCGGTCGTCAACAACCCGGACATCGACATCGTCGTCGAACTGATCGGCGGCTACGAGCTGGCGCGCGAGCTGGTGCTGCAGGCGATCGCCAACGGCAAGCACGTGGTCACCGCCAACAAGGCCTTGCTGGCTCTGCACGGCAACGAGATCTTCGAAGCGGCCCAGGCCAAGGGCGTGATGGTGGCCTTCGAGGCCGCCGTGGCCGGCGGCGTGCCGATCATCAAGGCGCTGCGCGAAGGCCTGAGCGCCAACCGCATCGAATCGGTGGCCGGCATCATCAACGGCACCACCAACTTCATCCTGTCCGAGATGCGCGACAAGGGCCTGGATTTCGGCACCGTGCTGAAGCAGGCCCAGGAACTGGGCTATGCGGAAGCCGATCCGACCTTCGACATCGAAGGCGTGGACGCCGCCCACAAGCTGACCATCATGGCCGCGATCGCCTTCGGCATCCCGATGCAGTTCGCCAGCAGCCACATCGAGGGCATCAGCCAGCTGCAGGCGGTCGACATCCGCTACGCCGAACAGCTGGGCTACCGCATCAAGCTGCTCGGCATCACCCGCCGCACCGTGGTCGACGGCGCCGAAGGCATCGAACTGCGCGTGCACCCGACCCTGATCCCGTCCGCGCGCCTGATCGCCAACGTCGAAGGCGCGATGAACGCGGTGCTGGTGAAGGCCGACGCGGTCGGCACCACGCTCTACTACGGCAAGGGCGCCGGCGCCGAGCCGACCGCCTCCGCGGTGATCGCCGACCTGGTGGACGTGACCCGCCTGGCGACCGTCGATCCGACCTCGCGCGTGCCGCACCTGGCCTTCCATCCGGGCGAACTGGCCGATTTGCCGATCCTGCCGATGGAAGAGATCCGCACCGCCTACTACCTGCGCGTGTACGTGCAGGACCAACTGGGCGTGATGGCCGACCTGACCCGCATCCTGGCCGAAGCCGGCATCTCGATCGACGCCGTGCTGCAGAAGGAACCGGGCGAGAAGGCCCGCACCGACATCGTCATCATCACCCACCAGACGCGCGAAAAATACGTGAATGCGGCGATCGCCAAGATCGAAGCCTTGTCGACGGTGGTCGGCAAGGTCGTGCGCATTCGCCTGGAAAGCTTGGGCTAAAGGCCTCGATCGACCTGGCGCGCCGGATTGTCGAGGCCTCTAATTCGGCAGCCCGGCCTGCCCGGCGCCGCCGGGCGCCGGACTCCAGCAACTGAAAAAGTCGTCGGCGAATTCGTCGACGTACTGCGGCGGCGCCGCGGCGCGGATGTCGAGCGGTGCGGTCGTGAGGGCGAGCAGGTCCTGCTCGATCTGGTCGAACAGCGCATCGGCGGCGCTGTAGTCCTGGAGGCTGTAAGCGTGACGGGTCGTGTTCATGGGCGAATTTTAACCGCGCTGCAGCGCACAAGAACCTGTGTCCAGAATAGGACTTGTGCTCGGTCAAACGGCTAAAGTTTTGCCGTCGCGCATATTTGTCGGTGCGCAATATGGGTTGCCAAACAGCTCCTGTTTAGCAGCATTTGCCGATACTAAAGGGCCTGCCTGGCAGTCCTTGCCATGCTCGGCGCAGGCCGCCGGCTCAGGTTTGCGATAGCGCAAAGTCGTCTGTGTACGGACGCGCAACCGCCGCGGCGGCGAAGCGCACGCTCACCTTCAGGCCGCGGCCGTCGTCGGCGCTGCCGATGGCCAGGGTCGCACCGTGCAGGGTGGCAATGTCGCGCACGATGGCCAGACCCAGCCCGGTCCCGCCAGGGTTGGTTTCCAGCGCCGCCTGGGCGCGGTAGAAAGGCATGAACACTTTCTCGGCTTCCTCCTCGGCGATGCCCGGCCCGCTGTCCTGCACTTCCAGCAGCACGGCATCCATCACCCGGCGCACGCGCAGCAGCACGCTGCCGCCACGCGGCGTGTACTGGATGGCATTGTCGGCCAGGTTGCTCAGCATTTCGCGCAGCAGCAGTTCCTGGCCCGGCACCGTCGTGTCCTCGCCGTCCGCGGCTTCCAGCGCCAGGTCGATGTCTTTCTGCACCGCCGGCAGGGCCAGCTCCAGGCCGACCTGCTGGGCCAGCGCCGCCAGCGAGACCGGATGCGAGGGCGTGCTGCCGCTGCCGTGCTCGATGCGCGCCAGGGTCAGCAGCCGGTTCGCCAGGTGCACGGTCGCATCGGTGGTGGCCGCGATCGAGCGCACGATGGCCTGCATCGCGGCCGGGTCGTTTTCGCGCAGCGCCAGCTCGGCCTGGGTCTTGAGCACCGTGAGCGGGGTGCGCAGCTGGTGCGAGGCGTCCGCGATGAAGCGGCGCTGGCTGCCGATCAGGGTCTGCATGCGCGCCATGGTGCCGTTCATCGCCGCCACCAGCGGCCGCACTTCGCGGTGCACCATGCTGGCGTCGACGTCCGACAGGTCGTCCACCTTCCGCGTCTCGACCACTTGCTTCAGGCGCATCAGCGGCTGCAGCACCAGGCGTACCGCGAACCACACCAGGGTCGCCACCGCCAGCACCAGCAAAGCCTGGCGCAGCAGGGTGTTCAGCAGGATCCGCCGCGACAGCGCGCGCCGCGCATCCAGGGTCTCGCCGACCTGGATCAGGGCGATGCCGCGCATCGAATCGTCGTACACCGGCTGCAGCAGGGCGGCGATGCGCACCGGTTCGCCGTTGTAGTCGGCGTGATAGAAGCGCACCAAGGCCGGGTAGAGTTCCGAGCGTTTGACGTTCTTCGGCACCGGCGGCAGGTCGTCGTAGCCGGACACGGTCTCGCCGTTCAAGCCGCCGACGCGGTAGTAGATGCGGCCCAGGGTATCGGTTTCGAAGCTGTCCAGCGCCACGTAGGGCACGTCGGCCACCACCTTGCCGTCGCGGACCGAGACCCGCTCGGCCAGCGCGCGCGTGGACGCCAGCAGCGAGCGGTCGTAGGCGATGTCGGCCGCGTCGAGCGCATCGCGGTACAGCGACACCGCGTTCAATGCCACCAGCACCACCAGCGGCACGATCAGCCAGCGCAGCAACTGGCCGCGCAGGCTGCCGGGGGAGCGGGGCGTCTTCATCGCTAGGCCGCCGGCTTTTCCTGCAGCAGGTAGCCGATGCCGCGCAGGGTCGCGATGGCGGCGCCGCCGTCGGGGCGGCGGTCGAGCTTCTTGCGGACGCGGTGGATGTAGAGCTCGATGGCGTCGAGGTTGGCGTCGTCGTCGAGCGAGAACACTTCGTCGAACAGCTTTTCCTTGGACATGGCCTTGCCCGGACGCGAGATCAGCGCTTCCAGCAGCGCGTGTTCGCGCGGCGTCAGCGCCAGCGGCTCGCCGCAATAGCTGAACATGCGGCCGATGGTATCGAAGCTGAGCTGCCCGCACTGGTGCACGACCGCCTCGTTGCCGACGCTGCGGCGCAGCAGTGCTTTGACGCGCGCTTCGAGTTCGGCCAGTTCGAAGGGTTTGGCCAGGTAGTCGTCGGCGCCCAGGTTCAGGCCCTGCACCCGTTCTTCGAGGCCGCCGCGCGCGGTCAGGATCAGGACTGGCGTGCGGCCGCGCGCGCCGCCGCGCGCGCGCAGGCGGCGCAGCACGTCCAGCCCATCCATCTTCGGCAGGGTCAGGTCCAGGATCACCAGCGCATAGTCCTGGGTGTGGAGCAGGGCGTCGGCGTCGGCGCCGGTGGCCGCGCATTCGACGCTGAGCTTGGCGTCGCGCAGGGCCTTCGACACCCAGTGCGACAGTTCGACGTGGTCTTCGACTAACAGGATTCTCATCCCGCCAGTGTAAGCGCAAAGGCGCCGCAGCGAAAAGCGCCGTAACTGCGCCCGCCGGCTACGTGTTTTCCACAGTCGGACGTTGAAAGCTGATTGAAAGCTTCGTGCACATATAGTTGTTGCAAACAGAGCAGTCGCGAAAAGACTGCGAAGAATTACAACCACCGGAGACACCATGAAGAAGTCGGCCCTCGCGCTCGCCGTCCTGGCAGCGCTTTCCCTGAACACCACCGCCCACGCACAAACCAACGTCCAGGTCTACGGCCTGATCGACGCCGGCGTCGAACACGTGAACCATGCCGCCGCCAACGACGGCAGCGTGACCCGCGTGGTCTCGGGCGGCAAGAACACCTCGCGCTGGGGCTTCCGCGGCACCGAGGACCTGGGCGGCGGCCTGAAGGCTGTGTTCAACCTGGAAGGCGGCATCCTGATGGACACCGGCGCCTCGGATGGCAACCTGTTCAAGCGCCAGGCCAACGTCGGCCTGGAAGGCAGCTTCGGCCGCGTCGTGATCGGCCGTTCCTTCACCACGACCTATGACCTGGTGATCAAGGTCGACCCGATGGGCTTCGCGCCCAACTATTCCTGGGCCACCAGCGGCAACGCCACCGGCCCGTCGAAGTACGGCATGACCACCGCCTTCGACAACCTGATCAAGTACACCGGCAAGACCGGCGGCTTCGTCTACGGCGCCACCATCGGCCTGGGCGAGCAGGCGGGCAATTCCGCCGACGGCCGCAAGTACGCGGTCGGCGGTTCCTGGACCGGCGGCGGCCTGCTGGTGATGGCCTCCTACGAGCAGGTCAACGGCAATAACCTGGCCGCTACCGGCCGGCGCGACGAAACCACCGCCTTCCACGTGGGCGCCGACTACAAGACCGGCCCGTGGCGCATCGACGCCGCCATGCGCGGCTACAAGCTGGCGTCGGGCAAGGCCGCCACCCCGGACGTGCGCGGCGACACCTACTGGGCCGGCGTCAGCTACAACCCGAACGCCTGGACCCTGACCGGCGCGGTCTACCACGTGAACACCAAGAACCTGGCTGCCGACAAGGATGCCGACCCGACCATGCTGGTGGCGCGCGCGATGTACGCGCTGTCCAAGCGCACCGACCTCTACGTGGCTGCCGCGCATGCGAATGCCGACCACGGCCAGCTGGTGGGCCTGTCGCGCGACGATCCGGGCTTCGCCTCGAACCAGACCGGCGTCACCGCCGGCATCCAGCACCGCTTCTGACCCGGCGCCGGCCACGCACCGCTATGATGGGCGCCATGAACATCCTGCGTACCTTCCTGATCCCGTTCCTCGCACTGGCCTGCCTGCAAGCCGGCGCGAGCCAGCCCGGCGACGTCGAATGCCTGGTGCCGTCCAAACCGGGCGGCGCCATGGACGTGACCTGCAAACTGGCCCGCAAAGCCTTGCAGGACAAGTCCGGCGCGCCGCCATTCAAGCTGACCTACATGCCGGGCGGGATCGGCGCGGTGGCGTGGCACACCATGGAATCGTCGCAGCGCCGCGCCGAGCCGAACACCCTGGTCGCGTTCTCCGGCGGCTCGCTGCTGAACCTGGCCCAGGGCAAGTTTGGCAAGGCCAGCGAGGACGACGTGCGCTGGGTCGCCGCGCTCGGCGCCGACTACGGCATGATCGCGGTGCGCGCCGATTCGCCCTATCGCAGCCTGGGCGAGCTGGTCGAGGCGCTCAAGCAGGATCCGCAGAAGGTCCTGATCGGCATGTCCGGCACCATCGGCAGCCAGGACTGGATGAAGATGGCGCTGCTGGCGCGCCACGCCGGCATCGATCCGCGCAAGCTGCGCTTCGTCGCGCTCGAAGGCGGCGGCGAGGAATTCACGGCGATGCAGGCCGGCTACGTGCAGGCGATCTCGGGCGACACCTCGGAAGCCGCCATGTACGCCGGCCCCGGCAAGGTGCGGGTGCTGGCGGTCATGTCCGAACACCGCCTGAGCGGCGTGCTGGCCGCGGTGCCGACCGCGCGCGAGCAGGGCTATGACGTGGTCTGGCCGGTGATCCGCGGCGTCTGGATGGGACCGGGCGTGCCGGATGCCGACTACCGGCGCTGGGTCGCGGCCTTCGACCGCCTGCAGGCCACGCCGGAATTCGCCCAGCTGCGGGCCCAGGCCGGGCTGTTTCCCTTTTCCCTCACCGGCGACCCCTTGACCCGTTATATCAAACAGGCCGTCCTCGATTACAAACAGAAGGCCAGGCAGTTCAAGCTCGTGCGCGAACACTGAAGCCTGCGCCATCAAGTACACACCCAAGGAGACAAGACATGCAAGCCACCAAATTCATCCTGCGCGCAGCCGTCGCCACCGCCATTGCCGCGCTGTGCGGCGGCCAGGCCCTGGCCCAGGTGCCGGCCGGCTACCCGGCCGCCTACCAGCAGATCGTCGACGGCGCCAAGAAGGAAGCCAAGCTGGTGATCTACGGCGCCACCGACAGCAAGGCGGTCGCGCCGCTGGTCAAGGATTTCAATGCGCTGTACCCGGGCATCACGGTCGAGTACAACGACATGAATTCGACCGAGGTGTACAACCGCTTCATCTCGGAAGCAGCGGCCGGCGGCGACACCGCCGACGCCCTGTGGTCCTCGGCGATGGACCTGCAGATCAAGCTGGCCGCCGGCGGCTACGCGATGGCCTACAAATCGGTCGAAGCGGCGAAGATCCCCGCCTGGGCCTCGTGGAAGGACATGGCCTACGGCACCACCTTCGAGCCGGCCGTCTTCGTATACAACAAGCGCCTGGTGACCGGCGCGGACATCCCGCAGACCCACGCCGACTTCGTGCGCATCATCAGCCAGCCGAAGTTCCAGGACAAGGTCACCACCTACGACATCGAGAAATCCGGCGTCGGCTTCATGTTCATGAGCCAGGACGAGCGCGACTTCGCGCAGTTCAAGCAGCTCGAGCAGGCCTTCGGCACGGCCAAGGTACGCGTGCAATCCTCGACCGGCACCATGCTGGAGCGGATCTCCTCGGGCGAGAACCTGATCGGCTACAACGTCATCGGCTCCTACGCGCTGGTGCGCGCCAAGACCGACCCGTCGCTGGGCGTCGTGCTGCCGAAGGACTATACGCTGGTCATGTCGCGCGTCCAGTTCATCAACAAGTCGGCCAAGCATCCGAACGCCGCCAAGCTGTGGATGGACTACATCCTGTCGCAGCGCGGCCAGACCGTCATCTCCAACGCCTCCAAGCTGTACGCGATCCGTGCCGACGTCACCGGCGAGACCACTTCGAGCGAACTGATCAAGCAGATCGGCGAGAAGAACATCAAGCCGCTGCCGGTCAGCCCGGCCGTGATGGAGTACCTGGACCCGGCAATCCGCATGGCCTTCCTGAAAGAGTGGAAAGCCACCGCCGGCAAGAAGTAAAGCTTCCTGAAGCACCCGCGGCGGGGCAGGCCCGCCCGCCGCGCCCCGTTTTCGCCGCCTGATCGGACTCTCACATGCCTAGCTTCTCACTTCCCGGCGCCCGCCTGAAATCGCAGGGCGCGGACGGCTCGCCTGCCGCGCGCCGCTTCCGCTTCAACTGGCCGCGCACCATCGTGGTCGTGCTGGCCCTGCTGGCGATCTTCCTGCCGCTGTTCCTGATTTTTTACCAGAGCGTGCTGACGGCGCCTTTCTTCATGCCCGACAAGCAGCTCGGGCTGGACGCCTTCCGCTTCATCTTCGACGACCCCGATTTCTGGATGGCATTCAAGAACGGCATGCTGCTGGCTTCCGGCCTGGCGGCGATCGCGGTGCCGCTGGGCGGCATGCTGGCCTTCCTGATGGTGCGCACCGACCTGCCGGGCCGCGGCTGGATCGCGCCGCTGCTGCTGGTGCCGATCTTCGTGTCGCCGATGGTGATGGGCTTCGGCTACGTGGTGTCCATGGGGCCGGTGGGCTTCTATACCACCTGGGTGCACCAGCTGCTCGGCATCATCCCGTGGAACGTGTATTCCTTCACCAGCATCGTCGTGATCGCCGGCCTGACCCACGTGCCGCACGTCTACCTGTACGCCTCCTCGGCGCTGAAGAGCCTGGGCTCGGACGTGGAAGAGGCGGCGCGCACCACCGGCGCCTCGCCGTGGCAGGTGATGTTCAACGTGTCGCTGCCGATGATCATGCCGGCCCTGGCCTATGCCGGCGTGCTGGTGTTCTTCCTCGGCTTCGAGGTGTTCGGCCTGGTGCTGGTGCTGGGCGACCCCGAAGGCCACCTGGTGCTGGCGACCTACTTATATAAACTCACGAACAAGCTGGGCACGCCGTCCTACCACCTGATGGCGGCGGTGGCCGTGTGCCTGGTGGCGGTGACCATGCCGCTGGTGATGCTGCAGCGCTGGCTGCTGAAGTCGGCCAACAAATACGTCTCGATCAAGGGCAAGGGCGCGCGCCAGAAGCCGCTCCCGCTGGGCAAGTGGAAATGGCTGGCGATGGCCGTGATCGGCGCCTGGATCATGGTCACCATCGTGCTGCCGCTGTCCGGCATCGTGCTGCGCTCCTTCGTCCAGTACTGGGGCGAGGGCGTCAAGCTGGCCGACGTCCTGACCCTGCAGCACTTCCGCGACATCTTCGAGCAGCCTTCGCTGGTGCGCGGCATCGTCAACACCATCCTGATCGGCGTGGTGGGCGGCGGCCTGGCCGTGGTCTGCTATACCGCCATCGCGCTGGCCATGCACCGCAAGCCGGACGGCGTGACCCGCCTGCTGGACTACAGCGTGCTGGTGCCGCGCGCGGTGCCGGGCCTGCTGGCTGGCCTGTCCTTCCTGTGGGTCTTCCTGTTCGTGCCGAGCTGGCTGGACACGATGCTGAAGGGGATGGACGCCGGCTGGGCCACCTGGCTGTCCGAGCACTTCATTCCGCAGCTGCGCCAGGTGCGCTCGACCATCTTCGCGCTGTGGCTGGCCTATTCGGTGGTGTGGCTGGCCTACGGCATGCGCCTGGTTTCGACTTCGCTGCTGCAGGTCGGCCCGGAACTGGAAGAGGCGGCGCGCGCCGCCGGCGCCAGCCGCGGCCGCGTGACCCGCGACGTCACCCTCCCGCTGATCAAGTTCGGCATGCTGGGCGGCTGGCTGATGGTCTTCCTGATCTTCGAACGCGAATACTCGACCGGCGTCTACCTGCTGTCGCCCGGCACCGAAGTGATCGGCGCGATGCTGGTCTCGCTGTGGGCCGGCGGTTCGACCGACCTGGTGGCCGCGCTGTCCTTCATCAACATCACGCTCGTGGCCATCGGCCTGGGCATCGCGCTGCGCTTCGGCGTCAAGCTGCACAACTAATTTTTGCGAGACATGACCATGAACGTTTTGACCGTCAACGACCTGCACCTCGACTACGGCAGCGGCGCTTCCGCCAACGCTATCCTGAAAGGCGTGTCGATGCACCTGCAGCGCGGCGAAGTGGTGGCGCTGCTGGGCCCTTCGGGCAGCGGCAAGACCACGCTGCTGCGCGCCGTGGCCGGGCTGGAAAGCCCGAAAGCCGGCACCATCGACATCGGCGAGCGCCGCGTGTTCGAAGGCGCCAAGGGCGGCCGCACGCTGGAATTGCCGGCGGAAGAGCGCAACCTCGGCCTGGTGTTCCAGTCCTATGCGCTGTGGCCGCACAAGACCGTGTTCGACAACGTGGCCTACGGCCTCAAGCTGCGCAAGATCGCCGCGCGCGAGATCAAGGAGAAGGTCAACGAAGTGCTGGCCCAGCTCGGCCTCGGCCACCTGGGCGAGCGCTTCCCGCACCAGCTGTCCGGCGGCCAGCAGCAGCGCGTGGCGATCGCCCGCGCCCTGGTGTACAACCCGCCTGTCATTTTGCTCGACGAGCCGCTGTCCAACCTCGACGCCAAGCTGCGCGAGGAAGCCCGCGCCTTCCTGCGCGAGCTGATCGTGCGCCTGGGCCTGTCGGCCCTGATGGTGACCCACGACCAGGCCGAGGCGATGGCGATCTCGGACCGCATCCTCCTGCTCAACAACGGCAAGATCGAGCAGCAGGGCACCCCGCAATCGATGTACGAGGCGCCGGACACCCTGTTCACGGCCGAGTTCATGGGCAGTAACAACCGCCTGCCGGCGCAGGTCGTGCAGCGGAACGGCAGCGGCGGCGCGCGCCTGCAGGTGGGCGGCCGCGAGCTGAACGCGACCGCGCGCGGCCTGGGCGAGGGGCAGGATGCGTCGGCCCTGATCCGCGTCGAGGAAGTCAGAATCGGCCGCAGCCCGGTCGCCAACGGCATCGAGCTGCCGCTGTTGACGTCGATGTACCTGGGCGACCGCTGGGAATGCCTGTTCAAGAGCGGCGATGCGCACCTGCGCGCCTATTCCAAGCACCGCCTGGACCCGGGCCAGTACTGGCTCGAAATGCCTGCCGAGAAGCTGTGGGTGTTTTAAATGGGCCGCTGCGGACATTTCTGCCGGCGCTGGCGCTAGCCTTCCTCGCAGCCGAAGCCTGCATCGCGCTCGACACCCCGCTGCCCTGGATGATCGGGCCGCTGTTCTCCACCGCCATCGCCTGCATGCTGGGCGCGCGGCTGGGGGCGCCGGTGCAGGCGCGGGAAGCGGGGCAGTGGGCGATCGGCACCGCGCTCGGCCTTTATTTCAGCGCGCCGGTGCTGGCCGCGCTGGCGCGCAACCTGCCGTGGATCGCGCTGGCGGTGGCCTTCGCGATCTGCCTGGGGATGGCCGCCGGCGCCATGCTGCGCCGCCTGTCCGGCTGCGACGACGCCACCGGCTTCTTCGCGATGGCGGTCGGCGGCGCCTCCGAGATGGCGGTGCAGGCCGAGCGCCATGGCGCCGTGGTCGAGCGCGTCGCGGCCGCCCACAGCCTGCGCATCATGATGGTGGTCGGCACCATCCCCTTTGCCGTACGCTGGTGGAGCAGCCATGGCTGGGGCGCCGGCATCGATCCTTTCGTACCACTCGCCGCGAGCGTGCACCCGGGTGGCTTGCTGGTCCTGATCGCAGTGACTTCCATCGCCGCACTGGTCCTGAAACGCCTGAAGCTGCCGAACGCCTGGGTGATCGGCCCGCTGCTGGTGGCGCTGGCGCTGACCGCGGCCGGCATCGAACTCTCGCGCCTGCCCGAGTGGATGATCCGATGCGGCCAGCTCTTCATCGGCATCTCGCTGGGCACCCGCTTCACGCCGCGCTTCGTGCATACCGCCCCGCGCTACCTGGCCAGTGTGGCCGCCTGCACGGCCGGGACCATGCTGCTGGCCGCTGCCTTCGCCCTGTGCCTCGCGCTTCTGACGGACCTGCATCCCGGCACCATGCTGCTGGCGACTTCGCCGGGCGGCATCGCCGAGATGTCGCTGACGGCGCGCGTGCTGCACCTGGGCGTGCCGGTCGTGACGGCCTTTCACGTGTCGCGCATGGTGGTCGTGGTGTTGGCGATCGGGCCCTTGTACCGGGGTTGGAAGCGTCTGCATTGAGTCGCTTCATCGGCGACTTTGATTGACAAGACTGCGGAAGCTGAGGCCAAAGGTATCGGAATCTGCTGCCTTTGCTTAACGTCTAGCAACATTCTATGTTCAAGGCCGGTCTTGTGTTGTAGATTGTGGCATCCAATCACCTGCCACCATCGAGCACATGAGCCACACGAGCCAGTTTTCCTTGCTGACCCAGCGCCGCTTCGGTCCCTTTTTCTGGACCCAGTTCCTCGGCGCCTTCAACGACAACCTGTTCAAGACTGCGCTGCTGGTCGTGCTGACTTATGACGCGCTGTCCTGGACCACGCTGGCCCCAAGCCTGCTCAACAACCTGATCCCGGGCCTGTTCATCCTGCCCTACGTCGTGTTCTCGGCCACCGCCGGCCAGATCGCGGACAAGATCGAAAAGGGCAGGCTGGCGCGCTGGGTCAAGCTGCTCGAAATCGTCATCATGTCGGTGGCCGCCATCGGCTGGTTCACGCACACCCTGTGGCTGCTGATCGCCGCGGTGGCCGGCATGGGCGTGCATTCGACCCTGTTCGGCCCCGTCAAATACGCCTACCTGCCGCAGCACCTGAAGCCGGAAGAGCTGGTGGGTGGGAATGGCGTGATCGAGATGGGCACCTTCGTCGGCATCCTGCTGGGCGAGGTGATGGGCGCGGTGCTGGCCGGCCAGGGCGCCTGGGGCGTACACATGGTGGCCGGCGGCACCATCGCCGTGGCGGCGATGGGGCTGGCGACCAGCTGGCGCATCCCGGTCTCGCCGGCGCCGGCGCCGGACCTCGTCATCAGCCGCAATCCGGTCGCGGAATCGCTGCGCAACCTGGGCTACTCGCGCCAGAACCGTACCGTGTTCCTGTCCATGCTCGGCAATTCCTGGTTCTGGTTCTACGGCGCCCTGGTGCTGTCGCAGTTCCCGCTCTACGCCAAGGAGTACCTGCACGGCGACCACAGCGTCTTCGTGCTGCTGCTGACCATCTTCTCGCTCGGTATCGGCACCGGCTCGCTGCTGTGCGAGAAGCTCTCGGGCCGCAAGGTCGAGATCGGCCTGGTGCCCTTCGGCGCGATCGGCCTGTCGCTGTTCGGCATCGACCTGTATTTCGCCAGCCAGGCGTATGTGAATACGGCGGCCGTGGATTTCCTCGGCCTGCTGCACCAGCAGGGCACCTGGCGCATCCTGCTCGACCTGCTGCTGCTGGGCGTATTCGGCGGCTTCTTCATCGTCCCGCTGTTCGCCCTGATCCAGACCCGCTGCGACCCCAAACACGTCTCGCGCACCATCGCCGGCATGAACATCCTGAATGCCCTGTTCATGGTGGCCGCGGCCGGCGTCGCCGTGTTCCTGATCGGGCAGGGCTTCACGATCCCGGAGATGTTCCTGACCACCGCGCTGCTGAACGCGGTGGTCGCGATCTACATCTTCTCGCTGGTGCCGGAATTCCTGATGCGCTTCCTGGCCTGGCTGCTGATCCACACCATCCACCGCGTCTCGACCGTGAATGCCGAGCAGATTCCGGAGCAGGGCGCCGCGGTCCTGGTCTGCAACCACGTGAGCTACGTCGACGCGATCGTGATCATGGCCGCCAGCCCGCGCCCGATCCGCTTCGTGATGGACCACCGCATCTTCAGGACGCCGCTGCTGGGCTTCATCTTCCGCACCGCCAAGGCGATCCCGATCGCGCCAGCCAAGGAAGACCCGTGGCTGATGGAAAAGGCCTTCGTCGACATCGCCCAGGCCCTGCACGAAGGCGAGCTGGTCTGCATCTTCCCGGAGGGGAAACTGACGCGCGACGGCGAGATGGGCGAATTCCGCGGCGGCATCGCCAAGATCGTCGAGCGCAGCAAGGTGCCGGTGATCCCGATGGCCCTGCGCGGCCTGTGGGGCAGCGTGTTCTCGCGCGACCCGGCCAACGTCTTCGAGCGCTCCTTCGCGCGCGGCTGGCGCTCACGGCTGGCGCTGGCGGTGGGGCGGCCGGTCCCGCCGCAGGAGGTCACGCCGGAGGGGCTGTACGAGGAGGTGCTGGCGCTGCGTGGTGAATGGAAGTAACAAAAGGCCTTATCATTTTGTTCGCCTCTGGTATAATTGCAAACTAAGTCGGGGCGTAGCGCAGCCTGGTAGCGTACGTGCATGGGGTGCACGGGGTCGGAGGTTCGAATCCTCTCGCCCCGACCAATAGAATTGATGAGATGGGCCAGCTTTTTAGCTGGCCTTTTTCGTTTAAGGCAGGCGGACGCCATGACTGCCATGCCTCAGCAGGCGGGCCGAGCCCGCTGCGCAATCCGGCTCAGCATGGCTCAGCGTGGCTCTGCTTGGGGTGGGTTTTCCGAATCCCGGCGCCTGGCCTGTGCGAACGCGGGCGGCAACAATGACGATGCCGGCGCCTGCTATTGGGATACGCTTGCTGTCTGGTTCTGGCCGCTCAAGTGAGCGTGGGATGTTTCGTCAGCATGCTAGGATTGCCCTTTCCACAAAGGATCCGACATGGGAACCAGTGCTGCCTCCACCGCAAGCTACCGCGACCACGACATCGCCATCCACCCGTCCGGCCGGCCTGGAGACAGCCTGACGGATGCCTTCATGATCCTGGAGCCGACCACCAATCCGATGTTCACGCGCACGCTCTACGAACATCCCCACGACCGGATCAAGAAGTACGGCACCGAAGACGAAGCCAGGGAAGCCGCCCTGCAGTTGGCGCGCGCCTGGATCGACGCGCGGCTGGACAAGCGGGTCGAATAGACCTCGAACCGCCGGTGGTTAGTGCGCGCTGCGCGCCGCCCGCTGCCTGAATAGCAGAATACAAGTCAACATGAAGCCGAACAGCGCCGCCGACGCCGCGTAGCGGCTCAGTTCGAGGCCGCCCTTGTCGTGCGGCTTGTCCAGGAAATCGCCGACCACCGCGCCCAGTGGGCGGGTCAGGATGAAGGCGGCCCAGAACAGGGCCGTGCGCGAGATCGCGGTCCAGTAATACGCTGCCGCGACCAGGGCCAGCAGGCCGCCGAACACCAGGGCGGCGCCGGTGTAGCCCAGGCCGGCCGTGTCGGCGGTCCAGTCGCCGAGCGCGGTGCCGAGCGTCTGGGAAAACATGATCGTCACCCAGTAGAAGCCTTCCACGCGCGGCGAGTCGACCGTGCTGACGGAAATCGAGCCCGTGCTGCGATGCCAGACGAACAGGGACGCCAGCAGCAAGGCCAGCAGCAGCGCCGAACCGCCGGCATAGCCGATACCCAGCGAACGGTCGGCAAAGTCCGCCAGCGTCGTGCCCACCGTGGTGGTGGCGACGATCGTGGCCCAGTACAGCAAAGGGTGGAATGTGCGCGCCCTGATCTGCAGGAACACGGCGGCGGCGAACACCGCGCCAAAGATGGCGGTACCGACCAGGTAGCCGAGGTTCATCGACATCGAAACGGCGTCGCCACCGGTTTCGCCCAGCGTGGTGGCGGCGATCTTGATCAGCCAGAAGCCGAGGGTGATTTCGGGGACTTTGGCGAGCGGATGCTCAGGCGAGGTTTTCATGCCCGCCAATGTATCAGATGATGATGGAGTTGCTGTTTCCTAATGTTTCTCGTGCGCTCTTGAGATCCGTTATGCTCGAGACTACATGCCAAACCTGCTCACCGACTGGATCCTCCACCTCGACACCCACCTTGCAGCCCTCGCCGCCGGTCATGGCGCGATGGTGTACACGCTGCTGTTCGCCTTCATCTTCGTCGAGACCGGCGTCGTCGTCCTGCCTTTCCTGCCCGGCGACTCGCTGCTGTTCGTCGCCGGCGCGCTGGCCGCCAAGGGTGTGTTCTCGATGCCGGTGCTGGCGCCGACCCTGATAGTCGCCGCGATTGCCGGCGACACGCTGAATTTTGCGATCGGCAGCGGGATGCGCAAGCACGTGCTGGACGCGCACCGGATCCGCTTCGTCAAGCAGGAATACCTCGAGCGCACCCAGGCCTATTTCGACCGCCACGGCCGCAAGACCATCGTGCTGGCGCGTTTCGTGCCGGTCGTGCGCACGCTGGCGCCTTTCGTCGCGGCGCTGGGCAAGATGCCTTATCCGGGCTTCCTCGCCTATAACGTCATCGGCGGCCTGGCCTGGGTCGGCCTCCTGCTGGGCGCCGGCCACCTGTTCGGCCACCTGGCCTGGGTCAGCCAGCACCTGACGATGGTCATCCTGGGCATCGTGCTGGTCTCCATCCTGCCGGGCGTAACCGGCTGGATGAAGGACCGCAAGGCCTAGCGCGCGCCCCGGTGCGCCCAGGTGTACAGCGCTGGCAAAATCAGCAGGGTCAGGGCCGTCGACGACAAAATCCCGCCGATGACCACCGTGGCCAGCGGCCGCTGCACCTCGGCCCCGGTGCTGGTCGCCAGCGCCATCGGCAGGAAGCCCAGCGAGGCCACCAGCGCCGTCATCAGCACCGCCCGCAGCCGCACCTGCGCGCCCTCGCGCATCGCCTGTTCGGGCCCGAGGCCCTGCTCGCGCAGGGAGCGCACGAAGGCGATCATCACCAGGCCGTTCAGCACCGCGACCCCGGACAGCGCGATGAAGCCGACCGCCGCCGAGATCGACAGCGGCAGGCCGCGCAGCCACAGCGCCAGCACGCCGCCGCTCATGGCGAAGGGGATGCCGCTGAAGACCAGCAGCCCGTCCTTCACGCTGTTGAACATCAGGTAGAGCAGGGCGAACACCAGCGCCAGCGCCGCCGGGATGACGAGGGTCAAACGCTTCGAGGCCGCCTGCAGGTTCTCGAACTGGCCGCCCAGGCTGAGCCAGACGCCCGCCGGCAGTCTGACCTTGTCCAGCTTCGCCTGCAGCTCGCCGACGAAGGAGCCCAGGTCGCGTCCGCGCACGTTGGCGGTGACGACGATGCGGCGCTTGCCGTTCTCGCGGCTGATCTGGTTCGCTTCCGGCACGAAGTCCAGCGTCGCGATCTCCGACAGCGGAATGCTGGCCGAACGGCCGTCGCGCGCCGGCAGCGCGATCGGCAGCTGGCGCAGCCTGGCGAGGTCGTTGCGGACGCCTTCCGGCAGCCGCACGGCGATGGCGAAGCGGCGGTCGCCTTCGAACACCATGCCGGCCTCGCGGCCGCCGACCAGGGTGCCGAAGGCTTCCTGGACGTCGGCCACGTTCAGGCCGTAGCGCGCGGCCTTGATGCGGTCCACGGACAGCGTCAGCGCCGGCAGCCCGCCGGTCTGCTCGACCTTGATCTCCGCGGCGCCGCCCACCTTGCCCAGCATCTGGGCGACCTGCTGGGCGGCGGTCGTCATCGCCGCCGTGTCGTCGCCGAAGACCTTGACGGCGATGTCGCTGCGCACGCCCGAGATCAGTTCGTTGAAGCGCAGCTGGATGGGCTGGGAGAACTCGTAGCTGTTCCCCGGCACCTCGTTGGCGGCCCTGGCGATCGCCTCGACCAGCGCCGCATGCGACTTGCGCGGCTTCGGCCACTGGCTTTCCGGGCGCAGGATGATGTAGCTGTCGGCGGCGTTCGGCGGCATCGGGTCGGTCGCCACCTCGGCGGTGCCGATGCGCGCGAACATGCGCTCGATTTCCGGGAACTGCTTCAGCAAGGCCGCTTCGAGATGCTGCTGCATCGCCACCGACTGCTGCAGGCTGGTGCCGGGCGCCCGCATCGTCAGTACCGCCAGGTCGCCCTCGTCCAGCGTGGGCGCGAACTCGGCCCCCAGCCGGGTCGCCAGCAGTCCGCTCAGGAGGATGCCCAGCGCGGCGAAGCTCAACGCGATGGGGCGGTTGCGCAGGGTCCAGTCCAGCAGCGGCGCGTACAGGCCGCGGGCCTTGTCCATCAGCTTGTTTTCGTGGCCTCCCACGCTACCCACGAAGCTCGCGACCGCGGCCGGCACGAAGGTGACCGACAGGAGCATCGCCGCGGCCAGCGCCATCACCACCGTGATCGCCATCGGGTGGAACATCTTCCCCTCGATGCCGGACAGCGCGAAGATGGGCAGGTAGACCGTCATGATGATCAGCTGGCCGAACAGCAGCGGACGGCGCGCCTCGGCCGCCGCCGCGGCGACTTCGGCGAAGCGCTCTTCGCGGCGCAAGGGCCGGCCGGCCGCGCCCTGGGCCAGCGCCAGGCGGCGGATGCAGTTCTCGACGATGACCACCGCGCCGTCGACGATGATGCCGAAGTCGAGCGCGCCGAGGCTCATCAGGTTGGCGCTGACCCCGGCCTCCACCATGCCGGTGAAGACCATCAGCATGGACAGCGGAATCACCAGCGCCGTCACCAGGGCGGCGCGCAGGTTGCCGAGGAAGAGGAACAGGATCGCGACCACCAGCAGCGCGCCTTCGAGCAGGTTCTTGCGCACGGTGGCGATGGCCTTGTTCACCAGTACCGAGCGGTCGTAGACGGGCAGGGCCTGCACGCCGGCCGGCAGCGAACGGCTCACCTGTTCCAGCTTGCGCCGCGCGCTCTCCGCCACCGCGCGGCTGTTTTCGCCGACCAGCATGAAGACCGCGCCGAGCACGACCTCGCGCCCATTCTCCGTCGCGGCGCCGGTGCGCAGCTCGCGGCCCGGCATGACCTCGGCGACGTCGCGCACCCGCACCGGCGCGCCCTGCACGACGTCCAGCACGATGTTGCGGATTTCCTCCTGCGACTTGACCTGGCCCGGCGTGCGCACCACGAACTGTTCGCCGCCGCGCTCGATGTAGCCGGCGCCGGCATTCAGGTTGTTGCGGTCGATCGCGTTCACCAGCGCGGCCAGCGACAGGCCGTGGGCCGACAGCTTCGCCATGTCGGGCGCCACCTGGTACTCCTTCAGGTAGCCGCCGATGGTGTTGACCTCGGTGACGCCGGCCACGCCGCGCAGCTGCGGGGCCACGATCCAGTCCTGGATCTCGCGCAGGTCGGCCGGCGTCCAGGGGCTGCCGTCCGGCTTGCGCGCGCCTTCCTTTGCTTCGACGGTCCAGTAGAAGATCTCGCCCAGCCCGGTGGCGGTGGGGCCCATGGCCGGTTCCACGCCGGGCGGCAGGCCCGCCTTGGCCTGCTGCAGGCGCTCGCTCACCAGCTGGCGCGCGAAGTACAGGTCGGTGCCCTCCCTGAACACCACGGTGACTTGCGACAGGCCGTACTTCGACAGCGAGCGGGTCTGCTCGAGCCGGGGCAGGCCGCTCATCGCGGTCTCGATGGGGAAGGTGATGCGCTGCTCGACCTCGAGCGGCGAGTAGCCGGCGGCGCCGGTGTTGATTTGCACCTGGACGTTGGTGATGTCCGGCACGGCGTCGATCGGCAGCTGCTGGTAGCTGTAGACCCCCAGGCCGGCCAGGCAGGCCACGGCGAACAGGACCAGCCAGCGGCGCGCGATGGCGAAGGCAATCAGTTTCTCGAACATGGCCGCCCCTCAGTCGTCGTGGCCGGCTTCGGATTTCCCGAGCTCGGCCTTGAGGAGGAAGCTGCCGGCGGCCGCGTAGGAGGCGCCGGCCGCCATGCCCGTCACGATTTCGGTGCGCTTGCCGTCCGAGCGTCCCACGCTGACTTCCCGCGCCTGGAAGCCGGTGGGCGTGCGCACGAACACGAAGTCGTGCTCGTGGATGGTCTGGATGGCGTCGCTGGCGACCGTCACCGGCGCCTGTGCCGGTGGGCCCAGCAGGTCGACCGTGGCCAGCATCCCTGGACGCAGCTTGCGCGCCTGGTTGGGCAGCGCGATCCGGGCGGTGGCCATGCGCGTGGCCTCGCCCAGCACCGGGCCGACGAAGGACACCGTGCCGTCGAGCGCGCCGGGCAGGGCGTTGACGCTGATCCGGGCCGGCATGCCGGGCCCGACCTGCGCCAGGCTGTCGGCGGGAACAGCCGCCTCGACCCAGACCCGCGACAGGTCCGCGATCGTCAGCAGCGGCTTGCCGGCATCGACCGCCTGCCCGGCGACGGCCGGTTTCTCGATCACCACGCCGTCCAGCGGCGCGCGCACGGTGACGATGCTCGATACCTTGCCGTCCGCCGCGATGCCCAGCGCGTCCAGGCGCTGGCGCGCCGCCTGCGCGGCGATCTCCGCTTCCTTCAGCGCGGTCTGCGCGGCCTCGAGATCCTGGCGCGCCGAGATGCGCTCCTCCCACAGGGTCTTCTCGCGCTGGTACGCGGTCTTCGCCAGGGCCAGGCGCGCCTGGGCGCTGGCCAGTTCGGCGCGCCAAGCAGCGGCGTCCGGGCTCTGGATCGTCACCAGCGCCTGTCCGCGCCGGACCGCGGCGCCGGCCTGCACCAGCACCGACTGCGCGATGCCTTCCACCGGCGCGCCGATCGCGACCGAGCGCTCGGCGTCGACCCGGATCTCGGCCGGCAGGTGCAGCCGCTCCTGGATCGTCGCGGGCCCGGCCGGTTCGACGGCGATGCCGTTGGCCTTGATCTGCGCCGCGCTCATCGGCACGGCGCGCTCGTCCTCCTGGCCGCCCGGCGCGGCCTCGTCCGGATGGCGGTCGTCGTGGCCGTGGGAATCCTTGTGCGCGGCGTGTTCGCCGGTTTGCGCGCCGGGTGCGGCGGGTTGCCGCCACAGGATCAGGGCGGCAAGGAGGGCGGCGACCGCGCACATCAGCGCGATCGTCCATGTCTGCTTCTTCGTCATGTCTTGTCTCAGTCGGTGGATGCGGTGGGGCCGGCGATGCGTTCGATGTCGGCATAGGCGCGATACGCGGCGAGCATGCTGTCCGAGGCCCGGGACTGGGCCTGGAACCAGGTGCGCTGGGCGTCGAGCACGTCCAGGATCGAGAACTTGCCGTACTCGAAGCCCTTCAGCGTCAGCTCGTAGGCCGATTGCGCATCCGGCAGCACGTCCCGCTGCAGCAGGCGCGCTTCCTCGCGTGCAGCGTCGTAGCGGGTGCGGGCGCTGGCCAGCTCCGCCGCGGTGTTCGTCTCGGCGGCGGCGAGTTCGTCGCGGGCCTTGTCGGTGCGCCGCAGCGCCGCACGCAGCTTGCTCTCGTTGCGCTTGAACAGCGGCAGCGGCAGGGACAGGCCGACCACCGCCTGGCGCCGGCCGGCGTCGCCTTCGCGCTGGCTGCCGACGGACAGCGTCAGGTCGGGCAGCCGCGCGGCCCGTTCGACGCCGGCCTGCGCCTCCTGCAGCGCCAGCTGGCTGCGCGCGCGCCGGACCGAGGCCGACGCGCGGGCGCGGGCGAGCAGGACGCCGGCAGGCTCGAGGTCCGGGAGCCGGTCCGCTTGCCCGTCCAGGACGAGGGTCCCGGCCGGCATGCCGGTCAGGGCGCCCAGCCGGTGCCTGGCGACGGCGAGTTCGGCGCCGGCCTGGTTCGATTCGGCGGCGGCGTCCACCGCCGCCAGGCGGGCGCGGGTCTCGGCGATGGGCGAAATCTTGCCGGCCCGGACGCGCTTGCCGGCCACCTCGACGCTCCTGCGCGCGAGTTCGCCCATGGCCTGGGCCAGCTGCAGGCGCCGCTGCGCGATGAGCACCGCATACCAGCCGGCGATGACTTCCGCGCGGACTTCCTGGCGGCGCGCGGCGAGTTCGCTGTGCGCGAGGCCGGCGGCCTCTTGCGCCAGGGCGGCGCGGGCCTGGCGTTTGCCGCCCAGCTCGATCGTCTGGTTGATCTGGACGGTGGTGGTGCGCGTGTCCCGCTGCTGGCCTTCGCGCAGCCAGGCGAGTTCGGGATTGGGGTAGCTGCCGGCCTGGCCGATGGCGGCCTCGCTCGCCGCTGCTTCATGGGCGGCGGCGCGCAGGGCGGGTTGCGCGAGCGCCAGGCGGATCGCGTCCGTCAGGTCGATGGGCTCGGCCGCGCAGCTGCCCCACGCCAGCAGGAATACGGCGGCCAGCATGGCTGGACGCCTCTTGGGGGTGTTCATGGTCTGCTCCTGAAATGGTCTGTTCAGGCGCGCGGGAGGTGCGGGCCGGCTGGCCCGCCATGCAAGGATCCGCGCGCTACTCAGCGGCGGAAGACCATTTGGGGCGCTCCAGGCGGCGCCTTGGCGGCGCGGTCGGACCCGGCAAGGTGAAGGCCGTGCGCTCCATGTGATGCGCTGCGGCAGGAAGGTCGATGCTGCCGGAAGGAAGGTAGAAGATGTGGCCGAACACGCAGGCGGCGCAATGCGGGTCGGCCAGGGCGCCCTGGCCATCGGCGGCGGCGGCGACAGCCTGCGCCGCGGTGGCGCCATCGCCTGGCGCGGCGCTGTGGTGGGTCACGCCGGCAGGCGTCGTCACGCAGCACTGGTCCGCCACGGCCAGGGCAACCTGGAATGGGTAGACGAGCAACAGCATGATGATGATCCAACGGCGCATGGGGGCATGATACCGGCAATTGCGGGATCGGCAAACCGTCGCCGATCGGCCTCAACTGATGAATTTGAGTGCAAATGTGTGTAACGAATCGTAATGTTTTCGATTAGAATTCCGGGTCTACGTTTTCCTGCGATCTCATGGCCCGTCCACAAACAATGCGCCTGCGCCCCCTAGTCGGCAGCCTCACCCTGTCCTTGTTCGCGATGCACGCCCACGCCGAGCAGCCCGCGCAAGGCATCCAGGATATCGCCGACCTGAGCCTCGAAGAGCTGGCCAACGTGCAGGTCACCTCGGTGTCCAAGCGGCCCGAGTCGCTGTCGAATGCGGCCTCGTCGATCTTCGTGATCAGCGGCGCCGACATCCACCGTTCCGGCGTCACCACGCTGCCCGAGGCGCTGCGCCTGGCGCCGAACCTGGAAGTGGCGCGCGTCGATGCGCGTAACTATTCGGTCACGTCGCGCGGCTTCAGCAACCCCTTCGAGAACAAGCTGCTGGTGCTGATCGACGGCCGCACCGTGTATTCGCCGCTGTTCTCGGGCGTCTACTGGGACGTGCAGGACGTCGTCATGGAAGACATCGACCGCATCGAAGTGATCAGCGGTCCGGGCGCCACCATGTGGGGCGCCAACGCCGTCAACGGCGTGATCAACATCATCACCAAGCCGGCGGCGGCGACCCAGGGCGCGCTGCTCAGCGCCAGCTACGGCAAGGACGAACGCAACGGCGCGGTGCGCTACGGCGGCGCGCTGGGCAAGGACGGCCACTACCGCGTGTACGCCAAGTACGCGGACAACGACGACCTGCGCAACGAGAAGGGCGCCACCGTGCTCACCGGCTGGCGCCGCCAGCAGGCGGGCTTCCGCACCGACTGGGGCAATGAAGGCCGCAACGTGACGGTGCAGGGCGACGTCGTCGACGGCAAGCTGCACCAGGCCGGCACCGCCGACATCCAGGTGCGCGGCGCCAACCTGCTCGGCCGCCTGAACCAGACCTTCGCGGGCGGCTCCACCGCGACCCTGCAGATGTACTGGGACCATACCGAGCGCGATCAGCCGCTGGCCTTCGTCGAGCATCTCGACACGCTCGACCTGCAGCTGCAGCATGCCGTCGACCTGGGCGAAAGCAATCGCCTGGTATGGGGCGGCGGCTACCGCTGGGGCCACGACCGCGTGCAGAACGGCCCGGGCTTCGGCTTCCTGCCCGGCACCCTGAACCTGCACTGGGCCAACCTGTTCGCCCAGGACGAATTCGCGCTGCGCGAGAACCTGCGCCTGACCGCGGGCCTGAAGTTCGAGGACAACAACTACACCGGCGTCGAGGTGCTGCCGACCCTGCGCCTGGCCTGGAATCCGAAGCCGTCGACGCTGGTCTGGGGCTCGCTGTCGCGCTCCGTGCGCGCACCCTCGCGCATCGACCGCGACCTGTATGCGCCCACCGTGCCGGCCGTCGTGAACGGCGTGCCGCAGTACGGCATCGCCGGCGGCCCGGACTTCGAATCCGAAGTCGCCAACGTGTTCGAACTGGGCTACCGCGCGCAGCCGATGGCGACGCTGTCGTATTCGGCCACTGCCTTCTTCGGCCGCTACGACAAGCTGCGCACCCTGGAGCCGAACCCGAACGGCACCGGTTCCGTGTTCCGCAATTTCGCCCACGGCGACACGCGCGGCATCGAAGCCTGGGCCACCTGGCAGGCGGCGAAGAACTGGCGCCTGATGGGCGGCGGCGTGGTGCAGCGCATCGACACCGCGGCCAACCCCGGCAGCCGCGACAGCACCGGCGCGACCGGCCTCGCCACCAGCGATCCGAGCCACTACTGGATGCTGCGCTCCTCGCACGACCTGGCGGAAGGGCAGGAGCTGGACTTCACGCTGCGCTACGTCGGCGCGCTGGAAAGCCCGGCCGTGCCTTCCTACACGGCGCTCGACCTGCGCTACGGCTGGCGGATCCGCAAGGGCCTGGAGCTGTCGCTGATCGGACGTAACCTGCTCGATCCGAAGCACGCCGAAGCCGGCGCCGCGGGAGGACGCCATGCCTACGAGCGCGCGGCGCTGCTCAAGCTGGTCTGGACTTTATAAGATGACCGACTCGGGCCATCGCCAGCGGTTTGGCGCCGCGCTCCTGGCCTTCCTGCTCGGCGCCGCCGCGCTGGCGCCCGCCGTGCCGGCAGCGGCGGCCGGCGCCCAGATCGCGGCCAGTGAAGAGCGGGTGCAGGCCGCTTACCTGCACAAGTTCCTGAACTACGCCGACTGGCCGCCAGGCGCCTTCCCGCAGCCCGATACGCCCTATGTGATCGGGGTCGCCGGCGACGATGCGGTGGCGGACGAACTGGCGCGCATCGCCGCCGGGCGCAGCGTCAACAACCGCGGCGTCATCGTCAAGCGCCTGCTGCCGGGCGATACCGTGAACGACCTGCACATGCTCTACGTCGGCCGCAACGAACGCGCCCGCCTGGGCCAATGGCTGCGCCAGGCGAAGGGCCGGCCGATCCTGACCGTCAGCGCCGCGGACGGCGCGCTCGACCTGGGCAGCATCATCAATTTCCGGACCGTCGACGACCGGGTCCGGTTCGAAGTCTCCGTCGATATGGCCGAGCAGAGCGGATTGCGCCTGAACTCGCGCCTGTTCAGCGTGGCCACGAACGTGGTGAAAGGGAAGTCTTGAGCATGTTTGGCGCCGTTAAACAATCGATCTCGCGCAAGCTGGTGCTGGGCGTGCTGATGACCACCCTGAGCGCGCTGCTGGTGGCCTGCGCCACGATGCTGGCGCTCGACGTCCGCAATTACCAGACCGGCTGGGCCGACGACCTGCGCGCCCAGGCCGACATCCTGGCCACGGTCACCCAGCCCGCGCTCGAATTCAACGATACCAAAGTGGCCCAGGAAAACCTGCTGCAGCTGCGCGCCAGGCCGCTGATCGTCACCGCGGCCATCTACCGGCCGGACGGTTCGCTGTTCGCCTGGTACTCGAAAACGCCGGAGGACGCGCGCAAGCTGCCGAAGGCCTTGCCGCGCGAAGGCCGCGTCATCGCCGGCGGCGAGATCGCGGTCAGTGTCAGGATGCTGCGCAACGGCGAGACCGCCGGCATCGCCTATATCGCGGCCGAATATCCGCTGATGGCCCAGGTCAAGCGCTACCTGGGCATCCTCGCTGCGGTGCTGGTGGGCAGCCTGCTGATCGCCATGCTGATGTCCAGCTGGCTGCAGGCCGCCATCATCAAGCCGGTGCTGGCCCTGACCGAGGCCGTCGACCAGGTGATCCGCCGTCGCGACTTTTCGATGCGCGTACCGAAGACCACCGAGGACGAGGTCGGGGTGCTGGTCGACGCCTTCAACGGCATGCTCGGCGAAGTCGGCGAACGCGCCAAGGCGCTGGAAGCCTCGCACGCGCAGATGCAGCACGAGATGGAGGAGCGCATCGCCGCCGAGGAAGCGGTACGTGAGCTGAACAATTCGCTGGAAGCGCGCATCCGCGAGCGCACCGCCGAGCTGGAAAAGACCCATGCCCAGCTGCGCCAGTCGCAAAAGCTGGAAGCCATCGGCCAGCTGACCGGCGGCGTCGCGCACGACTTCAACAACGTCCTGCAAGTCATCGCCGGCAACCTGCAGCTGCTGCAGATGTCCCTGGCGGGCAATCCGGAAGCCCAGCGCCGCCTCGAATCCGCCGCCTTCGCGGCAGACCGCGGCGCCAAGCTGTCGTCGCAGTTACTGGCCTTCGCGCGCCGCCATCCGCTGCAGCCGGTGGCCACCAACATCGGCCGCGTCCTGCGCGGCATGGACGACCTGCTGCGCCGGGCGCTGGGCGAATCGGTGCAGATCGAGACCGTGGTCGCCGGCGGCCTGTGGACCACCATGGCCGACCCGCACCAGCTCGAGAACGTGATCCTCAACCTGGCCATCAACGCGCGCGACGCGATGAAGGGCGACGGCCGCCTCACGCTCGAACTGAACAACGCCATGCTGGACGATCACTACGTGCTGCACGAGCCGGAAGTCGCGGCCGGCCAGTACGTGATGCTGGCGATTTCGGACACCGGCTGCGGCATGCCGCCGGAAGTCGCCGCGCGCGCCTTCGAGCCCTTCTTCACCACCAAGCGCGAGGGCGAGGGCACGGGCCTGGGCCTGTCGATGGCCTACGGTTTCGTCAAGCAGAGCAATGGCCACATCCGCATCTACAGCGAAGTGGGCAGCGGCACCACCATCAAGATCTACCTGCCGCGCTCGATGCAGCCGGAAGTCGAACTGCCCAACCTGCGCAATGCGCCGGTGCTGGGCGGCAGCGAGACCATCCTGGTGGTCGAGGACGACCTGGCGGTGCAGGCCACCGTGGTCGACATGCTGCAGGGTCTCGGCTACCGCGTGCTGAAGGCCAGCGACGGGCAGGGCGCGCTGACCATCCTGCAAAGCGGGGTCCCGGTCGACATGCTGTTCACCGACGTCGTCATGCCGGGCCCGGTGCGGAGCATCGAGGTGGCGCGCCAGGCCAAGCAGATGCTGCCGGCCATCGAAGTGCTGTTCACCTCTGGCTATACCCAGAACGCCATCGTGCACGGCGGCCGCCTCGATCCGGGCGTGGAGCTGATCAGCAAGCCTTACCGCCGCGACGAACTGGCGCGCAAGATCCGCCAGCTGTTCACGGCGCGCAAGGAAGCGCACGCCGCGCCGCCGCCGGCGGTGCAGGCGGTGCAGGCGAAGGCGCCCGGCGAGGCGGAAGCGCCGCTGCCGGTGCCCGAGGTGCCGCTGTCGATCCTGGTGGTGGAAGACAACCAGGACGCCCGCAGCATGCTGTCCGAACTGCTGCTGATCCTCGGCCACGGCGTCGAAGGCGTGGGCAGCGCCGAGCAGGCGCTCGAGCTGCTGGCGCAGAAGGAATTCGACGTGCTGCTGACCGACCATTCGCTGCCCGGCATGTCGGGCCTGGAACTGGCGCGCATCGTGGCGGCACGCGACAGCCAGATGAAGATCATCTTCTCGTCGGGCTACGGCGCGCCGGAGTCCACCGGCCTCGAGGTCAAGCCGCTGTTCCTGCCCAAGCCTTTCACGCTGGCCGCGCTGCAGTCGCTGCTGGAAGAGGTCAGCAGCGTTTAACTGAGTTCGTCGATGATCGCGCACAGGCGGTCGGTCGTCACCGGCTTCACCAGGTGCAGGTCGAAGCCGGCTTCCAGCGCCCGGTTCTGGTCTTTCACCAGGCCATAGCCGGTCAGCGCGATCAGCTTGATGCCGCTGGTGGCCGGGTCCTGGCGCAGGCGCCGCGCGACTTCGTAGCCGTCCATGCCGGGCAGGCCGATGTCGATCAGCGCGACCTGCGGCGGATCGGCCAGCGCCGCTTCGATGCCGCGGATGCCGTCGCCGGCCTGGCGCACCTCGTAGCCCTGGGCGCGCAGTGCGAGCGCCATCATTTCGCGGCCGTCGTCGCTATCGTCGATCAGCAGCAGGCTCGGCCTGGCGCCGGGCGTCCTGGCCGGGCGCGCCGGCTGCACCGTCTCGGCCGGCGCGATCGCCGGCAGGCGCACCGTGAAGACGCTGCCCCGGCCGCAGCCCTCGCTGCTGACGGCGATGGCGCCGCCATGCAGTTCCACCATGCGCCGCACCAGCGACAGGCCGATGCCCAGGCCACCCTGCGAGCGGTCGAGCGCGCTGGAGACCTGCATGAAGATGTCGAAGACCTGCGGCAGCAGATCGGCGGCGATGCCGATGCCGTTGTCCTTGACCACCAGTACCGCCTCGTCGCCGATGCGCTGCACCGACACCTCGATGACGCCGCCCGGCGGCGTGTACTTCAGGGCGTTCTCGACCAGGTTCGACACCACCTGTTCGATGCGCGCGGGATCGCCGTCCACCCAGGCCGGGTCCAGTTCGTCCGTGAGCGTGTGCATGCCGGCGCGTCCGGTCGCGCGGTAGGTCGCGAGGCAGGTCTCGACCAGCTTGCCCAGGTCGAGCGGGCGGCGCGCCAGCACCACCTTGCCCGACATCGCGCGCGACAGGTCCAGCAGGTCGTCGACGATGGCGCTCAGCTGCCTGGTCTGGCGCTGGACGATGCCGCGCGCGCGCAGCGCGATTTCGGTGGTGATGGCCGGCATGCCCAGCAGCGAGGCCGCGCTGCTGATTGCCGACAGCGGATTGCGCAGCTCATGCCCCAGCATCGCCAGGAACTCGTCCTTGGCGTGGCTGGCGCGCTCGACGGCGTGGCGTTCTTCCATCTCCCGGGTCAGCCGCTCGTTGATGTCGACCAGTTCCTGGGTATGCTGGCCGAGCGCGGCGGTCTGGCGGCGCAGCTCTTCGTTCTTCTGCGCCATGGTGACGAACACCGACACCTTGGCGCGCATGATCTGCGGGATCACCGGCGTGAAGATGAAGTCGGCCGCGCCGCGCTGGTAGGCCTGCAGGCGCGCGACTTCGTCGGCCTGGTAAGCCGTGATGAAGATGATGGGAATCTCCGCCGCGCGCGGGTGCTGCTGGATCGCCTCGGCGGTCTCGAAGCCGTTCATGCCCGGCATGTTCACGTCGAGCAGGATCACGGCGAAGTCGTGCAGCAGCACCTGGCGCAAGGCCTCGTGCCCGGAGCGGGCGCTGACGACCGTGTAGTTCAGTTCCTCTGCCCAGAGATCGAGCAGGCTGGTCAGCGCCAGGAGGCTGGCATGGTCGTCGTTGACGACCAAAATCCTGGGACGCTCGAATGGGGGCACCTTGTCTCCGGTTCGTATTTATTTTATCGGTCGTGCAGCATACCAAAGTTGCAAAGAAGCACGCGATTTGATTCGCATGCCGGCGTCGCGGCCCAGCCGCATGATCGGCATCTCGACCAGCACGAAGGACAGTCTGGCGAGGCCCAGCGTAAGCATGAAGACCAGCACTGCACGCCCGTCCGGCCCGGGCATGGTCACATGCAGCAGCGCGAGTCCGTGGCGGTACCAGGCGCTGTCCAGCAGCAGCGGCACGGCCAGGTGGTACAGATGGAAGCCGTAGCTGATCCTGCCGAAGGCGGCCAGCGGGCGGGTCTCGCGCAGGCGCACCGCCAGGTTCAGGCCCAGCACCAGGGCCGAGCCGGCGTAGCGCAGCGGGCCCAGATCCAGACGCCCAGCTGGCCCGGCCGAACACGGTGATGTGCGCGTTATGCTGGAGGAATACCAGGCAGACCGCGATGGCGCGCAAGCCATCGAAGCCGCGAATTCGTTGTGTCATGGTCCTGCGGCGTAAAAGGTTCCACAGGGATATTACCTTAATAACATCCTTAAAAAGGCGGCGCCTCCCAGGCTTCCGGCGGCTGAAGGTCCAGGTCGATCTCGATCGTCTCCAGTCCGGCGAGCCCGGCGCCTTCGACCAGCGCCTGGGCCTGGAAGGCCGCATGCGCGCGCACGCCGTGCGGCTGTGGCGCCGCCAGCAGCACCGGCAGGGCGGGGAACCAGGGCTGCAGCCGCGCCAGCAGCGCATCGCCCATGCCCGGCACGACCCAGGCCGGCGGCGGGAAAGCCACCGCCACCCGCACGCCTTTCAGCACCGTCAGCGCGACCCGGATCTTCATCTCAGATCCGGTCGCTTTCCTTGCGCACCACGCGGCCGATCACCAGGCATTCGGCGCCCTTGCACAGCTTGCGGTGGTAGCGGCGCTGGTCCGGGTTGTCCGAAGTCAGCCACCACTGGCCGGCGTCGCGCACGAGGCGCTTGACCACCGCTTCGCCCTCGTAGTTGAAGGCATAGACGGCGCCGTCGACCGGCTTGGTGTCGCGGGTGTTGACGATCACGATGTCGTCCTCGAACAGTGAAGGTTCCATGCTCTCGCCCTTGACCAGGATGGCGATCAGGTGCTCGGCGCGCAACTGGTGGCGTTCGATCCACGAGCGGCGCAGGCCCAGGGTGCCGCCTTCGCGCTGCTCCGGCTCGGTCTGGAAGCCGGTGATGCCGGCGGACAGGCGCAGCTTGACCATCTGGATCTGGACGAAGTCGGCGTCGTCGTTGGCGGCGGCGCGCACCGGCATCGCATCCGGAACCCCGTGCAGGGGCGCATGGTGGCGGTCGCCTTCGCCGGTCATCAGCCAGATGTGGGAGATCCCGAGCTCGCGCTCGAGGTTCAGGGCGTAGCGGATATCCATCGACTTGATCTTCCCGGTCAGCCACTGGTTGACGACGCTCTTCGAGGCGCCGGACGCCTTGACGAGACCGGTCTGGCCACGCTCTCCTTCGAGCTGGGGCAGGTCGTGATGGATGACATTCAGGCGTTCGGCCAGGGAGTTCATGTTTAGCATCCTAAACTCGATTGGTGTAGTGTTCTTGACTTTGATCAGTTTAGAGTTCTATACTCGTATCGAATACTAAACCTTTATCAGCCAATAATCAACGCTGGAGACACACCATGATCGCGATCCTGTTCCTCAAGCTCGCCGCCGTCCCGTTTGCCGCCGGCCTGGCGGCGACCGGCCTCGGCTTCCTGTTCCTGTGGCCGAAGTCGGGACGCGAGGCGGCCGCGCGCTTCGTCTGCACGCTGCTGGCCTGCACGGTGGCGGGGCCGATCCTCGCCATCGCCGCCTACTGCTGGTGGCCGGCCCTGTTCGCGTCGAGCGGGCAGTTCGCGATCCTGGCCGGCGGGCCGGCCGAACTGGGCGTGCTGATGGTGGCCGCGCCCTTCCTGGTGCTGGCGGGCTTGCCGGCCTGGTGGATCGTCGGCGCGGTGCTGCTGTGGTTCGAGCGGCGCCGCAGCAAGGACATCGCCGAGATCGCGCACGACGCCGCCGAGGCCGTGCGCCAGGTGCGCGAGAGCTTGTGAGTCAGGCCGGATTGCGGCCGGCGGCGAGGCCGGTTATGCGCGGCAGTTCTTGGCCCGACCGGACCGCCTGACGTGAACGATACGCCGCCACCCGCCGCTTGCCCGGACGCGCCGCCACCGCGCTGCGCATCGCTTCCGCCCACATCGCGCTGCGGCAGGACGGCGCCGCCATCGCCGCCGCGAGCGACCGCGAGCTGCGTTTCGGCGGCAAGCTTGAACTCACCATCCCGGCCGGCAAGAGCGTGGAGTCGGACCGGTCGCGCTGGCGGTACCGGCGCTGGCCGACCTGGCCGTCAGCCTGTATCTGCCGGACAGCGTGCAGGCGGGCACGGTGCAGGCGGCCGCCTACCAGATGAGCTACGTGGCGGCGCCCGGCAATTTTGCCGGCGCCGCCACGCTGCCGGTCGAACGCAGGATCCCGCCCTGGCCCCTGCTGGCCGAGATCGACGTCGACACCGGCGGCGCCAGCGACGCCGCGGATCGGCAGCGTCAACCGCGGCATCGGCGGCGCTCGCAATGCCGCGCCAGGCGGCGCGCGGCTACCGCAGGCCCGCTAACTGATCGAGGCGGGCATCGGCAGCAGTTCCAGCACGGCCTCCGCCACCCGCTCCGGCGCCACCCCGGCCAGGCATCCGTGGTGGCCGGCGGGGCAGGCGCTCTTGAAGCAGAAGCGGCAGGGCACGTCCTGGAACAGCACCCGGCTGCGCACCTGCCAGGGCGTGTGCTGGGGATGCGTCAGCGCATACAGGTCGACCACCGGCGTGCCCACCGCGGCCGCCACGTGGGCCGGGCCGCTGTTGTTGGTCAGGGCGACGGCCGCCAGCCGCAGCGCGGCGCCCAGCTCGCCCAGGCTCAATTCGCCGGCCAGCGCATGAACGGGAACGCCGCAGCCGGCGCGGATCTCCGCGATCGTGCCGGCGTCTGGCGCGCCGCCCACGATCACGACAGGCAGGCTGCTGCGCGGCGCCAGCAGCTCCAGCGCGCGCGCCCAGTGGCCGGCGGGATAGCGGCGCGAAGCCGCGCCGGCGCCCGGATGCAGCAGCAGCCATGGCCGGTCGGCATCGATGCCCAGGCGCAGCAGGCGCGCGCGCATCGCGGCCAGGTCGGCATTGCGCAGCGCGAAGGACAGCGGCTGCTTCGATCCGGCCGGCGGCGCCGCCCGGGCGCGCCGCACCAGCGCCAGCTGGCGCTGGACCTCGTGGCGCACCATCAGTTGCGGCTCGGGCTCCTCGGCCCAGTCGGTGAGCAGGTGGCAGGGATTCTCGCGGCAGTATGCCAGCCGCAGCGGGATCCCGGCCAGCCAGCACAGGGTTGCCGCGGGCAGGGCGCTTTGCGTATAGCTCGTGAACACGACGGCGGCGTCGAAGCGGCGCGCGGCCAGGCTGGCCGCCAGCGCGAACAGCTCGTCGGGCCGGGACGGCTGCGCCGCCTGCATCCAGGGCGCCGCATGCACGATCGCATCGTCGATTTCGGGGATGAAGGGCGCCGCCGCCGCGCCCGAGCGCGAACTCAGCAGGGTCAGGCTGCGGCCAGGCGCCGCATCGCGCAATGCCCGCAGTGCCGGCGTGCACATCAGGACATCGCCGAGGGCGTCCAGGCGCACGCACAGGATGCGGCGCGCGTCCTCCCATGCCGGCCTCGCGCCCGCCGTCATGCCATATCCCCATGGCTGGCGATCAGTACCGCCGCGGCATACAGGTCGGGCGCCATGCGGGTCGGGATGCGGCGCGGTCCCAGCCGCCATTCGGTCTCGTTGCCGTTATCGATCAGCATGGTGCGGCAGCCGGCGCGGTTACCCGCTTCGACGTCGTGCAGGATGTCGCCGACCATCCAGGACGAGCGCAGGTCGATGCCGTGGTCGCGCGCCGCCTGCAGCAGCATGCCGGGCATGGGCTTGCGGCAGTGGCAGTCGCAGGCATAGGCGCCGACGCTGCCGTCCGGATGGTGCGGGCAGTAATAAAAGCCGTCCAGCGTGAGATGCTCGCGGAACAGCAGGTCCTGCAGGCGGTCGTGGACGGTCTCCATGTCGCCTTCATTGAAGCGGCCGAAGGCGATCCCGGCCTGGTTGCTGACCACGAACAGCCGGTAGTCGAGCCGCGACAGCAGGCGCAGGGCCGGGCCGGCCCCGCTGCACAGGCTGATGCGCTGCGGCTCGACCTTGTACGGCAGGTCGTCGGCCAGGGCGCCGTCCTTGTCCAGGAAGACTGCTTTCATGGCCAGGACGTCTCCCGCACCGGCAGCACGGTCAGCTCCGGCACCATGCTCGCGCGCGGCAGCAGCAGGGCGCCGAGGATGGCCTGGGCCACGTCGGCCGGATCTTGCAGCACGTTGGGATCGAGCTCGGGAAAGCCGTCGCCCAGGGGCGGCGTGCGCATGCCGCCGGCCACCACCGCGGTGACGCGGATGCCGTGCGGGCGCAGCTCGGCGTGCAGGGCGTGCGACATCCCGAGCAGGCCCCACTTGCTGGCGTGCCAGGCGCTGGCCTGGGGCCAGGCGCGCCTGGCGGCGGTGGAAACGATGTTGACGATGTCGCCCGCGCCCTGGCGGCGCATGTGCAGGGCGGCATACTTCGATAGCAGGAATGGACCGTTCAGGTTGGCGCCGATCACGCGCAGCCAGTCTTCCTCGCGCAGTTCGTCGATCGGCAGGGTGACGTCGGCGCCGGCGTTGTTGACCAGGATGTCGAGGCGGCCCATGCGGTCGAGGGTGCGCTCGATGGCCTCGTGGGCCTGGGCCGGGTCGCCGGCGTCGAGTTCGACGGCATCCGTGCGCACGCCGTGGGCGCGCAGGCGCGGCAGCAGGTCGCGCAGGGCGGCGGGATGGATGTCGGCGGCGACGATGTCGGCGCCTTCGGCGGCCAGCGCATCGGCCAGGGCGGCGCCGAGGCCGCTGGCGGCGCCGGTGATGAAAGCAGTCTTGCCGCGCATGGTCTTCCCCCGTATGAATGATGTGACGGGTTCGACCGGGGCGGGAACGGCAGGGTTCCCTTGCAGCGGGAATGCCTGAATCTGCGTCAAGCGTGTTCGTCAGGCTGCAAAAGAAAACGCGCCGGTGGGCGGCGCGTTCGTTCAGGGGCTCAGGGGCTCAGGATTTTAGGGCTTGCGCTTGAAGCCGGTGTCGTCGTCCATGTTCTGGTCGCCGGACAGCTTGTTGGCATAGCCGGGGCTGCGCGGGTAGCCGCCGGCGGCGTCGTTCGAGTCGTGCGCCGGCGGTCCGCTCTCGGCGGCGCCGGCGCCGGTTTGCGAGCCGGCGCGGTCGGTGCTGCCGGCCGCGTTGCGGGCGCCGCTGTTGCCAGGCGAGCGCGGCAGTCCGCCGGCCGCGTCGTTCGATTCGTGCACGCCGCCGATGCTGGCGGCCTGGTTCGCCATCGATCCCGAGCCGGACACACCGAGCTGGGTGTTACCCTGCTGGGCTTCCTGGCCATTGCCCTGGGAACCACTCAGCGGGCCGCGCATGCCGCCGCCGTTGCGGGTGGAATTGTCGGACACGTACAGGCTGCTGCCCTGTTGCCGGTTGCCCGTGCCGGATCCCGCGTTCAGGCTGGTCGGCGCGCTCTGCGGGCCGTGCATGCCGCCGCCGCTGGTGCCGCTGCGGCTGGCGGATTGCATGCTGCCTGACTGCGTACTGCCCGACCGCATGCTGCCGCCGCTCCGGTTAGCGACCTGCGAGTCGCCGTGGTGCGGACTCACGTTCGCGCCCGATCCGCCGGGACGATGGCCAAGCGGCTCTTCGAGGATGCCGTAGGCGCCGGACTTCTGCTCCATCTGGCGCTGGTGGCTGTCGGTGATGCCCTGCACGGTGCCCGAGCCGCCGCTGATCTGGTTCTGCATGGAACCGCCGGGTTCCTGCGACTGGTTGTCCTGCCGGCCACCCATCGTGTCGACATTCTGCCCGCCCATCTGCTCGGAGCCGAGGCCGGCGGGATAAGTGTGATCCAGCGGTCCGTCGTCCGCGGTCTTGCCCTTGGCGCCGGGCGTCCATTTTTCGTTGGCGACGTTGTTCGTCTGGTTGTTGACTTCACTGCGTTGGTTCGCATCCATGGCCGTCTCCTTTCAACTGGAACGATGCATTCTTATAAAGATAATGCGCGCCGGGAGGCAAGTTCAGTATAGGAAGAAACAGCGGGTGATTGTAGGACTAGTACTGACGACTGCCTTTCTTAACAATTTACTACTGGAAGTAACTTTCGGCTGTGCATTTTCTGTCTCACATTGTCCTACAAAGTCATCTGATAACGTCCTATAGTCTCATCCATCCCGCATGCCTAAGATGATTCAGACTGACGCTCATCAAGATCTGTTGAGAGCGTCGGAACCGGCCTGCCGCAGGACGCGGCGGTTTTTAGAGCATTGAGGAGAGAGCACCATGGCATCGAACAACCAGGGCAACAAACAGAGTGGCGGTACGAAAAACCGCGGATTTGCGTCGATGGATCCTGAACGTCAGCGCGAAATCGCCAGCCAGGGCGGCAAGGCCGCTCACCAGAAGGGCACGGCGCACGAGTTCACCTCGGAAGAGGCTCGCCGCGCAGGCAGCATGAGCCATGGCAACCGCCAGTCGGCAGCGGGCGGATCGTCGCGCAGCGGCTCGCGCGGCAACAAACAGTAAGCTGCTGCTGCAGGGCGGTGGCGGCGCCGTCCCTTCCGGGCACAAGATCGGGGAGCAGGGCTCCCCGTTTTGTTTTTCTTTCACACAATTCGCGTATGGGATAAGGTAGAATCGCTGCGCCTTTTTGTCCAATCTCATAGGAGTTGTCGTGAAATCTGCGGTCATCCGTCAAGTCAAAAGCATGGCTATGTCGTGCGACCGGGTCGGTAATTTGTTGCTGGCGAAGTTCTCCGCGCAGGGCGCGAATGACACCTGTTTCGTTATCCCGGCCTCGATCGTTTTCTTCCTGCTGAAGAACCTCCCACCCAACCAGGATCCCAGCCTGCAGCCGCCGCCGCCCGGGCCGCAGATCACGCAATGGGACTGGGATGCGAACGTCCCGCGCGCCCTGACGGTCAATTGCAAGGTCCAGCCGGGCAAGATCAGCATGACCTTCAACCTCGACATCAAGCCCGACCTGACCCTGGTCCTGGATCGCGGCAACGTCGAACTGATGCGCCAGATCCTGCACGCCTACAGCCAGGACCTGATCGACCTCGACGAATAAAGGAGCGGCCATGCCCATCAAGATCAGCCAGTATTTCGACTCCGGCGCCATCGACGTCGTCAGCGCCGAGAGCCCGTCGAAGATCGACCTGAACCTGCGCAAGGATTCGCACGCCGACATCCACCAGTGGTTCCATTTCCGCCTGCAGGGCGCGCGCGGCCAGGCCTGCACGATCCGCTTCCTGAATGCCGGCCAGGCCACTTATCCGAAGGGTTTCGAGGGCTACCAGGCGGTCGCCAGCTACGACACCGAGAACTGGTTCCGCGTGCCGACCAGCTTCGACGGCCAGGTGATGACCATCGATCACACGCCTGAGCTCGACAGCATCTATTACGCCTATTTCGAGCCCTACACCTGGGAGCGCCACCTGCGCCTGCTGGGCGAAGTGGCCGAGAACCCGGTCGCCCGCGTGCACGACATCGGCACCACGGTCGACGGCCGCGACATGAACCTGGTGGTGGTCGGCAATCCGCAGGCCGAGAAGAAGATCTGGGTCATCGCCCGCCAGCACCCGGGCGAGACCATGGCCGAGTGGTTCGTCGAGGGCATGATGGATGCGCTGCTCGACAATTCGAACCCGGTCTCGCGCAAGCTGCTGCAGCGCGCCGTGTTCTACATCGTGCCGAACATGAACCCGGACGGCTCCGTGCGCGGCAACCTGCGCACCAATGCGGCCGGCGCCAACCTGAACCGCGAGTGGATGACGCCGTCGGCAGAGCGCAGCCCGGAAGTCCTGTGCGTGAAGCGCAAGATCGAGGAAACCGGCGTCGACATGTTCTTCGACATCCACGGCGACGAAGCGCTGCCCTACAACTTCGTGGCCGGCAGCGAGATGCTGCAGGACTTCACGCCCCAGCGCCTGGCCGCGCAGAACGCTTTCGTCGAGCGCTACATGGCGTCCAGCCCGGACTTCCAGAACGTCCACGGCTACGCGGCCTCGAAGTACAACGAGGAACTGCTGACCCTGGCCTCGAAGTACATCGGCCACACTTACAAGTGCCTGTCGCTGACCCTCGAAATGCCGTTCAAGGACAACGCCAACCTGCCCGACAGCTATGTCGGCTGGAACGGCGCCCGCAGCGCGGCGCTGGGCGCGGCGATGCTGCAGCCCATCCTGCTGTCGCTGGACGACTGAGGGAAGGGGAGGACCATGGGCATCGAAATCGAGCGCAAGTTCCTCCTCAAGAACGACGGCTGGCGCGGGCTCGGCCAGCCGACCCTGATGCGCCAGGGCTACCTGGCGGCCGACCCGGTGCGCACCGTGCGCGTGCGCATCGAGGGTGAGCGCGCCGTCCTCACGATCAAGGGCAAGAGCACCGGCGCCTCACGCGGCGAATGGGAATACGAGATTCCGGTGGCGGACGCCGCCGAACTGCTGGACGGCCTGTGCGAGCAGCCGCTGGTCGAGAAGACGCGCCACCGCATCGAGCATGCCGGGCATACCTGGGAAGTCGATGAATTCAAGGGCGAGAACGCCGGCCTGGTCGTCGCCGAGATCGAGCTCGGCAGCGAAGACGAGGCCTTCGAGAAGCCCGACTGGATCGGCCGGGAAGTGACGGGCGAGAAGCGCTACTACAATTCCAGCCTGATCCGGCTGCCTTACTCGAAGTGGAACGACGCGACATGATGCCTGGAGCTCCCGCGCGCCTTACCGTCATGTTTCTGTCCCTGGCTCTGTTTGCCGCTGCCGCCGTCTCCGCGCCGTCCGCTTCGTACTTCCCGCCCGCCGGTGCCTGGGCCCACAAATCGCCGGCCTCGCTGGGCATGGACCCGGCGAAACTGGCCGAAGCGATTGCCTATGCCAGCGCCCACGAGACCGAGCGCGCGAAAGACTTTTCGGACCAGCAGCAGACCTTCGGCCAGCCACTCGGTTCGCTGCCGACCCGGCGCGCCGCCACCAATGGCGTGGTGATCTACAAGGGCTATGTGGTGGCCGAGTTCGGCGACACGCACTTCGTCGACCCGACCTATTCGGTGGCGAAGAGCATGCTGTCGACGGTGACCGGCATCGCCGTGCGCGACGGCAAGATCACCGACCTGAACCAGCCGGTCGGCCAGGCCGTGCAGGACGGCGGCTATGCCTCGCCGCACAACGCCGCCATCACCTGGAAGCACCACCTGCAGCAGGAATCCGAGTGGGAAGGCAGCATGTGGGGCAAGAATGCGGACTTCGTCGGCATTGACGCCTTCGGCGCCGGCGAGCGCAAGCCGCGCGTACTGGAAGCGCCCGGCCAGCATTACGAATACAACGACGCCCGCATCAACCGCTTCGCGCTGTCGCTGCTGCGCGTGTTCGGCAAACCGGTGCCGGAGGTGTTCCAGCAGGAAGTCATGGACCCGATCGGCGCCTCGAACACCTGGAAGTGGGTGCCCTATACCAACAGCTATGTCGAGCTGAACGGCAAGCTGGTTCCCTCGGTCAGCGGCGGCACGCGCTGGGGCGGCGGCATGTGGATCGATTCCTGGGACATGGCGCGCTTCGGCTACCTGTGGCTGCGCGGCGGCGCCTGGAACGGCAAGCAGATCCTGCCGCGGGACTATGTGAAGGCGGCGTTGATGCCGAGCGAGCACGGTCCCGACTACGGCTACCTGTGGTGGCTCAACACCAAAGGCAAGAACCTGCCGGGCCTGCCGGCCACCGCCTATGCGGCGCTGGGGGCGGGCAGCAACGACATCGTGGTCTCGCCCGAGCATGAGCTGGTGGTGGTGTGGCGCTGGCATGCGGGAAACACGGCCGAGTTCGCCAAGCGGGTGATCGCCGCCATCCGGCAAAAGTAGGGTAGATTGGCGGGCACGATCCTCGATGAGGTGCCCGCCATGCCAGACCAGCTGCCGACCTTCGGTCCCGATGCCCTCGGCGCCGACCCCGAATCCCGCGCCGTCGTCGACCTCGCCACGCGCGGCCACCAGATCTTTCCCACCTTGAGCGACGACGAGCTGCAGCGCGTGCGCCGCTTCGGCCAGCCACGGCGCTGGGCCGATGGCGCATGCGTGTTCCACGCCTGCGGCGCTTCGCCCGGCATGCTGGTGGTGCTGCAGGGCCATCTCGTGTGCAGCCGCGGCAATGCGCTCGGCGAGCGGGTCGAGGTGGTCGACTACGGACCTGGCCAGTTCAGCGGCGAAGTCGCCCAACTGTCGGGCCGCCCGCCCCTGGTCGACGGTATTGCGGTGGGCGAACTGGAGGCGCTGCAGCTGGACGCGCCGGCGATCCGCGCGCTGATGATGGCCGAGGCCGAGCTGGGCGAGCGCGTGATGCGGGCCTACATCCTGCGCCGCGTGCTGCTGATCGGCGACCACCCCGGCGGCCCGATCCTGATCGGCCCGCCCGCGCACGCCGGCCTGTTCGAGCTCGAGAACTTCCTGTCCCGTAACGCCTATCCGTACACGCGGCGCGATCCGGCGCGCGATCCGGAAGCGGCGCAGCTGGTGCGCGAGCACTGGCAAAGCGAGTCGGACTGGCCGCTGGTGGCGCTGCCCGACGGCTTCGTGATGCGCAACCCGACCCTGGTCGAACTGGGCCGCTGCCTCGGCACCTTGCCGCGCATCGACCGCGACAAGGTCTACGACGTCCTGGTGGTGGGCGCCGGTCCCTCCGGCCTGGCGACCGCCGTGTACGCGGCTTCCGAGGGTTTATCGGTGATGGTGCTGGACCAGCGCGCCTACGGCGGCCAGGCCGGCGCCAGCGCACGCATCGAGAACTTCCTCGGCTTCCCGACCGGGATATCGGGCCGCGCGCTGGCCGGCCGCTCCTACGTGCAGGCGCTCAAGTTCGGCGCCGAGGTCGCGATCCCGGCCCAGGCCACGCGCCTGCTGTGCCATGAGCGGCCGCTGAAGTTGGAGCTCGACGACGGCGCCTGCCTGCGCGCGAACACCGTGGTGCTGGCGGCCGGCGCGCGCTACCACCGGCCGGAACTGCCCGGCCTCGAGCAGTACGAAGGCCGCGGCGTGTACTACTGGGCTTCGCCGGTGGAGGCGGGCCTGTGCCGCGGGCAGGAAGTGGTGCTGGTCGGCGGCGGCAATTCGGCCGGGCAGGCGGCCGTGTTCCTGTCCGCGCATGCCAGGACCGTGCACCTGATGGTGCGCCGGGGCGGGCTCGAAGAGACGATGTCGAGCTACCTGATCGAGCGTATCGCCGCGGCGCCGAACATCCAGCTGCACACCCGGCTCGACCTGGCGGCGCTGGACGGCGACGAGGGCGGCTTGCGCACGGTGCATTGCCGCGGCATCGCCGATGGACGCGAGCTGGCCTTCGAGACCCGGCACATGTTCCTGTTCGTCGGCGCCGATCCGAACAGCGACTGGCTGCGCGAGTGCCAGGTGGGGCTGGACGACAAGGGCTTCGTGCTGACCGGGGCCGATGCCGGGCGCGATTTGCACGGGCGCGGCCTGGAGACCAGCGTGGATGGGGTGTTTGCGGTGGGGGATTTGCGGTCGGGGTCGACCAAAAGGGTGGCGGCTGCGGCGGGGGAGGGGGCTGCGGTGGTGGCGCAGATACACGCCTATTTGGCAAACTAACCCGTCGTCCCCGCGAAGGCGGGAACCCAAGTTTCAAGCATACGTAAGCGCACGCAAAACTTGGGTCCCCGCCTTCGCGGGGACGACGGACTTAAGGCGCGGGAACGCCGTTACAAGCTTTAGTGGAAGTGCTCATTCCCCGCCGGCGTATCCTCCGGCATCTCGGCATGCACCAGCTCCCCGGTCGGGTCGGCGAACAGCGGCGCGCCGCAGTCGTCGCAATACTCGGCGACATAACGCTCGGCGATGCGTTTGACGTGGGCGACGCCCATCTCGTTCAGGTGCTTGGCGATCTCGTCGATCGGCGCCAGCGGGCGGTCGCTGTGGACCGGGCCTTCCATCGGCGTGCCTTCCTCGTCTTCCTGGCCGTACAGCGGCCAGACGATGCCGTACACGACGTCCGGCGACTGGCGCAGGGTGAAGCCGACGCGGTATTCGTCGACCTGGCTGTCGTTGACTTCGTCGCCGAAGCCGGCGATCACGGCGCGCAGGTCGCCCGGTTCGACGCCCAGCGTGTAGGTCAGGTAGTGCACGGCGGCGCGCACCGAAACCGGACGAATCAGCTTGTCCGCCTCGCGGCAGGCCACGTAATAAGCTTCCGGCAGCAGCAGCTCGGTGCCGCAGCCGGGCAGCAGGCGCGCGATGTTCGGACCGGCCTGGGCGCGCCATTGCTCCAGCGCGGCGTCGCGCACGGCTTCGAAGTTGACGTGGTGCTGCGGCTCCTGCCAGCGGAACAGCGGGGCGCCCACCGGGGCGATCACGGCCACCAGCAGGTAGCGGGTATCGGCCAGGAATTGCGAAGCGTCCGGGCCGGGTGCGGCCGGCTTCAGGCTCGCGCCCTTCTTGTGCGCGGCCTGGGCCAGCTTGTGGGTCAGGCCGTAGGTCTCGGCGTGGGTGCGCGGCAGCTGGTCGAGCGAGTACAGGGTCGGCGCCATCGCCATGCGGGCGCCATCGGCCAGCAGGTGGGCCGAGAAGTGGGCCGACAGGGTGCCGACGATGTCGTTCGGGATGGTGCCGGAAGCGATCGAGAAGCGGGTCCAGGCCAGCACGGGCGCGGCCACCAGCAGGGCCTGCCAGGTGACTTCGGCGCCGTCCGCCTGTTCCGTCATGGTCGAGGATTCGCTGACCGCTTCGACGCCGTCCATCAGCACGTCGTAGACGGCCAGGTCGCCCTTGAACAGGACGTTCAGGGCGGCGTCGATGCTGTCCTGGTGGTTGGTCTTGAGCAGCTTTTGCAGCTGCGAGTCGAGATTGCGCTCCCAGGTCCGTTCTTCAACGCGGCTGGCGGCCTGCACGATGGCTTGGCTGATGCTGACTAGACGCTGGCTTTCTGCCGATAGTTTGGGTGAGTCTTTGGAGGAGCGACGCATAGTAGGTGTTTGAATGTGGAACGATGACTCAGAGGGCCATGATAAACCCTTATCCACGGTATTGTAGTTGATTCGGCCACATGCCTGTAACACACAGGCAAGTTCGAAGCTTGCCAAAAAACTCAACAGGAATCATAATGCGAATCGTTCTCATTATCCTTTCGCGTTATCCATCCCATGACCAAGAATAACAAGCAAGCATCCTTCATCACGAGCCGCAAGCACGCCCGCGTCCTTCCGGCCCCGGCAATGGCCCTGCTGGCCACCCTTGGCATGCCGGCCGCCCAGGCGGCGCCGGATAACGCGATCGACCAGAACATTCCGACTGTGCAGGTGACGGGCGCCAATACCAAGGCAGGTCCGGTCTCGGCCAACGACAAGTTCACCGCGCCGCTCCTGGACACGCCGAAATCCGTGACGGTGGTGACCGCGGACACCATCGCCCAGACCGGCGCCGTCTCGCTGACGGACGCGCTGCGCACCGTGCCCGGCATCACCATCGGCGCGGCCGAAGGCGGCAACCCGGTCGGCGACAATATGTTCATCCGCGGCTACAACGCCCAGACCGATACCTATATCGACGGCATCCGCGACGCCGGTTCGCAGTCGCGCGAGATCTTCAACCTCGAACAGGTCGAAGTGGTGAAGGGCCCGAACTCGGCCTACGGCGGCCGTTCCTCGGCCGGCGGCGGCGTCAACCTGGTCAGCAAGTCGGCCCAGGGCTACGACTTCAACAACGCCTCGGTGGGCATCGGCAGCGACAAGTACCGCCGCATCACCGGCGACGTCAACCGCGCGCTCGGCAATAACAGCGCCTTCCGCCTGAACGCGATGGCGCACGAGAACGACGTCCCCGGCCGCAAGGTGGTCGGCGGCAACCGCTGGGGCGTGGCGCCCACCGTCACCTTCGGCCTGAAGGGCCCGGACCGCGCCATCGTCAGCCTGTACCACCTGACTTCCCACGAAATCCCGGACACCGGCATCCCCTTCAACAACCCGGTCACCACCGGCGCCGACGTGTCGAAAAACGGCAACGGCACCCCGTTCGCGGTCGACCGCGAGACCTTCTACGGCCTGGCCAACCGCGATTTCCGCGATACCAAGAGCGACGTCGGCACCATCGACCTGCGCCACGAGTTCAGCCCGACGCTGGCGCTGCGCAACGTGACCCGCTACGGCAAATCGAACAACGACTACGTCTGGACCCAGCCCGACGATTCCAAGGGCAACACGGTCCGCTACGGCACCGTCTGGCGCCGCGCCAATACCCGCGCCACCGAGACCCGCACCTTCGCCAACGTGACGAGCCTGAACGGCGAACTGACGGCCGCCGGCCTGAAGCACAGCTTCAACACCGGCGTCGAATTCGACCGCGAGACCACCGAGCGCAGCAGCTATATCTTCACCCCGGGCACCAACAACCCGCTGACCAACACCTTCACCTGCCCGACTTCCGGCGCGGCCACGCTGTACAACTGCACCACCCTGGTCAACCCGAACCCCTACGACCCCTGGGTCTACACCCGCACGCTGTCGGGCGCGCTGACCCATGTGTCGACCAAGACCCGCGCCGCCTACGCCTTCGACACCATCGAGATCAACCCGCAGTGGCTGCTGAACCTGGGCCTGCGCTGGGACGACTTCCAGAGCACCCTGGACACGCTGCCGACCGCCACCACGGTCGCCGCCCACGCCGTGGTCGACACCGACTTCGTCAGCACCCAGGCCGGCCTGGTCTTCAAGCCGACGAAGAACGGCAGCATCTACCTGTCCTTCGCCAGCTCGGCGACCCCGCCCGGCAACGACGGCGGCGATGGCCTGGATGCGCTGACCGCGGTCATCCAGAACCTGCAGCCCCAGCGCAGCCGCAACCTCGAGCTGGGCACCAAGTGGGACCTGCTGCCGGGCGGCCGCCTGTCGGTGACCGGCGCGCTGTTCAAGAGCACCATGAACAATGCCCGCGTCACGGCGCCGGACGGCACGACCCAGAACGTCGGCCGCAAGGAAATCCAGGGCGTGGAACTCGGCTTCTCGGGCAAGCTGACCAGCGCCTGGACCGTGTTCGGCGGCTACACGTATCTGGACGCGGAAATCGCGGACAACGGCTTCATCGCCTCGGGCAGCAGCTTCGTGCCCTCGCCCTTCAACGGCAACCGCTTCCCGACCACGCCGAAGAACAGCGCCTCGCTGTGGACCAGCTATGCCTTCACCAGGGACTTCACCGCCGGCTTCGGCATGAGCGCAATGTCCAAGGTCTACGCCAACGTCAACAACAACAAGTGGGTGCCGGGCTATGCGCGCTTCGACGCGATGGCCAGCTACACCCTGAACAAGGACATCAGCCTGCAGTTGAACCTGCAGAACCTGGCGGACAAGCTGTACTTCGACAAGGTGTCGTCCCCGCACTATGCGGGCGTGGCGCCGGGCCGTTCGGCCACCCTGACGGCCAACTTCAGGTTCTGAGCCTGTTTATAGGTATCATTGGCTCTTCCCGCGGCCTGCGGGGAGGGCCTTTTCATTTGCGGAGTGCTTAGATCATGATGCTGCATATTCCTGGGGTGCTGACGCCGGAACAGGTGAAAGCGATGCGCGAGCGCCTGGCGTCCACCGACTGGATCGACGGCCGCGCCAGCGTCGGCAGCCAGGGCGCGCAGGTCAAACGCAACCGCCAGCTGGCGGAAGGGTCGCCGGCCGCTGTCGAATCAGGGCAGATCGTGTCCGCGGCGCTGATGGCGCACCCGCTGTTCTTCGCGAGCGTGCTGCCGCTGCGGATCCTGCCGCCTTTCTTCAACAGCTATGCCGGCGGCGAGCATTACGGGCCGCACGTGGATGGCGCCATTCGCGCCCAACGCGGCGGGCCGGCCCTGCGGACCGACGTGTCCTGCACCGTGTTCCTGTCCGATCCGGAGGAATACGAAGGCGGTGAGCTGAGCGTGATCGATTCCTACGGCACGCACGAAGTGAAGCTGCCGGCCGGGGACGCGATCGTGTATCCGTCCACCAGCATCCACGAGGTGCAGCCGGTGACGCTAGGGGAGCGCGTGGCGTCCTTCCTGTGGGTGCAAAGCATGGTGCGGGATGACTGGAAGCGCTCGATGCTGTACGAGCTGGATACGAACATCCAGGCGCTGCGCGCGAAGCACGGCGATGGGCCGGAGCTGGTGGGGCTCACCGGGCATTATCACAACCTGCTGCGGCAGTGGGCGGAGACCTGACTCACAATCCGTAGCCGCTGGCCTTCAGGATCGCGTCCGGATCGCGCAGCGCGATCAGCTCGCGGATGGCGGCGTGCTTGTCGCTCGCGCGCGCCACGTAGGCTTCGGCGATGCGCATTCCGACCCAGTAGCCGGCTTCGGAAGGCCATCCTTCGGGCGGCGAGCTGTAGTTCGCTATCCAGCGGCGGAAGCGGGGGCTGGCCATCGGCTTGCGCAGGCTGGCGCTGTCCTCCAGCATGGCCTGGCGATCGCGCTGGAATTCCTGCCACAGCCAGGCTTCCCTTTGACGGGCCCACGCATCGCGCTCCAGGTCCGGTATTTCGCCGGTCACCAGACTCGCCAGGTAATCGGCCACGCCCTCGCGCAAGGTCTCGCTCAGCAGGGGGTCGGCCAGCTCCTGCGGGGTTCTGTCGGCCTGCCAGGTGTGCACCGTTTCGTGCGCAAAGAAACTGCGCATCGTGGTGCGGAACTGTTCGCGCGTGGTGCCCGGCAGACAAGTGATTTCCAGGCCGATCACCTGTGCTTCTGCGTTCGCGGTGCCGCCCGAGCTGCTGGCGCCGAAGACCACGTGGATGGCGGGCAGCGGGCGTTCCGGCAGCAGGCCCGCAAAAGCCAGGTAGATTGCCCGCAGGTCGCCGCGCAGGGCAGGCAATTGCGGCAGGCATTCGCGGATGGCATAGCGGTAGTTCTCGGGCTTGGCCGCCACCACCCGCGCCAGGCGTTGCGCGTCGCCGATCCGGTTGGGCGTAAAGATTTTCACCCCGGGCCCGGCGCCGTCCAGATAGTCGCGCTGCAGCACCTCGGCCGCAGGCACGGCACCGTTCTGCATGAGACGCGCGAAGCGCAGCGCGTCGCGGGCGTCGATGTCGGCGCTCAAGGGATCGACGCCGGGGGCTGCGGCGGCAAGGCTGGACAAGAGTGTTGCGCCAACGAGGGCGGCACGGCGGAATTTCATGGTCGGTATGCCTGCATCTGTCATTGAAGCTGCAGGATACCGGGATTGTGGCCGCAGAATTCCTCACAATCTCACCAGGCTCGCATTTTCCCGAGAATGAAAAAAGGCCGGAACCTTCGCAGGTTCCGGCCTTGGTTACTGAGGCTTGCCACTGACCACCGGGGTCAGAGCCCACCCGGATGAACCGGGCTCTGACCCCTATGCAGCCAGCAGCTGACGCAGCACGAACGGCAGAATACCACCGTGCTTGTAGTAGTCCACTTCGATCGGGGTATCGATGCGCAGCAGGACCGAGGTTTCCTTGACCGAGCCGTCGGCGCGGTGGATCACCAGGGTCGCCTGCATCTGCGGGCGGATCTCGCCTCCCAGGCCCTTCAGGTCGTAGGTCTCGTTGCCGGTGATGCCCAGGGTTTCGACGCTGTCGTCAGCCAGGAACTGCAGCGGCAGCACGCCCATGCCAACCAGGTTGGAACGGTGGATGCGCTCGAACGAACGGGCGATCACGGCCTTCACGCCCAGCAGCTGGGTGCCCTTGGCGGCCCAGTCGCGCGAGGAGCCGGTGCCGTACTCTTCGCCGGCGAAGATCATGGTCGGCGTGCCTTCGGCGATGTACTTCATGCCGGCGTCATAGATCGACAGCTGTTCGCCGCTCGGCTGGTGGATGGTGATGCCGCCTTCGACCGCGGAACCGTCGGCCTTGGCCGGGATCATCTTGTTCTTGATGCGGACGTTCGCGAAGGTGCCGCGCATCATGACTTCGTGGTTGCCGCGGCGCGAGCCGTAGGAGTTGAAGTCGGCCTTGAGCACGCCGTGCTCTTTCAGGTACTTGCCTGCCGGGCCGTCTTCCTTGATCGAACCGGCCGGGGAGATGTGGTCGGTGGTGATCGAGTCGCCGAACACGCCCAGGGCGCGTGCGTTGCTGATGTTGGCGGCGGTGACGGTCGGGGTCATCTCGAAGCCCGAGAAGAACGGCGGCTCGGCGATGTAGGTCGACTCCGGCCAGTTGTACACCTGGCCTTCGACCGCCGACACGGCTTCCCACAGCTGGCCAGGGTTGCCCTTGACGTCCGCGTAGTTGGCCTTGAAGACTTCGGAGTTCATCGCGAACTTCATCAGGTCCTGGACTTCCTGCGAAGTCGGCCAGATGTCGCCCAGGTAGACGTCGACGCCGTCCGAACCCTTGCCGACCGGCTCGCTCATCAGGTCGCGCGTCACGTTGCCGGCGATCGCGTAGGCGACGACCAGCGGCGGCGAGGCCAGGAAGTTCGAACGGATGTTCGGGTGGATACGCGCTTCGAAGTTACGGTTGCCCGACAGGACCGCGGCGGCGATGATGTCGTTCGAGGTGATCACGGCGTTCAGTTCCGGGGTCAAGTCGCCGGCGTTGCCGATGCAGGTGGTGCAGCCGTAAGCGGTGACGCCGAAGCCCAGCTTTTCGAGGTAGGGCAGCAGGCCGGCGGCTTGCAGGTACTCGGTGACCACGCGCGAGCCAGGCGCCAGCGAGGACTTGATGTGCGGTGCGACGGTCAGGCCTTTTTCGACGGCCTTCTTGGCCAGCAGGCCGGCGGCCAGCAGCACGCTCGGGTTCGAGGTGTTGGTGCAGGAGGTGATGGCGGCGATCAGGATGTCGCCGTTCTTCACACGCAGGCCGTCGGTGGTCTCGTAGACCTTGTTCAGGTCGTCGGCTGCCTTGTTGAAGCCGTTCGCGGTGGTCGGCTTCGAGAACAGGTCGGTGAAGGTCGACTTCATCGCGCCCAGTTCGATGCGGTCCTGCGGACGCTTCGGGCCGGCCAGCGACGGGGTCACGGTCGACAGGTCGAGCGACACCACGCGGGTGAAGTCGATTTCGCCTTCTTTCGGCACGCCGAACAGGTTCTGGGCCTTGAAGTAGTTCTCGAAGGCTGCCAGTTCTTCTTCGGTACGGCCGGTGCCGCGGAAGTAGTCGACGGTCTTTTCGTCGACCGGGAAGAAGCCCATGGTCGCGCCGTATTCCGGGGCCATGTTGCCGATGGTCGCGCGGTCGGTGGTCGACAGCGAGCGCGTGCCCTCGCCGAAGAATTCGACGAACTTGCCGACGACCTTCTCTTTGCGCAGCATTTCGGTGACGGTCAGCACCAGGTCGGTCGCGGTGCAGCCTTCGCGCAGCGCGCCGGTCAGGTTGACGCCGATGACGTCCGGGGTCAGGAAGTAGACCGGCTGGCCCAGCATGCCCGCTTCCGCTTCGATGCCGCCCACGCCCCAGCCGACCACGCCGACGCCGTTGATCATGGTGGTGTGCGAGTCGGTGCCGACCAGGGTGTCCGGGTAGTACATGCTGCCTTGCTTCATCACGCCGCGCGCCAGGTACTCGAGGTTGACCTGGTGGACGATGCCGAAGCCCGGCGGCACGACGCCGAAGGTGTCGAAGGCCTGCATGCCCCACTTCATGAACTGGTAGCGCTCGTTATTGCGCTGGAACTCGAGCTTCATGTTCAGGTCGAGCGCGTCCGGGGTGCGGAAGTAGTCGATCGTGACCGAGTGGTCGACCACCAGGTCGACCGGCACCAGCGGCTCGATCTTCTTGGCGTTCGCGCCCATCTTGTAGGCGACGTTGCGCATGGCGGCCAGGTCGGCCAGCAGCGGCACGCCGGTGAAGTCCTGCAGCACGACGCGCGCGACGACGAAGGGGATCTCGTCGGTGCGGGCGGCGGTCGGGCTCCAGTTCGCCAGCTGGCGGATGTGTTCTTCGGTGACCTTCTTGCCGTCGCAGTTGCGCAGCACGGACTCCAGAACGATACGGATCGACACCGGCAGGCGCGACAGGTTCACGCCCAGGGCTTCGCCCAGTGCCGGCAGCGAGTAGAACTGGCCGGTCTGGCCCGCGCTCAGCGGGAATTCCTTGAGGGTGTTGAAGGTGTTGTGAGACATGAATTCTCCTTGGTTAGGAACTTTTTAATCACCCGTCGTTCCCGCGTAGGCGGGAACCCAAGTTCTATACGCGATCCGGCTGCGCAAGCAAACTTGGGCCCCCGCCTGCGCGGGGGCGACGTATTCAGCTTTTCTTTTCCGCTGGCGCCGTCGCCACCAGCGACTTCGCCTGTTCGGCGTTCTTGCATTCGTTGGCCAGCTGGCGGTTCAGCTTCGAGTCGAGCAGGATGCCCTTCGACGGGATGCCGATCCAGATCAGGCCGAACTTGGTGTTCTCGAAACGCAGCGCGCCGGTGGTGGTTCCGACGCGCTCGAGGCGGTGCAGGCGGTTCTTCCAGCGCAGTGCGATGTGGCCGCTATCCTTTTCGTTGGTATAGATGGTGACCTTGTTGTTCAACTCGCACGCGTAGTCGGCGACGACGGTGTCGGTGATGTCCGGTTCCGGTTCGTCGTCCGCGGCTTCCTGCCTGGGTTCTTCCTTCTTGTTCTTTTTTGACTTGGCAGCCTTGGCTTGCGCCTTCAGGACCTTGACGGCCTTCGGGTGCGATTCGTGATCGGTGGTGGATGCGGATGCCGGCGCGCAAATGCCGGCGGCCGCGAGCGCAAGGGCGCAGGCGGCGGCGAGATGTTTCAGGGTGATGGCCATCAGATGGATTCCGGTTGGTTGACGAGTGCCGCCGCGGCCTCTGGCAGCGCAAGGCCAGCCAGCTTCGCGCGCTGCAACACCGCCCAATAATATCGGTAGCTGGCGCGGTCGTGCAAGCGGCCATGCTGGGCGATCGGCCCCCAATCTGCTGCCATTGCTTCGAGCAGGATATTGCTTGCTTCGTTCACTTCCGAAACGCGCGGCGTGAAGGCCTTCACCACCGGCTTGATCTGGCTGGGGTGGATGCTCCACATGCGCGTGAACCCGAATTCGCCGGCGGCGCGGGTGGCGTCATTGGCGACAACCGCACTGTCCTTGATATCGGTCGTCACATTATGGGAGGGGACCTTGTCATACGCATGACATGCCGCAACCATCTCCAGCTTCGCCCGTACTACCAGCGGATGGGTAAATTGGCCCGGGGTACGCATGGCGCTTGCCGGAATCGCGCCATAGTGGGCCGACACAAAATCCATGATGCCAAACGAGAGACATTCGACCTGGGGCAGGGCGGCGATCTCCCACACTTCATGCAGCGCGCCGTGGGTTTCGATCAGCACGTGCAGCGGGATCGGCTTGCTGCCTGCCGGACGTCCCGATTTTTCCGCGATTGCATTGATAATTTGTTGCGCGCGCAGCACATCTGCCACGCCGTTCGGCTTGGGCAGCACCACATAGGCCAGCCTGGCGGCGGCGTTGCCGACGATGATGCCGACATCGTGCGCGAAGTGTTCGCTGCCGACGTCGTGCAGGCGGGCGCCGATGCGCTTGTAGCGGTTGTCCTCGCTGTTCAGCAGGTCCGCCACCAGCAGTGCGTGCTCACGCTCCTGGCCGGCGGCCGCGCCGTCCTCGCAGTCGAAGGTGATGTCGAAAACCGGGCCAAGCTCTTGTTGCAGGGCCATCGATTTGCGCATCAGCTTCTCGCTGCCGGCGTAGTGATCGCAGGCAGGGAGGAGCAGTGGCTGGCGTTGGCCCTGGAATAAAACCTCGGAAGGGTGCATTTTGGATAAGGTATTAATACGTCGTTCCCGCGAAGGCGGAAAAGCGCCACCGGCGCTTTTCCCCCAAGTTTGCATGCACTGGCGAGACGCATGCAGAACTTGGGTCCCCGCCTTCGCGGGGACGACGGGATAACAGATTACTGGCCCAGCAGGTGAGCGACGCCGGCCTTCTCTTCTTCCAGCTCTTTCAGCGTCAGGTCGATGCGTTCCTGCGAGAAGGCGTCGATGTCCAGGCCCTGCACGATGGTGTACTCGCCGTTTTCGGTGGTCACCGGGAAGCCGAACATGGTACCTTCCGGGATGCCGTACGAACCGTCCGACGGGATGCCCATGGTGGTCCACTTGCCGTTGGTGCCCAGCATCCAGTCATGCACGTGGTCGATCGCTGCGTTGGCGGCCGAGGCGGCCGACGAGGCGCCGCGGGCGTCGATGATCGCTGCGCCGCGCTTGCCGACGGTCGGCAGGAAGGTGTTGGCGTTCCACTCCTGGTCGTTGATCATGTCCTTGACCGACTGGCCGTCGGCGGTGGCGAAGCGGTAATCGGCGTACATGGTCGGCGAGTGGTTGCCCCACACCACCATCTTCTCGATCGCGCCGACCGGCTTGCCGGTCTTGGCGGCGACTTGCGACAGGGCGCGGTTGTGGTCCAGGCGCAGCATGGCGGTGAAGTTCTTGGCCGGCAGGTTCGGGGCCGACTTCATGGCGATGTAGGCGTTGGTGTTGGCCGGGTTACCGACGACCAGCACTTTCACGTTGCGCGACGCGACCGCGTCCAGCGCCTTGCCCTGCACGGTGAAGATCTGGGCGTTGGCTTCCAGCAGGTCCTTGCGCTCCATGCCCGGACCGCGCGGTCGGGCGCCGACCAGCAGGGCGACGTCGACATCCTTGAAGGCGGTCATCGGGTCGCTGTGGGCGGTCATGCCGGCCAGCAGCGGGAATGCGCAATCGTCGATTTCCATCATGACGCCCTTCAGCGCCTTCTGTGCCTTCTCGTTGTCGATCTCGAGCAGCTGCAGGATGACCGGTTGATCCTTGCCCAGCATGTCGCCGTTGGCGATGCGGAACAGCAGGGAATAGCCGATCTGGCCGGCCGCGCCGGTAACGGCGACACGCATTGGGGTTTTAGCCATGATGAATCTCCAAAGGGGTTCGGGAAAACTACTATGATACCAAAAGCGAATCGGTGGTTCGGGCACCGAATCGACCGGGAGTGTAGTCCTCCGATATTCCATCTGTCAATTCATATCATATGTCTTATATAAGACACATAATCTTTCCGGCTGCGCACTGGACGCAGAGGGGGATTTGTGAAAAAATCGCAGTCTATGAATCAGGTCCCGTCCAATCCGAACAGCAATGGCGCCGCAAACAACACCGCGGGCGGCGCCGGCAACGCTAGCACCGGGACAGGGGCCGCGCAGTCCAGCAGCTCCCCCACATTCTCCCCGCTGTACCAGCAGATCAAGGCCCTGATCACCCAGAGCCTGCAGTCCGGCGAGTGGAAGCCCGGTGAACTCATCCCCAGCGAAGTCGAGCTGGCCGGCCGCTACAAGGTCAGCCAGGGCACGGTGCGCAAGGCGATCGACGAGCTCGCGGCCGAGCACCTGGTGTTGCGGCGCCAGGGCAAGGGCACCTTCGTGGCCAGCCACAACGAGGCGCGCGCCCACTTCCGCTTCCTGAAGCTGGTGCCCGACGAAGGCCTGCCCCATCCCCTGGATCACCAGTACCTGGAGGTCAAGCGCATCCGTGCGGCGGCCGAGGTGGCGCGCCTGCTCGACCTGAAATCGGGCGACGCGGTTGTCTACATCAAGCGCACCATGTCCTTCGAAGGTGCGCCGACGATCCTGGAAGAGCTGTGGCTGCCGGGGCAGCTGTTCAAGGGCCTGACGGCGGAACGCCTGGCGGAATACAAGGGGCCGATGTACGGCCTGTTCGAATCGGAGTTCGGCACCCGCATGATCCGCGCGACGGAAAAGATCCGCGCGGTGGCGGCCGATGCCGGCGCGGCGGAATTGCTGAAAGTACCGGAAGGCACGCCGCTGCTGTGCGCCGACCGGGTGTCGTTTACCTATGGGGACAAGGCAGTGGAATTGCGCCGCGGTTTGTATCTGACCGCCTCGCACCATTACCAAAATGAATTGTCCTGATAAATTTTTGTGCTGGCCCTATGCTGGTGCAGGAATCGCATTGAGCGAGTAAAATGGATTGGTTTTGGGAAAGCGTCAACGAAGCCCGGTCGACGTTCCCCCAGGTCCGAAAACGGATCTGAAGCAAGTCGCAAAATCGATGAATCTGGGTTGGATAACTAAGTATTTGAGGGAGGTGTTGCAATGTCCGAAGCCGTGAGAGAGGCTCAAAAGAAGGGCCGACCGGTAATTCGTAACGTCGATTTTGGCGATATTACTTACCGTGGTTACTACAAACAGCCGCCATCGGCGATCGTGTCGATCCTGCACCGCGTGAGCGGCGCCGGCCTGTTCCTGTTCCTGCCGTTCCTGCTCTGGCTGCTCCAGGAAAGCCTGCGCTCGGAGATCTCGTACGCGCACTTCGCCGGTGTCGTCAGCCACCCGTTCGCCAAGATCATCATCCTCGGCCTGTCCTGGGCTTACCTGCACCACTTCTGCGCGGGCGTGCGCCACCTGTTCATGGACAACCACATGGCCCTGGACAAGGACGCTTCCCAGAAGACCGCACGCTGGGTGCTGGTCGTCAGCCTGGTCCTGACCCTGCTGGTTGCCCTCAAACTGTTCGGAGTGTTTTAATCATGCAATCCCATACTAAAAAGAATATCGGGCAACGCCGCCTGGTCGTCGGCGCCCACTACGGCATGCGCGACTGGCTGGCCCAGCGCCTGACCGCGATCTTGATGGCGGTGTTCACCATCGTCCTGCTGGTCTCTTTCCTGACCGGCCAGAATTTCACCTACGAAGGCTGGGCCGGGCTGTTCGCGCGCCAGTGGTTCAAGCTCTTCACGATGGTGACCCTGTTCGGCCTGTTCTACCACGCCTGGGTCGGCATCCGTGACATCTGGATGGACTACGTCAAACCGGTCGGTATCCGCCTGACCCTGCAGACCCTCACGGTGTTCTGGCTGCTTGCCTGCGCCGCCTGGACTGTGCAAATTCTCTGGAGCGTTTAATCGTGGCAGCATTCAATTCTTCCATTCCCACCCGCCACTTCGACGTGGTGATCGTCGGCGCCGGCGGCTCCGGCCTGCGCGCGGCACTGCAACTGTCGGAAGCCGGCCTGAACGTCGCCGTGCTGTCGAAAGTCTTCCCGACCCGCTCGCACACCGTGGCGGCGCAGGGCGGCATCGGCGCTTCGCTGGGCAACATGAGCGAAGACGACTGGTACTGGCACATGTTCGACACCGTCAAGGGTTCGGACTACCTGGGCGACCAGGACGCGATCGAATTCATGTGCCGCGAAGCACCGAAGGTCGTGTACGAGCTCGAACACTTCGGCATGCCTTTCGACCGTAATCCGGACGGCACCATTTACCAGCGTCCGTTCGGCGGCCACACCGCCAACTTCGGCGAGAAGCCGGTGCAGCGCGCCTGCGCCGCCGCCGACCGTACCGGCCACGCGCTGCTGCACACCCTGTACCAGCGCAACGTCCGTTCGCGCACCCACTTCTTCGTCGAATGGCAGGCGCTGGACCTGGTCCGCAATGCCGACGGCGACGTGCTCGGCGTGATGGCGCTGGAAATGGAAACCGGCGACGTCATGATGCTGCAGGCGAAGACCACCGTGTTCGCCACCGGCGGCGCAGGCCGTATCTTCGCCGCGTCGACCAACGCCTTCATCAACACCGGCGACGGCCTGGGCATGGCGGCACGCGCCGGCCTGCCGCTGGAAGACATGGAATTCTGGCAGTTCCACCCGACCGGCGTGGCCGGCGCGGGCGTGCTGATCACCGAGGGCGTGCGCGGCGAGGGCGGTATCCTGATCAACTCGAACGGCGAACGCTTCATGGAGCGCTATGCGCCGACCCTGAAGGACCTGGCGCCGCGCGACTTCGTCTCGCGCTCGATGGACCAGGAGATCAAGGAAGGCCGCGGCGTCGGCCCGAACAAGGACCACGTGCTGCTGGACCTGCGCCACATCGGCGCGGACACCATCCGCAAGCGCCTGCCGTCGATCCTGGAAATCGGCCACAAGTTCGCCAACGTCGATGCAACCAAGGAACCGATCCCGGTCGTGCCGACCATCCACTACCAGATGGGCGGCATCCCGACCAACATCCACGGCCAGGTCATCGCCCCGGACGGCACCGGCGGCCAGAAGATCGTCAACGGCCTGTACGCCATCGGCGAGTGCTCCTGCGTCTCGGTCCACGGCGCCAACCGCCTGGGCACCAACTCGCTGCTCGACCTGGTGGTGTTCGGCCGCGCGGCCGGCAACCACATCGTCGGCCAGAACCTGAAGGCGCAAGGCAACCGCGCGCTGCCGAAGGACTTCGCCGACTACGCGCTGGGCCGCCTGAACGCCCTCGAGAACTCGACCGGCGGCGAGAAGGTCCAGAACGTGGCCAACGACATCCGCGCCACCATGCAGAAGTTCTGCGGCGTGTTCCGTACCCAGGCCCTGATGGACGAAGGCGTCAAGGAAATCATGAAGCTGGACGAGCGCCGCAAGCACGTCTCCTTCAAGGACAAGTCGAAGGTGTTCAACACCGCCCGTATCGAGGCGATCGAACTGGACAACCTGATCGAAGTGGCAAAGGCGACCATCGTCTCGGCCGCGGCGCGCAAGGAATCGCGCGGCGCCCACGCCCACAGCGATTTCCCGAACCGCGACGACGAGACCTGGATGAAGCACACCCTGTACTTCTCGGAAGGCAACCGCCTGGATTACAAGCCGGTCATCACCAAGCCGCTGACGGTCGATACCTTCAAACCGAAGCCACGTACTTTCTAAGCTTCGCTTCCTAGCTTCGAAGACAACAGAACTTTAAAAGGACGGGCAGCGCCCGTCCCACCCGATAGGTAAAAAAATGGCACGTACTGTCCAACTGAAGATCTACCGCTACGATCCGGACAAGGATTCGAAGCCCTACATGCAAGACGTCACCGTCGAACTGAAAGACACCGACAAGATGCTGCTCGACGCCCTGCAGCGCATCAAGTCCGACGTCGACGACTCGCTGGCCCTGCGCCGCTCCTGCCGTGAAGGCGTGTGCGGTTCGGACGCGATGAACATCAACGGCAAGAACGGCCTGGCCTGCACCACCAACCTGAACGAGCTGACCCAGCCGATCGTGCTGCGTCCTCTGCCGGGCTTGCCGGTGGTGCGCGACCTGATCGTCGACATGACCAACTTCTTCAAGCAGTACCACTCGATCAAGCCGTTCCTGATCAACGACTCGATCCCGCCGGAGAAGGAGCGTCTGCAGTCGCCGGAAGAGCGCGAAGAGCTGGACGGCGTGTACGAGTGCATCCTGTGCGCCTGCTGCTCGACCTCCTGCCCGTCGTTCTGGTGGAACCCGGACAAGTTCGTCGGCCCGGCCGGCCTGCTGCAGGCCTACCGCTTCATCGCCGACTCGCGCGACGAAGCGACCAACGAGCGCCTGGACAACCTGGAAGACCCGTACCGCCTGTTCCGCTGCCACTCGATCATGAATTGCACGGACGTGTGCCCGAAGGGCCTGAATCCGAACAAGGCGATCGGCAAGATCAAGGAATTGCTGGTACGCCGCGCGATCTAACGTCGCTGATAAATATAGTAAAACTACCGTACTGCCGCGAAACGGCAGCCGGGGTATAGTGTTGACCGAACAACGGACTCTAGTGTGAAAACGCATCAATCCGATCCAGCCAACCGTGCACGCCTGCGCTGGCGCGCACGCCGGGGGCTGCTAGAAAACGACCTGATCCTCACGCGCTTCCTGGATGCGCACGAAGAGGAACTGACGGACGAGGAAGTCGATGCGCTGACCCGTTTGCTGGACCTGGCGGATAACCCGCTGATGGACCTGCTGCTGGGACGCACCGAGCCCGCGGGCGAGGTCGACCTGCCGCACGTGCGCGCCCTGGTGGCGCGGCTGCGGCAAGCGTGAGCGAATCGACGCTTTTTTATTTTGTACCCACCTCCCAAAGAAGGAAGTGCCATGAATACCTCTGAAACCAAAGCCACCTTGTCGTTCTCCGACGGCAGCCCGTCGGTCGACATGCCGATCTACAAGGGCACCATCGGCCCGGACGTCATCGATATCCGCAAGCTGTACGGCCAGACCGGCAAGTTCACCTACGACCCGGGCTTCATGTCGACCGCTGCGTGCCAGTCCGCCATCACCTACATCGACGGTGACAAGGGCGAGCTGCTGTACCGCGGCTACCCGATCGAACAGCTGGCCGAGAACTGCGACTTCCTGGAATCCTGCTACCTGCTGCTGAACGGCGAACTGCCGAACGCCGAGCAGAAGGAGAAGTTCACCGACACCGTGACCAAGCACACGATGATCCACGAGCAGATGAACTTCTTCTTCCGTGGTTTCCGTCGCGACGCGCATCCGATGTCGGTGCTGGTGGGTACCGTCGGCGCGCTGGCCTCGTTCTACCACGACTCGCTGGACATCAACGATCCGGAGCAGCGCGAGATCTCGGCAATCCGCCTGATCGCCAAGCTGCCGACCCTGGTCGCGATGGCCTACAAGTACTCGATCGGCCAGCCGTTCATGTACCCGCGCAACGACCTGTCGTACAGCGCCAACTTCATGCACATGATGTTCGCCAACCCGTGCGAAGAGTACAAGGTCAACGACGTGCTGGTGCGCGCCCTGGACCGCATCCTGATCCTGCACGCGGACCACGAGCAGAACGCATCGACCTCGACCGTCCGCCTGGCCGGTTCGTCGGGCGCCAACCCGTTCGCCTGTATCGCAGCCGGCATCGCCTGCCTGTGGGGCCCGGCGCACGGCGGCGCCAACGAAGCCGCCCTGAACATGCTGAAGGAAATCGGCAGCGTCGAGAACATCCCGGCCTTCATCGAGAAGGTCAAGGACAAGAACTCGGGCGTCAAGCTGATGGGCTTCGGTCACCGCGTGTACAAGAACTTCGACCCGCGCGCCAAGCTGATGCGCGAAACCTGCCATGAAGTGCTGAACGAACTGGGCCTGCACGACGACCCGCTGTTCAAGCTGGCCATGGAACTGGAAAAGATCGCCCTGAACGACGAATACTTCGTGTCGCGCAAGCTGTACCCGAACGTCGACTTCTACTCGGGCATCGTGCAGTCGGCCCTGGGCATCCCGGTCTCGCTGTTCACCGGTATCTTCGCGATGGCCCGCACCATCGGCTGGATCGCCCAGTGGAACGAGATGATCGCCGACCCGGAACAGAAGATCGGCCGTCCGCGCCAGCTGTTCGTCGGTTCGCCGCGCCGCGACGTGCCTTCGATCGACAAGCGTTAATTTGCGCTAGTCGGCAACAAAAAAGCGAGCCCAGGCTCGCTTTTTTGTTGGCTGCGTCAAATAAAAATTACTCGTCGAAATCTTCGGCCAGGTTCTTCCAGCCCTTGCTCTTGGCAAAGCTCGAAAACTCCTCCGGCGCCTCCAGCACGATCAGTTTGCTCTCCTGCAGGCCCGGGTCGCTGAGCCCGAAGTCCGGCCCCTTGTAGCCGACCGCGCGCAGGCGGTCGACGATCTGGCGCAGCAATACGCTATCCTTGTGCGTGCCCGGCTCCAGCTTCGCCTTGAATTCCACGTACACATCGATGATCCCGTAACCCTCGTCGAAGATGCGGATCGCCTTGACGTCGAGGGTACGGCCGGTTCCGTCCTTGGCCTGGAAGGGGCCGGACAGTTCAATATCAGTATCGGTAGTCATGGTGGAAGCATACCACTGCGCACGCCCTCAGGCTTGCCGCTGGCGTTCCAGAAACGAAAACGGCTGCGGGATCGCTCCGGCAGCCGTTGTTCCAAAAAGATGTCAGTAGAGGATCAGACAGCGTAGTAGGCCTCGACCGTGCCCTTCAGCTTGATCAGCATCGGACGGCCCTTGCGGTCGACAACCTTGCCGGCGGCAACCTTGATCCAGCCTTCGCTGATGCAGTATTCCTCGACGTCGGTGCGTTCCTTGCCGTTGAAACGGATGCCGACCGGGTGCTTGAAGACTTCCGCGTCGTGATGCGGGCTGCGCGGGTCGATGGACAGGTGGTCGGGCAGGGGAGGGAGTTGGGTAGTATCGTTCATGCCGATATTATCCACGATTCGTCTTTCATTTGCACTTGCCGCGCACCACGGCCGCCGCCCAGAATGGCAGGGCGAACAGGCCGGCAACGCCGACGACGTAATCCTGTCCGCCGGCTTTCACGACCGTGGTCGGCGATTGGAATTTCATCGCATCCGGATGCAGGCAGCCCGGCTTTTCGGCTTCCGAAAATGCCCGCTCGAACTTCCGGTAAGCATCCCCGCTCAGCGCCTTGTCCGAACGCAGCCTGGGACCGGCCGGCTGTTCGGCCAGTGTTTCGCGCACCGCCTTGCTGATCACCTCGTCGGTCAGGCGCAGGCTGAGCTTGCCCTCGGCCTTGCGTTCATCGGGCGCCTGCGCCATCGCCTGCCATCCCGCCAGGCACAGGCCCATCGCCGCCATCCAGGTCCACGCTCTCATCGCCCACCCAAAAAAGTTGCTGGTGAGTCAACTCTACACCACTTATCGAACAATCACGGATCTTGCACAATTGGTTACATTTCCAACGTACAATGCATAACCGATGAACGACGAGGTTCCGATGAAACCTTTCCTTGCCCTGAAGGCAGTGCTCCTGCCGGCGATCCCAGCCTTCGCCGCCGCCACCAAGCGGTCCCGGCCCACATGAAGATGGTGGCGCAAAGGCTGCAGCATGGCCGCCTGCCGATGTGCGAGAAGGGCAGCCACATGTCCATGTACGACGACCAACAAACCTGTTTCACCGCACTGATCAAATTCTTGCGCAACGGCGACGGAGGCCGATTCAAATGATGCACACCACCCTGAAATCCCTGTTCCTGGCCTGCTGCCTATGCCTCGCGAATCTTGCCCAAGCCGCCGGCGCCGATCCCGCCCTGGCGAAGCAGGTCAACGCCTTCGTCGATGCCTGGCACGACGATGCCGCCCACGCGCGCATGGCCTATTTCGACAAGATGGCGCCCGATGGGGTCTATATCGGCACCGACCGCAGCGAGCTTTGGCAGCGCGACGACTTCAAGGCCTGGGCCCGCAAGTACTTCGAAGGGAAAACGTCTGCCTGGTCGTTCAAGGCCACGCGCCGTAACGTGTATACTGCGGGCGATGGCAAGCTGATCTGGTTCGACGAGCTGCTCGACACGCCGAACATGGGCCACTGCATGGCCAGCGGCGTGATCCGCAAGACCGATAAGGGTTTCGAAATCCTGCACTACCAGCTGTCGATGGCGGTGCCGAACGAGATCGCAAAGCAGGTGACGGCGCTGGTGACGAAGGCCGAGGCCGCACCGGTCAAATAGAGATATTCAATATTTCTATTGCAACACCTGTCCTATATTCGCCACAGCGCATCATTCATTGCATGACAGGCGCATGCGAACCGAATTAGAATGTTGCTATGCAACAATGAATAATCCTCAGTAGAAATTCTCTGTGGGGTAAGTGAGAAGAACGCTCCATGGGAACCTATTACGACATCGATCACTGGCGCTCCAGGGTCTTCGCGTCCCTGCTGTCGTACGTGGTCATGCTGGGTACGCTCGCCGCGGTGCCGAGTATCGGCCTCTCGATCAGCGAGGGCCTGTGGCCGGTCGCCCTGATGGACAGCGTGGCGCTGGCCTGGGTGGCCGTGCTGTGGCGCATGCCGCGCCTGAACTACACCTTCCGCGTCCTCAACTTCCTCGCGATCCTCTACCTGATCGGCATCGGCCTGATGCTCACGGTCGGTCCGGTCAGCCAGATCTTCCTGATGGCGCTGCCCGTGCTGGGCGTGGTCCTGCTGGGCATGCGGTCGGCGCTGGCCGCGCTGGGCCTGAGCGGCGCCACCATCTTCGTGCTCGGCCTGACCGGCTATGCCAGGCTGTACGTCACCGGCATGGAAGAGCATGCGCTGCTGCCCTGCCTGATCGTCACCCTGAACTACCTGTTCGTCGGCGCGCTGATTACCCTGACCTGCGGCAGCCTGCTGCAGCGCCTCGATAATTCGATGGCGGAGCTGGGCCGCACCGCCGACTCGCTCGAGGAAGGCCACGCCAGGCTGCACGAGCTGAACGCCGAGCTGCGCCTGACCTCGGCCGCGGTCGCGCGCCTGAACGACATGGTCCTGATCGCCAGGGTGGTCGACGACGCCGGCGCCGAGCAGCCGATCATCTTCGCCAACGACGCCTTCGTGCGCCGCACCGGCTACACGCGCGACGAAGTGGTGGGCAGCAGCATGCGCCTGCTGCACGGCCCCGAGACCGACCAGATCGAGGTCGCCCGCATCTTCGGCGCCATGGCGCGCGGCGAAGCCGCCAAGGCCGAGCTGGTGAACTACACCCGGCGCGGCGAAAAATACTGGGTCGAGATGGAGCTGGTGCCCTTCGCCGACGAAGGCGGCCGCAACACGCACTGGGTGGTGGTCGGGCGCGACATCACCGAGCGCCGCAACGCCGCCGACGCCATCCACCGCCTCGCGTTCTACGACGTCCTCACCGGACTGCCGAACCGGCGCCTGCTGATCGAACGCCTGGACGCCATGGTCGCGCGCGCGCACGCGGCGGCCGGACTGGGCGCGGTGCTGTTCATCGATCTCGACAACTTCAAGACCATCAACGATGCGCGCGGCCACGCCATCGGCGACAACATGCTCAAGCACGCGGCGCAGCGCGTGGCGGCCGCGCTGCGCCAGGGCGACACGGTGGCGCGCCTGGGCGGCGACGAATTCGTGGTGGTGCTCGAGAACCTGGGCCCGGACGCGCAGCGCGCGACCTGCGCGGCGCAGGTGGTGGCGGAGAAGATCCGCGGCGCGCTGGCCGAGCAGGTCGAGATCGGCGGCCAGCTGTATCACGCCTCGGCCAGCATCGGCATCGCGCTGCCGCTGCGCAGTGGCCAGACCGGCCACGATCTGCTGCGCGAGGCCGATACCGCGATGTACCACGCCAAGGTGGCGGGCCGCAACGGCGTGACCCTGTTCGAAGCCGGCATGCTGGCCGAGGCGGAGCGCAAGCTGACGCTGGAACGCGACTTCGCCGCCGCGATGGAAAACGGCGAACTGTCGATGTACCTGCAACTGCAGATCGATCACCTGCGCATGCCGGTGGGCGCCGAGCTGCTGATGCGCTGGCAGCGCCCGGACGGCAGCTTCGTGCCGCCGGACGTCTTCATCCCGGCCGCCGAATCGAGCGGCCTGATTTATCCGCTCGGCCAGTGGGTGCTGCGCCAGGCCTGCGAATACTGGCTGCGCCTGGACCGCGCCGGCCTGGCGGTGCCGCTGTCGATCAACGTCAGCCCGCTGCAGTTCCGCCAGCCGGAGTTCGTCGAGCAGGTCTGCGCGGTCCTGGTCGAAACCGGCGCCCCGGCCAGCCAGCTGATCTTCGAAGTGACCGAGGGCCTGCTGGTGAGCGACCTGAACGAGACCATCGCGCGCATGCACGAACTGGCGCAGATGGGCATCCGCTTCTCGATCGACGATTTCGGCACCGGCTATTCGAACCTGGCCTACCTGAAGAAGATGCCGCTGTACGAACTGAAGATCGACAAGAGCTTCATCCGCGACACCCCCGGCGACGTCAACGGCACCGCGATCGTGCAGTCGATCCTGGCGATGGCCGACCACCTGGGCCTGCGCGTGGTGGCGGAAGGCGTCGAGACCGACCAGCAGGCCAGCTTCCTGGCCGCCAACCGCAAGCCGGCCATGCAGGGCTTCCTGTTCTCGCGCCCGGCGCCGCTGGAAGAGTTCATGACGCAGATGCGCTCCTGGCGCGCCAGGGCGGCGTAGCCGTTCAGGTCCTGACGGCGGCCAGGGCCTGGCGGCCGGCGTCCAGCGTCGGCAGCAGGCGCACGCCGGCCACGCCCTCGAGGCGCGCCACGCCGGCGCCGCCGGCCCACAGCTCGACCTCCGGCGGCAAGGCCTGGCGCAGCTGGGCCAGCACGGGCCCCACCTGGCGCCGCGAATAAGCTGCCGAGAAGGACAGGGCCACGATGCCGGCGCCGTACGCGCTTGCCGCGCGCGCGATGTCGAGCAGCGGCGTTTCGAGGCCGAGCGAGATGCAGTTGGCGCCTTCGAGCGAGAACAGGGCCTCGGCCATCAGGAGGCCGAGGCCGTGCCCTTCGCCGGGGACGGTGGTCATCAGGATGCGCGGGCCCTGGCGCGCGGCGGGCAGGTCGGCGATCGCCTGGCGCAGCTGCTGCTGGGCCGACTCGGTATAGAAATGTTCGTCGAAGACGTCGAAGCTGCCGTCTTCCCAGCACGCGCCGACGGCCGTGGTCAGCGGCGCCATGGTGTGCTCGACGAAGCGCTCCAGGCCCTGGCGCGCCAGCGACTGGCGCAGCGCGTGGCGGAACACGGCCGGGTCGCGCGCGCGGATCGTTTCCAGCAGGCGGGCGATGGCGCCGTTCTGGCCCTCGTCGTCCGCGGCGCGCTGCGGCGCCGCCAGCGCGGCCAGTTCGCCATGCTCCAGCGCGGCCAGCGCGCCGGGCCGGTGGCCCTGGTCCATCAAGCGCTTCATCAGGCGCAGGCGTTCGACCTGCTCGCCCGGGTAGCAGCGTTCGCCGTTCGCGTCGCGCACCGGCTGCGGGAAGCCGTAGCGGCGTTCCCAGACCCGCAGCACGTCCTTGGACAGGCGCGTCTCGCGCTCGACGGCGGCGATGCTGAAAGTGGGCGATGTGATGGTGGCGTTCATGGAACAGCCATTCTAGCGCGGCAGAGCAGGGCCGCGCCATCGTAGCGGATCACGGCCAGCAGGCGCCGCAGGTCCTGGTCGAGGCGCCGCTCGGCGCCGGCCAAGGGCACCAGTTCGGCGATGCGCGCCATGCAGTCGAGCAGGCCGGCCCCGAGCCGGCGCGGCAGGCCGTCCGGGTGGCGCAGGGCGCAGGCCTGGCGCACCGCCACCAGCAGCGCCGCCGCCACCTGTTCCGTCAGTTCGACCGCGCGCAGGCAATCGCGCGCCGCGATCATGCCGGTGCCGGCCTTGTGGACCACCGCGTCCGGCGTCAGCCTGAGCGCCTCCGCGGTCCAGGCAGAAACGCTGGCCTGCAGCGCCTTCAGGCCGTGGCCGCCGGCCGCGCTGCGCAGGCCGGGCGGCAGGCCCTTGCCGGCGCAAGCGTCGGCCACCAGCGCCATCTGCTGTTCGAACAGGTCGGCGAGCTTGGTCACCGCATTCTTCATGCCTTCCATCGCGAACCTCAGGTGGCCGGCGTGGTCCTGGAAAAGCGGATCGCCGCCGGCGCTGTTCAGTTCCAGTTCGATGTGGCCGATCATCCAGGGCAGGGCGTCCGCCAGGACCCCGATCACCTGCGGCGCGCAGCGCAGCGGCGCCAGGTCGTGCGGCCGCACGGCGCCCGTCGCCTGGCCGAGGTCGTCGCGGATCCAGCCGGCCGCGCGCAGCGTGCCGGGGTAGGGCCGGGCCGCGAACAGGGCCTGGTCGAAGTGGGCGGCGTTGGCGTCCAGGGCGACGGCGGCCAGCGCCGCGATGCGGCCGGCCAGCCTGCACAGGCTTCGCGCGCGCACCGCCGCCAGGCAGGCCAGGCCGGTCATGGCGGCGTCGCGGTCGATCAGTGCCTGGTCCTCGGCGGCCAGCGCCGGCGGCGCGTCGTCCTCGAGCAGGGCGGCCAGCCGCCGCAGCGCGTCCATGCCGGCGCCGGACCCGCCCTGGCACAGCGAAGCCAGGCGCACCGCGAGGATCGCGCGGGTCTGCTCCGGCGTGAAAGGCGTGTCCAGGCCGGCGCCGTGCCAGCTGAAGAGCCGCTGCGGCGCATCGCCATCGCCGGCCAGGCGCTTGAGCCGCGCGGCGCCGGCCTCGATGCGGTCGGCAAAGGCCGGGTCGCCGGACAGTACCGGCCGGGCGCGGCCCGCGGCCAGGGCCTCGATTTCGTCCACGGTGACCGGGCCGGCGCCAAACACCACGGCGGGCAGGCCGCCGGCCGGGAGGTCGATCTGCATGATCATGGGGCGATGCTCCAGTCGGCGGGCTTGCCCAGCATGCCGCGCGGGATGCGTTCGCCCAGCGTGATCGCCTTCGGGCGCTCCGGCGCGGCCAGTCTGGCGTCGGTCCAGGCGCGCAGTTCCTGGATAAAGCCTTCGCCGGCGCCGGCGCGCGGCACGATGAAGGCTTTCAGGCGCTGGCCTTCGTCGGGGCGCATCAGGCGCACGGCGGCGTCCTCGACCAGCGGGTGCTCGAGCAGGACCTGGCGCACGCGCTCCGGGAAGACGTTGACGCCGCCCACCTGCACCGCGCTGTCGCGGCGCGGACCGAGCGTAAACCGGTCGTCGCCGCACCAGGCCAGGCTGTCCTGCGGGTGCAGGGCCTGTGCTTCGCCATCGGGGCCGCGGCGCAGCAGCGCATCGCCGGCCCGTTCGATGTGCGGCAGCAGGCGGTAAGGATCGCGGTGCGAGGCGCGCCAACCCAGGCCGCCGGTCTCGGAAGCGCCATACACCTGGACCAGCGCCAGGCCCGCGGCTTCGGCGCGTTCGGCCACCGCATCGGGGCAGGGCGCAGTCGAACTGACGCCGGTCACGTCATTGGGGAAGTCCTGGTCCGCGCCCAGCGCCGCCTGCCAGAACTGCGGATGGCCGATCGCCAGGTCGCCGGGCAGCAGGTGGCGGGCCAGCTGCGACGGCAGGCGCGCGCGCACGCTCAGCACCTGGTCCGCTTCGAGTCCGAGATGGCGCGGCAGCAGCACGCCGAACAGGAAACCGTAGATGTGATGCGCCGGCACCGCCAGCAGCAGGCGCCGGCGCCCGCTGAACAGCGTGGCCAGGCTGGCCGCTTCCTGCTCCAGCGTGGCGAGGGCGTGCGCGCAGCGTTTCGGTTCGCCGGTGCTGCCGGAAGTGCGGAAAGTCAGTTCGGCATCGCGGTGCTGCAGGCCCGCGGTGGCGATGTCGAGCCAGTCGCCGAGGGTGCGGCGCGCCAGCAGGTAGTCTTCGACGCCGCTGTGCTGCAGCTGCAGGGCCTCGGCCAGCGCGCCCGCCAGCTGCAGCAGCTCGAGCGAATCGACGCCCAGGTCCTGTTGCAGCGACAGCGAGGGCTTCCAGCCGTCCGGCAGCAGCAGCGGGTCGTGGCGCAGCGCCGCCAGCTCGCCCGCCACCAGATCGGCGACGAAGCGCAGCAGGGCGCTGCGGTCGGCCCACCACGGGGCAAGAAGTGCGCTCGGTGCTTGCATGGGCTTACAGGCGCTTCACGAAAATCCAGTAGGTGCCGTCGCTGATGGCCTTCTTCATGTGGATTTTTACTTTTGTCGGGGTCATTTTGTAGTCGAACACGTACTCGAACATCGTGTTCAGGTTACTCGCGCGCACGCCGGCGTCGAACACGCCCTTGAAGCGCGCGGTGTTGGTGCAGGGCGCGACGTCGCGGAAGAAGTTGGTGCCGATCACGGCGCCGGCGTGGCGGCCGGTGATGTCGGCTTCGGCCTGATTGTAGCGCAGGACCTTGCCCTGGCCATCGAGCTGGATGGCGCCGAAAGCCAGTTCGTCGATCTGCTTGCCCGACAGCTGTGACAGCTTGTTGTCGATGTCGTCCTTGCCGAAGGCGATTACGTTGAGGGTAGACAGCATGGTGCTCCTTTTATCTTTGTATGCAATTGAACCATAGTTTTGTCTAGGACAAAGCGCGATTGTATATTACTTTTTGGAAACAATGCTTATTTGTCCTGGACAAAGTTTCGACTGTCGCCCTTGGGAGACGCGGTATGCTAAGGTGGCGCCTTCCCCCATCAACCGAGTTTCCGCAGCGCGCAGTGAGCAGCTTTTCCGCCCCCATACCGACCCCGGCCGCCTCCTATGTCGGCCGCTTCGCCCCATCCCCGACCGGCCCGCTGCACGCCGGCTCGCTGGTGGCGGCCCTGGCCAGCTACCTGGACGCGCGCGCCAACGGCGGCGCCTGGCTGATCCGCATCGAAGACATCGACGAGGGCCGCGCCGTGCCGGGCGCCGCCGGCACCATCCTCGAGCAGCTGGACTGGCTGGGCATGCATTCGGACGGCGAGATCGTCTGGCAGAGCCGGCGCAAGGACCTTTACCAGGCCGCGCGCGAGCGCATCGCCGACTGGGTCTACGGATGCGGCTGCAACCGCCGGGAGATCGCCGATTCGCGCCTGGGCGTGGGGCCGGACGGCGCGGCCATCTATCCGGGCACCTGCCGCCATGGCCTGGCGCCGGGACGCGAGGCGCGCAGCCTGCGCCTGCGGGTGCCGGAATCGGGCGACGACGCGGTCGGCTTCACCGACCGTTTCGCGGGTTGGCAGGAACAGCGGCTGGCGCTGGAATCGGGCGATTTCGTGCTCAAGCGGGCGGACGGCTACTGGGCCTACCAGCTGGCGGTGGTCGTCGACGATGCGGAGCAGGGCGTCACCGACGTCGTGCGCGGCGCCGACCTGCTCGATTCGACCCCGCGCCAGATCTACCTGCAGCGCCTGCTCGGCGTGCCGACGCCGCGCTACCTGCACGTGCCGGTGGTGCGCAACGCCAACGGCGAAAAGCTGTCCAAGCAGACCGGGGCGCTGGCCATCTCGCCCGGTCCGCAAGGACGCGATGAAGAGGCCGCCGTCGCGGCCCTGCAACAGGCGGCTGGTTTCCTGGGACTGCGGCTGGCCTCGCCGGCCCCGTCCATCCGCTCGCTGGCCGCGTTCTGGCAGGAGGCGGTCCCGGCCTGGGCCAGCCTGCTCGCCGAACGCGGCGCCCAGCTAAGGCTCCCGGACTAGCGCTGCCAGCTGGCCTCCCAGCGCCGCCGCCGGCCTACCCACCACAGCGCGCCCAGGCCGCCCGCCAGCATCGCCCACTCGGACGGTTCCGGGATCGGCGCGGCCACGATGAAGCCGCGGATCTCGCCTTCCGGATAAGCACTGGTATGGATGTTGACGTAGGCCTCGTTGGCATTGAGGCCGCTCACGAAGGCCGAGGCCGCGCCCTTCACCGTGCCGCCGTTGGCCGCCAGGAAGGCCGGGTCATAGGTGGCTTCCTCGTACAGCGGCAGGGTCGCCGAGAAGGTGCCGGACTTCACGCCGGTCGGGAAGTCGGCGAAGGGGATCGCGACGCCCGAGGTGCCGGTGAAGGCGTCGGTGGTGCAGCAGTGGATGTGGGCTTCAAGCGAGGTGCCCACCAGGTCGGTGAAGGGCATGTCGACCGTCATGTTGCTGGTGCCGGGATCGAACCTGAGCTCGATCGCCGCCATGCCGGAACCCGGCGAGCCGTTGGGCGGGCTTTCGGCCGGGCCGCTGGCGATGGCCCGGTAGGTCTGGGCGAAGGCCGGGCTGGCCAGGCCCGCCGCCGCTGCCAGTGCTAGAACGGACAGAACTTGTTTCATGGAATACCTCCTGTTGAACAGAGTCTCTGCAACGCACCCGTCCTGGGTGCTGACAAAAACTTAGCACCGGCAGCCAGGCCGGACTCGCACCGTACGGCTGAGATAGTGCCTATGAGCGACTAACTTTTGGAAAGATTGGCATAATATCCAAATGACCCGTGATTCAGTAAATACACGATACAAATTTCTAGCCCTGCCGCTCGTTTTCGTATCATGTCTGGCCCAGGCCCAGGATGCGTCCCTGCTGGCGGGCGGCATGCGGCTCGACCAGGACAAGGACGACACTTCGTTCGCCGTGGCGCTCGGCTATACCCACCACATCAACAAATACGTCTCGGTCAGCGCCGACTACCTGAACGAAGGCCACCCAAGGCAGCACCACCGCGACGGCCTCGGGTCCCAGCTCTGGCTCCACACGGCCTTCCCCACGCGCGGCTGGTCGGTCGCGGCCGGTTTCGGCCCCTACTATTACTTCGACACCAACACCGGCAACGGCACCCTGGCCGACTACCGCAACGACCACGGCTGGGGCCAGCTGATGAGCGTGAGCCTCAAGTACCACCTGGCCTCGAGCGCCTACCTCGAGACACGCCTGTCGCACACCCACGGCATCACCAGCCACGACACCACCATGCTGCTGTTCGGCGCCGGCTACGAGCTGCGCAATCTGCCGCGCGGGATCCGCCTGCAGAACGCGGAGCGGGGCGACAAGCTGCTCATGCTGCTGGCCGGCCGCTCGATCGTGAACAGCCTGGCCTCCGAGACCGCGGCCTCCTACGGTCTCGAATACCGCCGCACGGTGAATCCGAACGTCGAGTGGAGCGTGATCCTGATGAGCGAAGGGAAGGTCGATGCGGCCGAGCGCAAGGGCGTCAGCGGCCAGGTCTGGCTGCTGCGCCCCTTCACCGAACGCACCGTGCTGGAAATGGGCTTCGGCGCCTACGCCATGCGCGACCAGCTCGACCGCAAGGATCCCAAGGCCGAACGCGAAAACCACGTCGCGCCGATCGCCTCGATCGGCATGCGCTACCGGATCAGCGACAGCCTGCGCGCCCAGCTCACCTGGAGCCGGGTGATCACCAGCTACGAGCGCGATTCGGACGTGTTCATGCTCGGCGCCGGCGTCGCCTTCTAGCGCGTCCTGGCGGCTTCGCTCAGTCGCCCGCCCTGGGCCGCTTCATGATCGTGATGCCGCCATCGGCTTCGAGGAAGGCGCACTGCATTTCGTGGCGCGCGCAGCCGGATTCGCGCAAGGCCTGCTCGAGGTCGATCTGGCCGATGCGGTTGCGGCGGACGACCTTGTCGAAGAAGACGCCGTCGCGTCCGATCAGCACGGGTTCGCCCTCGACCATCGCTTCCACCTTGCGGCTGCGCGCCGACAGCAAGCCGATGCCGCCGTTCAGCACGATCAGCGTCCCCGCGATGATCAGGCCGCCGCTGACGGAATTGTCGCCGCCGGATAGGCCGTTCGATACCGATTCCGAGAGCAGCATGACGACCAATAAGTCGAACGGCGTCAGCTGGCTGATCGTACGCCGGCCCGACAGGCGCACCATGACCAGCAGCGCAAGATAGATCATCGCGCCGCGGGCCATGAATTCCCACCAGGGAAGATCCATATCGAACATGATGGCCTCTCGTGGAGTGCTTACGGATGAGAGGATTGTAGTGACAGCGGGCGGGTTTGATTGTTCGCTAGGGAACGTAGCGGGCGTCAGGCGTCACCACCCGCACCACCGTCTCGCAATAATCCCGGAAGCCCATGCGCAAATAAAGTCCATGCGCCGCCTCGTTCGCCCGCATCACGTGCAGGAAGGGCGTCTCGCCGCGCAGCAGCTGGCGCCGGATCAGCTTCAGCATCAGGCGGCGCGCGTAGCCGCGGCCCTGGTGGTCCGGATGCGTGCAGACGCCGCTGATCTCGTGCAGCCCGGGTGCGGCCATGCGCTCGCCGGCCATCGCGACCAGCCGGTCGCCCTCGAAATAGCCGAAGTATTCGCCCAGTTCGATGGTGCGCGGCCCGAAGGGTCCGGGCCTGGTCAGCAGGGCCAGCGCCAGGGCCTGCCCGGCATGGCTTGCGTCGAGCTGGATCGCGTCGGGCGCTTCGTCGCGTTCGGGCATGAGGCCATCCCAGATCATCCGGACCATGGTCGATTCGGCTTCGATGCGCCAGCCGGCCGGCGCGGGGCCGGACCAGGCGTCGCAGTAAAAGCGCTCGCCGGGTTCGCAGAAGGGCAGCAGGGCCGCGAAGTCGGGCCGCTGCGGGTCGGGAAAGCCGACGATGGGCGAGAAGCCGGGGGCGTAGCGCCGTGCGGCATCCGTGCCGGTCGCCAGGTGCGCGTGCGTGCCGTTCAGCGTGTTCCAGAAGATGTTGTCGAGCAGGGGGGCCATGCTCAAGCCTCTTCCCCGGGATGGCGCGCCAGCCAGGCGGCCAGCGCCGTTTCGTAGTTCTCCCGCGCGATCTGGTAGGCGTCGAACACGCACATCACGCAGCCGGTGCCGCAGCAGTCCTCGAGTTCCGGTTCCCTGGGCGGCAGCGGACGCGGATCGGGGTCCGCGGGCGCGATCGGCTCGCTCACGGGTCTTTCCTGTCATTCAGGATGGCCTGGATCTCCTCGCGCTCCTTCTTGCTGACGTGGCCGCGCAGGGCGGCCAGCACCAGCGCCTTGCCGGAGCCGGAAAAAGCCTTGGTAATCAGTTCGCTGACCAGGCTCGTTTGCAGGGCGTCCTGCGGCTGGGCCGGCGCGTAGACGTGGGCGCGCTGGGACTCGTCGCGCAGCAGCAGGCCCTTGGCATGCATCAGCTGCAGCAGGCGCAGCACGGTGGCCGCCGTCAGGTCGGGACGGTCGCCTGCCACCGCCTCGTGCACCTGCCTGGCGGTGGCGGCGCCGAGCTGCCACAGGACGCGCAGCAGCTCCAGTTCGGACGGGGTCGGTTTGGGGGGAGAAGCGGGATGCGGCATGCGTTGCAGCATACCGTCTCCCGCCTGGAATGTCACTCCGTCAGCTGGTACTCGCGCAGCGCGAACACCATTTTGCCGCCCTGTTTCCGGCAGACGCCGCTCATGGTTTCGCCCGGACGCAGGGTGAACATCATGCGCGTGCCCGGCTTCCTGGCGGCGCAGTCGGCGTGGGCGCTGTCCGGCACCGGTGGCACTTTCGGCGGCGGCGGCGGGGCCGGCGGCGCCGGGATGTCCGGCATGGCAGGCATGGCGGGCATGGCGGGCATCGGGGCTTCGGCCGCCGAGTAAGCCGTCGCGCCGTCGGGTGCGGGCGGTGCCGGCGGCGCGGGCGGGGCCGGCGGTGCGGGTGGACGCGGCGGCTTCGGCGGCTTGGGCGGCGGCGGGCACCTGGCGTCCTTGTCGCTGCAGTCGACGTAGACGTGGACGTCGGCCAGGCTGGCGCCGGCGGCGCTCGACAGCAGGGCAAACATCAGGATGGCGGCGCTGGTTTTCATCGTGTTCTCCTCGGGTTGGATGGACACATGATGTCGCCCGAATGTGGAGAAAAAATGAAGATTTGTGCGCGCCAGTCACAAATCGCGCATCACAGGTCGAATCTGTAGCCCAGGCCGTAGATCGAATGGATGGCCTCCACGCCCGGCAGCACCGCATCCAGCTTGCGCCGCAGGTTCTTCACGTGGCTGTCGATGGCGCGGTCCGCCACCTCGAGGTTGGCGTTGCCCTCGCGCGCGGCGTCGAGCAGCTGGGCGCGCGAAAACACCTGGCCGGGCCGGCGCGCCAGTGCCGCGAGGATGCCGTATTCGGTCGGCGTCAGCTCCAGCGGACGGCCGTGGATGCGCACCCGGCGCGCGGCGGCGTCGACCTCGATGCGCGGCGCGGCGGGCATGGACCCCTGTCCCGCGCGCCGCAGAATCGCCTTGATGCGCGCCATCAGCTCGCGCGGGCTGAAGGGCTTGCACAGGTAGTCGTCGGCCCCGGCTTCGAGGCCGAGCAGGCGGTCGATCTCCTCGACGCGGGCGGTCACCATCACGACCGGCACTTGCGAAAACTGGCGGGCTGCGCGGCATACCGACAAACCGTCCAGCCCGGGCAGCATCAGGTCCAGCACCACCAGCGCCGGCGGCTGGCGCCGGATCGCGTCCAGGGCCAGGGCGCCGTCGCCGAACACGGTGGCGTGGTAGCCGGCGGCGCGGGCATAGTCGGCCACCAGCGCGGCCAGTTCGGGTTCATCCTCGACGATGAAGATCTCGGTGCTCATGCGCGTTCGCTTGACGGGATCGAAATGGTGGCGCGCAGGCCGCCGAGCGGCGAATGCGCGAAGTTCAACGACGCGCCTTGCGCCTCGAGCAGGCGGCGGCACAGGGCGAGCCCCAGGCCGGCGCCGCCATGCGCGCGGCTGCGCGAGGTGTCGACGCGGTAGAAACGCTGCGCCAGGCGCTCGAGCGCGTCGTCCGGCACGCCGGGCGCGCTGTCGTCCAGGTGCAGATGCAGCGCAGCGCCTTCCAGCGCCGCACCGAGAACAACCCGGCCGCCGGCCGAGGTATAACGCAGGCTGTTCTCGAGCAGGTTGTCGAGCACCTGGCGCATGCGGTCCGGATCGGCCATGACCGTCGAACGCGGCGGGGCGGGGCCGATGTCGAGCTGGAGGCCCGCCGCCTGCAGGCGCGCTTCGAAGGCGCGGGCCTGCTTGCTGGCCAGCTGCCACAGGTCGAGGCGTTCCGGCTTGACGTCGAGGGCGCCGACGTCGGCCCGCGCCAGCGCGTACAGCTCGTCGATCAGCTTGTTCAGGGCCAGCACCTGGCGCAGCATGGCGTCGACCGTGTCCGGGCCGGCGCTGCGCACGCCATCCTGGATCGCCTCGAGCTGGGCGCGCAGCACGGCCAGCGGGGTGCGCAGCTCGTGCGAGGTGTCGGCCACCCACTGGCGGCGCGCGCTCTCCGCGCTGCCGAGGCGCTGGGCCAGGGTGTTGAAGTGGCGCGCCAGCTCACCCAGTTCGTCGCTGCGCGAGGCGGGCAGGCGCACGTCGAAGCGGCCCTCGGCCAGCATGCCGGCGCCGCCCGCCAGCGCCTGGATCGGCCGGCGGAAGTGGCGCGCCAGCAGGGTCGCGGCCAGCGCCGAGAAGGCCACCGCAAAGGCCAGGATCCACCACAGGCTGGCGCGCAGCTGCTCGAGGAAGGCCAGCGCCATGGCGTCGCTCGGCCGCGGGCTGCGCGCCACGCCGAGGTAGCCGACGGTGCGGCCATTTACCTCGATCGGCCGGCGCGCCAGCGGGATCGCGTCCGGCCTGCGCCCGGCCAGGTAACGGCCCGCCGGATCCAGCAGGGTGATGCGCTGGGGCAGGGAGGCATCGGCGCCGGCTTCGGGAGCATTGCCGATGCCGGCGCGGGCATCGACGCGCCGCTCGGGCAGCGGCGGCAGCGCCGGCGCGGGCGGCTGGGGCGGGGCCGGCGGCTGGACCGGCGCGGCCGGCGGCGCGGGCGCCACCGGGGCCGCCTGCGTAAGCTGCGTATTCGTGGCCGGGGCGGGCGGCAGGTCGGGAACCGGCACCGCGGCGGCGCGCGACAACGCCTTGACGGCTGCCGCCGAAGGCGCAGGCGGGGTTGCGGACACGGGCAGGGCTTCGTCCTCGCGCTCGCGCTGCAGGCGTTCCAGCTCGCGCGCGATCCAGCGCCGCCGGCCGTCGCCCTCGGGCAGGAAGCCCCAGCCGCCGTGTCCGCGGTACTGGCGCGCCAGCGATACCGACAGTTCTTCCAGGCGGTCCAGCTCGATCCCGACGGCATAGTCGCCAAAACCGGCCAGCACGTTCTGGCGCAGCAGATAGACGGCGCCCGCCGCCACCGCGAGGATCGCGAGCAGGACCGAGATGAACAGGCGGTGACCGATGGAGATTTTCAAGGCGGTATAAAAAGTGAGCGGCGAGCCATTCTAGGGCAAGTTTCGATTGACGGTCCAACAAGCCATGATTAGCATCAGCCGGGTTCATCCATCGGAGATCCGCCCATGCCGCGCAGCATCCTCATCGCCGCCGCCCTCGCGCTCGTCGCGCCGGCCCACGCCGCCACCAAAGCCGCGCCGGTCGCCGCCATCGACACCGGCAAGCTGGCGGGTGCAGTCGAGGATGGGGTGGCAAGCTGGAAGGGCATTCCCTTCGCCGCGCCGCCGGTGGGCGCACTGCGCTGGCGCGCGCCGCAGCCGGCCGCTTCCTGGAGCGGCATCCGCCAGGCCACCGAATACGGCCACGATTGCATGCAGCTGCCCTTCGCCAGCGATGCCGCGCCGCTCGGCACGCCGCCGGCGGAAGACTGCCTGTACGCCAACGTCTGGAAGCCGATCGGCGCGAAAGCGGGCGGCAAGCTGCCGGTCATCGTCTGGATCTACGGCGGCGGCTTCGTCAACGGTGGCAGCTCGCCGCCGACCTATACGGGCGCGCATCTGGCGAAACAGGGCGTGGTGGTGGTCAGCTTCAATTACCGTCTCGGGCGCTTCGGCTTCTTCGCCCATCCCGGCCTGCGCCGCGAAGGCGCCGACGGCCCGGCCGGCAACTACGGCTTCATGGACCAGGTCGCGGCCCTGCAGTGGGTCAAGCGCAACGTGGCGGCCTTCGGCGGCGATCCGTCCCAGGTCACGATCTTCGGCGAGTCCGCGGGCGGCATGTCGGTCGTCACCCTGCTGGCCTCACCGATGGCGCAGGGCCTGTTCGCGAAGGCGGTGATCCTGTCCGGCGGCGATGGCGGCGCGGCGAAGGCGCCGATCGCTTACGCCGAGCAGGTCGGCGTCAACTTCGGGCTCGAGAAAGGCATCGCGGCGGACGATCCGCAGGCGCTGGCCAAATTGCGCGCGCTGTCCGCGGAAGATGTCGTCGATGGCATGAACCTGGCCAACCGCGCACCCGCCAATCCGTCCACCTACCTTGGTCCGTTCGTAGACGGCAAGCTGGCGCTCGATCCGAACGCCGCCTTTGCCGAGGGCCGCTTCGCCAGGGTGCCGGTGATGATCGGCGCCACCGGCGCCGACATCGGCGGCAAGACCGGCTTCATGGTCGCCGGCGCGCGCAGCATGGCGGGCCTGCTTTCCGGGCAGGGCGTGCCGGTCTACGCCTACCGCTTCTCCTACGTGGCCGAATCGCTGAACGAGCAGGGCGCCCAGCACGCCAGCGACATCCCCTTCTTCATGGACACCGCCGCCATCAAGTACGCCGGCAAGACCACGGCGCGCGACCGGGCGATGGGCAAGGCGATGAGCAGCTACCTCGTCAACTTCGCCATGCGCGGCGACCCGAACGGCAAGGGCCTGCCGGCCTGGTCGCGTTACGCGCGCGCCAGCGACGCCATCATGGATTTCGCCGCCACCGGCGAGCCAGTTGCGGTGAAAGATCCTTGGGGAAGGGAGATTGACGCGGCACAGGCCGCACGCCATTGAGGTCCTGCCTGCCTGCGCACGCGTGAGAAAGTACGCATTTTCTTGCGCCGCTTTTTGATATTGTTGCAAATGTTAAATATGACGTTGACGAGGACTTTCATGAAGCAGATCGGTGCCTGGCTATTGATGATGTGTTTGCTTGCTGCGTGCAGCGATCCCGACCAGGGACCGCCGCTGGGTCCGTTCGCCGCCATCACGAAGACCGAAACGGACAAGCCCTTCAACATCGATGGCCCTACGTCCAAGAGCCCGGCGCCCTTCACCTACACCAGCAGCAATGCAGCGGTGGCGACCATCGTCGGCAGCCTGGTCACCATCAAGGGCCCGGGCGTCAGCACCATCACCGCCGCCCAGGCCGGCACCGGCGGCTGGGGGCCGACCTCGGCTTCGACCACGCTGACCGTCACCGCCGTGCCCTGCGATAACGGCGGGGTGCGCGTCAACGGCCAGTGCGTGGCGGTACCTGCTTGCGTGGCGCCCGCGACCCTGGTCAATAACCAGTGCGTGCCGCCGGCCAGCAATGCGAACCTGGTCACGGCCAATTTCCTGGCCTGGTCGGGCGTGAGCTTTGCGGACAACTGGACCAAGGCCAGCGCCTACTGCAGCAGCATCACGATCGACGGACGAGACAAATGGCGCCAGCCCAGCGTGGACGAGCTGAAGGCGCTGCAGGCCAGCGGCGCACTCGACGGCCAGAACTGGACGCTGGGGAACACCTGGTCGTCGGCAATGGGCACCACGACAGACAATGCCAGCCATCTGGCAGTGAATCTGTCCGACGGCACGGTCGTCGAACGCGCGGACACGGCGAATGCCTACGTCAGCTGCGTGCGCTGAGCGGGCCAGGCAAAAAAATATTGCAATGTGACAATTGACGCAATTTCGGTGCTCATGCATTTGGTATGGTGACGGCCTGTTCAGCAACCCCGCAAGCAGTCCGTCATGATCCTCAAGCAGCACCGTATCGCAGCCGCCGTCCAGCTCGCCCTGTTGACGCTGCCAGCCGCCGCGCTGGCGCAGACCGCCCCGGCCGCCCCGGCCGCCCCGGCCGAAGCCGTTTCCGCCAAGCCGGCGAAAAAAGACGCCATCGCCACCGTCGAAGTGAAGGGCGCGGCCGGCAGCTACGACCCGCGCCGCGACGACACCGCCAGCAAGACCGTCATGAACGCGGACGAGATCCGCAAGTTTGGCGACACCAACGTCTACGACGTCCTCAAGCGCGCGCCGGGCGTCATCGTGGCCGGCAAGACCCTGCGCATGAACGGCCTGGGCAATGGCTACACGCAGATCCTCGTCAACGGCGACCGCCCGCCGCCAGGCTTCAACATGGACACGCTGACGCCCGACCAGATCGAGCGCATCGAGATCATCCGCGCCGCCAGCGCCGAATACTCGATGCAGGCGATCGCCGGCACCATCAACATCGTGCTGAAGAAGGTGATAGCGAAGCCGCAGCGCGACCTGCGCCTGGCCTACGCCAACGCGCCCACGAACCATAACTACAGCGTGAGCGGCACCTGGGGCGACAAGGCCGGCAAGCTGTCCTATTTTGTGAGCGCCTTCCTGTACGGCGGCGACAACAGCAACGTGTCGACCGGCGGCGCAAGCCTGACCCTGCCGTCCGGCGAGGTGACGCAGCTGCGCACGACGCGGTCCGAGGGCAGCGGCAGCTACCGCGGCGCCATGCTGTTCCCGCGCCTGTCATGGAAGTTCGACAACGGCGATGAATTGAGCGCATCGAGCATGCTGCAGTCCAGCCGCAACGGCTGGGACGGCACGACGCACAACGCCAACCTGGTCGGCAGCTTCGCCAGCCCCGACTACGTCGATTACACCTATCGCTCGCCGAACAGCATGACGATGGCCGCCGGCGAAATCGGCTGGATCGCCAAGCTCGCGGGCGGCAAGCTCGATCTGAAGCTGTCGGGGGACCGCAACCGCAATGGCGACGAGCAGTTCAACGAGATGTTCACCGCGGGCCGCGGCCAGCGCCTGCTGCGCGACTGGGACAGCGTCAACCGCGGCCACCGCGCCACCCTGCGCGGCAAGTACACGCGCTCGCTGTTCGACGGCCATAACCTGTCGACCGGGCTGGAAGGCAGCGTGCAGGAAAGCGAGCAGACCCGCGACCGCCACGACCAGTTGAACCAGGACGCGCCAACCCGCCTGATCGAGACTTTCGCGCCGAAGATCTCGCGCCTGGCCGGCTACCTGCAGGACGAGTGGAGCGTCGACAAGCAGTTCTCGGTGTACCTGGGCGCGCGCTGGGAAGGCGTGCAGACCGACAGCGAGGCCGACAGCGGACCGGTGGGACACTTCTCGACCAGCTCGCGCAATCACGTGCTCAGCCCCGTGGCCCAGACCCTGTACAAATTCCCCGACGGCAGCGGCCGCCAGCTGCGGCTGGCCTACACCCGCACCTACAAGGCGCCCACCGTCGACCAGCTGACGGCGCGCCGCTATGAAACCGCGGTCAACACGCGCTTCGCCGCCGACTCCGGCGGCAATCCGAACCTGCGTCCGGAACTGGCGAACGGCATCGACGTCACTTTCGAGCAGTTCCTGAAAAGCGGCGCGATGGTCTCGGCCAGCGTGTCGCGCCGCGCGATCTCGGACTACATCCGCACCACCCTCGACGTCGACGAGAACGGGCGCTGGGTCTACCGCCCGCTGAACGACGGCGACGCGCTGGTGCGCACGCTGCAGCTGGAAGCCAAGGCGCCCGGCAAGGCGCTGTCGCCCGCGCTCGGCGCCTTCGACCTGCGCGCCAGCTTCAGCCGCAACTGGTCGCGGGTGTCGTCCGTGCCCGGTCCCGGCAACCGCCTCGACGGCCAGACGCCGATGTCGGCCACCGCCGGCATCGACTACCGCAAGGGCGATCTCACCCTGGGCGGCAGCATGAACTGGCAGCATGGCGGCTGGGTGAAGGTGTCGGAAGCGGAGAGCCAGTTCCAGCAGTCCCGGCGCGACCTCGACGTCTACCTGCTTTATAAATTCAACCCGCGCTACCAGCTGCGCGTGTCCGCCTACAACCTGCTGGGACAGGACATGAACTCGGACCGCATCTACCGGGATGCCGCGGGCACTTCGCGCGAGACGAGCTTCAATCCGCAGTACCGGCGGGTGGCGGCGAATATCGAGATGAAGTTCTGATCGGCGGCGGATGCATGCGCCTCCGGAGCCGGAGGTGCACAAGAGATTGAAGCCAGGCCAGCGTTCGATCGTGGCAGGCTGATGACGGGCGGGGCTACTCAGTACACATCGCGCCGGTAACGCCCCTCGGCAGCCAGCCGCTCCACCACCCCGCCGCCAAGAATCTCCTGCAGCACCGCGTGCACCCCGCCCGCCATGCCCTGCAAACTGCCGCACACATAAATCGCGGCGCCGTGCTCCACCCACTGCCTCACCAGCACGGCCTGCGCCCGCAGCACATCCTGCACATACCGTCTCTGGTCCTGGTCGCGCGAAAACGCCAGGTCCAGCTTTTCCAGCCAGCCGGCCGCCTGCCAGCCTTCCAGCTCCGCGCGCAGCAGGAAGTCGTGGGCGGCGTTGCGTTCGCCGAACAGCAGCCAGTTCTCGCGCACGCCCAGCTGGACGCGCGCGCGCAGCAGGCCGCGCAGGCCGGCCAGGCCGCTGCCGTTGCCGATCAAGAGCAGGGGCCGGTGCGCGTTGTCGCCGAGGCGGAAGCGCTGGTGTGCGCGGATGCGCAGGCGCACGGCATCGGCGGAAGCAGCGCCTTCGCACAGCCAGCCGGAGGCCGCGCCGGGGCTGCCGTCCTCGTGCCGCTGCAAACGCACCAGCAGTTCCAGCCGCCCGTCGGAGGGGATCGAAGCGATCGAATATTCGCGCGGGTGCGCCGGGTCCGCGGGCGCGCTGACCTGGGCCAGGTCGCCGGCTTCCCATTCGGGCAGTACGGTATCGACCGGCGCCAGCGCCAGGCGGTACAGGGGGCTGCCCGCGCTGCCTGGATTCAGCAGCTCGCGCTCGGCGATACGCCAGTCGGCATAGGCCGGCGCTTCCCAGTCGGGCGCGTCAATCGTGCCGGCCAGGCGGGCAAGATGGTGCTGCCAATGTTCGAGGGCCGCGGCATCGCCGCGGTCGACGTCGATGCGTTCGAACAGCGGCGTGGCGCCGGCCCTCGAGAGCCAGGCGTCCAGCGCGCGGCCGAAGCCGCAGAAGTTGGCGTAGCTGCGGTCGCCCAGCGCCAGCACGGCGTAGTGGAGGTGGGCCATGCCGGCGCCGTCCGCCATCAGGCGCTCGGCGAAGCGCGCGGCCGTGTCGGGTGCGTCGCCTTCGCCATAGGTGCTGGCAATGAACAGGATGCGCGACGCACCGCGCAGGCTGGCGTCGTCGAGGCTGGAGATGCAGGCCGCGCGCGCCGCCAGGCCGCCGGTGGCGAGCAAACCGGCGCTGCGTTGGGCCAGGTATTCGGCGCTGCCGGTCTGGCTTGCGTAGACGACCAGCCAGTCGGCCGGCGCGCTCGAAGCGCCCGACTTCGAACGCGCCGCACGCAGGTAGTTCGCGCACATCGCCAGCCAGGCGCCGGACAGCAGCAGGGCGCTGCCCCAGCGCAGCGGTTCGATCGTCATCATCATTGCAGCAGCTCGCGCCAGGCGGGGGTATCGACTTCCCGCAGGCCGTCGTCCGACCGCAGCAGATACCGCGCCGCGATGCCGCGCCGGGTGGCAAAGGGCAGGCCGGCTTCCACGCCCATCACGGTCAAGGCCGTGGAGAGGGCGTCGGCGGCCATGCAGGTCGGGGCCAGCACCGTCACCGAGGCGACCTTGTTGGCGACGGGATAGCCGGTGCGCGGATCCAGCGTGTGCGAGGCTCGCTGGCGGGCCTGGTGAGTCATCGAAAGCTGGTAAAAGCGGCGGTAGTCGCCCGAGGTGGCCACCGCCAGTCCGTGAAGAGCGACCACCGATTGCGGGACCGGCTCGGTTGCCATTCCAGCGGCCGCATCGGGCACGCCTTCCAGTTCCACCCACCAGGGCTGGCCATCGGGCTTGACGCCGGCGCCGCGCAGCTCGCCGCCGACTTCGACCAGGTAGTGCCGCACGCCCAGCGCTTCCAGGCGCCGCGCCAGGCAGTCGACCGCATAGCCTTTCGCGACCGAGGACAGGTCGAGGATGGCGCCGCCCGGCTGGTAGAGGCAGCGCTGTGCGCGGTCGAGCCGCGGACGGCGGCCCTGGCGCTCGGCCAGCACGGCGGCCACCACTTCGGGGGCCGGCGCATAAAAGCCGGCCTGGTCGTAGCGGCCGGTCGGTCCGAAACCCCACAGGTTCACCAGGCTGCCGGCGGCCGGGTCGTAGGCGCCTCCCGTGTCTTCGCGTACTGCCAGCGCGTAGTCCATCACTTCGTAGAACTGCGGCGGCAGCTTGTGCCAGCTGCCGGCCGGTGCGCGGTTGTAGCGCGACAGCAGGGAGCTGCCGTCCCAGTGGCTCATCTGCGCGACGATCTCGTCCAGTTCCTGCTGCAGCGCCGGCTGCAGCTCGCCCTGCCACTCGGGCGGCAGCATCATGCGGGCCGACCAGTCGGTGCCCATCGAGGCGCCACCCAGGCTGTGCAAACGGCAGCCGGGGACGGGCGGGGCAGGGTCGATCTCGAGTGGAACCAGGACGGCGCGCATCGTCAAGCATTTACTCCGGCAGGATCTCGAGCGTGGCCGAGTAGCTGTAGCGCCTGGCGTCGGCCGGACCGTCGGCGCTGGGACCTTTCGGTGCGTTGGCCGGATACGCGGCGCTCAGCCAGTACATGTTCGGCGCCGGCAGGGTGAACGTCGCTTCTCCCCTGGCATCGGTGGTGAGGCGCACTTCGTTGATGGTGCCGCGGTACTTGACGCCGCCGGGGATCAGGCTGAACGGGAAGTTGGCCAGCGGCTTGCCGTCCAGCTGGAAGCGGAAGGTGGCTTTTTCGCCGGCGCGCAGTTCGGTCGGGTGGGTGACCGGCACCAGTTCGAGGCCGGTGTTCAGCGGCTTGAGGGCGCCGCTACTCGGCTTGTTCAGGGTGACGAAGGTGTCCTGGCGCTGGACCATGGTGGTGCGCTTGACTTCGCTGGCGCCGGCCGGGATTTCCTTGTCCGCTGTCTGCTCGGTGGCGCGGAAGCGCTTCATCTCGCCGTTCAGCTTGTAGCTGCCCATGACATTGGTCGCGGCCAGGGTCACGCGGTAGGTGCCGTCCTTGGGCAACTTGAGGTCGACGCTGGAGCGGAACTTGCCGACCGTGGCGGCCGGCGCCAGCGTGGTCTGGCCGTCCGGGTCGGTGACGGTCAGGCCGTCCATGCGCAGCGGCATGTGGTCGACGTCGAACAGGCCTTCGGAGACGGCGCCGTCGATCGTGACCCAGGCTTCGCGCTCGGTCTCGATGAAGGTGCTGGTCGGGAGCATCCATGGACGGTGGGCCTGGGCGGCGCAGGCGATGCCGGCCAGGGCGAGGGCGATGGCGAACTGCTTCATGAATCTGGTTTGCATGGGGGAGCTCCTGTTATTGGACCGAAATCGACACCGCGCCCAGCTCTTCCTTGCCGGCGCTTGACGCGGCCAGCTTGCCCTTGGCCGGCCAGGTGAAGGGCACCCGCACCAGTTCGCGGCCGCCGGCTTCGCGCGCCGCTTCGATGACCAGCTTGTAGTCGCCGGCCGGCAGCTTGTCGAGGCCCGCCCTGGCGCCGGCGAAGTTCAGGGTCTGCACGCCTGCCGGACGGGTTGCGCCGCTCACGCCATCCATCGGCAGCTCGACGTCGCGGCCGGCTTTTCTCCACCAGGTGCGCAGGTCCTTGACCCACTTGGCGCCGGCATTGTCCTTCTTCTTGACGTCGTACAGCACAGCCAGGGTCGAGGCCACGCTCTGGTCGGCGCGCTCGATCCAGATCGCGACATAGGGCTTGTGGTACTCGGCCACGTTCAGCTGCGGCAGTTCGAACTTGACGGTCAGGTCGGCGGCCAGGGCGCCATTGGCGACCAGCGGGAGCGCCAGCGCGAGCGAGTGGGACAGTTTCATGAGCAAGCTTTCAGGGTGGATTAATGGACGAACAGCAAGGCCAGCACGATGGGCAGCACGATCCCGAAGCCGATCACCGGCCAGGTCGAGGGCCGGTTGGCGGCGTGGTATTTCAGGATCAGGAAACCGGTGATGCAGAACACCAGGCAGGCGCCGGCGAAGATGTCGATGAACCAGCTCCACACGGCGCCGGCGTTGCGGCCCTTGTGCATGTCGTTGAGCCAGGAGATCCAGCCGCGGTCGGTCTTCTCGTACTCGGCCTGGCCGTCGACGCCGATGCGCAGCCAGGCGTCGCCGCCGGGGCGGGGCAGGGCCACGTAGGCGTCGTCCTCGCTCCACTCGGCGCTGACGCCGAGCACGTCGACCGGGAAGGTCTTGTTTGCCCAGCGCGCCAGCTCGTCCGGCAAGGCCAGCCTGGCGTCGGCGTGGCTCCCGGCGAAGGCGGCCAGCCGGTCGCGCAGCGGGGCGGGCAGCTGGGCCTTCTGGCGCGTCACGGCCGGCCTGGCCTCGATCTGCGAGGCGTGGTTCAGCGTGAAGCCGGTGATACTGAATAGCAGCATCGCCATCAGGCAGATCGCGGAGCTGATCCAGTGCCATTGATGCAATTGACGCAGCCAGACGGCGCGGCGGGCTCCGGGCAGGGCGGCTTGTGGGGTCGAGGATGTTGAACTGGTCGGCTGCATACAGCAAATGATAACGATTATCATTTAGCCGGTCAACTCAGCAGTTTAGATGCTACACGGTAACAAATAAAAACAACTCCGTCGCCTGTCGTGCTCGACGCCTTGCGTTACAATACCGCGGGCCACGCTGGCTGCGCTAAATGGCTAGCACGCTTTGTCCGCTGTAGAGTCCTTCCCCCACAACTTGAGTAGTAGTGCGATCCGCTAACCGGTCAGGCCGTGTCGCGGAAGGTTAGATTAACCCGCCCTAAAATCGCGAAGCGCGAAGAAAGGTGAGCAAGAATGATGCAACAATACGAAGCCAACTCGTACCTGTTCGGCGGTAATGCGCCGTACGTGGAAGAGTTGTATGAAGCCTACCTGAACAACCCGGGTTCGGTGCCGGACAACTGGCGCGCCTATTTCGACGCAATGCAGCACATGCCTGCCGTCGATGGCACCGCCAAGCCGGACGTGGACCACTCCTCGGTCATCGCCTCCTTCGCCGAGCGCGCCAAGCAGGGTCCGATCCGTACCGTCACCGCCTCGCCGGATGCTGAACTGGGCCGCAAGCGCGTCTCCGTCACCCAGCTGATCGCCGCTTACCGCTACCTCGGCTCGCGCTGGGCCAACCTGGACCCGCTGCAGCGCCAGGAGCGCCCGCCGATCCCGGAACTGGATCCGGCCTTCTACGGTTTCACCGAAGCCGACCTCGACACCAAATTCAACATCAGCAACACCTACTTCGGCCAGGAGACCGCATCGCTGCGCGACCTGCTGAACATGTTGCGCGATACCTACTGCCGTTCGGTGGGCGCCGAGTTCATGTACGTCAGCGACCCGACCGAAAAGCGCTGGCTGCAGGAAAAGCTGGAATCGATCCGCTCGACCCCGGCCTTCACCGCAGAAAAGAAAAAGCACATCCTCGAGCGCCTGACCGCGGCCGAAGGCCTGGAACGCTACCTCCACACCAAGTACGTCGGCGCCAAGCGCTTCTCGCTGGAAGGCGGCGAGTCCTTCATCGCCTCGATGGACGAAGTGATCCAGCGCGCCGGTGAGCAGGGCGTCCAGGAAATCGTGATCGGCATGGCCCACCGCGGCCGCCTGAACGTCCTGGTCAACACCCTGGGCAAGGCCCCGTCCGAGCTGTTCGAGGAATTCGAAGGCAAGCACGCCGACGACCTGCCGGCCGGCGACGTCAAATACCACCAGGGCTTCTCGAGCGATATCTCGACCCCGGGCGGCGCGGTCCACCTGTCGCTGGCGTTCAATCCGTCGCACCTGGAAATCGTGAACCCGGTGGTCGAGGGTTCGGTCAAGGCGCGCATGGAACGCCGCGGCGACCGCCAGGGCAAGGAAGTCCTGCCGATCCTGGTGCACGGCGACGCCGCCTTCGCCGGCCAGGGCGTGGTCATGGAAACCCTGAACCTGGCCCAGACCCGCGGCTACGGCACCGGCGGTACGGTCCACATCGTCATCAACAACCAGATCGGTTTCACCACTTCGGATCCGCGCGACGCCCGTTCGACCATCTATTGCACCGACGTGGTGAAGATGATCGAAGCGCCGGTGCTGCACGTGAACGCCGACGATCCGGAAGCCGTCGTGCTGGCGACCCAGATCGCGATGGACTACCGCACCGAGTTCCATAAAGACGTGGTCGTCGACATCGTCTGCTACCGCAAGCTGGGCCACAACGAGCAGGACACCCCGGCCCTGACCCAGCCGCTGATGTACAAGAAGATCGCCAAGCACCCGGGCACCCGCAAGATGTACGCGGACAAGCTGGCTGCGCAGGGCACCATCGCCGCCGACGGCGGCGACCAGATGGTGGCCGAGTACCGCAACGCCATGGACGCCGGCAAGCACACCATCGACCCGGTCCTGACCGACTTCAAGAACAAGTACGCCGTCGACTGGGCGCCGTTCCTGAACAAGAAGTGGACCGACGCCGCCGACACCGCGGTGCCGCTGACCGAGCTGAAACGCCTGGCGCAGCGCATCACCACCGTGCCGGAAAACTTCAAGCTGCACTCGCTGGTCGAGAAGGTCCTGAACGACCGCTCGAACATGGGCAAGGGCGAGCTGAACCTCGACTGGGGCATGGGCGAACACCTGGCCTACGCCTCGCTGCTGTCGTCCGGCTACGCCGTCCGCCTGTCGGGCCAGGACGCCGGCCGCGGCACCTTCGTGCACCGCCACGCCGTGCTGCACGACCAGAACCGCGAGCGCTGGGACCAGGGCATCTACCTGCCGCTGGCGAACGTGTCGGACAACCAGGCCAACTTCACCGTCATCGACTCCGTGCTGTCGGAAGAAGCGGTGCTGGGCTTCGAATACGGCTACTCGACCGCCGAACCGAACACGCTGACCATCTGGGAAGGCCAGTTCGGCGACTTCGTCAACGGCGCCCAGGTCGTCATCGACCAGTTCATCGCCTCCGGCGAAGTCAAGTGGGGCCGCGCCTCGGGCCTGGTGCTGATGCTGCCGCACGGTTACGAAGGCCAGGGTCCGGAGCACTCGTCGGCGCGTATCGAGCGCTTCCTGCAGCTGTGCGCAGACCACAACATGCAAGTCGTGCAGCCGACCACCGCCGCCCAGATCTTCCACCTGCTGCGCCGCCAGATGGTGCGCCAGTTCCGCAAGCCGCTGGTGATCTTCACGCCGAAGTCGCTGCTGCGTAACAAGGACGCCGGCTCGCCGCTGACCGACCTGGCCAAGGGCGGCTTCCAGACCGTGATCCCGGAACTGGACGACAAGATCGACGCCAACAAGGTCAAGCGCGTGCTGGTCTGCTCGGGCAAGGTCTACTATGACCTGGTCAACACCCGCAAGACCCGCAATGCGAACGACACCGCGATCGTGCGTATCGAGCAGCTGTATCCGTTCCCGCACAAGGCTTTCGTCGCCGAACTGAAGAAGTTCCCGAACGCGACCGAAGTGGTATGGGTGCAGGACGAGCCGCAGAACCAGGGTCCGTGGTTCCAGATCCAGCACAACCTGTTCGAAAGCATGGAATCGGGCCAGCGCCTGTCGTACGCCGGCCGTCCGGCTTCCGCGTCGCCGGCCGTCGGTTACGCCGACAAGCACGTGGCGCAGCAGAAGGAACTGCTGGAAACCGCATTCTCGAAGCTCAAGGGCTTCATCCTTACGAAGTAAAGACATAGCCCAGGAGCGCCCCGTGCAGCATTCATGCTCAAAGCGGCACGGGGCTTTTGCACAGAATAATTATTGGAGTTTTTAAATGGCACAAATCGAAGTCAAGGTTCCCCAACTGTCGGAATCGGTTGCTGAAGCGACCCTGCTGTCGTGGCACAAGAAAGTCGGCGAATCCGTTTCGCGCGACGAGAACATGATCGACATCGAGACCGACAAGGTGGTCCTGGAACTGCCGGCCCCGAGCGCCGGCGTGATCGTGCAGCTGATCAAGGCCGACGGCGCGACCGTCGTCGCCGGCGAAGTCATCGCCATCATCGATACCGAAGCATCGGCGCAGACCAGCCCGATCGGCATCACCGCCGCCCCGGTCGCCAACGCACCGGCAGCAGCGCCGGCGCCGCAAGCCTCGGCATCGACCGGCAGCAAGGGCGACGTCGCCATGCCGGCGGCCGCCAAGATCCTGGCCGACAACAACCTGAGCACCGCCGACGCCACCGGCACCGGCCGTGACGGCCGCGTGACCAAGGGCGACGCCCTGGCCGCCGTCGCCAACAAAGGCAGCGTTGCCCCGGCCGCACCGGCCCCGCTGGCCGCACCGGCCGCCAAACCGGCCCTGCAGCAGGTCGCCGCACCGGCCCCGGCCAACCTGGGCGACCGTCCGGAAGAGCGCGTGCCGATGAGCCGCCTGCGCGCCCGTATCGCCGAGCGCCTGCTGCAGTCGCAGTCGACCAACGCGATCCTGACCACCTTCAACGAAGTCAACATGAAGCCGGTCATGGACCTGCGCGCCAAGTACAAGGACAACTTCGAGAAGCAGCACGGCGTCAAGCTGGGCTTCATGTCCTTCTTCGTCAAGGCCGCCGTGCACGCGCTGAAGAAGTACCCGATCCTGAACGCTTCGGTCGACGGCAACGACATCATCTATCACGGCTACTTCGACATCGGTATCGCTGTCGGTTCGCCGCGTGGCCTGGTGGTGCCGATCCTGCGCAACGCCGACCAGATGTCGATCGCCGACATCGAGAAGAAGATCGGTGAATTCGGCCAGAAAGCCAAGGAAGGCAAGCTGACCCTGGAAGACCTGACCGGCGGCACCTTCTCGATCTCGAACGGCGGCACCTTCGGCTCGATGCTGTCGACCCCGATCATCAACCCGCCGCAGTCGGCCATCCTGGGCGTGCACGCGACCAAGGACCGCGCTGTCGTCGAAAACGGCCAGATCGTGATCCGCCCGATGAACTACCTGGCGATGTCCTACGACCACCGCATCATCGACGGCCGCGAAGCCGTGCTGGGCCTGGTGGCCATGAAGGACGCGCTGGAAGATCCGGCGCGCCTGCTGCTGGACCTGTAAATCTCTCCTCGGGAAGGGGGCCTGCCATGATTGCTGATGAACTCAAGCGTTTGCACGAACTGCACCAGGCCGGCGCCCTGACCGACGCCGAATTCGAACAGGCCAAGGCGAAGATCCTGTCCTCGTCGACCGTGAACCTGAACAAGGGAAGGTCGACGGCCTCGGATGGGAGCTTCGCCTCCGAGCTGAACACGCTGCGCCGCTCGCGCACCGACCGCTGGATCAGCGGCGTGTGCGGCGGCCTGGCCCAGGTCTCGGGCGTGGATTCGTGGGTGTGGCGGCTGGTCTTCACACTGTTCACCCTCACGTTCGGATTCGGGGCGGTGATTTATTTGCTGCTGTGGATCTTCGTACCGGAAGAATAATTTAACCGTCGTACCCGCACATAGTTAACGTCGTCCCCGCGCAGGCGGGGACCCAGGTTTGCAGGCATTTCGTCAGCGCCAGCAGAACTTGGGTTCCCGCCTCCGCGGGAACGACGGCAACGGGAACGAATAAGGAATGAATAATGAGCGAACAACAATTTGACGTCGTCGTGATCGGCGGCGGTCCCGGCGGCTATGTGGCCGCCATCCGCGCTGCCCAGCTGGGCTTCAAGGTGGCCTGCATCGACGAGGCGACCAATGCCAAGGGCGGTCCGGCCCTGGGCGGCACCTGCACCAACGTCGGCTGCATTCCGTCGAAGGCGCTGCTGCAATCGTCGGAACACTTCGAGCACGCCGGCCATGCGTTCAAGGAGCACGGCATCGACGTCGCCGGCCTGTCCCTGAACCTGCCGCAGATGCTGAAGCGTAAAGACAGCGTGGTCAAGGCCAACAACGACGGCATCGTCTACCTGTTCAAGAAGAACAAGGTCAGCTTCTTCCACGGCCGCGGCACGCTCGCCGGCAAGGCTGGCGAGGGCTTCACCGTCAACGTCTCGGGTCCGACCACGGACACCCTGACGGCCAAGAACGTGATCGTCGCCACCGGCTCGAACCCGCGCGAACTGCCGGGCACCCCGTTCGACGAGAAGATCGTCCTGTCGAACACTGGCGCGCTGGCCATCGATGCCGTGCCGGGTAAACTCGGCGTGATCGGCGCCGGCGTGATCGGCCTGGAAATGGGCTCGGTCTGGCGCCGCGTGGGCGCCAAGGTCACCGTGCTGGAAGGCCTGCCGGCCTTCCTGGGCGCGGTCGACCAGCAGATCGCCAAGGAAGCGCAGAAGGCCTTCACCAAGCAGGGCCTGGAGATCCACCTGGGCGTGAAGATCGGTAACATCGTCAAGGGCGACAACAGCGTCACCGTGGAATACGCGGATTCGACCGGCGCCGCACAGACCGCCGTCTTCGACCGCCTGATCGTCTCGATCGGCCGCGTGCCGAACACCATCGGCCTGGGCTTCGAGTCCGTCGGCCTGCAGCTCGACGAGCGCGGCTTCATCGCCGTCGACGACGAGTGCCGCACCGCCGTCCCGGGCATCTGGGCAGTGGGCGACGTCGTGCGCGGCCCGATGCTGGCGCACAAGGCGGAAGAAGAGGGCGTCGCGGTTGCCGAGCGCATCGCCGGCCAGCACGGCCACGTCAACTTCAACACGATTCCGTGGGTGATCTACACCTCGCCGGAAATCGCGTGGGTCGGCCGCACCGAAGAGCAGCTGAAGAAGGACGGCGTCGCGTACAAGGCCGGCACCTTCCCGTTCATGGCCAACGGCCGTGCGCGCGCGCTGGGCGACACCACCGGCATGGTCAAGGTGATCGCCGACGCGGCCACCGACGAGATCCTGGGCGTGCACATCGTGGGCCCGGTCGCTTCCGAGCTGATCTCGGAAGCCGTGGTGGCGATGGAATTCAAGGCATCAAGCGAAGACATCGCACGCATCTGCCACGCGCATCCGACCCTGTCCGAAGCGACCAAGGAAGCCGCGCTCGCCGTCGACAAGCGTTCGCTGAACTTCTAAGTAACACACGTGACGTGGGCACGGGGTGCCCACCCTACGGATCGAATCCATGGTGTCCGCCGGGTCGCCCACGGATACCGGATACACGATACGTAGGGTGGGCACCCCGTGCCCACGCCCCATTCAAAACACCGGTATTCCATGAACGTCCAAGAGTATTACCAGCACGCCCTCACCGAGCGCGGCTTCAAGTCCGATGCGGCCCAGCAGCGCGCGGTGGACCGTCTCCAGCAGGCGTACGACGACTGGGTCCGTTACAAGGCCCAGCGGTCGTCCGCTTTCAAGCGCCTCATCAACCGTCCCGACGTGCCGCAGGGCATCTACATGTGGGGCGGGGTGGGGCGCGGCAAGTCCTTCCTGATGGACAGCTTCTATTCGGTGGTGCCGGTGGTGCGCAAGACGCGCCTGCACTTCCACGAATTCATGCGCGCCGTGCACCGCCAGCTCGACGAGCTGAAGGGCGTCGAAGATCCGCTCAAGGAAGTCGCCAGGCGCATCGCAAAAAAATACCGCCTGATCTGCTTCGACGAATTCCACGTCAGCGACGTCGCCGACGCGATGATCATGTACAACCTGCTCTCAAGCCTGTTCGAGCTCGGCGTCTCCTTCGTGATGACCTCGAACTACGATCCGGACAAGCTGTATCCGGACGGCCTGCACCGCGACCGCATGCTGCCGACCATCGCGCTGCTGAAGGCGAAGCTGGACGTGATGAACGTCGACGCCGGCATCGACTACCGCCACCGCGCGCTGGAGCAGGTGCAGGCCTATTACACGCCGCTGAACGCGGCCAGCGACCACATGCTGCGCGACACCTGGGGCAAGGTCGCCGACACCGCCGACGAGAATCCGATCGTGCACATCGAGCAGCGCGAGATCCGCGCCCTGCGCCATGCCGGCGGCGCGATCTGGTTCGATTTCGCCACCCTGTGCGGCGGCCCGCGCTCGCAGAACGACTACCTGGAGCTGGCGAGCCGCTTCCACACCGTGATCCTGTCCGCCGTGCCGCGCATGTCGGCCTCGATGTCTTCGGAGGCGCGCCGCTTCACCTGGCTGATCGACGTGTTCTACGACCACAAGGTCAAGCTGATCATGTCGGCCGAGGTTGCGCCCGAGGAGCTGTACACGCAGGGCGCGATGTCGAACGAGTTCCATCGCACGGTGTCGCGTATCATTGAGATGCAATCGCGCGAGTACATGCTGGCCGAGCGCCGCGGCGCCGCCGACGCGCTCGCGTGACCGTCCCATCGAAAAGGAAAACAAGAACACGATGAAAGCCGAAACGTTCAAGCGCCGCCTGCTGCCCGCCATGCTGTCCCTGCTGCTGGCCGCCTGCGGCACCAACCGTCCGGCCCCGCGCGAAGCGCCGCCGCCGCCGGTGACTTCCGTGGCGCAAGCCGACCAGCAACTGGCCGCGGTGGCGCGCGAACGCGCCGGCATCGAAGCCCGCTTCGCCGAGCGCGAACGGGTCTGCTACGACAAGTTCTTCGTCAACCGCTGCCTCGACGAAGCCAAGGAGCGCCGCCGCAGTGCGCTGGCGGCCCAGCGCGCGATCGAGGTGCAGGCCGAGCGCTTCAAGCGCCAGGCCGTGGTCGACGAGCGCGACCGCAAACTGGCCGAAGCCGAGAAGAAATACCGCGAGGAAGAGGCGGCGCTGGCCGCCCAGCCGCCGCAGCCGAGCCGGGAAGTCCAGGAAGCGCCGGCGCCGCGCGCCCCGACCGTGCCGGGCCGCGTGGCCGGGCGCAATGCGAAACTGAAGGCGGCCCAGGCCAGGGAAGCGGCCGACGCGCCGAAGCGCGCCCAGAACGTGCGCGATTTCGAGCGCCGCAAGGCCGAAGTGGAAGAGCGCCAGCGCGATGTGGCGCGCAGGAAGGCGGAGCGGGCGGCGAAGTTGGCGAAGAAGGCCGAGGAAGAAGCAGCCAGCGCGGCAAAGGCGGCAAGCCCAGCGGCCAAGTAAATGCAGGGTGGGGTGATTGATGCCGGGGGCATCAATCACGTGCCCACGCCCGCGTCACACCGCGCGCCTTAACTTCTGCACCGTGTAATTCCCCGCATCCTGCGGCGGCCGCACCAGCTTCAGGATCGCCATCGTGCAATTCCCACCCTTGCCCTGCGAACGCTCGCCAGCCTTGCTGATCAGCATCTCCGATGCCTGGCGCGGCGTCGCGCGCGAGGTGGCGGCGCCCAGTTCGGCGTCGGTGAAGAAGTGCCACAGCCCGTCGGAGGCGAGCAGGAACACGTCGCCGGCGCCCAGGCCGGTGTGGTGGCCGATCGTGACGTAGGGATCCTTCCGGCTATTGCCCAGCACATTCACCAGCAGCTTGGACTTGCGGTGGTTCTTCGCGGCCTCGGGCGGCAGGCGGTCGGTCGCGACCAGGTGCTCGACGTATTCAAGGTCGCCGCTGCGCGCCAGGCAGGCGCCGTTCTGGAAGTGGTAGAGGCGCGAATCGCCCACGTGCGCCCACACGGCCTCGCCATGCGGCGAGAGCAGCAAGCCGACGAAGCTGGCATGGGCCTCGGCCTGGGCGGCCAGCGCGTTCATCTTGATGACCATGTGCGTCTCCTGCACGATGTCGCGCAGCAGTTGCTCCAGGCGTTCGAGGGCCGGATGGTCGCCGGGCTTGAACAGGTCGAACACCTGCTTGGCCGTGTGCAGGACCTGCTCCGAGGCCGCCGCGCCGGCGATGCCGTCGGACAGCACCGCCAGCACGTAGCCGGGCGCGCGCGTCCCCGTCATCAATGCGACCCGGTCGTTCTGCTGCGGGCGGTTGCCGATGTGCTGCGCGGTTCCCGCTTCTAACTTGTATGAACTCATAAACGTGGCTTTCCGATACCGGCTTGCCGAACTTTGTTGGCGGCAACGTCGGCGTAGATTAAACTATGCACTGGTTTGTACTACAGTTGCAAGCCGTAACGAAGAATCGCGTCCTCCCACCCCAGCAACAGCTCTTAAGTTCGGAAATGCCAACATGATCGACGTCCAGGAGATCCACCGCCGTATTGTTGAACTCGACGTGGAACACCGCGACCTCGACGCTGTCATCGACATGCTGACGCGGGACGGCCATTCCGACCAGTTACAGCTGCGCCGTCTGAAGAAGCGCAAGCTGCAGCTGAAGGACCACATCACTTTGCTGAAAATGCAGTTGGTGCCGGACGTGCCAGCGTAAGCTGTCAGTCTTTCACCGCCAGATTCCTATTTTGACCGATCACCTGCCCCTGTCCGGCCTTGCCGGCGAGCCCGTTCCTGCGGACACTGCGAACACTGCCGACAATGCCGATGCCGCCGCGCCCGACGCGGCCGAATCCGCTGCGCCGGGTAAATACGATGCCGAAGTCGACCGCATCTTCGGCCCAAACGGCCCGCTCGCGCCCGCCGTCGGCAGCTTCAAGCCGCGCCAGTCGCAAACCGAGATGGCCAAGGCGATCGCCGACGCCATCGGCAAGCAGGGCACGCTCATCGCCGAGGCCGGCACGGGCACGGGCAAGACCTTCGCGTATCTGGTTCCGGCGCTGCTGTGGGGCGGCAAGACCATCATTTCGACCGGCACCAAGAACCTGCAGGACCAGCTGTTCTCGCGCGACATCCCGAACGTGCGCCAGGCGCTGCGCGCGCCGGTCTCGGTGGCGCTGCTGAAAGGCCGCGCCAACTACGTCTGCCATTACAACCTGGAACGTACGCTGCAGAACGGGCGCCTGACCTCGCGCGACGACGTCGGCCACCTGCGCGAAATCTCGCGCTTCATCAAGATGAGCAACTCGGGCGACAAGGCCGAGCTGGCGAAAGTGCCCGAAACCGCGTCGGTATGGAACCTGGTGACCTCGACCCGCGAAAACTGCGTGGGCCAGGAATGCCAGTACTACCAGGACTGCTTCGTGATGAAGGCGCGCCGCGAGGCCCAGCAGGCCGACGTGGTCGTGGTCAACCACCACCTGTTCTTCGCCGACGTCGCCCTGAAGGAGGGCGGCATGGCCGAGCTGCTGCCGTCCGCCAACACCATCGTCTTCGACGAGGCGCACCAGCTGCCGGAAGTGGCGACCCTGTTCTTCGGCACCACGGTCTCGACCTCGCAAGTGCTGGAATTGTGCCGCGACGTGCTGGCCGAAGGCCTGGCGCATGCGCGCGGCGGCCCGGACTGGGCCAAGACCGTGATGGTGGTCGAGAAGGCCGCGCGCGACCTGCGCCTGACATTCCCGGAAGGTGGCACCCGCCTGTCGCTGCCGCAGATTCCGCCGAGCTCGGACTTCTTCCCGGCGCTGGAAAAGCTGAAGGAAGAACTGGAAGGCATGGTCGACGTGCTCGAGGAAAACGCCGAGCGCGCCGAGACCCTGGAACAGTGCCGCGTGCGCGCGGTGGAAATGCTGGAGAGCTTCAAGGACTGGAAGCAGGCGCCGGTCAAGAAGGACCCGAAGGAAAAGGACTACAGCCAGTTCGCCGGCGCCGAGGCGGTGCTGTGGGTCGAGGCTTTCTCGTCCTCGCTGCAGCTGCACAAGACGCCGCTGTCGATCGCGCCGATCTTCGCCGGCCAGCGCGCCGGCACGCCGCGCAGCTGGATCTTCACCTCGGCGACGCTGGCGGTGAAGAGCGACTTCAAGCACTTCACCTCGCAGATGGGCATGACCGGCGAGCCGGCGCGCACCTGGCCCAGCCCCTTCGATTACCAGGAGCAGGGCATCCTCTACGTGCCGACTGGGCTGCCGGAACCGAACACGATGGGCTACACCGACGCCGTGGTGGACGCGGCGCTGCCGGTCATCGAAGCGGCGGGCGGGCGCACCTTCTTCCTGTGCACGACGATCCGCGCGGTGAACCGCGTGGCCGAGCGCCTGCGCGAAGAGTTCGCGGCGCGCGGGCTGGCGTTCCCCTTGTTCGTTCAAGGCGAGCGCGGCCGCACCGAGCTGCTGGATTCCTTCCGCACCGCCGGCAACGCCGTGCTGGTGGGCAGCCAGAGCTTCTGGGAAGGCGTGGACGTGCGCGGCGAGGCGCTGTCCCTGGTCATCATCGACAAGCTGCCTTTCGCCCCGCCGGACGATCCGGTGCTGGCGGCGCGCATCGAAGTGATGGAAAAGAAGGGCATGAACGGCTTCGTCCACCACACGCTGCCGGAAGCGATCATCAACCTGAAACAGGGCGCCGGCCGCCTGATCCGCGACGTCGACGACCGCGGCGTGCTGATGCTGTGCGACCCGCGCGTGATCAGCAAGCCGTATGGGCGGCGCATCTGGCAGAGTTTGCCGCCGTTCCGGCGTACGCGGGTGCAGGCGGACGTCATCGATTTTTATCAGCAGAAGCCGGAAACGGACGCATGACCCACGTCGTCCCCGACCTAGCCGGCCGCCTTGGCGGGGACCCAAGGTGCGTGGGCATTTGCCCACGCCACCATTAAAACAACGAACCCGTCTCCGGCACCACCGCCACCTTTTTCGCCCGCGGCGCCGCCGGCGCTGCCCACGCCTTCATCCGCTCGGCCGGGTAATGCCGCAGGAACTCGCGCGCGAGGTCGGGATGGCGGCAGCTGAGCCAGGCATCCACGTCTTCCGGCGGCAGCACCACCAGCGCGCGCTTTTCGTCGCCCGGCTTGTGGAAGCGCTTCATCAGCGGATGCTCATCGGCGTTGATGGTGATCTGGGTGAAGGAGGTGCCCGGATTGCCGTCCGCCTCGCGCCACTCGCGCCACAGGCCCGCGACGAAGAAGGGCGCGTCGTCCTCCATGCCGATGCCGAAGCGCTCGGCCTTCCCGCTCTCGTAATTCGGTTCGTAGAAGCAGGTCATCGGCACCGCGCACAGCTGGGTGCGGTGCCAGGCCGGCGCAAACGAACGCTTCTCGGCGATCGACTCGGCGCGCGCATTCATCGTGTCGAAGACCTTCACGCCGGCCGGGATGTGGCGGCGCGGGACCATGCCGTAGCTGGCCAGGCTCAGCATGCGCTGGTTGTTGGCGTCCGTGCGCACGATGGGCGCGAGGTAGTCCTTCCAGGTCTCGGTGGGCCAGTCCCAGTCTTTATACAGGTCGACCAGGGTGCCGAGGACCATGTCCAGCTGCTCGGGGAGGGGAGGGCGGTAGTTGACGCACATGGTGTCAGCTGCCTTTCAAGGTGCGCGCATGGGCCAGCACCTCGTCCACGCGGCCCTCGCCCACCAGCTGCGCCGGCGCGTGGTTGCCGAAGGCCGCCAGCGGCGTCTCCATCCAGGCGCTGGCGGCATCGTCGCTGCCCAGCACCGCGCGCACCGCGTGCATGACGGTGTAATAGGCCTGGGCCTTGCGCGATTGCTGCTCGAAGCGGGCGCGCAGGGCGGCCAGGCTGTCCTGGTTCAGTCGTTCCTCGCTCATGCCGTCGCTCCCGGTACGATCACCACCTTGCCCGTTACCTTGCGCTCGGCCATGTCGTTCAGCGCCTGCGCGCTATCCTTCAATGCATAGCGCCGCGACACCAGCGGCCGCAATCTGCCTTCCGCCATCCAGCCCAGCATCTGGCGCATCGCCGCCAGGTTCGCCTGCGGCTCGCGGCGCACGAAGTCGCCCCAGAACACGCCCACCACCGAGGCGCCTTTCAGCAGCATCAGGTTCCACGGCAGCTTCGGGATCTCGCCGTTGGCGAAGCCGACCACCAGGTGCCGGCCGCGCCAGGCGATAGCCCGCAGCGCCGGCTCGCTGTAGACGCCGCCGACCGGGTCGTAGATCACATCCGGGCCGCGGCCGCCGGTGGCCGCCTTGAGCGCCTCGCGCAGGTCTTCCCTGGTGTAGTCGATCAGCACGTCGGCGCCGTGGGCCTTGCACACCGTCAGCTTTTCCGGGCTCGACGCGGCCGCGATCACGCGCGCGCCGAGCGCCTTGCCGATCTCGATGGCCGCCAGGCCGACGCCGCCGGCCGCGCCCAGCACCAGCATGGTCTCGCCGGGCTGCAGCGCGCCGCGGTCGACGATCGCGTGGTGCGAGGTGCCGTAGGTGAGGGTGATGGCGGCGGCGACCTCGAAGTCCATCCCGGGCGGCATGGGTACCAGGGCTTCGACCGGGGCCAGGGCCTGCTCGGCGAAGGCGCCGGTGCGGGTGAAGCCGATCACGCGGTCGCCGGTCTTGTAAGCGGTGACGCCGTCGCCCACCGCGCGCACGATGCCGGCGAACTCGTTGCCCGGCGTGAAGGGCAGTTCGGGTTTCACCTGGTACTTGCCCTGCACGGTCAGCACGTCCGGGAAATTGACCCCGGCCGCCTTCACGTCGACCACCACCTGGCCCGCGCCCGGAACCAGATCCGCGACGTCTTCCACCACCAGGCTGTCCGGTGGTCCCCAGGCCTTGCAAACGACCGCCTTCATATCGCTCTCCTTCTGAAAGATGGAATTATGCCCGATGGCAGCTCCGCCGAGTCCGGCAGGGTCGCTTGTGCTGTCACAACATGCATCATGCATGCGTTGGTAGAGTCAGCTGGTCCGCTGCCGGTGGCAGTGATAGTGGCTGCCAAGGGGCAGTGAACTAGGGGAACGCAATGGGGATCCGTTACGGCTGTTTCTTCAGCTATGCCCATGGGCGGCATGAGCTCATGCAGCGCTTCAAGGCCACCCTGGCCGACGCCCTGCGCTGCTACCTCGAGCCCTACTTCGACAACGAAGACGAATTGTTCGTCGACGTCGAACAGCTCGGCGGCGGCGACGACCTCGATCACAAGATCGCGCGCGCGATGTGCGAGAGCGTCTGCATGATCCTGATTTACACGCCCAAGTACGAAGCCCACGCCTACACGCGGCGCGAGTACGCGGCCATGCGCCAGCTGGAAATCGAGCGCAGCAAATGGTATGCGCTGCCCAGCCACCTGATCATCCCCGTGATCATGACCCAGCATCCGGAGCAGCTGCCGCCGCAGATCACCGAGTCCAGCTTCTATGTCGACTTCTCCCGCTTCACGATGGCGACCGCCGACCTGAAATCGAATCCCGAATTCCTGCCCGACATCGACAAGATGGTCAGGCGCATCGTCACGCATTACCAGTGCCTGAAAAAATACATGCCGCCGGGGCACGACTGCAACCAATTCGAGCTCCCCGATGTCCCACCCCCGTGGCGCGAAATAACGGATACCACCTTTCCCAAAAAATGAGGAGCAATATGGATACGAATCGCATCACCTCCGCGCCGGCGCTTGCCGGCGAGGTGACGACGTTTTACGCGTACGATGGCGCGGGTGCGCGCAGTCGCGCGCTTGTTCATGCCGCATGGCTATTGTCTGGACGCAAAAACGCGAAAACGCCGGTACTGATGATCGACTGGGACCTCGAAGGGCCGGGTCTCCACCATTATTTTCCGGGCCAGCACGCGCAAGCTGAACGTGCGGGCGTCCTCGAGCTGTTCGAAGCCTGCCGCGAGCGCCTGCACGCGCTCGGGCGTGCGCCCGCCGACGAAGTGCGCGAGCTGGCCGACGAGGTGCTGCAGACCATCGCCTGGGACGACTACCTCGAACGGGTCGACGATACCCGTCCTCTCTACCTGATGCGCGCCGGCCGCTTCGACGACAGCTACGGCGAACGGGTCGACCGGCTCGACTGGGATGCGCTGTTCTGCGCCTGCCCGGCCCTGTTCCGCAGCTTTGCGGCCCACCTGACGCGGCGCTTCGCCCATGTGCTGGTCGATTGCCGCAGCGGCCGCTCGGCCGCCACCAGCGTCTGCACGGCTTTATTGCCGGACAAGATGGTCGGATTGTTCACGCCCGAGCCGCGCAGCCTGGACGGCCTCGGCGGCGTGGTGCGGCGCGCGCTCGACTACCGCTGCAGCCACGAGGACGAGCAGCGGCCGCTGCTGGTCTACCCGCTGCCCAGCCCGCCGGACGGCGCCGCCGAAGGGCGGATCGGCTGGCGCCACGGCCGCGAAGGCCGCGGCCAGCCGGGCTACCAGCCGGTGCTCGAAGCCCTGTTGGGGGAATGCTACGGCCTGGACGGCGTCGGGCTCGACAGTTATCTCGACGAAGTCCAGTTGCTGCAGGCCGGCATCGCCGAGGCCGTCCTGCCGGCGCCCCGCGGCGCCGAGCGCGACCGGCTGGGCCCGGCGCGCAGCATCGAGACCTTGCTCGAGTGGATGGAACCCGGCCATTTTCCTTGGCGGCCGCTGGCCGAGGTGCGCCTGGTGCAGGCCGTGGCGGCGCTGCGCGAGCGCGCCGGCGACGCGCCGCTGGCGCGCGAGCTGGCGCGGCTGGGGCAGCTCTACCTGGGCCAGCAGGGCGACGAGCTGGAGGCCGCACGCCGCCTCGAACGGCATGTGATTGCGCTGGAAGAGGGGCTGCACGCGATGGAAGAGGGCAGGCGCGTGATCCGCAACTGAGATCTGGCCGCGCCCCGACTGGGCCGGGCGCAGGTGTGGCGCATGCGCGACGGCTGGCCGCGGCCATGCGGCGACGGGCGCGGGCGGAAGGGCCGGCGCAGTGCGCGCTTCGTCCCGATGAGCAATAAATGTGCAGCCCTAAGCGTCGATACAGCCGTTGCTTCAGGTAAAATCGCACGCATGCGTATCCTTATCAGTAACGACGACGGCTATCTCGCGCCTGGTATCCAGGCGCTGGCCGACGCGCTTGCCGCGGTCGCCGACATCGTGGTGGTGGCTCCCGACAGCAATCGTTCGGGCGCTTCCAACTCGCTGTCGCTGGACCGGCCGCTGTCGGTGTCGAAAGCTGCAAACGGTTTCTATTTCGTCAACGGCACGCCGACCGACTGCGTGCACATCGCCCTGACCGGGATGCTGGATGTCCGGCCCGACCTGGTCGTTTCCGGCGTCAACAACGGCCAGAACATGGGCGACGACACCCTGTACTCGGGCACGGTGGCGGCGGCGACCGAGGCTTACCTGTTTGGGATCCCGGCGATCGCCTTCTCGCAGGTCCACAGCGGCTGGAGCGAGGTCGAATCGGCGGCGCGCGTGGCCCGCGACATCGTGCTGCGCCACTTCGAGACCCTGGAATCGCCTTTCCTGCTGAACGTAAATATCCCGAACCTGCCGTATGACCAGATGGGGCCGCTTACCGCGACCCGGCTGGGGCGCCGCCACCAGGCCGAGCCGGTGATCCGCGCCCAGGACCCGCGCGGCAGGGAGATTTTCTGGATCGGCGCACCGGGCGCCTGCCGCGACGCCGGCGAGGGCACCGATTTTCATGCCACCAGCCAGGGACGCGTGTCGATCACGCCGCTGCAGGTGGACCTGACCCACCGTGAACAGCTGGAATCGTTGCGAGGCTGGTTGAAATGACTGAAAAGCGCAGCACCTTTCCCTTGCCGCTGTCGTCCGTGACCGGCGCGAGCACCCGAAAACCTGCTGCGCCGGCGCCGGTGGCGACACCCCAGACAGCGACCCAGAACGCGCGCACCAGCCAGGCCCAGACCCGGCAGCTTCCGCCGCCGGGCCCGGGTCCGCGTCCCGCCGCATCGGGCGCGCCGCAGCCAGCCCAGCCCCAGCAGACCATGCAACGCTCCGACCTGGCCGCCACCGAGGCGCCGCGCCGGGCCATGGCGGCCCATGTTGCGCGCCAGGGCGTCAAGGACGGACAGGTGCTGGCCGCGCTGGAAAGCATGCCGCGCCATATGTTCATCGAACCGGCCCTGTCGAGCCAGGCCTATGCCGACGTCTCGCTGCCGATCGGCCATAACCAGACGATTTCGCAGCCGTATATCGTGGCGCGGATGATCGAGTTGCTCCGGGAAGGCGGCCAGCCGCAAGGAGGGCGGCTCATGCGCGTGCTCGAGATCGGCACCGGCTGCGGCTACCAGGCCGCGGTGCTCTCCTGCGTGGCGCAGGAGGTATACTCGATCGAGCGGATCAAGCCGCTGCACGAGCTGGCCAAGGCCAACCTGAGACCCTTGCGCATTGCAAATCTACGCTTGCAATACGGAGATGGTATGCTTGGGCTGCCGCAAGTGGCGCCCTTCGACGGCATCATCCTTGCGGCGGCCGGTCTCGAGGTGCCGCGGGCACTGCTCGAGCAGCTGGCCATCGGCGCCCGGCTGGTGGCGCCCGTCGGCGCACAGGTCCAGCACCTGCAACGCATCACCCGCACCGGCAAATCGGAATGGACCAGCGAAACGCTGGAAGCCTGCCATTTTGTCCCGCTGCGGCCAGGCACCGTCTGAGAGTGCCAGAAAGTCGTAACAGAATTAGATGAGAATGAAACCAACACCCCGCCTAGCCCTGCTGACCATCAGTATCGTGCTGAGCGCCTGCAGCACCGAAACCCGCCAGGCGCCCGTGATCGACCGTCCGGCCCCGCCGGCCGCCAACAAGGGCGCGCGCGTGCCGCACCCGGCGCCGGCCCCGGCCCCGGTCAACGACGAACCGAAAGCCGACGCGCGCGGCAGCTATACCGTGCGCAAGGGCGATACCCTGCTGAAGATTGCGCTCGACTTCGGCCAGAATTATCGCGACATCGTCGCCTGGAATAATCTCGCCGACCCGGACGACATCAAGGTCGGCCAGGTGCTGCGCGTGACGCCCGACCGCGGCAACAACAACGGCCTGGCCGGCACCAATCCGGTCGCCATGCCCGGCGCCGAGAAACCGGCCGTCCCGCCGAAGAAAACCGCGCCGCGCGGCGACAAGAAGGCCTATTCGGAAGGCAACCTGGCGGATTCCCAGAAAGACGACAACCCGACCGTCAACCCGAAAGCCGCCGAGCGCCCGTCCGGCGCGCTTGCCGCCGGTAGCACCGTGACCGCCAACGACGACGAAAAGCTGAGCTGGATGTGGCCGTCCAACGGCAAAATCCTCGCCACTTTTGACGAAGGCAAGAACAAGGGCATCGATATCGCAGGCAGGCTCGGTCAGCAGGTGATGGCCGCCGGTCCCGGAAAGGTGATGTACGCAGGGAGCGGCATCCGCGGATATGGTAATCTCGTGATTGTTAAGCACAGCAACAGCCTGCTGTCGGCATATGCGCACAACCGCGCGATCCTCGTCAAGGAAGGCGATAGCGTGGCCAAGGGCCAGGCGATCGCGGAGATGGGCGATTCCGATGCCGACACGGTCAAACTGCATTTCGAGATACGCCAGCAGGGCAAGCCGGTCGACCCGTCGAAGTTCCTGCCCAGTCGTTAGCGAGGACCAATGACGCTGCCGCCCGACCCGTTGGACCAGGACATGCCGGACGACGCGCCGGACGATGTACCGGATGAAGCGCTGGGCGACGGCGAGTTCGGCGCGGACGGCAGCGAGCGCGCGGAAATGCTGCCTGAGGGGCCGGCGGCGCCGGCCGAGGGCGTCGACGAGCTCAAGAGCGTGCTGCAGGCCGAGCTCTCCACCGACACCACCCAGTACTACCTGAACCGGATCGGCGCCAAGCCCCTGCTCACGGCCGAGCAGGAAGTGCATTACGCGACCCTGGCCAAGGCTGGAGATTTTGCCGCCCGGCAAAAAATGATCGAGCACAACCTGCGCCTGGTCGTCTCGATCGCCAAGCACTACATCAACCGCGGCGTGGTCCTGCTCGACCTGATCGAGGAGGGCAATATCGGCCTGATGCGCGCGATCGACAAGTTCGAGCCTGAGCGCGGTTTCCGTTTTTCGACCTACGCCACCTGGTGGATCCGCCAGAGCATCGAGCGCGCCATCATGAACCAGGCCCGCACCGTGCGCCTGCCTGTGCACATGGTGCGCGAGCTGAACCAGGTGCTGCGCGCCAAGTACCACCTGGAGGCTCAGCACCACGACGGCAAGGAAGCCAGCGCCGAGGACATCGCCAGCCTGGTCGGGCGCCCGGTGGAAGAAGTGCAGGACATCCTGGCCCTGTCCGAGCACGCGGCCTCGCTCGACGCCCCGCTCGACAACGACCCGCAGACCAGCCTGATGGACATGCTGCCCGACGAAGGCGACGTCAGCCCCGACGCGCGCGCCGAGCACCACGAGATGACCCTGCTGGTGCGCGACTGGCTGCAAAAGCTGCCGGACAAGCAGCGCGTGGTGGTGATGCGCCGCTTCGGTCTCGACAACGACGACCCCGCCACCCTCGAAACCCTGGCCGAAGAGATGGGCGTGACCCGCGAACGGGTGCGCCAGATCCAGCAGGAAGCGCTGGTCAAGCTGAAGCGGGCGATGGCGGCCCGTGGCGTCGTGCGCGATTCCTTGCTATGATGTTCGGCTAATCTGCGTCGTTCCCGCGCAGGCGGGAACCCAAGTTCGGCGCAAAGCCAAGCCTTCGTACTGTCCAACACAACTTGGGGCCCCGCCTTCGCGGGGGACGACGTGCTTGAGTACGTGTCCTCATTCCCATCTTCTTCAAGTCATGCAAGAAACCTTCATCCACATCAAATCCCTCGACATGGACGCGCGCGGCGTCGGCCACCTGGAGAACGAGGACGGCTCGCCGGGCAAGGTGATTTTCGTCGAAGGCGCGCTGCCGGGCGAGACGGTCAGCTTCGAAACCCTGCGCAAGAAGAAGAACTGGGAATCGGGCCGCATGCTCACGCTGAAGAAGGCCTCGTCCATGCGCGTCGAGCCGAAATGCGAGCACTTCTGGCATTGCGGCGGCTGCTCGATGCAGCACCTGGAGCCCTCGGCCCAGGTCGCGATGAAGCAGCGCGTGCTGGAAGATAACCTCTGGCACATCGGCAAGACCAGGGCCGAGCACATCATGCGCCCGATGTACGGCCCGACCTGGGGCTACCGCTACCGCGCGCGCCTGTCGGTGCGCCACGTGGCCAAGAAGGGCGGCATGCTGGTCGGCTTCCACGAACGCCATTCCAGCTACGTGGCCGACATGACCAACTGCCACATCGTGCCGCCGCACGTGGCCAGGATGCTGGTGCCGCTGCGCGAGCTGATCAGCTCGCTCTCGATCTACCAGCAGTTGCCGCAGATCGAGATGGCGGTCGGCGAGGAAAGCACGGTGCTGGTGCTGCGCATCATGGCGCCGCTGAGCGCCGCCGACGAAGTGCTGGTCAAGGCTTTCGCCGACCAGTGGAACATCGAGTGGTGGCTGCAGCCGAAGGGCCCGGATACCGCCTATCCCTACTACCCGAACAAAAAAGAGCTGTACTACACGCTGCCGGAATTCGGCATCCGCATGCCCTTCAAGCCGACCGATTTCACCCAGGTGAACCACCAGATCAACCGCCTGCTGGTGCACAAGGCGCTGGGCCTGCTGCAGGTCGAGAAGGACGACCGCGTGGCCGACCTGTTCTGCGGCCTCGGCAACTTCACGCTGCCGCTGGCGACCCAGGCGAAAGAGGTGGTGGGCATCGAGGGCAGCACCGCGCTGACCACGCGCGCGCTGGAGAATGCGCGCGCCAACGGCCTGTCCGGCAAGACCAGCTTCTCGACGCGCAACCTGTTCGAGATCACCAGGGACGACCTGATCGCGCTGGGCAAGTTCGACCGCATGCTGGTCGACCCGCCGCGCGACGGCGCGGTGGCGCTGGCGGTGGCCCTGGCCGAGCTGCGCCTGACGAATCCGGAACTGCTGCCGAAGCGCATCGTCTACGTGTCCTGCAGCCCGTCGACCCTGGCCCGCGACGCCGGCATCCTGACCCACCGCGCAGGCTACAAGATGAGCAAGGCGGGCATTGCGAACATGTTCCCGCATACCTCGCACGTGGAGTCGATCGGGGTGTTCGATCTGCTGGAGGATTTCGTGCCGCGGCAGTTCGAGGTGAAGGAAGTGGCGGCGGCGCCGGAAGCCTGAATAAAGACCGTCGTTCCCGCGCAGGCGGGAACGACGAGTTAGCAATCGCAGTCAGCCGCGCGCCGTCACGCCACCCAGCGCCTGCATCAACTCATCCGCATCCACCGGCTTGACGAAGTAGCGGTCAAACCCCGCCTCCTCGGCATCCACCCGGTCGGAGCGCTGGCCGTAGCCCGAAATCGCCATCAGCACCGCGCCATCCTGGCCCGGCAGCTTGCGCAGGCGGCGCGCCAGTTCCACGCCGCTCATCCCCGGTAGTCCGATATCCAGCAGGAACGCGTCGAAATGCTCGTCGCCGGCGCGGACCAGGGCTTCGAGCGGATCGTGCACCACCGTCACCGCGTGGCCGCAGGACTCCAGCAGCAGGCCCAGGGTCATGGCGGCGTCTTCGTTGTCGTCCACCAGCATCAGCTTCAGGCCCAGCGCGCCGCCGGATGCGGCGGCCGGCGGGGGCAGGGCGGCGCCCGCCGCGGTGCCTGAGGCCTGCAGGCGCGGCAGGCGCACCGTGAATTCGGTGCCCATGTTGCGGCCCTCGCTGGACGCCGTCACCATCCCGCCATGCAGCTCGACCAGGCTCTTCACCAGCGCCAGGCCCAGGCCCAGCCCGCCCTGCGAGCGGTCGGGGGTGCGCTCGGCTTGCGAGAACAGGTCGAACACGGTCGGCAGCAGGTCGGCGGCGATGCCGATGCCGTCGTCCTTCACGCTGACCAGCACGTGGTCGGGCGTGGCGCCCATCCACACGGCCAGCTTGCCGCCTTCGTGCGTGTACTTGGCGGCGTTGTTCAGCAGGTTGGCGATCACCTGGATCAGGCGCTTGGGGTCGCCCTGGACGAAGGCGGGGCCGATCTCCGGCGCCAGCTGCAGCGTCAGCCGGTGGCGGCGCGCTTCGATCAGCGGGCGCACCTGCTCGACCGCGTCGTCGATCACATGGCGCAGGTCGACCTGGTCGCGCGCCAGCACCACCAGGCCGCGGGTCACGCGCGAGACGTCCAGCAGGTCGTCGATCAGGCCGGTCATATGCGCCACCTGGCGCGCGATGATGGCGCTGGTGCGCTCGACGCGGGCGCTGTCCGGCGGCCCCATGTTGAGCAGCTGGGCGGCGGCGGAAATGGGCGCCAGCGGGTTGCGCAGCTCGTGCGCCAGCATCGCCAGGAACTCGTCCTTGCGGCGGTCGGCCAGGCGCAGCGCTTCCTCGGCGCGCACGCGCTCCAGCGCGCTCCAGGAGCGCTCGGCCACGTCTTCCATCAGGCGCACGATGTCGGCGCTCCACACGCGCGGCAGGTTGTCGTGGATGAACATGCAGGTCGTCAGGGCGCCGTTGCGGTGCACCGGCACCACCACGCAGGAGCGGATCTGCAGCGAAGCATAGGTCGGCCAGGTGTCCGGCCCGCCGGTGCGCGGATCGCGCTGGACGTCGCTGGCGACCCAGGTCGTGCCCTGGGTCAGCGCGCTGAAGTTGGCGGCGCCGAACAGGTGGGCCGGGAAGGTGCCGTTCAGGTCGGCGACGATGCCGTCGGTGTAGTTCGAATGGAAGGTGAGCAGCTGGCGGTCGGCGTCGTAGTCGCCGTACAGCACGCGGCTGGCCTGCAGGAAGCGGCCCAGCATGGCGCTGGTCTGGACGAAGATCTGGGCCGGGTCGTCGAGGCGGCGCAGCAGGTCGGCCAGCTCGAGCCGGAATTCGTTCATGTCCAGCAGCGTGGTCTGGCGCGCCACCGCGTTGCGCAGCGCCTGCTCGGCCGACATCCGGTCCAGCGCGTCCCAGCTGCGCTCGGCGATGTCGGCGGCCAGCTTGCATTCTTCCTCGTCCCAGCCGCGCGCGCTGGTGGCATAGCCGACCAGGGCGGCCTGCAGCTGGCCGCGGCGCAGGCGCGGCAGTGCCAGGATCGCGCGCGCGCCGGCGGCGGCGTAGCGTTCGCCGCGCTCGGGCAGGCGCGGGTCGGTAGTGGTGTCGCGGATCGCCAGGGGCGCGCCGGTGCGCAGCAGGGCCAGCGCGGCCGGGCCGAAATCCTTGATGCGGGCGCGGCGCCCGGCCAGCGCGGCGGCGCCGTCGCGGGCCCAGTCGTGCACCACTTCGAAGCCGGCCCCGGTGCCGTCGCCTTCGACGTAGCAGGCGTGGTCGAGCTCGAGGTGCCTGCCGAGCATCGTGCAGGCGCACTCGACGATGTCGGAGGGGTGGTGCAGGCGGCGCAGGCTGTCGACCACCTGCAGCTGCACCGCGTGGCGGCGTTCCAGCTGCACGCGCGGGGTGGTTTCGCTGATCACGCACAGCACGCCGCGCACCGCGCCGGCGCCGTCGCGCACCGGCGAATAGGCCAGGGTGAACCAGCCGTGGTAGGGCTGGCCGGCGCGCCGTATCGTGTGCGGCACGTCTTCGCCGTAGGTGGAATGGCCGCCCAGGGCGCGGTCGACCAGCGGCTTCATGCCCGGCCATTGCTCGGGCCAGACCTCGGTGATGGGTGCGCCCAGCGTGGACGGATGCCGTCCGTCCAGCAGGGAGATGTAGGCGGCGTTGTACAGCATGATCAGCCTGGGACCCCAGGCGATATACATCGGGAACTCGGATTCGAGGATCACGCTGACCGCGTTGCGCAGTGCAGGATCCCATTGGTCGGGCGAACCGAGGGGCGAACCCGACCAGTTATGAAGATGGTATCCGGCGCGCACGGCGCCGGATGTGTCGAGGAGATGAAAGTCGCGCGTGGCCGCTTCCATACTGATCGCCTTCGAGTCCGAAAGTGGTCATTCTATGCGCAAATGCATAGGCTGGATCGCGGCTGAGAAAAAATAGATTTTCTCTCTGAAAAGAGAAATTTCTCCCTAAAAAGGAGAGAGTTCCTCTTAGAAGTGCGCACGCACGCCGAAGGCCAGATTGCGTCCCGGCAGCGGCGAAATGTCCTTCAGCAGCGAAGTCGACAGCCGAATATCCTTGTTCAGCAGGTTCTTCGCCAGCAGGAACCAGGTCAGGTCCATCTTCTCGAGCTTTTGCGTATACGAGAGGTTGGCATCGACCAGGTTATAGCCCGGCGTGGGCGTGCTTTCGAAGGCGGCAAGACGGTCCTGGCCGCGCGCGTGGGTCCAGGACAGGCCGGCGCGCCAGTCGGCCTGGCGGTAGCCGAGGCTGGCGCCGACGCGGTCGGCCGGCTGCAGCGGCAGGTTCTCGCCGATGTCGAGCTTGCCGCGCGAACCGTCGGCGAACAGTCGGCCGTTCCAGCCCATGCCCGTCTGGTTCCAGGTCAGCTCGGCTTCCACGCCCTGGATGTGGGCCGGGGCCTGCTGGAACAGGCGCTGGCGGAAGCCGTTGCCGGCCGCCGGATTGCCGTCCTCGTCGAGTTCGACGCCGGTGATGTGGCCATAGATGAAGTCGGACACGTTATTGCGGAACAGGTTCGCCTTCCAGCGTAGCAGGCCGCTGGTCTTCTGCACCGACAGCTCGATGTTGCGCGAGATTTCCTTCTTCAGGTTCGCATCGCCGGTGTCGAAGGTGAGGGTGGCGTCGTGCGGGCCGCCCGAGTACAGCTCGTCGGTGGACGGCGCGCGCTGGGCGTAGGACAGGGTGGCGCCGGCGCTGTAGCCGCGCAGGAAGGGCCAGAGGGCGCCGACCGAGCCGGAGCCCAGGTTGAAGCTGCGCTCGACGTTCCCGACCGGTTCGCGGCGCACGTTTTCGTAGCGCAGGCCGGCGTTCACGGCCACCGGGCCGACATGCGTTTCCTCGACCAGGAAAGCGGCGCCGGAGGTCGAGTGGGTGACCGGCACGGTGTCCGGCCCGCCCGCCGCCGACAGCGCCGAGAAATGGGTGTTCTCGGTCTGCACGCCGAAGGTGCCGTGGAAACCGCTCAGCGGCTTGTGGGTCAGCTCGAGGCGCGATTCGAAGGAGCGGTTGCTGAAGATGACTTCGGGCTGCAGGTCCTCGCCCAGCTCGGCGTGGCGATAGTCGGTGAAGCCGGCCTTGAAGCGCGCGGTCTCGAAGCCATTCAGGGGTGCGTGCACCAGGCTGTCGAGGTCGTAGCGGTTCTGGCGCTGGTCGATGCGCGAGCCTTCTTCGCTGGGGATGCCGTAATTGTTCGACAAGTGATTCGCCGATACGCCCACATAACCCCAGTCGCGGACGTAGGAAGCGCCGGCGCCGATGCTGCGCTCGCTGGTATCGCTGTCCGGCAGGCGGCCGCCGCCCGAGGACGGGTCGTTCAGCAGGCGGCTGCCGGGAATCTTGTAGTCGTTGGTGTCGCGCCAGTTGCCGTCGATGTGCATGGCGACGTGGCCGGCCGCGCCGTCCAGCGAGCCGGAGACGTTGCGGCCGTTGTCGACCGTGCTGTAGCGGGTCTCGACCTGGCCGGTGGGCTTGTCTTCGAGCGCGGTCGGGATGCGTTCGTTGACCACGTTGACCAGGCCGCCGATCGCGCCGGAGCCGTAGAGCAGGGCGGCGGGGCCGCGCAGGATCTCGATCTGGCGCGCCACCGCGCCTTCGGAGGCGACCGCGTGGTCGTTCGACAGGCCGGACACGTCCGAGGTCGCCATGCCGTTTTCCAGCATCTTCACGCGCGAGCCTTCCATGCCGCGGATGATGGGACGCGAGGCGCCGGCGCCGAAGGCCGAGGCCGACACGCCGAGCTCATTCTGCAGGGTCTCGCCCAGCGAGCTGCCGACCTTGTCGCGCAGTTCGTCGCCGGCCAGCACCTTGGCCGGGGCCAGGATCTGGTCGCCTTCGCTGCTCCTCAGCGGATTGGCGGTGACGACCACCTGCTGGATTTTGCCATTGTTGACGGTTTGATCGGCGTCAGGCGGAAGGTCGGGTGCAGGCGCGGCGAAAGCAGGGGCGTAGGCGAGCAGGATCGCGCTGGCGAGCAGCGTCGGTTGAATCTTTTTCATTGTTTAAAACCTCGAGCGAATGGATAACGGTCCGCGCGGCCGGATCCAGGCGGATACCGGCGCGGCGGGTAAAGCGAAAGTCGTTATCAGGCCAGAGGTGGGCCGCGCTGCTGGAAGGGGCAGGCCGCCAGCAGGCAGATGCCGGGCGTCGCTGCCAGGGTAGGGACGGCGTACGCGAGCTCGGCGGGGATGAATTGCCGGACCGTGGCCGGCAGGGCGAAGGCGACCTGGGCGCTGGCGGCGCACTGGCCGCACTGCTCGTGCAGGACCGGCTTGGACGGCTTGCCGCCGTTGTCATCCGCCTGCTGGGCCAGCGATTCGCGGACGTCGGTCCAGTGCGAGTAGGCGTGGCCCAGCGACAGCTGCTGCGAAACGAGCAGCAGCAGCGACAGGAGTACATGGACCAGGCTACGTGACATCCAGCTATTGTACATAAAAAAACCGGCCCGAAGGCCGGCTTTCCGATCACGCTAAGCGGTGGGGTGGGCACCCCTGTGCCCACGGTGCGGGCTCAGTCCCGGCTGCCGAAGCCGATGCCGAGGAGACGCAGCAGGGCGGTAAATACGTTGTACAGATCCAGGTAGATCGACAGCGTGGCCGAGATGTAGTTGGTCTCGCCGCCGTTCACCACGCGCTGCACGTCATAGATCATCCAGGCCGAGAAGATACCCATGGCCATCACCAGGGTCACCAGCTGCAGCGCGCTCAGCTGCAGGAAGATGTTGGCGATGGAGGCCAGGATCAGCACGATGGTGCCGGCGAACAGCCAGCTGCCCATGCCGGAGAAATCGCGCTTGGAGACGGTGGCGATGGTCGCCATGGCCGCGAAGATGACCGCGGTGCCGCCGACCGCGCCCATGATCAGCGCGCCGCCGTTGCCGAAGCCCAGGGTGTAGCGCAGCAGCGGGGTCAGCATCAGGCCCATGAAGAAGGTGAAGCCCAGCAGCACCGGCACGCCGGCCGCCGAGTTCTTGGTCTTCTCGATCGCGAAGATGAAGCCGAAGGCGACCGCCAGGAAGAGCAGGGCGCCGAGGCCGCCGCCCATGAAGGGCATGTGGGTCGTCAGGCCGACGTAAGCGCCGAACACGGTCGGGATCATCGACAGTGCGAGCAGCCAGTAGGTGTTGCGCAGCACTTGGTGGCGGACGGCGCGGTTGGCCGGGACGTCGTAGGTTTTCTGCAGATTGGGGATCATGTTTCCTCCGGGTGGTGAACTTCCATCGTAGTCCAATATGGGGACGGCGCCCGTCCATCAAAGACCCTTTAAGGCTGTGTTAAGCAGCCGGGCAGGCACGGGCATGTATTACCAGCACTGTAACACTTGGGGCATCCCCCTCGCAATCTCGGCCACCGGGCGGATATATGGTAAAATCGAAGGTTGATTGAGTTCCGAAGTTCTCGATTTAAACCTTTCTTTTTATTGGAGTTTTTAAATGGCAATCGAACGCACCCTGTCGATCATCAAGCCCGACGCAGTTGCAAAAAACGTCATCGGCCAAATCTATAGCCGCTTCGAAGGCGCTGGCCTGAAGATCGTCGCTGCGCGCATGACCCAGCTGTCGCAAGCCGAAGCCGAAGGCTTCTACGCCGTGCACGCTGCACGTCCGTTCTTCAAGGATCTGGTCAACTTCATGATCTCGGGCCCGGTCATGATCCAGGTGCTGGAAGGCGAAAACGCGATTGCCGCGCACCGCGACCTGATGGGCGCAACCGATCCGAAGAAGGCCGAGAAGGGCACCATCCGCGCCGACTTCGCCGATTCGATCGACGCCAACGCCGTGCACGGTTCGGACGCTGCCGAAACCGCCGCCGTCGAAATCGCCTACTACTTCCCGGCGCTGAACGTCTACTCGCGTTAATGGTAAGAGCGCGAAATTTTTTCGCGCTTGGCCGGCCTGCTGCGTTAAGCTGCATACCGGCGTAATACCCCGCTCGCCCATGCTCGAGAGCCCGGCGGGCGGGATTCATTTAGAAGATACAGGATTTTAAAGATGGCAACTCTCACCAACCTGCTGGACTTCGATCCCGCGCAGCTTGTCGCTTACTGCGCCGAGTTGGGGGAGAAGCCATTCCGCGCCAAGCAGCTGCAGCGCTGGATCCACCAGTTCGGCGTGTCGAATTTCGACGACATGACCGACCTCGCCAAGTCGCTGCGCGAAAAGCTGAAGGGCCGCGCCGAAGTCCGTGCGCCGGGCATCATCAGCGACCACACGTCCAGCGACGGCACCCGCAAATGGCTGGTCGACGTCGGCAACGGCAACGCGGTCGAAACCGTGTTCATCCCGGAAGAAAACCGCGGCACGCTGTGCATCTCGACCCAGGCCGGCTGCGCCGTCAACTGCCGCTTCTGCTCGACCGGCAAGCAGGGCTTCAACCGCAACCTCACCGTGGCCGAGATCATCGGCCAGCTGTGGATGGCCGAGTTCGAGCTGCGCAAGACCAAGGGCATCGAAGGCGGGCCGAAAGGCGAGCGCCAGATTACCAACGTGGTCATGATGGGCATGGGCGAACCGCTGCTGAACTTCGAGCCGACCGTCACCGCGCTCAAGCTGATGCTGGACGATAACGCCTACGGCCTGTCGCGCCGCCGCGTGACCCTGTCGACCTCGGGCGTGGTGCCGATGATGGACAAGCTGAGCCAGGAAGTCCCGGTGGCGCTGGCCGTGTCGGTGCACGCCTCGAACGATCCGCTGCGCGACGGCCTGGTCCCGCTGAACAAGAAGTACCCGCTGCGCGAGCTGATGGCGGCCTGCAAGCGTTACCTGGCGTTCGCGCCGCGCGATTTCATCACCTTCGAATACTGCATGCTGGACGGCGTCAACGACAGCGACGAGCATGCGCGCGAACTGATTGCCCTGGTCAACGACCCGGAAGTAGGCGTGAACTGCAAGTTCAACCTGATTCCGTTCAACCCGTTCCCGGAATCTGGCCTGCTGCGTTCGAAGAATCCGCGCATCAAGGCCTTCGCCCAGGTCCTGATGGATGCCGGCATCGTCACCACCGTGCGCAAGACCCGCGGCGACGATATCGACGCCGCCTGCGGCCAGCTGGCCGGCGAGGTCCAGGACCGCACCCGCGTGAATGAGCGGATGAGCAAGATGGCCGAGTACCAGCAGAAGTTCGGCCCGAACTTCGGCAAGATCGTGGAGATCCCTTCTTGAAGCCGGTCCTGGCCGCAAGCGCCGCCTGCCTGTTTGCCCTGGGCCTGTTGTCCGGCTGTGCCGGTACGGCCGGCGGCGATGCGCCGCGCGAACTCAAGACCGCTTCCGACCAGACCGCTTCCGAGAAGCGCGCCCAGATCCGCCTGCAGCTGGCGGTGGGCTACTACCAGGACCGCAAGTACGAGATCGCCCTCGACGAGGTCAAGCAGGCGATCGCGATTTCGCCCGAGTATGCCGAGGCCTACGGCTTCCGCGCCCTGATCTACACCGCGATGGGCGAGAACGAGCTGGCCGACGAGAACTACCGCCACGCGCTGCGCCTGGCGCCGCGCAACCCGGACATCGCCAACAACTACGGCATGTTCCTGTGCGACGCCGGCGGCAAGCCTGCCGAGGCGATGAAGTACTTCGAGTCCGCGCTGAAGAGCCGCACTTACGCGTCGCCGGCCAAGGCCCTGACGAATGCCGGCAACTGCAGCCTGAAGCAGAAGAATACCGACGCGGCCGAGCGCTATCTGCTCGACGCCCTGCGTTACGAACCCGAGCTGCCGGCCATCCAGGCCAGCCTGGCGCGGGTCTATTTCGAGCGGCGCGACTACACCCGCGCCGGGTTTTTCATCAACCGCCTGACGGAGACAACGAAACTCGAGTCGTTGTCGGCCGACGTGCTGTGGCTGGCCCTGCGGGTCAAGCGCATGCTGGGCGACCGGGCGCTCGAGGCCACCCTCGCGGCCCAGCTCCGCAAGCGCTTCCCCGGCTCGCCCGAATACGCGGCGTTCGAGCGCGGTGCATTTAACGAGTGAGACGACGACGATGAGTTCCGAGCGTGCAGAAGAGCCGACGACGCCCGACAACCAGGGTGGACATCCGGGCCAGGTGCTGGCCGCCCAGCGTGAAGCGATGGGCTGGACGGTGGAGCAGGTGGCCGACCAGCTGAAGCTGGCCGTGCGCCAGGTGGTGGCGCTGGAAGCAGGCGATTACGCGGCCCTGCCGAGCCCCGCCGTGACGCGCGGTTTCGTGCGCGCCTATGCCAAGCTGGTGCGGGTCGACCCGGCGCCACTGGTGGCGAAGATCGCGATCGAATCGCCGGGCCAGGCGGAAGCCAACCCGGCGGCGATCCGCCGTCCGAGCCCGGCCTCCTTCTCGCAGGCGAAATTCCCCTCGCACGGCAAGCGTTCCGCGCTGCCGCTGGGCTGGATCGCCGCCGCCGTGGCCGTGGCGGCCGTTGCCGCCGGCGCCTGGCATTTCGGCCTGGTCCCGCTCGGCCAGCGCGCCGAATCGACGACTGTCGCCGCGCCGGCAGCCACCGCACCCGCTGCGGCGGACGCCCACGGCAGCGCGACCGAGACCCTGCAGAATCCGTCGGTGCCGCTGATTTCCGTGCCTGGCCCGGCCAGCGCGCAGGCCGAGGCGCCGGGCGCCGCGAGTGCCCCGGCTGCGCCGGCCGCCGGCCCCGTCGTGAACGTGCCGGGCACCACCGCCACCGGCGCGCCGCCGACCACGGCGCCGGCAGCGCCCGCGAATCCGGTGACGGCGCAATCGCCGGCGCAGGCCGCCGCCACGCCCGCCGCGGCGCAGGCCGGCGCCCTGGTCTTCACCGTGCGCGAGGATTCCTGGATCGAAGTCAGGCCGGCCAAGGGCGGTAAAGAGATGATCAAGCGCCTGGTCCGCGCCGGCAGCACCGAAACCGTGAACATCGACCAGCCGGTGCGCATCGTCGTCGGCAACCCGGGCGCCGTCTCGGCCAGGCTGCGCGGCGCCCCGGTGGCGCTGCCGCTGGCGCCGGGCAAGACCTACTCGCTGGTAAACGTGCAATAAGCGTGCAATAAGCGTGCAAAAAATACTGAAGCTAACAGCAAGATGACAGACATGAATACGATGAACTCGCCGATCCCGACCGGCCCCCTGGCGCGCCGCGCCAGCCGCCGCGTGCTGATCCAGAACGGCGAGCGCAAGGTCTGGGTGGGCGGCGACGCCCCCGTCCTCGTGCAGTCGATGACCAACACCGACACCGCCGACGTGATCGGCACCGCGATCCAGGTCAAGGAGCTGGCGCGCGCCGGTTCCGAAGTCGTGCGCATCACGGTCAACACGCCGGAAGCGGCGGCCGCCGTGCCGGCCATCCGCGAGCAGCTGGACCGGATGGAAGTGGACGTGCCGCTGGTCGGCGACTTCCACTACAACGGCCACCTGCTGCTGCGCGACTATCCGGAATGCGCGCAGGCGCTGTCGAAGTACCGCATCAACCCGGGCAACGTCGGGCAGGGCGCCAAGCGCGACGCCCAGTTCGCCCAGATGATCGAGATCGCCGTCAAGTACGACAAGCCGGTGCGCATCGGCGTCAACTGGGGCAGCCTGGACCAGTCGCTGCTGGCCCGCATCATGGACGAGAATGCCGGACGCGCGCAGCCGTGGTCGGCCCAGGCCGTGATGTATGAAGCCCTGATCACCTCGGCGATCGAGAACGCCGTGCGCGCCGAGGAAATCGGCCTGGCTCGCGACAAGATCATCCTGTCGTGCAAGGTGTCGGGCGTGCAGGACCTGATCGCCGTCTACCGCGAACTCGGCAAGCGCTGCGACTACCCGCTGCACCTGGGCCTGACCGAGGCCGGCATGGGCAGCAAGGGCATCGTCGCCTCGACCGCGGCCTTGTCGGTGCTGCTGCAGGAAGGCATCGGCGACACCATCCGCATCTCGCTGACCCCGGAACCGGGCGGCGACCGCACGAAGGAAGTCGTGGTCGGCCAGGAAATCCTGCAGACCATGGGCCTGCGCAAGTTCACCCCGATGGTGATCGCCTGCCCGGGCTGCGGCCGCACGACCTCGACCGTGTTCCAGGAACTGGCCGACAACATCCAGACCTTCCTGCGCGAGGCCATGCCGGAATGGAAGAAGACCCACCCGGGCGTGGAAGCGATGAATGTGGCCGTGATGGGCTGCATCGTCAACGGCCCGGGCGAATCGAAGCACGCGAACATCGGCATCTCGCTGCCGGGCACCGGCGAATCGCCGGCGGCGCCGGTCTTTGTGGATGGCCAAAAGGTCGCTACACTGCGGGGCGAGCGGATCGTGGATGAGTTCAAGACGATCGTACTGGATTACGTGCAGAAGAATTATTCGAAGCAGGCTGAAACCATTTAACGTCGTTCCCGCGAAGGCGGGAACCCAAGTTTGTATGCGTTTCGACTACTCATGCAAACTTGGAGCAAATGATGCCGGGGGCATCATTTGCGCCTTTGCGGGAATGACGGTAACGCGAGAAATAGAATGTCCGACAAAAAAGAGAAATTCAGTGCCATCAAAGGCATGAACGACATCCTCCCGGCCGATGCGCCGCTGTGGGAGCTGTTCGAAAATACCGCCGAGTCCGTGCTGAAGAGCTACGGCTACCAGAAGATCGTCACCCCGATCGTCGAGGAAACCGGCCTGTTCGCGCGCGCCATCGGCGCCGTCACCGACATCGTCGAGAAGGAGATGTACTCCTTCGAGGACTCGATGAACGGCGACCAGCTGACCCTGCGCCCCGAAGGCACGGCCGGCGTGGTGCGCGCCGTGGTCGAGCACAACATGGCCTACGACGGCCCGAAGCGCCTGTGGTACAAGGGACCGATGTTCCGCCACGAGCGTCCGCAGCGCGGCCGCTACCGCCAGTTCTTCCAGTTCGGCGCCGAAGCGATCGGCTTTGCCGGCCCGGACATCGACGCCGAGCTGATCATGCTGTGCCGCCGCCTGTGGGACGACCTGGGCCTGGACAACATCCGCCTCGAGCTCAATTCCATCGGTAACGCCGAGGAGCGCCAGCGCCACCGCGCCGACCTGATCGCTTACTTCGAAGCCAACGAAGCCGTGCTCGACGCCGAAGCCAAGCGCCGCCTGCACGCGAATCCGCTGCGCATCCTGGACACCAAGAACCCGGCGATGCAGGACATGGTCAACCAGGCGCCGCAGTTGCTGAGCTACCTGGGCGGCGAATCGCTGGCCCACTTCGAGGGCCTGAAGAAGATCCTCGACGCCAACAACGTCCAGTACACCGTCAACCCGCGCCTGGTGCGCGGCCTGGATTACTACAACCGCACCGTGTTCGAGTGGGTCACCGACGAACTGGGCGCGCAGGGCACCGTGTGCGCCGGCGGCCGCTACGACCCGCTGATCGAGACCTTCGGCGGCAAGCCGACCCCGGGCATCGGCTTTGCAATGGGCATCGAGCGCCTGATCGAGCTGATGAAGGGCCAGGGCGAGCCGGCCGCGCCGAGCCAGTGCGACGTCTACATGGTCCACCAGGGCGAGGAAGCGCAGATGAAAGCCTTCATCCTGGCCGAGCGCATCCGCGACGCCGGCCTGGACGTGGTCCTGCACTGCGCGACCCCGCAAGGCGCCGGCAGCTTCAAGAGCCAGATGAAGAAGGCCGACGGTTCGGGCGCCGCCTTCGCCGTGATCATCGGCGAGGACGAGGTCAGGAACGAGGTGGTCGCGGTCAAGTCGCTGCGCGGCGCCGAAGGTGCGGCCCAGCAGGCCAGCGTCGCCTTCGACGAGGCGGTCGACTACATCGTCGACCAGGTCATCGGCGGCGGCGACTGCGGTCCGGACTGCGACGAGCACCACCATCATCACTAATCACTAACCAGCTAGAAGAAAAAATCCATGGCATACGATCTCGAAGAACAGGAACAGATAGCCAATTTCAAAGCTTTCTGGGCGCGCTTTGGCAACCTGATCAGCTGGGTGCTGATCATCGCGCTGGGCAGCTACGCCGGCTATAACTTCTGGAACTCGCACAAGCGCACCAAGTCCGCGGAAGCCGCCGCGCTGTACGACCAGCTGACCGAAGCCGCGGCCGCCAACGACAACGCCAAGGTGCAGCGCATGGCCGCCGACGTCGAAAGCAAGTTCGACGGCACCGCCTACGGCGCGATGGCTGCCCTGGCCGCCGCCAAGACCGCCTTCGACGCGAATGACCTGAAAACCACCAAGGCCCAGCTGCAGTGGGCAATTGATCACGGCAACGACGAGTACAAGTCGATCGCGCGCCTGCGCCTGTCCGGCGTGCTGCTCGACGAGAAAGCCTACGACCAGGCGCTGGCGCTGCTGAACGGCGACTTCCTGCCGCAGTTCGCCGCCGAAGTCCAGGACCGCAAGGGCGACGTGCTGGTGGCGCAGAACAAGCTGGCCGAAGCCCGCACCGCCTACCAGGCCGCGCTGGACAAGATGGACAAGCGCAACCCGGGCCGCCAGATCGTGCAGATCAAGCTGGAGGCGATTGGCGGTACGGTGCCGGCAGAAAAGGCCGCTGCGTAACCGTCGTTTCCGCGCAGGCGGGAACCCAGGTTTGTTCGCGTGACCACAACGCACGCAGAACCTGGATTCCCGCCTTCGCGGGAACGACGTTTGTATAGAACGACGTCTGTATTCTCAAAGAACAAGGCAAAAGAATATGCGTATTACCCGGAAGCTCGTTGGTGTCGGTGTCCTCGCCCTGATGACGGGCTGCTCGACGATTAGTTCGCTGAACCCGTTCGCATCCAAGCCGAAGGGCAACCTGCCGGCGCCGCTGGTCGACCTGAAAGGGTCGATGGCCGTGCGCACCGCGTGGAAGCTGGAAGTCGGCAAGTCCCGCAACTACCAGTTCACCCCCGCGGTCGCCGGGAATACCATCATCGCCGCCGGCGGCGACGGCACCCTGGTGCGCGCGGAAGCCGCCAGCGGCCGCCAGCTGTGGCGCGTCAAGGCCGGCATGGAGCTGACCGCGGGCGTCGGCACCGACGGCAACCTGATCGTGGTCGGCGGCGACAAAGGCATGCTGCTGGCCTTCGACATGGACGGCAAGCAGCTGTGGAAGACCCAGCTGTCGAGCGAAATCCTGAGCTCGCCGGTGGTGGGGCAGGGCATCGTGGTGGCGCGCAGCGTGAACAACCGCATCGTCGGCATCGACGCCGCCACCGGCCAGCAGAAATGGACCGTGCAGCGCGCCGCGCCGCCCTTGACCCTGCGCGTGGCGCCGGGCATGGTCGTGCATGACAAGGACGTGATCATCGCCCAGCCGGGCGGCAAGCTGCTGTCGCTGGTCCTGGCGACCGGCGCGCCGCGCTGGGAAGTGGAAGTGGGTGTGGCGCGCGGCGCCACCGAGCTGGAACGCGTGACCGACATCGGCGGCTACCCGGTGGTCTTCGAAGGCGACGTCTGCGCCATCTCCTACCAGGGCCGCGCCGGCTGCTGGGACGTGATGACCGGCAGCCCGCGCTGGACCCGCGACCTCTCGTCGGAAGCCGGCGTGGCGATCGACCAGCGCTTCCTGTTCGCCAGCGACGACAAGGGCGCCGTCTACGCCTACAACCGCGAAAGCGGCACCAGCGCGTGGAAGAACGATAAATTGGCCTTCCGCCGCCTGTCGACCCCGGTCTCCTATGGCCGTACGGTCGCGGTCGGCGACTACCAGGGCTATGTGCACTTCCTGTCGCGTGAGGACGGCGCCTTCCTGGCCCGCGCCGCCACCGACGGCAGTGCGATCAGCTCGACTCCGCTGGTTGCGGGCTCGAACCTGATTTTTCAAACACAAAACGGAACCGTGACAGCGATCGCGGTGGAATAAGATACTTACATGAAGCCGGTAATTGCACTCGTAGGACGTCCCAACGTCGGGAAGTCCACCCTATTCAACCGCATGACGCGCTCGCGCGATGCGCTCGTGGCGGACCTGCCAGGCCTGACGCGCGACCGTCACTACGGCGAGGGCCGCATGGGCGAACGCCCCTTCCTGGTGATCGATACCGGCGGTTTCGAGCCGGTCGCCAAGGAAGGCATCATGCACGAGATGGCGCTGCAGACGAAGCAGGCCGTGGCCGAAGCCGACGTCGTGATGTTCATCGTCGACGGCCGCCAGGGCCTGACGCCGCACGACAAGACCATCACCGATTTCCTGCGCAAGTCGGGCCGCAAGGTCATGCTGGTCGTGAACAAGAGCGAGGGCATGAAGTACACCAGTGTCACCGCCGAGTTCTATGAGCTCGGCATGGGCGATCCCTACGTGATCTCGGCGGCCCACGGCGACGGCGTGCTCGACCTCGTCAACGAGGCGATCGACGAAGCCTCGACCCTGCGTCCGCAGGAAGAGGCGGAATTCGACCCGGCCGACTACGGCGTCAAGATCGCCCTGATCGGCCGTCCGAACGTCGGCAAGTCCACGCTGATCAACACCCTGGTCGGCGAACAGCGCGTGATCGCCTTCGACATGCCGGGCACCACCCGCGATTCGATCGAGGTGCCCTTCGAGAAGGGCGGCAAGCACTACACGCTGATCGATACCGCCGGCATCCGCCGCCGCGGCAAGGTGTTCGAGGCCGTCGAGAAGTTCTCGGTGGTGAAGACCCTGCAGTCGATCTCGGAAGCCAACGTGGTCGTGCTGATGCTGGATGCCCAGGCGGACATCGCCGAGTCGGACGCCCACATCGCCGGCTTCATCCTGGAATCCGGGCGCGCACTGGTGGTGGCCGTCAACAAGTGGGACGGCCTGACCTCGGACCAGCGCGACCAGGTCAAGAACGACATCGACCGCAAGCTCGATTTCCTGTCCTTCGCCGAGACCAAGTTCATCTCGGCGCTGAAGGGCACCGGCATCAATCACCTGATGAAGGCGATCGATACCGCCTATGCCGCCGCCACCGCCAAGCTGTCGACGCCGCGCCTGACCCGCGCACTGCAGGAAGCGGTCGAGAAGCAGGAACCGAAGCGCAAGGGCAGCACCCGTCCCAAGATGCGCTATGCGCACCAGGGCGGCCAGAACCCGCCGATCATCGTCATCCACGGCAACGCGCTGGATGGCATCACGGAACCGTACAAGCGTTACCTGGAAAAGCATTTCCGCGACACCTTCGACCTGATCGGCACCCCGCTCCGGATCGAACTGCGCAGCGGTAAAAACCCGTTTGCAAAAGAGTCCTAAGCCGTCGTTCCCGGCACTGCCGGAAACGACTTCCCGGCACTGCCGGAAACGACTTCCCGGCACTGCCGGAAACGACTTCCCGGCACTGCCGGAAACGACTTCCCGGCAGTGCCGGAAACGACTTCCCGGCACTGCCGGAAACGACTTCCCGCAAAGGCGGGAACCCAAGTTACGCAAGTAATCGACACGCATGGAAACTTGGAGGGGATAGTGCCAGTGGCACTATCCCCGCCTTCGCGGGGATGACGTCGACGGGTTCGCAACGATGACGTCGACGGGTTCGCAACGATGACGTCGGCGGGTTCGCAACGATGACGTTTTAAGCCGGATTTAACCTTAGCGGTACGACAAAAAACGCTAAAACAGGTTACAGTAGCTTCGGGACATCATTCACAAACTGAGAATGTTGGCCCGAGCACTTGAAAACCGGCATTGCGCCTCAATTTTTATACGACAACAACATACGGAGCTGTTATGAGCAATAAAGGGCAACTGTTACAAGACCCATTCCTGAACGCATTGCGTAAGGAGCACGTCCCCGTCTCGATCTATCTGGTCAACGGGATCAAGCTCCAGGGACACATCGAGTCCTTCGACCAGTACGTGGTTCTGCTCCGTAATACCGTCACCCAGATGGTCTACAAGCACGCCATTTCCACCGTCGTACCCGCTCGCGCCGTCAACCTCAACCTCGAACAGGACGCCGAGTAAGGTCGATGGCTGACGTTTCCGGTAATACCATGCGCGCAGCATTGGTCGGCATCGACTTTGGCCGTGGCGATTTCACGGCCAGCCTGGAAGAACTGGCACTGCTGGCGCGCTCCGCCGGAGCCGAGCCGATCACGACCATCACCGCAAAACGCAGTAGTCCCGATCCCGCGTATTTCGTCGGCAGCGGCAAGGCCGACGAGATCGGCCAGGCCTGCCTGGCCGAGCGGATCGAGATCGTCATCTTCAACCACGCGCTGTCGCCCGCCCAGCAGCGCAACCTGGAAAAGCGCCTGAACGTCAGGGTGCTCGACCGTACCAGCCTGATCCTCGACATCTTCGCCCAGCGCGCCCAGAGCCACGAGGGCAAGCTGCAGGTGGAACTGGCCCAGCTCCAGCACCTGGCCACGCGCCTGATCCGCGGCTGGACCCACCTGGAACGCCAGAAGGGCGGTATCGGCCTGCGCGGTCCGGGTGAAACCCAGCTCGAGACCGACCGCCGCCTGATCGGCGAGCGCGTCAAGATGCTGCGCACCCGCCTGGCCAAGCTGCGCAAGCAGCATGAAACCCAGCGCCGCTCGCGCGGCCGCAACCAGACATTCTCGGTGTCGCTGGTCGGCTATACCAACGCCGGCAAGTCGACCCTGTTCAACACCCTGACCAAGGCCGGGGTGTACGTCGCGAACCAGCTGTTCGCGACCCTGGACACCACCAGCCGCCGGCTTTACCTCGGTGAGGAAACCGGCAACGTGGTGATCTCCGACACGGTCGGTTTCGTGCGCGAACTGCCGCACCAACTGGTGGCCGCTTTCCGCGCCACGCTGGAAGAAACCATCCATGCCGACCTGCTGCTGCACGTGGTCGACGGTTCCTCGCCGGTGCGCATGGAACAGATCGAGCAGGTCAACGAAGTGCTGCGCGAAATCGGCGCAGACCACATCCCGCAGATCCTGGTCTGGAACAAGATCGATGCGGCCGGGCTGGAGCCCGGGGTGGAACGTGATGAATATGATAAAATCAGCCGCGTTTTTATCAGCGCCCACAGCGGTGCGGGCCTCGATCTGCTCCGCGACGCCATCGTCGAAGCGGCCCGGACCGAGCCTGTCGAAGCTGCCGACCCTGGTATCGCGCTCGCCGACGCCGACCATATTCCGAACACCCCAAGTGGGTCCACACTAGCCTATGTCATTGCACGATCCCCGCTGGGGACATAAACCTAACGACCCAAAGGCCCAGCAGGGCAAGGGCCCGGGCAACGACGGCCCACCCGACCTCGACCAGCTCTGGCGCGACTTCAACCAGCGCCTGAACCGCCTGTTCGCCAAGCGCGGCGGTGACGGCGGCGGCGGTTACCGCCCCGATGCCCGCGGCGTCGGCCTCACCGCTTCGGTGGCCGGTGCGATCCTGCTCCTGATCTGGCTCGCCAGCGGCGCCTTCATCGTGCCGGAAGGGCAGGTCGGCCTGGTCACCACCTTCGGCGAACTCTCGCACAAGACCGGCGCCGGCTTCAACTGGCGCTGGCCGGCCCCGTTCCAGGCCCATGAAACCGTCAACGTGGCCCAGGTCCAGACCGTCGAACTCGGCTACCGCGCCAACGTGCGCAACAAGCAGCCGAACGAGGCGCTGATGCTGACCGCGGACGAGAGCATCGTCGACGTCCAGTTCTCGGTGCAGTACAAGGTCGCCGACCCGGTCGCCTGGGTATTCAATAACCGCGACCAGGTCGAGACCGTGCGCGACGCCGCCGAAACCGCCATGCGCGAACTGGTCGGACGCCGCAAGATGGATGCGCTGCTGTTCGAAGGCCGCGACAAGCTGGCCGCCGAGGCCCAGCGCATGGTCCAGCAGATGCTCGCGAGTTACAAGATGGGCGCCGACGTCACCGGCGTGACCGTGCAGTCGCTGACGGTCCCGGAGCAGGTGGCCGCCGCCTTCGAGGAAACCGTCAAGGCGCAGGAGGACCGTGCGCGCGCCCGCAGCGAAGCGCAGGCCTATGCCGACGACATCATCCCGCAAGCGAAAGGCAAGGCCGCGCGCATGAAGCAGGACGCCGAAGCAGAACGCGCCACCACGGTGAACACCGCGGAAGGCAATGCCGCGCGCTTCAACCAGGTCGTGGCCGAGTACGCGAAAGCGCCGGGCGTCACCCGCGACCGCATGTACCTCGACACCATGCAGCAGATTTTCTCCAGCACCAGCAAGGTCATGATCGACGCAAAGACCGCGGCGACGATCAACCTGCCGCTCGACCAGATGCTGACCCGCTCGGTCGCCAACGAAGCGTCGATGGGCAGCCGCTCCGGCCCGGTGATGCCGCCGGTGGCGCCCGTCCAGCAGGGCGCGCCCAGCCAGCCGGCGCCGCCGGCCAGCGGCACCGTGACCGTGAACGGCAGCTCGGCGCAGCCGCAGGCACAGGCGCCAACCCAGGCGCAGCCACAAGCCCAGGCCCAGGCGACGCCGCCGGCCCAGGGCGTGCGGGCGGCCGATGCTGCCCAAAAGATCGATCCGCGCAGCCGAGAAGCATCGCGTGACAGGGAGACCCGCTGATGAGCCGCCTGATTTCCATCGCCATCGGCGCCGCCATCGTCCTGACCCTGCTGGCCTCCAGCGTGTTCGTGGTCGACCAGCACCGCTACGCCGTGGTCTACGCCCTCGGCGAGCTGCGTGAAGTGATCGGGACGCCGGGCCTGCACGTCAAGCTGCCTGCGCCTTTCCAGAACGTGGTCTACCTCGACAAGCGCCTGCAGACTCTCGACACCGCCGACGGCGAACGCTTCCTGACCGCGGAGAAGAAGGACCTGCTGGTCGATGCCTTCGTCAAATGGCGCATCGTCGACCCGCGCCAGTACCTGACCGCGATCGGCGGCAGGAATAGCGAAAGCAGTGCCGAGCGCGGCGCGGAGCGCGTGGCCCAGCTTGTGCAGGTGGCGCTGAACGCCGAACTTGCGACCCGCAAGGTCGGCGACGTGGTTTCCGGCCAGCGCGAGCAGCTGGGCGCCGCGCTGCGCGAACGCGTGGCCGCGAACAGCAGCCAGCTGGGCGTCGAGATCGTCGACGTGCGCCTGAAGCGCGTCGACTTCACGCCGCAGGTGAACAATGCCGTGTACGAGCGCATGAAGGCCGAACGCATCCGCGCCGCCAACGAAACCCGCTCGACGGGCCAGGCCGAAGCCGAGGAGATCCGCGCCGACGCCGAGCGCCAGCGCAGCGTGATCCTGGCCGAAGCCGTGCGCGACGCCGAGACCATCAAGGGCGAGGGCGATGCCAAAGCCTCGCAGATCTACGCCCAGTCCTTCGGCAAGAATCCGGAGTTCTACCGTTTCTACCGCTCCCTGGAAGCCTACCGGGCGACCTTCAAGAGCCGCAGCGACGTGCTGGTGCTGGATGCGAATTCGGAGTTTTTCAAGTATTTCCGGGGTCCGGGTAGCGGTAAATGAGCGCGTGGGCACATTCGTCTTGAGGCCCCCAGCCTCAAGACCCCACCCTACGGTCGTCGTAAATGTAGGGTGGGCACACCGTGCCCACGAAGCAACGTTAGCAATCGATCCAGGCATCTTCCCCGCCTATCCAGTCGGGTTTTCGGTTAAAATCGTCGATTCGGCGCAGAATACGCGTGCAAAGCCGCGCGTTCTGTTGCCCAATCTTTAACAAACCCAATCGCTTTGCCCATGCCTACCTGGCTATTGCCTGAGAATATAGCTGACGTCTTGCCGTCCGAAGCACGCAAGATCGAGGAGCTGCGCCGCCTGATGCTCGACACCTTCCGCACCTACGGATACGAGCTGGTGATGCCGCCGATGCTCGAGTACGTCGAATCGCTGCTGGCCGGTGCAGGGCAGGACACCGACTCCAAGACCTTCAAGCTGGTCGACTCGATGAGCGGCCGCCTGCTCGGCCTGCGCGCCGACATGACCACCCAGGTCGCCCGCATCGACGCGCACCTGCTGAACCGCGATACCGTCACCCGCCTGTGCTACGCCGGCACCGTGCTGCACACCCGCCCATCCGGCCTGCACGCCACCCGCGAGCAGCTGCAGATCGGCGCCGAGATCTACGGCCACGCCGGCCTCGAAGCCGACGCCGAGATCCAGGAACTGGCGCTGGCCTCGCTGGCGCTGGCCGGCTTCGAGCAGCCGCGCCTGGACCTGTCGCACGCCGGCGTGCTGCGCGCGATCCTGGCCGAAGACCCGGCCGCGAAACGCGACGAGCAGCAGCTGCACGGCCTGCTGAAAGCCAAGGACATGCCGGGCCTGGACGAAGCGACCCAGCATTACGCAAGCGCGACCCGCGCGGCCCTGATGGCGCTGCCGAACCTGTATGGCGACGTCGACGTGCTTTCGCGCGCAAAAGAACTGCTGCCGGCGCTGCCGGGCATCACGCGCGCGCTGGGCGAACTGGCCGCGCTGGCCGGCTGCGCCATCGGCCGCGCGCAAGTGGCGATCGACCTGGCCGACCTGCGCGGCTACCAGTACGAGAGCGGCGCCATGTTCGCGCTCTACGTGCCGGGCCTGCCGAACGCCGTCGCGCGCGGCGGCCGCTACGACCATGTGGGCGAAGCCTTCGGACGCGCGCGTCCGGCCACCGGCTTCTCGCTCGACCTGCGCGAGCTGGCGCGCCTGCTGCCGATGGCCGACCGCAAGCACGCCATCCGTGCGCCGTGGGGCAACGCGCCCGAGCTGCGCGAAAAAATCGCCGAACTGCGGAATAGTGGTGAAATCGTGATCCAGTCCATGCCGGGTCACGAGAATGTACAGGACGAGTTCGAGTGCGACCGCGTGCTCGTGCTCGAACAAGGAAATTGGATTCTCAAAAACTTAGGTTAAGTGATGTCAAATACTGCTAAGAACGTCGTTGTCATCGGCACCCAATGGGGCGATGAAGGCAAAGGTAAGATCGTCGACTGGCTGACCGACCACGCCGCTGGCGTAGTGCGTTTCCAGGGCGGCCACAACGCCGGCCACACGCTGGTGATCAAGGGCCAGAAGACGGCACTCCAACTGATCCCGTCGGGCATCATGCGCGAAGGCGTGGCCTGCTACATCGGCAACGGCGTGGTGGTCTCGGTGCCGGACGTGATGCGCGAGATCGACAAGCTGGAAGCTGCCGGTGTCGAAGTCGCATCGCGCCTGAAGATCTCGGAAGCCTGCCCGGTCATCCTGCCTTACCACGTCGCCATCGACGTCGCCCGCGAAGCTGCACGCGGCGTGAACAAGATCGGCACCACCGGCAAGGGCATCGGCCCGGCCTACGAAGACAAGGTGGCGCGCCGCGCGATCCGCATCGCCGACATGCTGAACGAGACCCGCTTCGCCGAGAAGCTGCGCGAGAACCTGGACTACCACAACTTCGTGCTGACCGGTTACCTGAAGGCCCAGGCGATCGACTTCCAGAAGACCTTCGACGACGCGATGGCACAGGTAGCCCGGTTGCGCCCGATGGTCGGCGACGTCTCCTCGGCGCTGTACGCCGCGCACAAGGCCGGCGGCAGCCTGCTGTTCGAAGGCGCGCAAGGCTCGCTGCTGGACGTCGACCACGGCACCTATCCGTTCGTGACCTCGTCCAACTGCGTGGCCGGCAACGCCGCCGCCGGTTCGGGCGTGGGCCCGGGCATGTTGCACTACATCATGGGCATCACCAAGGCCTACACGACCCGCGTGGGTTCGGGCCCGTTCCCGTCCGAACTGCCGACCGACGCCGGCGTCGGCGAGCACCTGTCGCGCGTGGGCCACGAGTTCGGCACCGTGACCGGCCGTGCGCGCCGCTGCGGCTGGTTCGACGCCGCGCTGCTGCGCCGCTCGGTCCAGATCAACGGCGTGTCGGGCATGTGCCTGACCAAGCTGGACGTCCTGGATGGTATCGAGTCGCTTAAACTCTGCACCGGTTACAGGATCGACGGCCGTGAGGTCGACATCTTCCCGGTCGGCGCGGAAGAGGCGGCAGCCTGCGTGCCGGTCTACGAAGAGATGCCAGGCTGGAAGGAAAGCACCGTCGGCGCCAAGTCCATGGACGAACTGCCGGCCGCTGCCCGCGCTTACATCAAGCGCATCGAAGAGCTGGTCGGTGTGCCTGTCGACATGGTGTCGACCGGTCCGGACCGCGTGGAAACCATCGTGCTGCGTCACCCGTTCGCCGCCTAATTTTAATAAGAAAGGGCTTCGGAAACCGTCGCGAGCGGCGGCAATGTTGGCTGAGAAGCGCAGCTGTACGAGTAGTACAGCGAGCATCGCAAGCCGACAGTGCAACGCGCAGCAGGTTTACGGAGCCCGGCAAAAAGGAAAGTTGAAAGTGAATACTCCTGCATCGACTGACAAGGACCTGTGGGTCTCCTGGGACGAGTACAACCGCCTGGTCGAGCGCCTGGCGCTGCAAGTCTACGAATCGAACTGGAAGTTCGACATGGTGCTGTGCCTGGCGCGCGGCGGCGTGCGCCCGGGTGACGTCATCTCCCGCATCTTCGACGTGCCGCTGGCGATCCTGTCGACCAGCTCCTACCGCGAAGAAGCCGGTACCAAGCAGGGCAACCTGGACATCGCCAAGTACATGACGATGACCAAGGGCCCGCTGGCCGGCAAGATCCTGCTGGTCGACGACCTGGCCGATTCGGGCGTGACCCTGATGAAGGTCAGCGACCACCTCAAGGCGCACTACCCGGAAGTGACCGAAGTGCGCTCGGCGGTCCTGTGGGTCAAGGGCACCTCGGCCTACAAGCCGGACTACCACCTGGAAGACCTGCCGCACAATCCGTGGATCCACCAGCCGTTCGAGGATTACGATGGCCTGCGTCCGCACCAGCTGTCGGCGTGGATGAAGAAGTTCGAGAAGAACTAAGTCCGCTCAAGCATGTCGTCCCCGCGAAGGCGGGGACCCAAGTTAAAACCGGGGCCACGCGCCCCGGTTTTTTCATGCCTGCTTCATGTACACTTCGGCAACCCAATCCGGAGCCGAACGATGAAGAAGAGCACCCAGCTGCGCACCCTGATCCTCGCCCTGGCAATCGCCTGCACCGCTCATCCCGCACTCGCCGCCGATCCGCCACTCCCCGCCGTCTCCCCCTCCGGCATCCCCGCCTTCAGCGAAGAGATGCTCAGCCCCGACTTCTGGATCGGCCGCCTGCTGGAGCCGAACGCCGTGCTGCTCGACCCGCGCCAGGCCGCCGCCAAGCGCACCCAGGTCTACGCACCGAACGGCGGCTTCATCGACCTGCAGCACCTCCCCGCCACCTTGGACCGCGCGCAAGTGACGGCATGGACCGAACAGGCCAGGCAGACGCCGGTCGCCATCGGCGTCGACGAAAACGGCAAGCCGGTGGGCGCAGGGCTGCTCGCGTCGATCAACAAGAACGCCGCCGCCGAGCGCATCGCGGCAAGCACGCCGGCCCGCTACGGCCTGAGCGTACGCCGCGCCCAACTGCGCTCGCTGCCCACCGAACGCAGCTTCTACGCGGCAGCCGACCAGCGCGACTACGAGAGCTTGCAGGCCGGCATCCTGTTCCCCGGCGAACCGGTCGTCATCGCGCATGCCAGCGCGGATGGCAAGTGGCTGCTGGTGATGTCGACGCAAGGGCCGGCCTGGGTGCGCGCCAGCGACGTCGCCGAAGGCGGGCGCGACGAGGTGTTCGCGTATGCCACGCGCGCGCCGGGCCGCGTCGTCACCGGCGACCAGGTGCGCACCGCGTTCACGCCGGAAGCGCCCGAAGTCTCGGAGCTGCTGCTGGACATGGGCGCGGCCCTGCCGCTGGCCGAGGTGCCGCCGGGCGAACCGGTGAACGGCGCCAGCCCCTATGCCTCCTGGCCGCTGCTGCTGCCGGTGCGCGGGGAGGGCGGCAAGCTCGCCTTCAAGCCGGCCCTGCTGCGCCGCAGTGCGGACAGCGCGCCCGGCTACCTGCCCGTCACGCGCGCCAACATCATCCGCCAGGCCTTCAAGCTGCTCGGCGAGCGCTATGGCTGGGGCCACCAGTTCAATGCGCGCGATTGCAGCGGCCTGACCGGCGAGGTCTATCGCAGCATGGGTGTGCTGCTGCCACCGTTCTCTGGCCTGCAAGGCAGCAGTACCGCTTTCCAGCACCGGACCTTCACGGACAAGGACAGCCACGCGGACCGTGTGAAGGCGCTGGCCGAGGCCCAGGTGGGCGACTTGATCGTGGTGCCGGGCCACGTGCTGATGATCATCGGCCAGGTGAAGGGCGAGCCCTACGTGATCCAGGACGTGCCCTACGCCGTGTTCAAGGACCCGCGGACGCAGCAGATCCGCAAGACCAAACTGAACCAGGTGTCGGTGACGCCGCTGCTGCCGCTCCACGCGGACGACAAGACCCTGTATGTGGATGCGATGACGAGTCTGGTGCACGTGACCCGCAATTAGCCTGTCGTCCCCGCGAAGGCGGGGATCCCAGTTCGTCGTGTAACGCTAGGGTTTGAAGCCGAAGGCATGCTGGCAAACTTGGGTTCCCGCCTGCGCGGGAACGACGTATTAGGGCATGGCGTGCCGATCGGTTAAGATTGCAGGAATTACCCTGGCCGCCCCATGACCCAAAGCTTCTTCCAGACCTTCATCCTGCTCCTGCTCGTGACCGACCCCTTCGGCAACGTGCCCCTGTTCGTCACCGCCCTCAAGGACGTCGCCCCGGAACGCCGGCCGCGCATCGTACTGCGCGAGTGCGCGATCGCGTTCCTGCTGCTTCTGCTTTTCATGTTCTTCGGCCGCCACTTCCTGGCGGCGCTGCAGCTCACCGACATCTCCTTGCGCATCGGCGGCAGCGTGATCCTCCTGATCATCGCGATCCGCATGATCTTCCCGCATCCGGACGGCGTGCTGGGCCGCAGCGAAGGCGGCGAGCCCTTCATCGTGCCGCTGGCGATTCCCGCGCTGGCCGGTCCGTCGGCGCTGGCCACCGTGCTGCTGTTCAGTTCGCAGACGACGCAAGAGGTGATGGTGCATGTGGCCGCGCTGGCGGCCGTCGGCGTGGTCTGGCTGGCCGTGTTCCTGGCGGCGGAGCGCCTGCAGAAGGCGCTCGGCGCCCAGGTCATGACCGCCTTCGAGCGCCTGATGGGTCTGATCCTGACGGCGATGTCGATCGAGATGCTGCTGGGCGGGGTGCGTTCCTTCGTCCAGACCTTGAAGTAAACCGCAAACTCCACGAAAGAAGAACATGAAAAAACTGCTGTCCGTCTGCACCCTCGGCCTGGCCCTTTCCTTCACCCTGAGCGCCTGCAAGCGCAGCGAAGCGCCAGCCCAGGGCCAGGGCGCGGCCCCGGCCGCCAGCCCGGCTGAGGCCTCGTCGGCCGAACTGAAAAAGATCGATACCGTGACCGGCACCGGCAAGGAAGCGACGGCCGGCGCCACCGTCACCGTCCACTACACCGGCTGGCTGTACACGCCGACCGCGGAGAAGCAGCATGGCGCCCAGTTCGATTCCTCGGTCGGACGCGAACCCTTCAGCTTCAATCTCGGCGCCGGCCAGGTCATCCCGGGCTGGGACCAGGGCGTGCAGGGCATGAAGGTGGGCGGCAAGCGCACCCTGATCATTCCTGCCGCGCTGGGCTATGGCGCGCAGGGCGCCGGTCCGATCCCGCCGAACGCCAACCTGATCTTCGACGTGGAGTTGCTCGAGGTCCGCTGATTCAGGCCGCGCTCTGTTGGGGAACGTACCAAGCGCCGGGCATCGCCCATGCTAAATTGGTATTTACTCAATTTTTTCCTGGAGCGCGGAATCGATGAACAACGCCAAGGCCATCAAGGTTCCGACCGGAATTCCTGAACTCGATGCGGTCCTGCATGGCGGCTTGCTGCCGAGCCGAATCCACCTGATCGAAGGCCGGCCGGGAACGGGCAAGACCACCCTCGGGTTGCGCTACCTGATCGAGGGACTCAAGATGGGCCAGTCGTGCCTGTACTTGAGCCTGTCCGAATCCCTGGACGAGTTGCAGGAGTCAGCGGCCAATCACGGCTGGTCCCTGGACGGCATCGAAATCGTCGAGATGATTCCGGTGCCGGACGGCGGCGCCGCCAGCCAGACGATCCTGCTGCCGACGGAAAAGGAACTGTCGAGCCTGATCGAGCAGATTGCCGAACGGGTCGAGAGCAGCACGGCAACCCGCATCGTGATCGACTCGATGGTCGAGATCAGGCTGCTGGCGCACGACAGCAGCCATTACCGCCGCCAGATCATCGCCCTGCGCCAGCGCCTGAGCAGGCGTGGCGTGACCGTCCTGCTGCTGGACGACCTGACCTCGGACGGCCAGGAGTTCGAGCTGCAAAGCGCCGTGCATGGCGTCATCACGCTGGAGCAGATCGAACACGCTTTCGGCGCGGCGCGGCGGCGGCTGCGCGTGGTCAAGCTGCGCGGCGGGAACTTCCAGAGCGGTTGGCACGACTACAGTATCCGCACCGGCGAATTCCTGGTGTTTCCAAGCCTGATCGCGCAGGAGCACCATCGCGCCGCCGATGGCATCGAACTGTTCAGCGGCATCGAAAGCTTCGACGCCCTGTTCTGCGGACCGCTGACGGAAGGGAGCTCGACCATGGTGCTGGGCCCGTCGGGCGTCGGCAAGACCACGGTGGCCCTGCAATATGCCTTGTCGGCCGTGAAGAATGGCCACCATGTCGCCTACTTCAATTTCGACGAATCCGAAACCACGCTCAGGTCGCGCCTGGTGGCCAGCATGGGCGAAGACAGCGACGAAGCCAATGCCGGACCCGGCGCCGGCGAAAACGATGCGACGCGCCGCTTTCACCTGCGCCGCGTCAATCCGTCGCGTATCTCGCCTGGCGAATTCATCTGGAACGTCCGCCGCATGATCGAAGATCTCGATGTCCGGCTTGTGATTATCGACAGCATCAATTCCTACCTGGACGTCATCCGCGAGGAAAAGTCGCTGCTGCGGCAAATGCATGAGCTGTTTTCCTACCTCAGCAACATGAACGTCATGTCGATCATCGTCGGCGCGAATTCGGCAAGGCTGGATACGTCGAAAGAGCCCGATGCGCTGAGCCTGATTACCGATAACATCATCTCCTTGCGCTACTACGAACACGACAATGTGGTGTGCAAGGCCATTTGCGTGCTGAAGAAGCGCCAGGGACGGCACGAGCACGACATCCGGGTCCTGACCCTCACCGATGAGGGCATACGCGTCGGCGGCCGCGTCAGGAACTGCGACGAGCACCTGGGAGCAGCGACACTTGAGCCCTGAGACCGTGCCCGCCGTCGTCGTGTTCGCGCCGGTACAGCGCGATGCCGCCACGCTTGGCCAGGTGATCGGGGAGGACGGCTTGCGCGCGGAAACCTGCGCCGATGCGGCGTCGTTCTACGACGCGCTGGCCGGGACGCCCCTGTTCGCGGTGATGACGGAAGAGGGCGTGGCGCGCTGTTCGCTGGAAGATCTGAGCGGCATCCTGCGCAGGCAGCCGCCGTGGTCCGACATGCCGCTGCTGGTGCTGGCCGATGCCGATCACCGGCGGATCGACAACAACCGCTTCGTCAACCTGGCCGAGATCGGCAACGTCACGCTGTTGACGCGGCCGGTCGCGCGCCTGAGCCTCGTCATGGCGCTGCGCTCTGCGCGCCGGGCGCGCCAGCTCCAGTTTGCCGTTCGCGACCAATTGGCCGAGCTCGCCAATCATGCGGCGCAGTTGGCGTCGACCGTGGCCGAGCGCACCCGCGAATTGCAGGCGGAGGTGGCCGAGCGCCGCCGCGCGGAGCAGAGCCTGGCCGAAGCCAGGCGCCTGGAATCCCTGGGGCAGCTGACCGGGGGAATAGCGCATGACTTCAACAATATCCTGCAGGTCGTGACCGGCAGCGAGACCCTGCTGCGCATGCTGTTGAACCCTTTGCCGGACCAGCGCGTGCTGCGTGCGCTGCAAAGCATTCGCCGGGCCGCCGACCAGGGCGCATCGCTGACCCAGCAGCTGCTGGCCTACGCGCGGCGCCAGCCGCTGGCGAACGTGGCGCTGGACTTGCGCAGGCAACTGCACGCGGTGTCCGACATGATGCGGCACATGCTGGGGCCCGAGGTGCAACTGCATCTGCACATCGCGCCCGGGCTGTGGCCGGTGCTGGCCGACCCCTCCCAACTCGACGCGGCGCTGTTGAATCTCGCCGGCAACGCGCGCGATGCGATGCCGCATCCGGGCAGGCTGGTGCTGGCAGCGCGCAACCGTGTGCTGCCCGATGCGGCGCTGCCGGAAGGCGCGCATCTGGCCGGCGAGTTCGTCGAAATCTGCGTGACCGATAACGGTCACGGCATGTCGGCCGAGACCGCGCAGAGCGCATTCGAGCCCTTTTTCACGACCAAGCCATTCGGCCAGGGAACCGGACTCGGGCTGTCCCAGGTGTATGGCTTTGCCGTCCAGAGCAAGGGCCTGGCTTTCATCCGGCGCGAGGACTCCGGTACCACGGTCGGCATCCTCCTGCCACGCAGCGAAGAAGTGCTGCATGCGCCGGCAGCGCGACCGGCACGGACTGCGCACGGCATCGACGGCCTGCATGTGCTGTATGTCGAAGACGATCCGGACGTGGCCGAAGTCACGGCCATCATGCTGGAATCGCTCGGCGCCAGCGTGACAAGGGCCGACAGCGCGGACGCCGCGGTGCGTCTCGATCTGTCGGAAGTCGATGCCGTCCTGTCGGATGTCATGATGCCGGGAGAGCTGGATGGTATCGGCCTGGCGCGCTGGCTGTCGGCGCATCATCCGCGTTTGCCGGTGGTCCTGACCAGCGGTTACGTGCTCGAACCGGAACGTTTGCAGGGCTTGAAAGTCCAGTTCGTGCGCAAGCCTTGCGCGATCGCCGCCTTGGCCGATGCCCTGATCAAAGCGCTGAAGCATACCGTGCGCAATTGACTTCGGTATTTTCTTTGCATAACAATTATGTCTTATTGGAAAACAATAAACGTCGAGAAATTTTACAATTTAATCCTGTAAATACTTTACTATTTTCAATAACTAACTGATTCCTAGGGGAATTTTATTTCTGGCACGCTTCCTGCTCATCAGTTCCGGCGTACGTTGCCGCACACAACTGAGGTCTTATAAAAGGAAACGAAATGCCGACACGGAAAACCATCTACCAGAAACTGTTTGGCGCTGCCGCCTTCATCCTTACCGCGATGGCCGCCGGCACCCAGGCGCAGGCAGCCGTCATCGGAACGACCGGCTCGGTGAAGCCGCTGATCGTTTCCGGCGCGCTGCCGGACACGCCGGACAACCGCATTGATCCGAACGTGGCGTCGTCGCCGTTTTCTGGCGTGGTCAGCATTAACATCCGTTACAACAACGCCGCCGGCGAGCCTGAGTCCTATATCTGCTCGGGTGCGCTGGTGGGCAAGCGCCAGGTGATTTCGGCGGGCCACTGTGTCGATACCAACGGCAATGGCGCCCTGATCGACATCAACCGCCCGGGCAACGACGTGCGCGTCATCTTCAACAACAACGGCAGCAAGTACGAGCTGATCACCGCCACCAAGGTCTCGATGAATCCTGACTACCAGGGCTTCGGCGTATGCCCTGCGGGCGTCACCTCGTTCTGCGTGAACGACGACATCTCGGTCATTACCCTGGGCCGCGATGCGCCGGCCAGCGCCAAGATCTACAAGGTGTCGAACTCGCCGATTGGCGAAGGCACGCACATCATCATGGCCGGCTACGGCACCTCGGGCGACGGCACCAGAGGTTATTACATCGACCCGAACTTCTTCATCAAGCGCACCGGCGAAAACTACGTCGACCTGTTCGACCTCGACGACGAGCACGGCTTCGCTGCCGGCAATCAGGAGGTCTACTACGCCGACTTCGACGGCGCCGGCAAGGACCTGTTCTGCGAGCAGTTCGGCATCTGCACCCCGCAGCTGGCGAATGACAAGGAAGGCAACATCGGTGGCGGCGATTCCGGCGGTCCGTCCTTCATCATGCGCAACGGCGAGCTGATGCTGGTCGCGAACAACACCTTCGGCGGCATCTGGAATGACGGCGACGTCGACGGCGCCTTCGGCACCTACTTCGGCGGCATCGTGCTGGGCAGCTATACCGACTACCTGCGCGAAGCCACCGGCGGCAACATCACCTTCGTGCCGGAACCGGGCAGCCTGGCGCTGCTGGCACTGGGCGGTGGCTTGCTGGGCGGGCTGCGCCGCCGTCGCAAGCAGTAAGCAGCAATCCACGTCATTCCCGCGAAGGCGGGAATAATGCTCCCAGCATTATTCCCTCCAAGCTTGCGTGCGTTTTGTTAGCGCGTACAACTTGGGTTCCCGCCTGCGCGGGAACGACGTCTGTTCTTACTTACCCAGAATCGACACCACATTATCCGCCCCAGGCGCCCCGAACGCCTGCTGCTTCAGCACATGCAGCTGGTCGCGCACCTGGGCCGCCTTCTCGAACTCGAGGTTCTTGGCGTGGTCGACCATGAGTTTCTCGAGGCGCTTGATCTCTTTCGAAATCTGCTTCTCGCTCATACCCTCGATCTTCGCGGTCTCTTCGGCCTGGGACATGTTCTTTGCCGCGGCAGCGCTGTAGACGCCGTCGATCATGTCCTTGATCTTCTTGTTCACGCCCTTCGGCACGATGCCGTTGGCTTCGTTGAAGGCGATCTGCTTGGCGCGGCGGCGTTCGGTCTCGTCGATGGCTTTCTTCATCGAGTCCGTCATCTGGTCGGCGTACAGGATCGCCACGCCGTTCAGGTTACGCGCCGCGCGGCCGATGGTCTGGATCAGCGAGCGTTCGGAGCGCAGGAAGCCTTCCTTGTCGGCGTCCAGCACGGCCACCAGCGAGACCTCCGGCAAGTCCAGGCCCTCGCGCAGCAGGTTGATGCCGACCACGACGTCGAAGGTGCCCAGGCGCAGATCGCGCAGGATCTCGACGCGTTCCACCGTGTCGATGTCGCTGTGCAGGTAGCGCACCTTGATGCCGTGGTCGCTCAGGTATTCGGTCAGCTGCTCGGCCATGCGCTTGGTCAGCGTGGTCACCAGCACCCGCTCGTCCTTGGCGATGCGGTCGTTGATCTCGCCCATCAGGTCGTCGACCTGCGAACGGGCAGGGCGCACGATCACCTGCGGGTCGACCAGGCCGGTCGGACGCACCACCTGCTCGACCACGTTGTCGGCCTTTTCCTTTTCGTAATCGGCGGGCGTCGCCGAGACGAAAATACACTGGCGCATCTTGCTCTCGAATTCCTGGAACTTCAGCGGCCGGTTGTCCAGCGCCGACGGCAGGCGGAAGCCATAGTCGACCAGGTTGGTCTTGCGCGAACGGTCGCCGTTGTACATCGCGTTGAGCTGGCCGACCATCACGTGCGACTCGTCCATGAACATCAGCGCGTCTTTCGGCAGGTAGTCGATCAGCGTCGGCGGCGGCTCGCCCGGCATGGCGCCGGACAGGTGGCGCGAGTAGTTCTCGATGCCCTTGGTGAAGCCGACTTCGGCCAGCATCTCGAGGTCGAAGCGGGTGCGCTGTTCGAGGCGCTGTTCTTCCAGCAGCTTGCCCTGTTCACGGAACTGTTCGAGGCGGTCGCGCAGCTCGGCCTTGATCGAGTCGACGGCGCGCAGCACGGTCGAACGCGGGGTCACGTAGTGCGAGCCGGGATAGACCGTGAAGCGCGGGATCTTCTGGCGCACCTTGCCGGTCAAGGGATCGAACAGCTGCAGCGATTCGATCTCGTCGTCGAACATCTCGACACGGATCGCGAGTTCCGCGTGCTCCGCCGGGAAGATGTCGATGGTGTCGCCGCGCACGCGGAAGGCGCCGCGCGAGAAGTCCATCTCGTTGCGCGTGTACTGCATCTGGATCAGGCGCGCGATGACGTCGCGCTGCGCGACTTTATCGCCGGCGCGCAGGGTCAGGATCATCTTGTGGTATTCGTTCGGATTACCGATACCGTAGATGGCCGAGACCGTCGCGACGATGACGACGTCGCGGCGCTCCATCAGCGACTTGGTGCACGACAGGCGCATCTGTTCGATGTGCTCGTTGATCGACGAGTCCTTTTCGATGAACAGGTCGCGCTGCGGCACATAGGCTTCCGGCTGGTAGTAGTCGTAGTAGGAGACGAAGTACTCGACCGCGTTTTGCGGGAAGAACTCGCGGAACTCCGCGTACAGCTGGGCCGCCAGGGTTTTGTTCGGCGCGAAGATGATCGCCGGACGGCCCGCGCGGGCAATCACGTTGGCCATCGTGTAGGTCTTGCCGGAACCCGTTACGCCCAGCAGCGTCTGGTACATCAAGCCGTCGTCGATGCCTTCGATCAACCCCTCGATCGCGGTAGGCTGGTCGCCGGCGGGAGGGAAGGGCTGGTGCAGCTTGAACGGCGAATTCGGGTAAGTGATGACGGTGGGCTCGGGGGTGTTTACGACCGATAGTTCTGCCATGAATTCAGACCTTTGCTAGAATGGGACTCCGCCTGCGGCACTGCAACATTGAAGCCGCTGTCTATACAACCGCTGCGAACCCAGCCGACAAACCAGAGTTTATCACGATGAATTCCACAGCTCCTGCCAGCATCTTCGGCGCCATTGCCATGGCCCCCCGCGACCCTATCCTGGGCATTACCGAAGCCTTCAATGCAGATACCAATCCGGCCAAGATCAACTTGGGCGTGGGCGTCTACTACGATGACAACGGAAAGGTGCCTCTGCTGGAATGCGTGCGCAAGGCGGAAGCGATGCTGATGGAACAACCGGCGCCACGTACCTACCTGCCGATCGAAGGCCTGGGTACGTATGACAAGGCTGTACAAGAACTGGTATTTGGGGCCGACAGCGCCGTAATTCAAGAGAAGCGTGCAGTGACTGTGCAAGCGATCGGCGGCACCGGCGCGCTGAAGATCGGCGCCGATTTCCTGAAGCGTTTCTCGCCGGGCTCGGACGTTTATATCAGCGACCCGAGCTGGGAAAACCACCGCGCGCTGTTCGAAAGCGCCGGTTTCAATGTCAACAACTACACCTACTACGATCCGGCCACCCATGGCGTGAACTTCGACGGTATGCTGGCCGACCTGCGCAACATGCCGGAAGGCGCGATCGTCGTGCTGCACGCCTGCTGCCATAACCCGACCGGCGCCGACCTGACGGCCGACCAGTGGGGCGAGGTAATTGCTGCGGTGCGCGAAAACGGCCTGATCCCCTTCCTGGACATGGCTTACCAGGGCTTCGGCTCGGGCATCGCCGAAGATGGCGCCGTGGTGCGCCGTTTCGTCGACGCCGGCGGCCCGCTGCTGGTCTCGAACTCGTTCTCGAAGTCCTTCTCGCTGTACGGCGAGCGCGTCGGCGCGCTGTCCGTCGTGCTGTCGTCCGCGGAAGAGGCGGCCCGCATCATGTCGCAGCTGAAGCGCGTGGTGCGCACCAACTACTCGAATCCGCCGGTGCACGGCGGCAAGGTCGTCGCCACCGTGCTGGCGACCCCGGAACTGCGCCAGCTGTGGGAAGAGGAACTGGCCGGCATGCGCGTGCGCATCAAGGCGATGCGCGAGGAACTGGTGAAAAAGCTGGCCGAGAAAGCCCCGGGCCGCGATTTCGACTTCGTGCGCAAGCAGGTCGGCATGTTCTCGTACTCCGGTCTTACCAAGGAGCAGGTCGGCAAGCTGCGCGAGGAATCGATCTACGCCGTGGACACCGGCCGCATCTGTGTTGCCGCGATGAATTCGAAGAACATCGATCGGGTCGTTGACGCCATCGCAAAAGTTCTCTAAACTCTTGGCTCTTCCGATTCGGCTTGCATGAATCGGAAGAGCAAGTAGGCAATTCCCTGATAGCTCAGTCGGTAGAGCGACGGACTGTTAATCCGCAGGTCCCTGGTTCGAGTCCAGGTCGGGGAGCCAAAGTTTCAAGCCTCGGCGAGGCATGCACGGTTGGAAACTGCCCTGTGCAAGTCGCGATGGGGAAGCTATAATAGCAACATCCATTCCCTGATAGCTCAGTCGGTAGAGCGACGGACTGTTAATCCGCAGGTCCCTGGTTCGAGTCCAGGTCGGGGAGCCAGAATTTAGAGAAGGCCGCTTGTTCCGCAAGCGGCCTTTTTCGTTTGCCGCCGCCGCTTGTGCGTTCTGCTCATTTGATCTAAAATTTCTGCTCAAAGGAGCAAAAATCATGACGACGGCTGCGCAGCAAGTTCTTCCGGAATCCGATGATGAAGGCAAGAGCCGCTGGCTCAATTTCCGCGCGCTCTATCACACCACCCCAGTCGATCGCATTGACCTCATCCGCAGCGGCGTGAGCGCCGCCGACTTCAAGACTTTCGTCAGCCGCCTCGATATCCAGCAAGAAAAAGTGTTCACGATGCTGGACATCGCCACCGCCACCGTCAATCGCAAGGCCAGCCGCAACGAATCGCTGTCGCGCGAAGACAGCGAAAAAATCGTCGGCATGGCCAAGCTCATCGGCCAGGTCGAAGCGATGCTCGAGGAATCCGGCGATCCCGAACGCATGCAGGACTTCGACGCCGCGCGCTGGCTCACCCACTGGATGGAAGAGCCGATTCCGGCGCTCGGCGGCGCCTCTCCTGCCGACTACATGGACACCATCGAAGGCCAGGAAATGATCTCGCGCCTGCTCGCGACGATGCAGACCGGGGCCTACGCTTGATCAGCGTCTGGCGTATCGCCACCGATGCGCCGGGCTATACCGCGGACGACCTGAGCGGCGCCGGCGCCAAGCTCTCCGGCGGCCGCTGGAACCGGCCCGGCAACGCCATGCTCTACTGCGCCAGCAATATCTCGCTGGCCGTGCTCGAAACCTTCGTCCACCTGAAAGCCGGCGGCCTGCCGCTGAACCGCTACCTGGTCGAGCTGGCGATTCCCGACGACGTGTGGGCGCGGGCGAACGCGCTGCTGCCGCCCGCGGTCGGCTGGGACGCCATCCCGGCGGGCAAGACCAGCCTCGATGAAGGCGACCGCTGGCTCAAGGCCAGCACCAGTGCGCTGCTGGTGGTGCCATCCGTAATCGTGAGCGAAGAAAAGAATGTGCTCATCAACCCGCTGCATCCTGACAGCGCGCGGATCGTCGCGCACAAGCGCAGGAAGTGGACCTACGATCCGCGCCTGATGCGCTCAACTAAGCGCTGATGCGCTGATGCGCTGGACGATGATGAACAGATGCTTGTGCGGCAGCTGGTCGAATTCGAGGTGCCGGCAGATGCATCCGGCCTCCTCGATGACCGCCAGCAGGCCCGGGATCCCGAGCGTGCTGTAATAAACTTCCGGCCCCATCGTCGCATCGACGTGGCTGTCCGCGGCATCCAGGCCGCCGGCGGTGAAGATGAACACGCCGCCGGTGTCAAGCGCATGCATCAGCTTCAGCATCAGGGCGCGCTGCTGTTCCAGCCTGACGTGCCAGATGCTGTCCCAGGCCGAGATGAAGCGGTAGCGGCGCGGCGGCTGCCATTCGCAGATGTCGGCGTGGTGGAGCAGGGCGGCCGGGTCGGCGTCGCCGGCCAGGTCGAGCATGCGCCTGGAGATGTCGACGCCTTCGATGCGCAGGCCGCGGCCGCGCAGCAGGTCGTTGAAGCGGGTATTGCAGCCGCAGCCGGCGTTCAGCGCCCAGCCATCGGCGCCGTCTTCGAGAAAGCGCAGCGCCTGCGCGTGCTGGCGGATGCCGTTGCTCTGGCTGAACTGCGCGTCCAGCCAGCGCTCGGCAATCTCATCGTAGCTCGACGCAATCGCGGTGTGGTCCATCTCAGGCTTTGCCCGGCACCGGCTTGACCTTGCCCGCGGCCTCCAGCGCACGCTGGCGCGCGGTGTCGACATCCGGCGCCGTCGCCAGCGCCACGCCCATGCGGCGGCGTGCGAAGGATTCCGGCTTGCCGAACAGGCGGATGTCCGATCCCGGCACGCGCAGCGCATCGAGCACGCCTTCGAAGGCGATGCCGCCTTGCTCCAGCTGGCCGTAGATGACGGCGGAAGCGCCCGGCGAGCGCAGCTCCGGGTTCACCGGCAGGCCGAGGATGGCTTTCGCGTGCAGCTCGAATTCGCTCTGGACCTGGGTCGCCATGGTCACCATGCCGGTGTCGTGCGGACGCGGGCTGACTTCCGAGAACCAGACCATGTCGCCCTTCACGAACAGCTCGACGCCGAACACGCCGCGGCCGCCCAGGCTGGCGGTGACCTTGCTGGCGATCTCGCGTGCACTCTCCAGCGCGCGCGGGCTCATGGCCTGCGGCTGCCAGGACTCGACGTAGTCGCCGTGCACCTGCTTGTGGCCGATCGGCTCGCAGAACCCGGTCGCGATCTCGCCGTCGCCATTCGTTGCGCGCACGGTCAGCAGCGTGATCTCGTAATCGAAGTCGATGAAGCCCTCGACGATCACGCGGCCGGCATTCGCGCGCGCGCCGCTGGCCGCGTAATCCCAGGCGTTTTCGACGTCATCCGGGCTGTCCAGCTTCGACTGGCCCTTGCCCGAAGACGACATCACCGGCTTCACAACGTTAGGAAAGCCGATCTCGGCGCAGGCCTGCTTCAGTTCTTCGAGGCTGCTGGCGAAGCGGTAGGGCGACGTCGCCAGGCCCAGCTCTTCGGCGGCCAGGCGGCGGATGCCCTCGCGGTTCATCGTCAGCTGGGCCGCGCGCGCGGTCGGGATGCAGGTGATCTTGCCGGCCGCTTCCAGCTCGGCCAGCTTGTCGGTGGCGATCGCCTCGATCTCGGGCACGACCAGGTCCGGCTGCTCGCGCTCGATCAGCGCGGCCAGGGCCTCGCCATCGGTCATGTCGATCACGTGGGCGCGGTGCGCGACCTGGTGGCCGGGCGCGTTGGCGTAGCGGTCGACGGCGATCACTTCGATGCCGAGGCGCTGCAGCGAGATGATCACTTCCTTGCCGAGTTCACCGGAGCCGAGCAGCATGACTTTGGTGGCGGAAGGGGAAAGGGGCGTGCCGAGGATGGGTGCAGTGGTCATGGGGGAAGCTTGATTAGCGTGCTGGGAGACTTGCGACTATAGCAAACCCAAAAAAAACTTGCCGGATCGCTCCCAGCGGTTATAATGCGAGCCTCAATTCCCTGATAGCTCAGTCGGTAGAGCGACGGACTGTTAATCCGCAGGTCCCTGGTTCGAGTCCAGGTCGGGGAGCCAGAATCAAGAAAGGCCGCTTCATCGAAGCGGCCTTTTGCTATTCCAGACCATGCCTATGCTCTCCTCGAATGACGCCGCACTGATCGCCGACCATGCGTTTGACGCTGATCTGGAAGGCTGGCTGCATCCGGCGCAGCAAGCCCTGATCATTGACCGCGGCTGGCTGCGCATGCTGGCCCCGCGCGCCGTCGGCGGCTTCGAACTGCCGCTGCCGGAAGTCGTGCGGCTCGAAGAGTCCATCGCCCGCGTCGACGGCAGCATGGGCTGGACCGTGACCCTGTGCGCCGGCGCCGGCTGGTTCGGCGGCTTCCTGGCGCCGCGGCTCGCGCGCGAGATCCTGGCGACGCCGAAGGTCTGCCTGGCCGGCAGCGGCGCACCGACCGGCTACGCCGACCGCGAAGGAGAGGGCTGGCGCATCGATGGCCTGTGGGACTACGCCAGCGGCGCACCGATGGCCACGCACTTCACCTTCAACGCGATGCTGCGCGAGAATGGCCAGCCCCTGCTGGATGCTGCGGGCGAGCCGCGCATCCAGGCCTTCGTGGTGCCGGCCGCGCTGGTGGAGATCGTGCCGCGCTGGCGCAGCATCGGCCTGCGCGCGACGGCCTCGCATGCCTACCGCGTGTCCGGGAAATGGGTGCACGCGGACCATGGTTTCGAGATCGATCCGGCGCGGGCTTGCTCGGACGGTCCGCTGTACCGCTTTCCTTTCCTGGCGTTTGCCTTCGTGACGCTGGCGGCCAACGTGGCGGGGATGGCGCATCACTTCGTCGCGCTGGCGGAGGAATGCATCGGACATCGGCGGAATCGCTTCGGCGGGCAGGGTGAGCCGCTGATCGAGGTGCCGGCCGTGCGTGCGGCGCTCGACGGCGCACGTTCGGCGCTGGCCGGCGTGCGCGAGCGCTTTTATGCGCGACTGGATGCGACCTGGGCGCAGGTGGCCGAAGGCGCAGCGGTCAGCGAGGAAGACGCCGCGCAGATGCAGGCGCTGGCCATGGAATGGGTGAACGCATCACGCCGCGCCGTCGATGCGTTGTACCCCTACTGCGGCCTGTACGCGGCGCGCGAGGACAGTCCGGTCAACCGCGTCTGGCGCGACTTCCACACGGCCTCGCAGCACGCCTTGCTGCTGCCATTCGCGTGCTCTGGTCAAACTGCAACTGAGCCGTTATAATTCGAGTCTCAATTCCCTGATAGCTCAGTCGGTAGAGCGACGGACTGTTAATCCGCAGGTCCCTGGTTCGAGTCCAGGTCGGGGAGCCAGAATACGAGGAGGAGCTCATAGCGATATGAGCTCCTTTTTCATTTTCGGCGCAGCGCGTGTGTCAGATCCTTAACGCTGACCTTCAATTACCGCAGGCGGACCGGCCCGATACGGTTTCGGCGCCGGCACCTCGCCTTGCAACTGCTCCGCGTGAATCAGGGCGGGCGCGACGAAGATGTGTTTGCGCTGCTGATTGCCGGTGCCAAACGGCTGCATCCTGAAATGCCCGCGCCGCCAGTGTGGCGCCATGCCGCTTCCCGCGCCATCAACCGTGGGGCTCGGCGGCAAGGTGTCTGGGCCGACAACGATACTGTTGTACAGGGTCGCGGCTCTCTGCAGCAGCTTGGCGCGTTTGCGTTCACCCAGGCCGGCGGCGCGGCGCAGCGCTGCGTCGTATGCAGGATATTCCATCACGCGCGCCTGCTTCAGCGTCATGTACAGGAACACCTTCACCACATAGCTGACGGCCGCGTTCACCTCTCGACGGTAGGCAGCGAAGGATGGTCCAGCACCCTCGGCCAGCCCCTTGTCCAACCATTCGCCGAGCGTCACGTTTCCCCTGTCGGTCTCGCCTGCCAGTTCGATGTGAGCCTTATGGATGTCCTGGCGTTTGACAATGAAGAAAAGTTCCAGCATCCAGAGTGGTTGCCCCTCGGTGCTACATGCGGCGTCCGGGCTGAAGAAGCAAAAGACGCCGTCGAAGACACAGTCGGGGACGTCCACGCCCGGCACCTTCAGGTAGCGCATCGCCGCTTCTCCGAAGCGCAGGTACTGGGTCTGATACGGCGGCGCCACGAAGCTCATCGGCAGGCCAAGGTCCACGTCCGAATTCGTCAGCAGCGTTTCCAGCGCCGGCGTGGCCTCGATCACCGTTCCCTTGTTCAAATGGTATTTCAGGTTCGTGCTGACGACGGCCTCAAGTATCCGCCGGGTCTGCGCCGCCCTCTGGCTTTCTTCTTGCCGGACCATAAACGAGGGGTAGATGAGTTCCACCTGCCGGGAAACCGCTTGCCTGATATCCCGGCAGAGCGTGCCCGGATCTTGCCAGTGACGCCAGAGCTCGCTGCCATCGAGCGCGCGTGTCCAGGCGGCGATTGCGCCCTGGTGACGAAACTGGACTGGAAACGGCCTGCCGAACAGCGCCGTCACATCGCTGCAGTCCACGGCCGCGGTGACGTCGTTAACGTTCTTTTCCGACGACAGCGGCTGCCAGCCCGGCATCCGTGCCGCCGTGCTGTCGGCAGTCGTTTCCCCACGCCTTTTCAGGTTGTTCGCCATTGGCTGTTCTACCCATTCAATTGTTCTCATGAACCTGCTTCCATGACGACTCTAGAGATAGCGCAGAGAAACATATTGATTCTGTTCAAATTCGGCATGGCAGCCTCCGGGTAACGTGTCCGCTGGACATTTTTTCCACATGTGCTAAGGCCAAGGGCCGACGGAGGCATTAATGGGTGAAAGCCAGGCAATCGCGGCGGGTGCCGCGCGGTCCGCATTCAGCGGCGAATCGCAGCACAAGCGCCTGATGCGGCTCGACTTTCCACGCAAGGATGGCCCGGACGCCATCCTCTTGCCGAACAAGCTGAAAGTAACCGAGGCAGTGTCTCGATGCTTCAAAATCCTGCTGGAAGTGCTGTCGGATGACACGCAGATTCCCCTGAAGGCGATGATGGCCAGGATGGTCACGATCTCGCTCGTGCGCGAAGACGGCTCGCTGCGCTACTTCAACGGCTACGTCACCGAATTCCGTTTCCTGCGCGCTGATGGCGGCTTCGCGTTCTACCACATGGTGCTTGAGCCCTGGCTAGCCTTCACCAAGCTGCGCAAGGACAACCGTTCGTTCCTTGGCAAGAGTGTCATCGACATCACCGAGCTCACCTTTGCCCATTACCGCCAGAACGACTGGCATCCAGTCATCGTCGAAGAGTATCCCCGGCTGACCTGCGCCAACCAGTACGACGAGACCGACTACAACCACTTGCACCGGCGCTGGGAAGAGCTCGGGCTGCACTATTACTACGAGCACCGGGCCGACGGGCACACGCTCTTTCTCAGGGACAGGAGCACGCTCGCCCAGCCCATCGACTCGACCGGCATTGACGATTCCGGAGAGATCCCGTTCCGCGACAAGGCCGGCTCGCTCGAAGACGACGGCATCCGCGAATGGATTCCGATGCGCCGCCTCGGCTCCGGCCAGACGACCCTGGTCAGCTTCGACTACAAGAACCCGGTCGCGCAGCGCTCGACCGCCGAGTCGCTCAACAAGCAGGGCGACGTCTACCCTTACGAAATCTACGAAGACACGGGCGCCTACGGTTTCCGCACGCACGACAACGGCGAACGCCTCGCGCAGCAGCGCATGGGCGAGCTTGATGCGAACACGCAGACTTTCGAAGCGCGCGGCAACGACCGCACCGCCCAGCCGGGCCGGTGCTTCAAGCTTGCCGACCACTTCAGCGCCGAGCTGCGCGTACCCAAGCGCGGCGAGCCGGCCAAGCCCAGCATCCGCAACCGCGACTACTTGATCCTCTCCGTCGACCACGAAGCCAGCAATAACTACCAGGCCGGGCCGGGCGCGCCATCGCACTACGAGAACAGCTTCCGCTGCGTGCGCCGGGACATCCAGTGGCGCCCGGGACGGCACTACAACAGCCAGCCCTGCACCTGTCACGGCATCCAGACCGCCATCGTGGTCGGGCCGGCCGGCGCCGAGATCCATACCGACGGCTATGGGCGGGTCAAGATCCAGTTCCACTGGGACCGGCTGGGCAAGCGCGACGAGAACAGCTCGGCCTGGGTGCGCGTGATGTCGCCCGGTGCCGGCGTCGAGTTCGGGAATATCCGCCTGCCACGGGTGGGCGAGGAAGTGGGGGTAGTCTTCGTCAACGGGAACATCGACCATCCGCTGATTCTTGGTGTGCTGTACAACTACACGCACATGCCCCCGTGGCAGTTGCCGGAGCAGCAGGCCCTGAGCGGTCTGCGCAGCCGGGAGCTGCAGGCGGGCGAAGCGAGCGGGCGCGGCAATCATCTGGTACTGGACGATACGCCGGGGAAGATCCAGGCGCAGCTGAAGAGCGATCATCAGTGCAGCCAGTTGTCGCTTGGGCGCATCACTCGCATTGAGGACACTAGTGGGCGTAGGGATGAGCGCGGCGAAGGATGGGAGCTGCGCACTGATGGCCATGGAGTTGCACGCGCCGCCCAAGGTATGTTGATCACGACCGAGGCGAGACAAGCAGCACGCGGCCCGGTCAAGGATCTGGACGAGACGGCGCGTCGCCTGGCGCTCGCCACGGAACAGCATCAACTGCTGGCGGAGATCGCGCAAAAGAATGGTGCGCAGGAGGCAGGCGACAACCAGGATGACGTCGCTTCCGTCTTGCAGGCACAGAACGACGCGATCGGGGGCGTAGCGTCGAAAGCCGGCAGCTTCCCCGAGCTCGGGAAACCGCATCTGGTCATGGCAAGTCCCGCCGGCATCGCGACAACGACCGCAGGCGACACGCACATTGCCAGCGACCGCCACACGGCCGTCACAACTGGAAAAAGCCTTTCCCTAGCCGCCGGCATGAATTTCTTTGCCAGCGTCCGCCAGGCCTTCCGGCTGTTCGTCCAGAAGGCTGGCATGAAGATGGTGGCCGCAGCCGGCGACATCGACGTACAAGCACTGTCCGACAGCATCAAGCTGCTGGCGAAGCTGGAAATCACGCACACCGCCAACCGGATCACGATCAGCGCCAAAGAGGAAGTCGTGATCAATGGCGGCGGCAGCTATGCCAAATTTACTGCCGGTGGCATCGAGCACGGCACCAATGGCACCTTCGTCTCGCACGCCGCGCACCACAGCCTGGTCGACGCGAAGAACATGGAGATGGCCATCGCCATGCCGCCTGTGACCGAGGTAATGCGCAAGGGCCGCGCTGCGCTGTACATCGGCAGCCACGCCGAGGCCGCTGGACGGATCAGCGCCGGCTTGCCCTTCAAACTGTTCAAGGATGGTGCGTTGGTCGAGCAAGGCCAAGTCGACGACAAGGGAAACATCCGGTTCGCGCACGAGCTCGACGCTGCGGCGGGCTACAAAGTCGAATTCCCGACCGGCCAGTCTTTCGACATCGCGCCGAGCAACTACGCCGAACAGCACGAGATCAACGCGGGCGTGGGCTACCACGGCTACGAGAATCCGGGAGGATTCCTGTCCGAGGACGCGGTATCCCTGGACCAGGACCGGATCGATGCCAACCCACGGTCCAGTGACCGGACCTGACTGCAAAGGACGCACATGAGTATGGACGAGAATGCAGGGCTCTACCACCAGAAGCTCTGCTACAACAAGGAAGTCGGCCCCTACCAATGCCTGTCCGAGCCCTGGTGGGTCAGGACGAGCAAGCATGGCACCTACCCGCCGCGTCACGCCTGCGAGATCAAGCCCCTCGTTTGTGGCGAGGCGGTATTCGGCAGCATCCAGGACGATCTCGTCAAGGCTCAGCACAGCGTGGACATCATCACCTGGGGCTTCGATCCAGGCATGGCGCTGGTCCGTAACAGCAGGCCCGACGACGGCATTCGTTACGGCGACCTGCTCAAGCAAATCGCAACCCGGAAGGATAACCCGGTCACTGTCCGCCTGCTGCTTTGGCATGACAATGCGGCGTCCTATGCCCTGCAAAAAAACAATCCGGGATTGTATGGCTGCCGTATTCCGACGATTGGCGGGTACGCCGGCTATTTCGGCGAAACGCACGACCAATACAACCGCGAATGGTTCGATGAAGTCCTGGCGGGGAAGGTGCCGAATATCGTGCTGCATACGCGTGAAGTCGCGCTCGGGCTTGTGTTGCCGGCGCTCGCGGGTGAGAACTACAAGACTGGCGCCAAAGGAAAAGTCGGGGCCATCTACCCCACCCATCATCAAAAGATGATCCTGATCGATTACGAAACGCCGGACCGCGCTGTCGGCTACGTGATGGGGCACAATTCGACGACAGACTTCTGGGACACAGTCGGGCATCGCTTCCAGTGCTCGCGCCGTGAAACGCTCTACAAGAAAAATCCGGCCAATGCGGTCAGCCAGGCAGATACCGCTTGGGACGAAGCGGCGGACTTGTACGACCGACAAGTACAAGCGTTCTCGGGCCTGCCCGAGCGGCCGTCGCAACGAAGGGCTCAGCGCATCGCTGAATTCGTGAAGAAATACGCCTTTACTGCGAAACCCTATCAAGACGTCTCGCTGCGCGTGCGCGGCCCGGTTCTGTACGACATGAACCACAATTTCTGTTATGGATGGGCCGAGTCCGAGCAGGCTACCTCGACCTTGTTCAACGCGCTCTGGATGACGCCGCCGGGCCTGGTGGTGAAGGCGGCACTCGCCGTGGCCAAAGCGATCGACAAGACGCCGGAGAAAGCGCCCGCTCTTGTGCAAAGCAGGCAGCACCTCAAAGCTGCCGACTTCATCCTGCGCGACGGCCAGCACAGCGCGCAACTGATGCGCACCTACCCGGCGTACAAGGAAAAATCGATCAAGGAATGCTATGCCAACCTGACGCGCCTCGCCCAGAAATACATCTTCATCCAGAACCAGTACATCCAGTACGAGGACTGGGCCGAGCACCTGATGAAGTGCGCGGAGAAGCTGCGCGACGCGGGCTTCACGAAACCCATCTACGTGTTCATCCTGACCTCGACGCCCGAGACCGATGGCATGGACCTCGCGACTTATGACGTTGCCATCCAGCTCGGCAACAGCGAAACCATGAAGGTCGAGCATGAGGAAGCGGCAGCAAAGGCCAGGCGCGGCAAGGCGAAGATGCCGATCACGGCGTCGGAGCTGGAAAGGCGCGGCATCAGGGCGCTCATGGCGTCGATGTGGACTGGCTCCCCGCAGCCGAAGTCTGCGAACGACTACGAAGAGACGTATATCCACGCCAAGGTGGCGATCGTCGACGATGCGGCGTTCACGGTCGGGTCCGCCAACCTGAACGTGCGCAGCATGGCTTTGGACAGCGAGCTGAACCTGCTCAGCCAGGCCAAGGATGTGGCATTTGAATTGCGCAGGAAGCTATTCAAGCAATGCACCAATGATGAGGGGCCGGCGCAGTTTGCCGACATGAAAGAGACATTTAATCAATGGTTGACGCTGATGCAAGACAACACGAAAGCAATGGCGAATCGCGAACCCCTGATAGGCCAGATCGCCACGTTCCACGTTGATAGGCAACCCGGCTCGCCGGTGATCTGACATGCGGCGCCCAATACCCCGCTGGATCTTGATAGCTGGTGCGGTGGTCGCGATCGCGACCGGCACCTACTTCTTACAACAACATCTGGAGTATGTGAAGATGCACACAATGCCCCCTGGCTTGCAGGCCTTCGACGTCAACGGGCCGGTTCCGACTTGCGGACGCTGGAAGGACACGATGCCGAAAACCCGCGACCCGGCGGCCTACCGGCTCTACATCAATGCCCGCAAGCTGTGGCGCAGCAAGATCGAATGGCAGTTCACGCGCGAAGAACTCATCAGTATTTTTCACGACGTCCAGACCGCAGCGAACCAGGGAGACTGGGGTGCGCGCGCATTAATGGCCTACTTCTACCGGCACGGCCTCGGTCCGCTCGACAAGAACCACGTGCTCGATCCCGACGCGGATAAATTGGTCGCGATCCTGCGAGAAGCTGTCGCCGTTGGCCAGGCCTGGGGCTACTACGATCTCGGCGTCGCCCACGAGCACGGCTATGGCGGCGCTGCGCAGGATGAACAGATTGCATGGGCGTATTACCGGAAGGCGGCGGAGCTCGGCAGTCCGGACGCGCAGATGGCCTTGGCGAGCGCCTATCTGAAGGTTGAGCGCCGCGATGCCGAGCAAGAAATGGTGATGTGCGCGTATAGACAGGGGCACGGTCCAGCGGCCTACGATCTTGGAATGACTGCCAAACTTCGCAAGAACTTCGCTGCAGCACTAGAGTACTACCAAGCAGGGGTGAAATTTGGCCACAAGCTCTCCGCAGTAGTGATGATGTTTTTCTTCGACCGTAAAGCCTGGGGTTCGCTCGACAAGCAAGACCAGAATGCGCTTAAACAACTAAATATCCTGCCTGACCCTGAGCGCAAGAGCCGGTACGACCAAATCTCGGACGCACTGGACCTCAATCCCGATCTGAAACTGACTCGCCTCGACCAAGTGCTGCCGCTGCCTCCAGCGGAGCTGCCGGCATGGCAGGGAGTGCAGGACGTAATCGAGCCCGAACCAGACGGCCCGCCGACCTACTGACGTCATCGACTCCAACGGAGAGCCAAATGTCATTGAAAATCATTACAGTCGGAGACAAAACTGATCACGGTGGAACCGTCATCAGCGGCTCGCCCAGTCACGACATTAGAGGGAAAGCCATCGCTCGAATCGGGGATCAGGTCGACTGCCCGCAGTCCTATCCTGGCGGCAAACCTCATGGAGTAAATAAGATCACTACGGGCCACAGTTCACTTACTGTCAACGGCGTGCCTGTGGCGGTCGAGGGATGCACAACGGAATGTGGCTGCAAGCTGATCGGCAGCTTGCCGGCGACGGTCGGTTGAAAGCCATGCAGAGGTAATGCCATGTCCGTTAAAGAATACGTCACCGGGCTCGAAACGAATGCCTTGATCTTGGGAAGTGCGGCCCTCAGCATGAAAGATTTGGTCACTCAGATCATTCGACATATTAACGCTGGAGGACAGCTGGATGAAGCCGGGTTTGCCGCACTCAAGACGAGGTACGTGCGCAATCTGAAGAATATTGCGGCCGAAGGAGTGCCTTTGGAACAAGAGGCAACAGCCTTGAACGAAGGACTTGTTATGTTCGGGCAAATGATGGACCATGCCGTTTCGCTCGGTAAGAGTGAAGGTGAAGATCGAACAGGCAAGTAGTTGCCCCGCCGGCAGTCGATATGTAACGCCATCATTACAGGCCAGGAGTAGTCACGCCAGCGTTCACCAGAATCAGCATGTGACGTACTTGTGACGTGACTCCTGATAAGTTAAAATTCCTCCACTTGGCTATGACTGGTTATCGCCTTTGGTAAGCGTTGCAAGTCATTGATTAATAAATAATTTCCATCCCGGCGACTGTTAATCCGCAGGTCCCTGGTTCGAGTCCAGGTCGGGGAGCCAGAATACAGAAAAGGCCACTTCATCGAAGTGGCCTTTTTGTTTTTCATCCATACCGCATGACCCGAATCCGGCTAACCCATGAGTGCGCCACTCCAGGCGCGAATGCATATACTCAGCAGTAAGAAAAATCATTCGGGAGCACATCATGAACAGACGCCGCGACTACAAGACTGCCTTGCTGATCCACGCCGTGTGCTACTCCCCGTCCGCTGAAGTCCGCTCGCACGCGGCAGAGGAGCTTGCCGAGCGGCCCCTTCCGCGCGATTTCGCAATACGCATCTTCCAGGAGCCGGCCAGGCGCCGCCAAAACCGGTCCGGGCAGCCGGCAGCATCTGCGCCCTAAGTAATCGGGGCTCGCCCGGCAGACCTCGGCAAAGCCTCCTATAATCGGTCTTTTGTCGCAGGCCGAGCATGCAATCCCCAGTCAATACAAGTACTTACGAGAAGCCTGCGACCTTGCTGGATGGACTCTCAGGCAGCCAGCTGATCTGGGCCGTGCTCGCCCTTTCGCTTGGCGTCGGCATGTCCGCCCTCGACACCGCCATCGCCAACACCGCGCTGCCGGCCATGGCCCGGCAACTGCACGCCAGCCCGGCGGATTCGGTCTGGATCGTCAACGCCTACCAGCTCGCGATGGTCGCGACCCTGCTGCCGATCGCGGCGCTGGGCGAGACCATCGGCTACAAGCGCGTGTACATCACCGGGATGGCCATCTTCACCGCGGCTTCGCTGGCCTGTGCGCTGGCGTGGTCGCTGCCGGTGCTGATCGTCGGGCGCCTGTTCCAGGGCCTGGGCGCGAGCGCGCTGATGGGCGTGAACTCGGCCCTGATCCGCAGCGTGTATCCGACCCGGATGCACGGGCGCGGCTTCGGCAACAACGCGCTGGTGGTGGCGATCGGCTTTGCGCTCGGACCGAGCCTGGCCTCGATCATCCTGAGCGTCTCGTCGTGGGAGTGGCTGTTCGGGATCAACGTCATCCCCGGCATCCTCGGCTTCTTCGTGGCCCGCAAGGCGCTGCCGGAGACGGGACGCGCCAGCCACAAGGTCGACGGCGTGGCCGGGCTGTACAACGTGGCCGCCTTCGGCATGGCGATCCTGGCGCTGGGCGACGCCGCGCACCGCGTCGGCATGCGCACGCTGCTGCCGGAAGCCGTGATTGCGCTGTTCTTCTTTTTCCTGCTCATCCGCCGCCAGAAGGGCCACCCGGCGCCGCTGCTGCCGGTGGACCTGTTCCGGCTGCCGCTGTTCACCCTGTCGACGCTGACCGCGATCTGCACCTTCGCGGCGCAGGCGCTGGCCTTCGTCGCGCTGCCGTTCTACTTCGAGAGCCAACTGGGCCGCTCGGCGGTGGAGACCGGCTTCCTGCTGACGCCCTGGCCGGTCATGGTCGGCGTCATGGCGCCGGTGGCGGGGCGCCTCAGCGACCGTTATTCGCCCGGCCTGCTGGGCGGCGTGGGGCTGATGATCCTGGCGGCCGGGCTGGCCCTGCTGCTGGGCATGCCGGGCAATCCCTCGGCCTTCGATATCGGCTGGCGCATGGCGGTGTGCGGCCTCGGCTTCGGCTTCTTCCAGGCGCCCAACGTCAAGGCGATCATGGGCAGCGCGCCGGCCTCGCGCAGCGGCAGCGCCAGCGGCATGGTGGCGACCGCGCGCCTGATCGGGCAGTCGACCGGGGCGGCGCTGGTGGCCTTCTGCCTGACCATGTTCCACCTGCGCGGCACCTGGTACGCGATCGCGATTGCGGCGGCGTTTGCGGCGGTGGCCAGCATTGCGAGTTTTTCGCGGCTGGCGGTGGCTGCGCCTGAAATCCATCTTTAAACCGCGGCGCCCGCCTCGATATGCGGAGGATGGCGCGCCGCTCCCGCATCCCCGATCCTCCCGAGCCGTCCACGGCCTCCACCGAAGACGCGCCGTGCCCCTTGTGCGGCCGCCCGCTGGGCCTCGAAAACATCGACCGCCACCACCTGGTCCCCCAATCGCTCAAGGGCAGGGAACAGTTCGCGATCCACAAGGTCTGCCACCGGAAGATCCACGCGACCCTGTCGGAAAAAGAGCTGCTGCGCGCCTATCATACCTGGGAAGCCCTGCAGGGCCATGAAGACATCCGCGCCTTCATTGCCTGGGTCGCCGGCAAAGCGCCGGGATTTTACACTCGTACTTTCACGTCAAACAAAAAGAAGCGGCGCTGAAGAGAGGTATTTACAATCTTTTCGCCGACGATCACGCAAAATCGTCAAAAAATCAGCGCTTCCTTGTAAGAATTGATGCCTGGCGATTATTCTTGGGTGTAAAATTAAGTCTTCCAATTTTGCAATTCGGTTCGCCCCCTCCATCTCACCGCTTTGCAATGACCCAAGACTATTCCAGCCGCTGTTCCGTTCTCCTCATCGACGACGAGTCCTTTGCCGAAGACATCATCACGCATGGCCTGAAAGCCTGTGCCCCGCATACGCTGCGCTATGCCAGCGATCCGGCGATGGCGGTCGAACTGGCGAAGGACATCGGCGCCACGGTGGTGCTGGTGGACATGCGCATGCCGGAAATCGACGGCCTGGAAGTGACGCGCCGCCTGCGCGCCGACAAGGACACCGAGCACATCCCCGTGATCGTCCTGTCGTCCGAGGACGACCCCGACATCAAGGCCAAGGCCTTCGCCGTCGGCGCCAACGACTACCTGGTGAAGTGGCCGGATCCGCGCGAGCTGGTGGCGCGCGTGCGCTACCACAGCGACGCCTTCATCGCGCGGCGCCAGCGCGACGACGCCTTCGTCTCGCTGCGTCTCAGCCAGGAGCAGCTGGCGGCCAGCCAGTCGGCCCTGTTCCAGGCCCAGAAGATGGAAGCGATCGGCCAACTGACCGGCGGCGTGGCCCACGACTTCAACAACGTCCTGCAGATCATCGGCGGCAACCTGCAGCTCCTGAAGCTGGTCGGCGGCTTGAACGATGCCGGCCGCGCCCGCGTCGACGTCGCCCTGTCCGGGGTCGAGCGCGGCGCCAAGCTGTCCTCGCACCTGCTGGCCTTCGCCCGCCGTCAGCCGCTGCAGGCGGTGGTGATCAATCCCGGCCACCTGCTGCGCGAGATGGACGACATGATGCGCCGCGTGCTCGGCCCGCGCGCCCGCGTCGTCACCGAGATCGAACACCGCCTGGGCAGCACCCTGGTCGATCCGAACCAGCTGAACAACGTGCTGCTGAACCTGGCCATCAATGCGCGCGACGCCATGGCCGGCAGCGGCACGCTGAACATCCGCGCCGCCAACGTCGGGCCGGACGGCGCGCTGCTGCCGCCCTCGCTGCCGGCCGGCCGCTACGTGATGATCGAGGTCGCGGACACCGGCCACGGCATGCCGCCCGAGGTGCTCGAGCGCGCCTTTGAGCCCTTCTTCACCACCAAGCCGACCGGGCAGGGGACGGGCCTGGGCCTGTCGATGGCCTATGGCTTCGTGAAGCAGTCGGGCGGCGAGATCGTCCTGAAGAGCGAGGCGGGCAAGGGCACCAGCGTGCGCATCTATCTGCCGCGCAGCGAGGGCGAACCGGCCCAGGCCGAGGACGTGGCCGCGGCGCCGCTGCTGGGCGGGCCGGAGACCATCCTGGTGGTCGAGGACGAGGAAGACGTGCGCGGCGCCACCTGCGGCATCCTGTCGGCGCTCGGCTACCGCGTGCTGGAAGCGCCGGATGCGGCGGTGGCGAAGGGAATCGTCGAAAGCGGCGAGCAGATCGACCTGGTCTTCAGCGATGTCATCATGCCGGGACCGGTCAGCAGCCTGCAGCTGGGAGAAACGGTGCGCGCGCTACTGCCGCGGGCGCAGATCCTGTACACCTCGGGCTATGCGGAAGGCGTGCTGGCGCACGAGGGGAAGATGGAGGCGAACGTCAATTTGCTGCAGAAGCCCTACCATCCGGACGCGCTCAGCGCGCGGATCCGGCATCTCTTGCGACGCCGGCCGTAGGGTGGGCTCTCTGTATAGCACAGAGACATAGGTAACACATGTCTAGAGACATGGGTAACACTACCTGGTCGTCATTTTA